>NZ_CP071868.1:0-627875 GCF_017569225.1 Pengzhenrongella sicca
GCTGCTGCTGTCGACGCCTCGGCGTGCACACCGCTTCGCGGCGGGCAGGTTCGCAGAGCGCAGAGCGGGCACACCTGCGTCATGCGGGCACGACGCAGCAGCCGTCAACAACGGCTGTTCCACATTACGCTGGCTCACACGGGTCGGTCAAACGAGACCAGACACCCCGCCTCCTCGCGACGACCACTCCCGCGGCCAGCCCCAACGACGATCGGGTTCCCAACCGACCACAACCTGTGGAAAAGTGTGTGGACCAGTTCGACGGTGGAAGACTTCCGGGCGGACGATCGTTCGAAGATCAGCGAGGAAGACCACGTGTCAGAACAGGACGACGGCTTTGCCGAGGTTTGGGATCGCACCGTCGATGAGATCGAGCAGAGTCCCGACGTCACTCCCCGACAGCTTGCCTTCGTCAAGCTCGCGCGTCCGCTCGGGCTGCTCAACGACACCCTGATCCTCTCCGTCGGCAATGACCTGACGAAGGACTACCTCGAGTCGCGCGTGCGCGCCGAGGTCACCGAGGCGCTGTCGCACGCACTGGGTCGCGAGGCGCGATTCGCCATCACCGTCGACTCGGCGATGGAGATGTCGACCGCCGCGCTACGCCCGGTCGCCTCGACCGCAACGGTGCCCGGACACACGGCCTACGCGCTGCCCGACGACGGACAGGTCGACGAGCCGCTGCAGACCGCCTACACAGGCCACCGATCTCAGCACGGGAAGAAACCCCCGGTCGAACCCGTCCGCCTCAACCCGAAGTACCTGTTCGAGACCTTCGTCATCGGCGCCTCGAACAGGTTTGCGCACGCCGCCGCCGTTGCCGTCGCGGAGGCCCCGGCCAAGGCCTACAACCCCCTGTTCATCTATGGCGACTCCGGCCTCGGCAAGACGCACCTGCTCCACGCGATCGGCCACTACGCACACAATCTCTATCCCAGCGTGCGGGTCCGCTATGTGAACTCGGAAGAGTTCACGAACGACTTCATCAACTCCATCCGCGACGACAAGGCCGGCGCGTTTCAGCGGCGGTATCGCGACGTCGATGTGCTGCTCGTAGACGACATCCAGTTCCTGCAGGGCAAGGAACAGACGATGGAGGAGTTCTTCCACACGTTCAACACCCTGCACAACGCGAACAAGCAGGTCGTGATCACGTCTGACCTGCCACCCAAGCAGCTAAACGGCTTCGAGGACCGCATGCGATCCCGGTTCGAGTGGGGCCTGATCACCGATGTTCAGCCACCCGACCTCGAAACCCGGATCGCCATCCTGCGGAAGAAGGCGGGGAACGAGGGCCTCCAGGCACCGGACGACGTGCTCGAGTACATCGCCTCCAAGATCTCGGCGAACATCCGCGAGCTCGAGGGCGCACTCATCCGGGTGACCGCGTTCGCCAACCTAAACCGCCAGCAGGTGGACCGCCCGCTGGCCGAGATCGTGCTGAAGGACCTCATCAGCGACGAGAACGCCGAGCAGATCACCGCGTCGGCCGTCATCGGCCAGACCGCCTCGTACTTCGGCCTCGCCATCGAGGACCTCTGCGGGCCTTCAAGGTCCCGGGTGCTGGTCACTGCACGGCAGATAGCGATGTACCTGTGCCGCGAGCTCACCGACATGTCGCTGCCGAAGATCGGCCAGGCCTTCGGTAATCGCGACCACACCACGGTGATGCACGCGAACCGCAAGATCCGAGAGCAGATGGCCGAGCGTCGGTCGACCTACAACCAGGTCACCGAGCTCACCAGCCGCATCAAGCAGCAGCGGCGCGGCTGACCTCCGCCGACGCCCGGAACCGGGTCGTTCGCACTCCCCCTAACACGATCCCGAGATGAATGTACACACCTGTGTATATCTCTGTGGATGGTGGTGGATGACCCGCATGAGCCAATGTGGACGAGCGGCTGTGATTCGGTGGACGGCCCTCCATGCCAGCAGACTCGTCCACCGCTCGAGCGCTGATCCACACTGGCGGTCCACCTGAGCGTCCACACGCCGCCGACGCATGTGACCTGCAAAGTCATGGCTTCTCCACATCGTGCACAGAGGCGATGACAACGATGAACTTGATCTCATTGGAAAATCCACAACGCCTTCATCACGAGCACCAGCCCGCCCCGGCCAGGCAGGCGAACCACCGCCCGCTAAGCGTTCCCGACGCTCGTCGCACTCGCGTAGTGTTCGCACAAAACTTGGCTGCGCCCACAGGATCGACGGGCCCAGCCCTCCACTGCGAGGCGCAGCTCAACGAAGGGCGTGGCATGAAGTTCCGGGTCGAACGTGATGTGCTGGCCGAAGCCGTCACCTGGACCGCGAGATCGTTGCCCACCCGACCGCCGGTTCCCGTCCTTGCCGGCGTGCGGATCGAGGCCGACTCCAGCGGTGTGCTCCACCTGTCGACGTTCGACTACGAGGTGTCCGCACGCTCGGAGATCGCGGCCGAGGTCAGCGAACCGGGCGTCGTCCTGGTCTCCGGGCGACTGCTCGCGGAGATCTCGCGGGCGTTGCCGGCCAAGCCTGTCGACGTCGTCCTGGATGGCACGAAGGTCACCGTCACCTGCGGGGCCAGCAGGTTCACCCTCCTGACGATGCCGGTCGAGGACTACCCGGCGCTCCCGGCCATGCCGGCGCTGTCCGGCACGATCGACGGAGACAAGCTCACGCTCGCGGTCGCCCAGGTCACGATTGCTGCGAGCCGCGACGACACCCTTCCGCTGCTCACGGGCGTACGGATGGAGATCGAGGGCGAGAAGATCACCCTGCTCGCAACGGATCGCTACCGGCTTGCCCTGCGCGAGCTCACCTGGAACCCGGCGTCCCCCGACATCTCGACCGTGGCCCTCGTGCGCGCGCGGACGCTGTCCGACGCCGCGAAGTCCCTCGGCGGTGCTGCTCAGGTCAACGTCGCGCTTGCCACCGGAGCGGGCGTCGATCTCATTGGGTTCGAAGCGGGCGGCCGGCACACCACGTCCCTGCTCGTCGACGGCGACTACCCCGCGGTGCGCAGGCTGTTCCCGGACGAGACGCCCATCCACGCAGTGGTCTCGACCCAGGCCCTGGCCGACGCCGCGAAGCGCGTCGCCCTCGTTGCCGAGCGCAACACGCCGATCCGGTTGACCTTCTCGGCGGGCCAGGTCGTGCTCGACGCCGGGCAGGGCGATGATGCACAGGCATCTGAGGCACTGGAGGCGACGCTCGAGGGTGACGACATCTCGGTGGCGTTCAACCCGCAGTTCCTGCTCGACGGGCTCGGGGCGCTCGCGACGGAGTTTGTGCGGATGTCGTTCACCCACCCGAACAAGCCGGTCGAGTTCACCGGGCAGGCCGCGCTCGACGGTGAGGACCTCAAGGACTACCGATACCTGCTGGTTCCGATCCGCTTCGCAAGCTGACTCCTGGCCGGCGAGGCGTCGGCACGCCAGCACAGACGACGGACTCGGTCGAAGGGATTGACGATGCAGATAGGTCTCGTAGGGCTGGGCAAGATGGGCGCGAACATGGCCGAACGCCTGCGCGCCGCAGGCATCGCCGTGACCGGGTACGACCGCAACCCCGCGGTCTCGGATGTCCCCTCGCTCGCCGCGTTGGTCGAGGCGTTGCCGGGCGGGCAGCGCATCGTGTGGGTGATGGTGCCCGCCGGAGCCCCGACCTCCGCGGTCATCACCGAGCTCGGTGGGCTGCTCGGCTCGGGTGATCTGGTCATCGAGGGTGGTAACTCGCATTTCACTGACGATGCGGTGCATGCCACCGCCCTCGCCGCGTGCGGCATCGGCTATCTGGACGTCGGCGTCTCGGGCGGAGTGTGGGGTCTGGCGAACGGCTATGGGCTGATGGTGGGTGGGGCGGCGGCCCAGGTTGCCGAGGCCATGCCGGTCTTCGACGCGCTACGCCCGCCGGGACCGCGCGACGAGGGTTTCGTGCACGCGGGCGGGGTCGGTGCCGGCCACTACGCGAAGATGGTCCACAACGGCATCGAGTACGGCCTCATGCAGGCATACGCGGAAGGGTATGAGCTCCTCGAGGCGCAGGATCTCGTGACCGACGTCACCGGCACCCTCAAGGCGTGGACGCGCGGCACGGTCGTGCGGTCCTGGCTGCTCGACCTGTTGGTCAAGGCGCTCGAGGAAGACCCCGAGCTTGGCGACATCAGCGACTGGGTCGAGGATTCCGGGGAGGGTCGCTGGACTGTCGATGCCGCGATCGACGCCGCGGTTCCGCTGCCCGTCATCTCCGCTGCGCTGTTCGCTCGCTTCTCCTCACGGCAGGTCGACTCCCCCGCGATGAAGGTCGTCGCGGCGCTGCGCCAGCAGTTCGGTGGGCACGCCGTCAAGCCTGCACACGCCGCGGGGTCGGCGGGCACGGTCAGCTGACCGGTGTACGTCTCGCACCTTTCTCTTGTCGACTTCCGGTCCTACGCCGGGGTCGATCTCGAGCTGGAGCCAGGCGTCACGGCGCTGGTCGGTCCGAATGGCCAGGGCAAGACCAATCTCGTCGAGGCGCTGGGCTACGTCGCCACCCTGAGCAGCCACCGGGTGTCGTCCGACGTGGCCCTGATCAAGAGTGGGGCGCCGCGCGCGGTTGTGCGCGCGCGGATCGTCCGGGCCGACCGGGCACGCCTGGTGGAGATCGAGATCACGGCGGGCAAGGCCAACCGCGCGCGGATCAACCGATCGCCGGTTCCCCGGGTGCGCGACGTGCTCGGGATCCTGCGAACGGTGGTCTTCGCACCGGAGGACCTGGCGCTCGTCAAGGGAGACCCGGACGGCCGGCGGCGATTCCTCGATGAGCTCGCCGTGCTCGTCACCCCGAGGATGGCCGGCACCCTCGCCGACTACGACCGGGTGCTTCGCCAGCGCGGTGCGCTGCTGAAGTCGGCCGGCGCCGCCATGCGCGCCTCCCGGGGGGGTGCCGACCTGCGCACGCTCGACGTCTGGGATGCGAAGCTCGCCGAGGTCGGCGCCCAGATCATCGCGACGCGGCAGGCGCTCGTCGCCGCCCTGAGACCCCACGTGCAGGCGGCATATGAGCAGGTCAGCGCCGGTCAGGGGATTGCCCAGCTGACCTACCGGTCGTCGCTCGACGCGACCTCGGCGGCCGAGCACGGCGATCGCGTGGGACTCCCGGCGGAGCTGCCCGGGGTCGACCTGCTCGAGGCGCAGTTGATGGAGGCGATGGGTCGGCTCCGCTCGCGCGAGCTCGAGCGTGGCGTCTGCCTCGTCGGCCCGCACCGCGACGACCTCGTGCTGGACCTGGGTGACCTCCCGGTGAAGGGGTACGCCAGTCATGGAGAGTCGTGGTCGTTCGCGCTCGCGCTACGTATCGCGTCCTACCGGCTACTCACGGAGCCCGACGGTCCGGAGTGGGTCACCGACTGGGGCACGGATGGCGAGCCGGTCCTGATCCTGGACGACGTGTTCGCCGAGCTCGACACGCGGCGTCGCGACCGGCTGGCGGACCTCGTCTCGAGCGCCGGCCAGGTGATCGTCACCGCGGCCGTCCCGGGCGACGTGCCGGAGCAGCTCGCCGGGGCGCGCGTCGACGTCATGCAGGGGCAGGTGCAACGTGTCCTCTGAGGACCCGCCGGAGGCCGCGGTGGATCCCACCGACGACGCGAGCCTGCCCGTGGGCGACCGGGTGGAGCTCACGCCGCCGGCCGAGGTGGCCCGTGCGGCGTTGAACCGGGCCAAGGCCGCGGCGGCGGGGCGGGGTATCAGGCCAGGTCAGGAGCCTCGTCGCCGCACGCCACTCGAGCCGTTGCGGGGCACGCCCGGCAAGGGTGGCCGCGATCCTCGGCTCGTCTCGGACACGCTCGCCGCCCTGGTGCGCGATCGCGGCTGGACCCAGGACGTGTCGGTCGGCGGCGTGATCGGGCGCTGGCGCGACGTCGTCGGCGATCAGATCGCCGATCACTGCACGCCGGAGACGTTCGAGGCGGGCGAGCTGGTCATCCGCACGGACTCGACCAGCTGGGCGACCAACCTGAAGCTGCTGGTGCCGCAGCTGCTGCGCCGACTTGCCGACGACGTCGGCGAGGGTGTGGTGCGCGAGGTCCGCGTTCTCGGCCCCGCCGGACCCGGATTCAAGCGGGGTCCGCGTTCGGTTCCCGGGAGGGGCCCCCGAGATACCTTCGGCTGAGGGCTGTGCACATGAGGTCCTGGCGCTGTCGCCAGGTAGACTGTGGAGGTCATTCCTGGCGCGTCTGTGCCTGGAAATTCAGCGCCCGGTAGTGATCCGGCCCATCGGCTCGGTCCATCCGCGTGTGCGAGAGCTTGAGGAGTACCCCCGCCCGTGGTCGACCAGAGCCCCATCACCGGTGCCAGCACAACGTCGGTCGCACCCGTCGGAGACGGTACCTACAACGCCAGCGCGATCACGGTTCTCGAGGGCCTCGAGGCCGTCCGCAAGCGCCCGGGCATGTACATCGGCTCGACCGGCGAGCGTGGCCTGCACCACCTGGTGTACGAAGTTGTCGACAACTCGGTCGACGAGGCGCTGGCCGGCTACTGCGATCACATCGAGGTGACCCTGCTCGCCGACGGCGGCGTGCGGGTGGTCGACAACGGGCGCGGCATCCCAGTCGGCATCGTCGCGAGCGAGGGAAAGTCGGCCGTCGAGGTCGTCCTGACCGTGCTGCACGCCGGCGGGAAGTTCGGCGGTTCCGGGTACGCCGTCTCGGGCGGGCTGCACGGAGTCGGCGTCTCGGTCGTCAACGCGCTCAGCTCCAAGCTCGAGGTCGAGGTGCGCCGCCAGGGGTCGGTCTGGCGGCAGGCCTTTGCCGACGGCGTCCCGCAGGCCTCGCTCTCGCAGGACGAGGACGCGGACAGCACCGGCACGACGGTCACCTTCTGGGCCAGCGACGTCACCTTCGAGACGACGACCTACGACTTCGAGACGCTGCGCGCCCGGTTCCAGCAGATGGCATTCCTCAACAAGGGCCTGAAGATCTCGCTCACCGACGAGCGCCCGGGCCACACCGGGACGGAGGACGAGGTCGTGGGCGCGGCCGCCGTCGAGGGCAGCGAGCCTGCGGCGCACCGGACGGTGACCTACCGGTACGACGGCGGACTGGTCGACTACGTCCGGCACCTCAACTCGACGAAGAAGGTCGAGCTCATCCACCCGGAGATCATCGACTTCGAATCCGAGGACACCGAGCGGCGGCTGTCGCTCGAGATCGCGATGCAGTGGACCGGGGCTTACACGGAGTCCGTGCACACCTACGCGAACACGATCAGCACCCCCGAAGGGGGAACGCACGAGGAGGGCTTCCGCGCGGCGATGACGACGCTCATCAACCGGTACGCGCGCGAGAAGAACTTGCTCAAGGAGAAGGAAGACAACCTCACCGGCGACGACATCCGGGAGGGGCTCACGGCGGTCCTGTCGATCAAGCTCGGCGAGCCGCAGTTCGAGGGCCAGACGAAGACCAAGCTGGGCAACACCGAGGCCAAGACGTTCGTCCAGCGTGTGGTGAACACCCAGCTGGGTGACTGGCTCGAGAGCCACCCGAACGAGGCCCGCGACATCATCCGCAAGTCCATCCAAGCCTCGGCCGCCCGGCTGGCCGCCCGCAAGGCGCGCGAGGCGACGCGCCGCAAGGGGCTGCTCGAGTCGGGTGGCATGCCCGGCAAGCTCCGCGACTGCCAGTCGAACAAGCCCGAGGAGTGCGAGGTCTTCATCGTCGAGGGCGACTCGGCCGGCGGCTCCGCGGTGCGCGGCCGGAACCCCAGCACGCAGGCGATCCTGCCCATCCGCGGGAAGATCCTCAACGTCGAGCGCGCCCGGCTCGACCGCGCGCTCGGCAACCAGGAGGTCCAGGCGCTCATCACGGCCTTCGGGACGGGCATCGGCGAGGACTTCGACCTCGCCAAGCTGCGGTATCACAAGATCGTGCTCATGGCCGATGCGGACGTCGACGGCCAGCACATCTGCACCCTGCTGCTCACGCTGCTGTTCCGGTACATGCGTCCCCTGATCGAGAACGGTCACGTGTTCCTCGCGCAGCCCCCGCTGTACCGCATCAAGTGGACCAACGCCGAGCACGACTACGTGTACTCGGACCGCGAGAAGGAGGCGTTCCTGCACGCGGGCCAGGCGGCGGGCAAGCGCATCCCGAAGGACGGCGGGATCCAGCGCTACAAGGGTCTCGGCGAGATGGACTACTCCGAGCTGTGGGCGACGACGATGGACCCGGAGCAGCGCACGTTGCTGCAGGTGACCATGGATGACGCGGCGGCCGCCGACGAGATCTTCTCGATCCTGATGGGTGAAGACGTGGAGTCGCGGCGCGCGTTCATCCAGCAGAACGCCAAGGACGTGCGGTTCCTCGACATCTAGCCCAGCTGCGGGCCGAGCAGGCCGCCGCAGATCAGCACGGAACCACCCAGCGGTGGTGCACGCCCCGGCCCGAGAGCGCCGGGGGGTGCGCGCCGCCCGAAAGACGAGGTAGACGGTGACCGATCAGACCCCCGGGCCCAGCGATGGCGGCCAGAACAGCGACGCGACCGAGGTCGTGCGCAGCGACGCGGACGAGGTCGCCGCCGCGTTCGCGATGCACGGCCGGATCGAGCAGGTCGACCTGCAGCTCGAGATGCAGCGGTCGTACCTCGACTACGCGATGAGCGTCATCGTCGGGCGCGCGCTGCCCGATGTCCGGGACGGCCTCAAGCCGGTGCACAAGCGCGTGCTCTACGCGATGTACGACGGCGGCTACCGGCCCGACCGGGGCTACAACAAGTGCTCGCGCGTCGTGGGCGACGTCATGGGCAAGTACCACCCCCACGGCGACTCGTCGATCTACGACGCGCTGGTGCGCCTCGTGCAGGACTGGTCCATGAGGTACCCGCTCGTCGCCGGGCAGGGCAACTTCGGCTCCCCCGGCAACGACCCGGCCGCCGCGCCGCGGTACACCGAGTGCCGGATGGCGCCGCTCGCGATGGAGATGGTCCGCGACATCGACGAGGGCACCGTCGACTTCCGGGACAACTACGACGGCAAGAACCAGGAGCCGATCGTCCTGCCGTCGCGGTTCCCGAACCTGCTCGCCAACGGCAGCGCCGGCATCGCCGTCGGCATGGCCACGAACATCCCGCCGCACAACCTGCGCGAGATCGCCGACGGCGTGCAGTGGCACCTCGCGAACCCGGACGCGACGAAGGAGGAGCTCCTCAACGCCCTGATCGAGCGCATCAAGGGCCCGGACTTCCCCACGGGCGCCACGATCCTCGGCCACGGCGGCATCGAGGACACCTACCGCACCGGCCGCGGCTCCATCACCATGCGCGCGGTCGTGAACGTCGAGGAGATCCAGAACCGGATCTGCCTCGTCATCACCGAGCTGCCGTACCAGGTCAACCCCGACAACCTCGCGCAGAAGATCGCCGAGCTCGTCAAGGACGGCCGCATGCAGGGCATCGCGGACATCCGCGACGAGACGTCGGGCCGCACCGGCCAGCGCCTCGTGATCGTGCTCAAGCGCGACGCCGTCGCGAAGGTCGTCCTGAACAACCTCTACAAGCACACCCAGCTCCAGGAGAACTTTTCCGCGAACATGCTGGCGCTTGTCGACGACGTGCCGCGCACGCTCAGCCTCGACGCATTCATCCGGCACTGGGTCACCCACCAGCTCGACGTCATTGTGCGCCGCACGACCTTCCGGCTGCGCAAGGCGCAGGAGCAGGCGCACATCCTGCTCGGCTACCTCAAGGCGCTCGACGCGCTCGACGAGGTCATCGCGCTGATCCGTCGCTCCCCCAACGTCGACCAGGCGCGCACCGGCCTGATGGCGCTGCTCGAGGTCGACGAGGACCAGGCGACGGCGATCCTCAACCTGCAGCTGCGCCGCCTCGCGGCGATGGAGCGGCAGAAGATCACCGACGACTACGACGAGCTCCAGCGCAAGATCACGGACTACCAGTCGATCCTCGGCTCGCCGCAGCGCCAGCGCGACATCGTCGGCACCGAGCTCATGGAGATCGTCGATCGCCACGGCGACGACCGGCGCACCGTCATCCTGCCGTTCGGCGGCGAGGTCTCCATGGAGGACCTCATCGCCGAGGAGGAGGTCGTCGTCACGATCACGCGCGGCGGCTACGCCAAGCGGACCCGGATCGACAACTACCGGCAGCAGAAGCGCGGCGGCAAGGGCGTGCGCGGCGCCGCGCTGCGCGAGGACGACATCGTCGACCACTTCTTCGTCACGACGACGCACCACTGGCTGCTGTTCTTCACGAATCTGGGCCGCGTCTATCGCGCGAAGGCGTACGAGCTGCCTGAGGCCGGCCGCGACGCCAAGGGTCAGCACGTCGCGAACCTGCTCGCGTTCCAGCCCGGGGAGCAGATCGCCCAGGTGCTGGACCTGCGCGACTACGGCCACGCCGAGTACCTCGTGCTCGCCACGAGGCGCGGCCTGGTCAAGAAGACCCGGCTGACCGAGTTCGACTCGAACCGCACCGGCGGCGTCATCGCGATCAACCTGCGCGAGAACGGCGAGGGCGAGTCCGACGAGCTCGTCTCCGCGCGCCTGGTCGACCCGACCGACGACCTGATCCTCGTCTCGCGCAAGGGCCAGTCGATCCGGTTCACGGCGAACGACGACACGATGCGCCCGCTCGGGCGCGCGACCTCCGGCGTCACGGGCATGAAGTTCCGGGCCGGGGACCACCTGCTCGCGATGGACGTCGTTCGGCCCGGGGCGGACCTGTTCGTGGTCACCGAGGGTGGTTTCGCCAAGCGGACGTCGGTGGACGAGTACCGGGTGCAGGGCCGCGGCGGCCTGGGCATCAAGGTCGCGAACCTCGTCGAGGCGCGCGGCGACCTCGTCGGCGCCCTGATCGCGGACGAGGACGACGAGGTCCTGGTGATCATGGAGCGCGGCAAGATCGTGCGGTCCGCGGTCAACCAGGTCACCTCGACCGGGCGCAACACGCAGGGCGTGACCTTCGCGAAGCCGGACCGCGGCGACCGGATCATCGGCATCGCCCGCAACAATGAGCGACAGGTGGCGGACGATGCCGCTACCGTGGACGGCGAGCCCGCGGCGTCGACCGGCGAGCCGGCGGACATCGCCGACAGCGTCACGGATCCGGACAGCGGCTCGATGGCAACGACCAGTGAGGGCGAGGAATGAGCAACGACCAGCAGGTCCCGCCCTCGATCCCGCCGCGCAAGCGGCCCGCGGGAGCGGCCTCGCCCGCGCCTTCGATCGCCGTGCCCGTCGCGGCGACGGCGCGGCCCACCTCGACCGTGCACCCGGGGGTCCCGGCGCAGCCCGAGCCCGCCGCGCCGCGTCCCGCCGCGACGCAGTCCGCCGCGGCGAGCGTTCCTGCCGCGCCCAGCGTTCCTGCCGCGCCGACGCTCCCCGCCGCGGCCGGCCGGGTGCCGGCCAGCCCGACCCCCGCCACGCCACGCCCCGACTCCACGAAGGCGGTACCGACGATCGCTCCCACCGAGACCCAGCCCGCTCCCGCCCGCGTCCCGGCCGCCGCAGCCGCTCCAGCTGCCGCGGCTCCGGCCGCTGCGGGAGCCACCTCCACCGCGCCGCGCAAGGAGGCCACCTCCGAGGGTGCCTCGAGCGCGCGGCTGCCGGCGCCGTCGGCGGCCACCGCGGGCGCCCCTCGGCGGGTGCGCCTGTCGATCTCCCGGGTCGACCCGTGGTCGGTGATGAAGTTGTCGTTCCTGCTCTCGGTCGCGATCGGCATCATGATCGTGATCGCCGCCGCGGTCGTGTGGTTCGCCCTCGACGGGCTGACCGTGTTCACCCGCGTGAACGACATGATCACGGAGATCGTCGGGGAGGAGTCCCCCATCGACGTCCTGCAGTACGTCGCGTTCAGCCGCGTCGTGTCGGGGGCCACCGTGGTCGCCGTGGTCGACGTCGTGCTGCTGACGGCGCTGTCGACGATCGGCGCCTTCCTGTACAACATCACGGCCGCACTCGTGGGCGGCGTGACGCTGACTCTCACGGACGACTGACCCCCGGTTGGGTCGTACGGCCGCGCTGGGGTAGTCTCAACCGGCGCCTCGGGTCACACCGCGGTCGTGAGTGCGGGCCTATAGCTCAGACGGTTAGAGCGCTTCCCTGATAAGGAAGAGGTCAGAGGTTCAAGTCCTCTTAGGCCCACTCCAGAAGTACGCGACAGGGGGGTTCGATGAAGAAGTTCATGCTGCTTCTCGGCGCCGCGACGCTTGGGTACCTCGTGTGGCGGCGGTTCGAGGACGATCGCGACGACCGCGACCTGTGGGCCGAGGTCACCGACACGTTCGAGTAGTTCGCCGGGCGCTCGCCGCCCGGTAGCGGGGCCATGGCGCAAGTGGTAGCGCACCTGCTTTGCAAGCAGGGGGTTAGGGGTTCGAGTCCCCTTGGCTCCACCCTCTCCTCTGTTCTCCTCCTGGCCCGCAGCGGCCAGCTGAGGGAGTCGTCGTACCAGGGGGCTCGATCCGCGCCGAGATCCTCCCGTTCGTCGGTCGGCGAGAGCGCGCCAAGGTCCGCGCCAAAGCCGGGTCCCGAAGACCGCGTCCGGATTGGACAAGTGTCCATGCTGGTACCCGCACCTCTGCGGTACATTTTTTCGTAGGCAAGGCGACCTGAGCGTCCCCGAGTCCCGGCCAGCGTGGGCCGGCGGGCGGCGGCGCAGAGCGGTGACTATCGAGGGACGGAGCCTCCCGTGTCGAGAAGCACACAGATCACGAAGCCGCGGCCGACCACCCTGGGGGTCGGCGTCGTGGTCCTCGGAGCCGCAAGCCTCGTCGGGCTCGTCGTCACGAGCGCCCAGGCAGCGACCGCGCCGGGTCTAGGCACCGCCGACGCGTTCGTGGTGTTGGCCGGCGCGGGAGTCACCAACACCGGGCCGACGACCCTCAACGGTGACCTCGGCACCTTCCCCACGACCTCGGTGTCGGGGGCGGGCTCGATCACCCTGAACGGGACGAACCACGGCGGCGACTCGGTGACGCAGGGCGCGAAGGATGACCTCGTCACCGCGTACAACGCGGCGGCGGCCGCCTCCTTGCCGACGTTTCCGATCGTGACCGACCTCGAGGGACTCACGCTCGTTCCGGGCGTCCACAACTCGGCGTCGTCCATCTCCCTGACCGGGGAGCTCACCCTCGACGGCCAGGGCGACGCGGGGGCGGTGTTCATCTTCCAGGCGGGGAGCACCCTCACGACGGCCTCCGCCAGCTCGATCACCCTCATCAACGGCGCGCAGGCCTGCAACGTGTTCTGGCAGGTCGGCAGCTCCGCGACGCTCGGCACCGCCTCGACGTTCCGGGGCACGATCCTCGCGCTCACGGACATCACCGTCACCACGAGCGCGACCATCGAGGGTCGGGTGCTCGCGCGTAACGGCGCCGTGACGCTCGACACGAACACGATCAGCCGGCCGGTCTGCGCCGCGCCGCCGCCACCGCCGCCGCCAGCGGACGACGCCGCGGCCGCGGCTGCCGCCGCGGCGGCAGCTGCAGCAGCGGCCGCCGACGCCGAGACGGCTGCCGCCGCGGCCAACGCACGTCGTGCGGGCCAGGTCACGCGGGTCCCGTCGGGCGGCGTCAGCACCGGTGACGGCAGCATGAGCGCCTCGGCGGGCGCCGGGACGGCGGATCTCGTCGGCGTCGGCGCGCTGGTCCTCGCGGGGATCGGCGCCTCCTCGGTCGTCTGGCGACGTAACCGACGCGCCTGAGGGTTCGCACGCCGGTGCCTGGCCCGCGCTCGAGCCGCCGCCCGGGTCGCGCGCCGGCCTGGTGCGCGGCCGCGTCGGTCGCGCTCGTCCTCGGCGCGGCCGTCCCCGGTTGCGCCGCGGAGCCGTCCGCGCCGCCCGCGGACGCCGCCTCGCCCGCCGAGGCGTCGTCGGCACCGCCCGCTCCCGCCACCTCCCTGTCGCCGAGCGTGTCGCCGACCCCGTCGTGGATCACGGGCGAGCCACCGCTCGGCCCGTCGACGCCGGTGGAGCTCCAGATCCCGTCGATCGGCGTCACCACCACCCTGATGGAGCTCGGGCTGCGTGCCGACGGGTCCATGGAGGTCCCGCCCGGGGGCTTTCCCGCCGGCTGGTACTCCGGGGCGCCGACGCCGGGCGAGGTCGGTCCCGCGATCCTCGCCGGCCACGTCGACTGGTCGGACGGCCCCGGGGTGTTCTACCGGCTCGGCGAGGTCCAGCCGGGCGACGAGGTCACGGTGATCCGCGAGGACGGCAGCGCCGCGGTCTTCCGCGTGAGTCGGGCGGGGCGATATCCGAAGGACGCCTTCCCGACAGCCGAGGTGTACGGAGACCTCGACCACGCGGCGCTGCGGCTGATCACCTGCGGCGGGACCTTCGACCGAGCGGCAGGGCACTATCGCGACAACGTCGTGGTGTTCGCCGAGCTCGCGGCGACCCGGGCTGCCGCGGCTCAGCCCTGACCAGGGCGGGGCCCGCCCGGACCGCCGTCGCCGAGGTCGCCGGCGGTCGCTGGCACCGGGACGGGTCCACCCGGGCCGGCGGGGCGACGACGGCGCACGAGCCGCACGACGGCGAACGCCGCGCCGCCCAGCACGGCGACGAAGGCCAGCCACGGCAGGAGGACGCCCGTGACGATCAGCACGGCCGCCAGCGTCGCCAGGAGACCGTTCCAGCCGCTTTCTAGGCCCGTCCAGAATCCGCGCGGGCTGGTGACGACGACGGTCGGGCTCGCGGTGAGGTCGAGGGTGATCGTGGTGAGCTCGACCTGGTCGGCCAGCCCGGCCCGCTGGGCCTGCATCGACTCGAGGTCCGCCTGCCGGCCGGACAGCGCGGACTCGAGCTCGACCAGGTCCGTGCTCGTGTTCGCCGCGCCCAGCAGCGCCTCGAGGCGCCCGACCGAGACCGTCAGGGCGGAGATCCGCGCGTCGAGGTCCTGCACCTGACCGGTGACGTCGGTGGCCGAGAGCTCGAGGCGCTCGACCTTGCCGAGCTCCGCGAACGCGTCCAGCGTCTCGGTCAGCCGGGCGGCGGGGATCCGCAGGATGAGGTGGGCGCTCGCGCCCTGGTCACCGGAGGCGGCCTGCTCGGTGCGCCCCTCGACGCGACCGCCGGCGGCCTCGGTCAGGGCGGTCGCCTGCCGCGCGGCGTCGGTGGGGTCCGGGGCGACGATCCCGACCGTCCCGACGGTGACGACCTGACGGTCGGTCGCGTCGGCGGCCAGGGCGGGGTCGGTCACCGCCTGCGCCTCGGCGTCCTGCGCGAGCGAACCGGACCCCGCGGAGTCGGCCTCGACCCCCTGCGGAGCGGCCGAGTCGCCGCCGTCGGTGCTGGTCGCCGAGCACCCGGCCGCAAGCCCGGCGACCAGCACAGACAGCACGACCGGGCCGACGAGACGTCTCATGCCGCGACCGTACGGCGCTGGCGCCGCCACGGAGGGCAGTTGGCGAAATCGTGACCCGGTCGTGACGAACCGACCCGAGGGGCGATCCGCTGCGGCTGTCAGTCAGGCGGTCGGGGCGTCCTTGGCCTCGTCCTCCGCCGCGAGGGCGTCCGCGCCGCTGTTGGCGTCAGCGTCGGTGACCCCATCGGCCGGGTCGGCCTCGTCGGCGGACGTTGCCGACGAGCGTCGGCGCGAGGTCGCCTTGCGGGTCGCCTCGCGCGCCTCCGCCATCTTCTCGGTCACGTCGTCGCGCACCTCGGCCACCTTGTCGGCGGCCTTCTTGGAGGCCTCCCGGCTCATGGCGACGGTCGCGCCCGCGGCCTCGCCGACGGCCTCGGCGGCGTCCCCGACGGCACCCTGCAGGTCGTGACCCGTCTCCGCGCTGCGCGTGGGCGCGCCGGCAGGCTCCCACGGGTCGGCCCACGGGTCGGTCGTGGGCTGCGTGCGGCGCCAGGCGGCGAACGCCCCGGCGACGGCCGCAAGTCCCGCGAACAGCCAGAACACCTTGGCGCCCGTGTGCTTCTTCTTCGTGGCGGTGACGCCGGCCGCGGCCGCGGCCACGACGGCCGGTGCCTGCGCCGCGTGATCGGCCGCGCGCTCGACGGCGGCACCCGCGCGCGTGGCGGCGTCGTTCACGGCCGCCACGAGCCGCGGGAGCAGCTCGTCGACGAGCTTGTCGTGGGCCGAGTCGATCGCGGGGGCGGCCATGCCCGCCGCCTTCTCGACCTTCGGCGCGGCCGCCTTCACGCTCTCCTGCCAGGCGTGCTCGATACGCGGGGCGAGCCAGTCGATCGTCGCCTCCAGCTTCGGGGCCGACCACTCCTTCGCCTGGCCAGCGGCCTCGATGGCCTGCGCGGTCGCCTCGGCGGCGGCCGCGCGGGCCACGGTCGCCGCGTCGCGCGCCTGGTCGGCGAGGTGCCCGGCGGTCTGGCCGGCGTTCTCGCTCACGTCGGCGATCGAGGCGCCGACCCGGTCTTTGATCCGGGCGGTGTCGATGTTCTCGACGGTCGAGCTGGCGGAACGTCGGATCCGGTCGAACATGTCCACTCCCCTAGTCGACTACACGTGCATGTCAGGCTTCCACTCTGCCACCCGCAGACACGGCGTGCCGAGCCGCCGGGCGACGCGCGCGGTTCCCGTGGAACAATGGCGCGCATGTTCGCGACTATGCATACCACTGCCGGTGACATCCGCATCGAGCTCTTTCCCAACCACGCACCGAAGACGGTGGCCAACTTCACGGGCCTCGCCACGGGCACCAAGGCCTGGACGGACCCGCGCACGGGCGCGGAGAAGACCGAGCCCCTGTACGCCGGAGTGGTCTTCCACCGCGTGATCGCCGGCTTCATGATCCAGGGTGGCGACCCCCTCGGCACCGGAACGGGCGGCCCGGGCTACTCGTTCGACGACGAGATCCACCCTGAGCTCGGCTTCACGGAGCCATACCTGCTCGCGATGGCTAACTCGGGCCAGCGCCGCGACCCCGTCACGGGCAAGGCCGGCGGGACCAACGGCTCGCAGTTCTTCATCTCCGTCGCCCCGACCACCTGGCTCACCGGCAAGCACACGATCTTCGGCAAGGTCGCTGACGACGCGAGCCGCGCCGTCGTCGACGCCATCGCCAGCGCGACCACGCGCCCGGGCGACCGCCCGGTCGAGGACATCGTGCTCACCACGGTGACGGTCGAGGACTAGCTCCTCGCCGGCGCCGAGCCGCTCGCAGCCATGTCGACGTTCGACGCAGCACCGCCGGAGCCGCCGCCGGTGTGCCCGCGCCACCCGGACCGCGTCTCGTACGTGCGGTGCCAGCGGTGCGGGCGCCCGGCCTGTCCCGAGTGCCAGCGCCCGGCCGCGGTGGGCGTGCACTGCGTCGACTGCGTCCGGGAGGCCGCCCGCGCGGTGCCCGCCACCCGTACCGCCTTCGGCGGACGGGCGCGCGGGGGCCGGCCGGTCGCGACGCTGACGATCATCGGGCTCTGCGTCGTCAGCTTCGTGCTCCAGTTGCTCGTGCCGGGCTGGACCTCGCGCTGGGCCTTCTCCCCGGCCGCGGGAGAGGTCGAGCCGATCAGGTTCATCTCGTCGGCCTTCCTGCACTCCGAGGGCAACATCCTGCACCTCGGGTTCAACATGTACGCGCTCTACCTCGTCGGCCCGTACCTCGAGCACACGTTGGGCCGGTGGCGCTTCGTCGCGCTCTACCTGCTCGCCGCAGTGGGCGGCTCGGTGGGTGTGCTGCTGCTCGCCTCCCCGGTGGTGACCGCGACGAGCTTCGCCTGGGTGTCCGGCGTCGTCGGTGCCTCGGGTGCCGTGTTCGGCATGTTCGGCGCCATCCTCGTCGTGCTGCGCCGGCTCGGGGGCGACGCTCGGCAGATCGTCGTGCTCATCGGGATCAACGCCGTGCTCGGGTTCGTCGTGCCGGGCATCGCCTGGCAGGCCCACCTCGGGGGGCTCGTCACCGGCCTCGCGCTGGGTGCGGCGTACGCCTACTCGTCGCGCGAGCGCCGGGACCTGGTGGCCGTCGTGGCCACGGTCGCGATGGCGGTGCTCCTGGTCGGGCTCGCCCTGGCCAAGTACGCGAGCGCCTGACTCTCCACCGGCACCCGCTCCGCCGAGTTACACCGGTGTAGTTATCCACAGGTCAGTCCACCGGTGGGGATAACCACACCCGTGTGACTCAGTCTTCGCTGGTCCGACCGGCGCTGAGAGAGCGGTGTTCGGGAGCGGTCAGTGCCAGCGGGTCGTGAGGCTGAAGCCGGCGATGATCAGCACGAACCCGATGGCCAGGTTCCACTGGCCGATCCCGGGGATCGGGTAGGCCGACTGGAACATGTAGGTGGCAACGATCCACAGCAGGCCGAGCACCATGAGTGTGACCATGACCGGCACGAGCCAGCCCGGGTTGGTCACCGGCGCCGCCTTGGCGGGCGGCGGAACGTATGCGGCTTTCTTCCGCGACCTAGACTCAGGCACTGTGTGAGGCTCCTTGCTGTGCGGCAGGCGGGGTAGCGACGGGATTCGGCGCCGCCCTCGTGTCAACTAGCGTAGTGCCGAGATCCAGGGACAGGAGCGCCCGTGAGCCATCACCCGGGGCACCGGCCCGCCCGCCGGTTGCGGGGGACCGCCTCCGTCGGCCTCGTGCTCGCCCTCGCCGGGCTGCTCTTCACCGCGAACGCCAAGCTCGCGGCGGGCCAGGAGACGCGCCACCCCGCGGACCTCGGGGAGCTGGCGGCAGTCGAGTCGGACCGGGTGGAGACCCTCGCGGGCGAGGTCGACGCGCTGCGTGCCGAGGTCGAGGAGCTCACGAGCGAGCAGTCCGTGGCGCTCGACACGGGGGAGCCGGAGCTGGTCGGGCGCATCGCGCTCGCCGCCGGCCGGACGCCCGTGACCGGGCCCGGCCTCACCGTGCGCCTGACGGACGCCCCGGCGGACGGCTCCCAGCCCGAGTGGGCCGGCCCGGATGACCTGGTCGTCCACCAGCAGGACATGCAGGCCGTGATCAATGCGTTGTGGGCCGGTGGCGCCGAGGCGATGGCGCTGCAGGACCAGCGGGTCACGGCGACGACGGCCTTCCGGTGCGTCGGCAACGTCCTGTCCCTCGGTGGCCGGCTCTACTCGCCGCCGTACGAGGTGCGCGCGATCGGTGACCCCAAGCAGTTGCGCGCCGCGCTGCTCGCGGACCCCGAGATCCAGCGGTACCTGGAGTACGTCGACGCCGTCGGGCTCGGCTGGTCGGTCGACGCGTCCGACGACCTCACCCTGCCGGGCACCGAGGGCGGCTCGACGCTCGAGTTCGCGACGGTGCCCGCCGGGACGGTCGTGTTCCCCGGCGCGCGGGCGCTGTCATGACGGTCGAGGCGGCCCCGCGCGGGGAGCGCCGCCGATCGCCCGGCGGCAGGCGCGGGCGGCGGCTCGGGCTGGACGTGACCGGCGTCGTCGGCGAGCTCATGGTCACGGCCGGGGTGTTCCTGCTCGCGTTCGTCGCGTGGCAGCTGTGGTGGACCGACGTCGAGGGCAACCGCGCCCAGGCGGAAATCGTCGAGAGCCTCGACTGGGCGCCGGTGCCGACGGCCGAGCCGGCGGCGCCGGCGGTCGACCCCCGCCGGGACGCGCCGCCAGTGCTCGCCGAGCCCGAGCACGCGGTCACCTTCGCGACGCTGCTCGTGCCGCGGTGGGGCGCCGACTACGAGCGGCCCGTGAGCGAGGGCGTCGACCGGGCCGGGGTGCTGGACCCGCTGGGGATCGGGCACTACCCGGGGACGGCGATGGCCGGGGACGTCGGGAACTTCTCGATCTCCGGGCACCGGACCACCTACGGCAAGCCGTTCAATCGGATCACGGAGCTCGTCGAGGGCGACGCGGTCGTGGTCCGCACGGCCGACACCTGGTACGTCTACCGCGTCACGACGACCGAGATCGTCAGCCCGAGCGACGTGCGCGTGATCGGCCCGGTCCCCGCCGATCCCGCCGCCGTCGCGACCGAGCGGCTCATCACGCTCACGACCTGCCACCCGATGTACTCGGCGCAGCAGCGGTACGTCGTGCACGGCGTGCTGGACTACTGGCTCCCGACCACCGCGGGGTTCCCGGTCGAGATCACCGGAGGCGCATGATGTATCCCTGGCTCTGGCGGCACCTGCCCGGACCCGTCTGGGTGCGTGTGGGCACGCTCACGCTCGCGGCGGTCGGCCTCCTGGCGCTGTGCTTCCTGTGGTTGTTCCCGGCGATCGCGCCGCTGATGCCCTTCAACAACACGACGGTGGGTGGTGCGCAGTGACGAAGATCCTGGTCGTCGACAACTACGACTCGTTCGTCTACACGATCGTGGGCTACCTCGCGCAGCTCGGGGCCGAGGCGGTCGTGGTCCGCAACGACGCGGTCCCGCCCGCGACCGAACGCGCGGCCTACGACGGCGTGCTCATCTCGCCCGGGCCCGGCGCCCCCGCCGACGCGGGCCAGAGCATGCAGGTCATCCGCGACTGCGCGGCGTCGGGCACCCCGATGCTGGGGGTCTGCCTCGGTCACCAGGCGCTCGGCGAGGTGTTCGGGGGAATCGTCACCCACGCCCCCGAGCTCATGCACGGCAAGACGAGCCGGGTCGAGCACGACGGCGCCGGCGTGCTCGCCGGGCTACCCGATCCGTTCACCGCGACGCGCTACCACTCGCTCGCCGTCGTGACCGGCACGATCTCGGCCGAGCTCGAGGTCACCGCGAGCGTCTCGTCGGCGTACGGGCCGATCATCATGGGCCTGCAGCACCGGACGCTCCCGCTGCACGGCGTCCAGTTCCACCCCGAGTCGGTGCTCACCGAGGGTGGGCACCGACTCCTGGCGAACTGGCTCGCGATCTGCGGCGAGGCCGACGCCGTCGAGCGCTCGGCGGGCCTGCACCCGCTCGTGCGGGGCTGACGAGGCGCTCCGGACGAGCGGCGGCGCCCGCTACCTCGTGACCGTCGCCGCGGCGGCGCCGGCCGCGGGAGGGGGCGTCGCCTGTTCGGTGTTCGACACGGTGAGCGTGACCGTGGACCCGAGCTCGACGACGGTGCCCTTGGTCGGGTTCGATGAGACGACCGAGCCCTTCGGCTGCACGTCGCTAGCGGCCTCCACCCTGGCCGGGACGAGCCCGAGGGCGCTGAGCTGCGCGGCCGCGTCCTCGTAGGTCTTGCCGACCAGGTCGGCCGGGATCGTCGCGGTGGTCGGCGCGATCGCGACGTTCAGCGTGATCGTCGTGCCCTGCTGCACGAGCCCCGGGGTGCGGTCCTGGGCGATGATGGTGTCGAGGGCCTCGCTGGACTCCACGGTGTTCGTGTTGGAGTTCAGCTTGAGCTCCTGCAGCTTGGCCAACGCGTCGACCCGCGACATCCCGACCAGGCTGGGCAGGTCCACCTGCCCCGATGCCACGAAGATCGTCACGCGGCTACCGGCCGCGACGGCCGTGCCCGCGACGGGATCGGTCTTGGTGACGTCTCCGGCGTCGACCGGGACGTTCTCGGTCTGCACGTTCCCGGCGGCCAGCCCGGCGTCCTCCAGGGAGGCCCGAGCCTGGTCCTGGTTCTGGCCGGTGACGTCGGGCACGGCGATCTGTTCCGGCCCGGTCGAGATCCAGACGTCGACGCTCGCGCCGACGTCCACGAGCTCGCCGTCGGCGGGATCGGTGCGGGTCACGGCGTCGACCGCGACGGAGTCGCTCGCCTCCGCCTGGCGCACGGGGGTCAGGCCCAGCTCGGTGAGTGCGGCGAAGGCCGCCTCCTGGGTCTGGCTGGTCAGGTTCGGGACGGTGACCTGCTCGACGTCGGCCTCGCCGGAGCGCCCGTTGGCGTAGACCAGCGCGACGATGCCGATGATGGCGGCGACGGCGATCGCGATGAGGGTCCACATCAGCCCCCGGCGCCGCGGCTCGTCCTCCTCCGGCGCGGTGGCCGTGGCGGGCGGTTCCCCTGGCGTCGCGCCGGCCTGCGTCGAGCCCCATGCGGGCGAGCCGGTCGGGACGATCTGGGTCTGCCCGGTCATCGGGGCGAGCACCTGGGTCGCCTGTCCGGCCGCGGCGTCGGCGAGGGCGGCGGCCGCGAGGACGCCGATCGCGGGCGCGGTGACCGTGCCGCCGCGGACGGCGGACTCGAGGTCGGAGCGGAACTCGGCGGCCGTGCTGTACCGGTTGTCGCGGTCCTTGGCGAGCGCCTTGAGCGTGATCCGGTCGAGGGACTCGGGGACGTCGGAGGCCAGCGAGCTCGGGGTCGGCGCGGGCTCGCGCACGTGCTGGTACGCGACGGCGACGGGGGAGTCGCCCATGAACGGCGGCCGCCCGGTGAGCAGCTCGAAGAGCAGGCAACCGGTCGAGTACAGGTCGCTGCGCGCGTCGACCTGCTCGCCGCGCGCCTGCTCGGGGGACAGGTACTGCGCGGTGCCGATGACGGCCTGCGTCTGCGTCATGGTCGCGGCTGAGTCGGCGATCGCGCGCGCGATGCCGAAGTCCATGACCTTGACCGCGCCGGTGGGCGTGAGCATCACGTTCGCGGGCTTGATGTCGCGGTGCACGATGCCGGCGTGGTGGGAGTAGCCGAGGGCCGACAGGACGCCCGCCGTGATCTCGACGGCCTCCTCGATCGGCACGGCCTGACCGTCGCGGAGGATGTCGCGGACGGTGTGGCCCTCGACGTACTCCATGACGATGAACGGCGCGTGCGTGCTCGTGCCGTTCGCGTCCGTGGTGATGTCTTCGCCCGTGTCGTAGACCGCGACGATCGACGGGTGGTTCAGCGACGCGGAGGCCTGCGCCTCGCGCCGGAACCGGGCCTGGAAGGAGGGGTCGCGGGCAAGATCGGACCGCAGGATCTTGATCGCTACGGTCCGTCCCAGGCGGGTGTCGTGGCCGATGTGAACCTCGGCCATGCCACCGCGCCCGATGAGGTCGCCAACCTCGTACCGGTTGGCGAGGATCCGGGGTGCGTCGTCCACCACTACGCGTCCTTAGCTGTCGTTGTGCCCGCGACGACCGGGGGTCCGGTCGGCACGCGTGCTGTGATCATCCCACCGATTGCGGCGGGTTCCAGGGATTGCTCGCGCGGGTGGAACGACGTCGTGTCCACGGTTGTCGAGGACTCGGTGCCGGGGTTCGGCCCCATGAGCGTATCGGCCAATTTCGCTCCAAGCAGCGCGATGAGCAGCAGGAGCAGTGCCAGGAGCGGCCAGGTGAGCCGCCCGAGCCGGCCAAACCGCCGCCCGGTGGTGGCCCGGCCGCGCGTGGCGGCGGGCGCGGCGCTCGCGCGGGAACCCGCCGCGCGCCCGCCCGGAGGGTAGGACGGCGGCGGTGTCGTCGGCCGGCCCCCGCTCGACGGCGGCGCGGGTGCAGGCGCGACAGCCGGCACCCCGGACGGCGGCGTGCGGGGCACGAGCGCGTCGAACGACTCCGCGAGCTCGCGCGCGGACCCCGGCCGGTCCGCCGGCTCCTTCGCGAGCAGCGCGAGCACGAGGGCCGCCAGCGCGGGGTCGAGCTGGCGTGGCAGCGGCGGCACCGGATCGTTGACGTGCGAGATCGCGATGTCGACGGCACTCGGCCCGGTGAAGGGCCGGCGCCCGACGAGCGACTCGAAGGCCACGATCCCGAGCGAGTACAGGTCGGAGGCCGGGGTGGCGGGTCGCCCGACGGCCTGCTCGGGGGACAGGTACTGCGCGGTGCCCATGACCATGCCGGTCGCGGTCAGCGGCGCCTGGTCGGCGGCGCGGGAGACCCCGAAGTCCGTGATCTTCACGCGGCCGGCGCGGTCGAGCAGGATGTTCCCGGGTTTGACGTCTCGGTGCACGAGGCCGGCCCGGTGGGCGGCCTCGAGGGCACGGGCGGTCTGCGCCAGGATCGGTAGGACCGTGCGCGCCGGCAGGACCGGCTCGCGCTCGAGCAGGTCGCTCATCGGCTCGCCCTCGACGAGCTCCATCACGAGGTAGGCCGACCCGTCCTGCTCGCCGTAGTCGTACAGCTGGGCGATGTTCGGGTGGGACAGGGACGCCGAGTTGCGCGCCTCGACCCGGAAGCGCGCCAGGAAGCCGGAATCGCCGGCGAACTCCTCGCGCAGCACCTTGACCGCGACCTCACGCGCGAGGGCGTCGTCGCGCGCGACCCAGACCTCGCCCATGCCGCCGACGGCGAGCTGCTGCTCGAGCCGGTAGCGGTCGCCGAGCGTCAGGCCCTGGACCGGCTTCACTGGGCGAGCACCGCCTCGATGACGGCCTTCGCGATGGGCGCCGCGACGCGGCCCCCGGTCGCCTCGCTGCCCTGGCTCCCGCCGTTCTCGACGATCACCGCGACCGCGACGCGCGGGGCGTCCGCCGGGGCGAACGCCGTGAACCAGGCGTGCGGCGCGGCGTCGTCGGTGGTCTGCGCGGTGCCCGTCTTACCCGCGACCCGGACGCCTGAGATCTGGGCCGCCGAGCCCGTGCCGTTGTCGACGACGTCGACCATCATGTCCCGCAGCGCCGCGGCGGTGGACGCCGAGACCGCGGTGCCGAGCTTCGTCGGCGTGGCCTCCTGGACGACCTCGAGGTCGGGGTTGCGCACGGTCTGGACGAGGTACGGCGTCATGGTGGTGCCGCCGTTGGCGATCGCGGCCGAGACGAGGGCCATCTGCAGCGGGGTCGCCCGCACGTCCCACTGGCCGATCGCCGAGATGGCGGTCAGGGCGTCGTCGGGCGGGAGCGGGTACTCGCTCGCCACGACGGGCAGCGGGATGTCGAGCTCGGCGCCGAATCCGAACGCCTCGGCCTGCGCCTGCAGCGCGTCGGCGCCGACGTCGATGCCGAGCTGGGCGAAGGCGGTGTTGCACGAGATGCGCAAGGCCTCGGCGAGGGACACCGTCGCCCCCGGGCCGCAGGCCTCGCCGCCAAAGTTTGGGATCGAGGAGCTGGAGCCGGGCAGTGGGAGGGTCTGCGGAGCCGCGACCTGCGTGTCGGGGGTCAGGCCGGCCTCGAGGGCTGCGGCGGCGGTGACGAGCTTGAAGGTGGAGCCGGGCGGGTAGGTCTCCCGCGTGACCCGGTTGATCAGAGGGCTCGCGGGGTCGGCCTCGAGTGCGCGGTAGGCCTCGTTGACGGCCGGCGTCGAGTGCCCGGCGAGCGCGTTCGGGTCGAAGCTGGGCTTCGACACCAGCGCGAGGATCGCCCCGGTCGTGGGGTCGAGCGCGACGACGGCGCCGCGCTGGTCTCCCAGCGCGTCCCAGGCCGCCTGCTGGACCGCGGGGTCGATCGTGAGCTCGACCGACGAGCCCTGGGGCTGGCGGCCCGTGAACAGGTCCTGGATCCGCGAGAGGAATAGGGAGTCCGCCGTGCCGGTGAGGAAGTCGTTCTCCTCCCGCTCGATCCCGGTCCGGCTGTAGACGACCGAGTAGAACCCCGTCACGTGGGCGAACAGTGGGCCGTTCGTGTAGCTGCGTTGGTACCCGAAGGCGTCGCCCGACGGCGTCGACGCCGCGACGGGCTCGCCGCCGATGACGATGGGGCCGCGGGAGTTGTCGAACTCGCGGTACAGCGTCCGGACGTTGCGCGGGTCGTCGTTGAGCGCAGGCGCGCGGACGTACTGCGTCCAGGTGGCCGCGCCCATGAGCGCGATGAACATCGTGACCACGACGATCGAGATGCGGCGCAGCGGGGTGTTCATTCGCGCGCCTGCTTCAGGCCACGGAGCATCTCGGTCTCCTGCAGGTCCGCCGTCGTGGTGGGCGGTTCGACGAACTCGCTGAGCGGGGGTGCCGGCCGGCGCGCGCTGTCGGAGATTCGCAGCAGCAGCGCGACGACCACCCAGTTCGCGAGCAGGGACGAGCCGCCGTAGGCCATGAACGGCAGTGTGAGCCCGGTGAGCGGGATGAGGCGGGTCACGCCCCCGACGACGACGAAACACTGGAACGCGACGACGAACGCGAGGCCGCCCGCGAGCAGCTTGCCGAAGCCGTCGCGCACGCCGATCGCGGTGCGCAGCCCGCGCTGGGCGAGCACCAGGAAGCAGACGAGGATCGCCAGGATGCCCGTGAGGCCGAGCTCCTCGCCGAGGGAGGCGAAGATGAAGTCGGACTCCGCGTACGGGACCAGGCCCGGGCGGCCCTCGCCCCAGCCGGTGCCGAACAGCCCGCCGCTGGCCATCCCGAACAGGCCGCGGACGAGCTGGCCCGAGCCGCCCGGAGACTGGTTGAACACGTCGTTGTCGAACGCGTTGAGCCAGGCCTCGAACCGGTCGCCGACGTGCCGGAAGAAGTCCGCGGCCAGCACCGCGCCGACGGCGAACATCACCATGCCGAGCACGATCCAGCTCAGGCGCTCGGTCGCGAGGTACAGCATCGCGACGAACAGCCCGAAGAACAGCAGCGACGTGCCGAGGTCTCGCTCGAGCACGAGGACCGCGAGGGAGAACGCCCAGACCACGATGATCGGGCCGAGGTCCCGGATGCGGGGCAGCTGGAGACCGAGGACCTTCGGGCCAGCGAGCGCGAGCGTGTCGCGGTTGGTCACGAGGTAACCGGCGAAGAACACGGCGAACGCGATCTTGGCGAACTCGGCCGGCTGCAGCGACTGGCTGCCCACGTGCACCCAGATCCGGGCGCCGTTGATCGTCGTGCCCAGGCCCGGCACGAGCGGCAGGAGCACGAGCGCCAGGCCGGCGACCATGGCCGTGTAGGTGTATCGCCGCAGCGTGCGGTGGTCGCGCAGCACGACCAGCACCACGGCCGCGAGGACGACCCCGATCGCGGTCCAGCCGAGCTGCCGGGTGGCGAAGGACGTCGGCTCGGCGTGCGAGAGGTCGATCCGGTAGATCATCGCGAGCCCGATGCCGTTGAGGGCGATCGCGACCGGGAGGATCACCTGGTCCGCGTACGGAGCGCGCAGCCGCAGGATGACGTGCAACCCGACCCCGAGCAGCACCATGCCGGCGCCGTAGCCGAAGATGTTGGCGGGCAGCGCGCCCGTCACGTTGAGGCCGACGAGCGCGTACGCGGCGACGCCGAGCGCGAGCGCGAGCGCGAGCAGGCCGAGTTCGACGCTCCGGCCGGGCCGGACGGGGAGCGGGCTGATCGTGGCCATCAGCGGGGCCCCATCAGCTGGTGGTGTCCTCGGCGAGCCGCGAGACCCGCTCGCGCGCGTCTGCCAGCGACGTCGCGGGGATCGTCTGGTCGAGCCGGGTCTGCACGTAGCCGGGCAGCTGGTCGGCCACCAGGGCGGTCCGCTCGACGACGTCGGAGAGCGCGAGCGGGCCGAGCGTCTGGGGGATGCCGCGGTAGATCGCCACGTCGCCGTCCGCCACCCCGACGTAGTACTGCGTCTGGGTCCACTGGTACGCGGCCGTGCCGACCCCGGCGATCGCGAGCACCAGGGCGGCGATCGCGACGAGCATCAGCACGCGGCGCCGACGGCGGTGCCGCCGCGTCTCGTCGTCCTCGTCGTCGTCCTCGTCGTCGGGATCGGGCGACGCGGTGGCGGTGGCCGTGCCCTTCGGGGGAGTGGTCGCGGCCTGGGTGAGCGTGGCGGCCCGCGCCGCCGGGCCGTCGGCGGCGGCGCTGGGGCGGTTGCGGGAGGTCGCGGCGGACCCGACGATCGTCGACGTCGTGGTGGGGGCGCCGCCGTCGGGCAGCCGGTCGAGGTCGACGACGTCGGCGATGATCACGGTGATGTTGTCCGGACCCCCGCCACGCAGCGCGAGCTGGATCAGCCGCTCGGCGCACGCGTCGACGTCCGGGACGCCGCGCAGCGTGTCGCCCAGGGTCTCCGCGCTCACGACGCCGGACAGGCCGTCGGAGCACAGCAGCCAGCGGTCGCCCGGGCGGGCTTCGCGGACCGACAGGTCGAGCACGATCTCCATGTCGAAGTCGCCGAGCACCCGCATCACGACCGAGCGCTGCGGGTGGTGCTCGGCCTCCTCCGCGGTGATCTTCCCGGTGTTGACCAGGTGCTGCACGAACGTGTGGTCGGTCGTGACCTGCGCCATCTCGCCGTCGCGCAGCAGGTAGGCGCGCGAGTCCCCGATGTGCGCCATCGCGAGCTTGCTGCCGGTGCGCAGCAGGGCCGTCACGGTCGTGCCGAGGCCGGCGAGCTGCGGGTCGCGCTCCGCCCGGGCCAGCAGCTCGTCCTGGGCGGCGTGCAGCGCGCGGTCGAGCTCCTCGAGGGCGTCGTCCGGGCCGTGCGCCTCGTCGTCGAGCGGGGCGAGCGTCGCGACGGCGACCGACGACGCGACGTCGCCGCCGGCGTGGCCGCCCATCCCGTCGGCGACGACGAGCAGGTGCGGGCCTGCGTAGGCGGAGTCCTGGTTGTTGGCGCGCACGAGCCCGACGTCGGAGCGTGCGGCATACCGCAGGGCGATGGTCACTGTGTCCTTACCGGCCCTTACCTCTGGAGCTCGACGACGCTCTGCCCGATGCGCACGTGCGCGCCGGGCGGAACGGGGGTGGGCTCTTCGACACGGGTCGTGCCGAGGAATGTTCCGTTGGTGGACCCGAGGTCCTCGACGAACCACTGCCCCCCGCTGGGAAAGATGCGCGCGTGCCGCGAGGACGAGTAGTCGTCGTCGAGCACGAGGGTGCACGACGGCGCTCGGCCGATGAGGATCGCCGAGCTGGTCAACGGGAGGCTCGTGCCGCGCAGGGGGCCCTCGGTGACGACGAGCCGCGTGGGCGCCTGGTCGCGGCCGCGCGGGGCGGCGGCGGCCGGAGCCGCGCCGTTCGGGGCAGGAGCCGGGGTGGGCGCGCGCCGGTTCGCGGCCTTCCCGCCGCGCGCGGTGATCTTCGTCCCGTACAGGTCCCGGCGCAGCACGCCGATCGCGGAGAGCACGAAGACCCACAGCAGGATGAGGTAGCCCAGGCGGAGCAGGGTGACGGCGAGCTCGCTCATGCGGCCCCGGCGCTCGTGGCGCGCGTCGGGCGAGTGGCGCAGCTCGCCCTCGACCTGCTCACTGGTCGTCCTCGTCCGTGTCCTGGCCGGTCCAGAACATGATCCGGGTCCGGCCGATCGTCATGGTGTTGCCGTCGAGCAGGGTCGCCGCGGGCACCTGGTGACCCTCGACGAACAGCCCGTTGGTCGAGCCCAGGTCCGATGCGACGACCCCCGCGGGCGTGACCCGGATCTCGAGGTGGCGGCGTGAAACCCCCGGGTCGTCGACGATGATGTCCGCCTCCGAACCGCGCCCGATCACCGTGACGGGCCCGGTGAGCAGGTAGCGCTGCCCGTCGATATCGACCAGCGGGTGCCGCGCGCTCGGGGTCGCTGCGGCGGCGGCCGGCGCGACGGCCCCGCGCACCGTCGCGCTGCGGACCCGGAAGCGGCCGGTCTCGAGGTCCTCGTGGAGCGCGAACGCGACGGTCACGGGGCCGACGAACGCGTACCGCTGTGTCGACGCGTGCTCGGTGACGTTGGCCGCGAGCTCGTCGGCGAGCGGCTCGGCGCCCCAGTCAATGATCTGCTGGTGATCGGTGGGGGAGAGTTCGATGGTGAAGTCGTTCGGCACGACCGTGCGCTCGCGGCCCACGACGGCGGCTCGGTCGTCGACCTCGCGGCGCAGCGCACTCGCCAGCTCGACCGGCTTGACCTCGCTGTGGAACGCCTTCGCAAAGGCAGTGTTGACCACGCGCTCCACGCCTTGTTCGAATCGATCGAGGATGCCCATGCCCACCTCCCAGTGCGTCGTCGTCGTACGCCGGGAGACCTCCCGGATTCGGGCAGGCGACGCGCAGGGCGCTCGCCGCTAGCCCTGATCGTAACGATCCCTGCGGCCCAGCGATGCCGCCACGCGCGTTCGAGCAGGCTCGATGTGGCCCGAGTCAACCACGCCGCCGACCGAGGACGGCCGGTTGACCAGGCGCGATGCGGGTAGGCCGGGTCCACCGTGCTAATGTGCTCCGGCGCGCGAGTGGCGGAATGGCAGACGCGCTGGCTTCAGGTGCCAGTGTCCGAAAGGGCGTGGGGGTTCAAGTCCCCCCTCGCGCACGTAGGTGAACAGTTCCCGCCCGAGCTGTTCGAACAACGAAGCTCCCGGTCAGGATGTCTCTGCCCGGGAGCTTCGTGCGTCGGGCGACGCCCGCCTGGTCCGGACGCGTCAGGCCCCGGCCGCGCGCTGTGCCGACGGGGCCGGGAGCTGCCAGCGGACGTCCTGCGGCGGTCCTGGGCGGGCGAGCAGGTAGCCGGTGGCTGTGTCGCAGTCAGTCGAGCGCAGGATCGCGAGCTGCTCGGGTGTCTCGACGCCCTCCGCGATGACGTGGGCGCCGATCGAGTGCGCGAGGTGCACGACGCTCGCGAGCATGCCGTCCCCGGCGGCCGTGCCGAGCCGCGCGGCGAACGACTGGTCGATCTTGATCACGTCCACCGGCATGCGCACGAGGCGGGCGAGCGAGCTGAAGCCGGTCCCGAAGTCGTCGACGGCGATCGCGACGCCGAGGTCGCTCACGGCGCGCAGCTCGCGCGTGAACTGGCCGGGCTCGGCGATCGTCGACTCGGTCACCTCGATCCCGAACCGGTCGGGGGCCACGCCGGCGCGGTCGAGGTGCGCGGCGAGCAGGTCCCGCAGGCCCGGCACCGCGAGCTGGCGCGGCGAGACGTTGACCCACACGCGCAGGTCCGGCCGGTGCGCCCACGCGGCGGCCTGCTCGGCGGCGCGCGCGATCGCCCACTCGCCGATGCGGCCGATCAGGCCGCAGTCCTCGGCGACGGGGATGAACCTGCCCGGCGGGATCCAGCCGCGGGTCGGGTGGTGCCACCGGGCGAGCGCCTCGACGTGCCGCGCGCGGCCGCTGGTCAGGTCGAACGAGGGCTGGTAGGCGAGCGAGAGCTTGTCGGCCGCCAGCGCGGCGCGCAGTCCCTGCTCGAGGCGGACACGGTCGATGGCCTGCGCGAGCAGGCGATCGTCGAACCAGGCCACCGCCTCCCGGCCGGCCTCCTTCGCGCTGTACAGCGCCGCGTCGGCCTCGCGCAGCAGCCGGCCGAGGTCCGGGGCGCCGGAGCTGCGCGCGATCCCGACGCTCGCCGTGACCCGCAGCGAGCTGGCACCGAGGCGAACGGGCTCCCGGCTGGCATCGACGATGCGTTCGGCGAGCGTGTTCGCCTCGGCGGTCGTCGCGCTCGCCAGGGCGACCACGAACTCGTCGCCGCCGAAGCGGGCCAGGATCGCGCCCGCGGGCGCCAGGGCGCGCAGGCGGTCCGCGAAGACCGCGAGCAGCTCGTCGCCGGTGGCATGGCCGAGCGTGTCGTTGACCAGCTTGAACCGATCGAGGTCGACGAACAGCACGGTCAGCGTGAGCCGCGCGTCGGCGGCGCGGGCGCGGTCGACGCGCTCGAGCAGCCCCGACCTGTTCAGCAGGCCCGTGAGGCCGTCGTGGGTCGCGCGGTCGGCGAGCGCGATCTGCGCGAGCTCGGCGGACGCGCGGGCGCTCCGCTCCGCGGCGAGCAGCCGCTCGCGTTCCTGCTCGACGGCGAAGCGGGCGGAGGTGTCGACGAAGTAGATCCCGATCCCGCCGCCGAGGAGCCCGAACGCGCGTACCTCGCAGTGCAGCGCCACCTCCTCGAAGTAGCCCTCGACGGAGTCGGCCTCGCCCGTGCGCATGACCGCGCGGAAGTGCTGGCCGAGCGTCGTGTCGCGGGTGCCAGGGAAGGCCTGCCAGAAGTCGGTGCCGAGGATCTCGCGCCGCACGACCCGCAGGAGCTGCTCGGCGCGGCGATTGACGTAGCTCAGGTTCCAGTCGGCGTCGACTGCGATGTAGGCGTCAGCAACCGACTCGAGCGTCTCGACGACGCTCGCCGCCGCCCGCAGCTCCGGCACGTCCCGCGCCAGGTCCAGGGCGTCCAGGACCTCGTGGAAGCTCACGTAGGAACTGAGCTCACCGCCCTCGTGGAACACGGCCGACGACAGCTCCACCTCCAGCGGCGAGCCGTCGCCGCGCAGCATCCGCACGCGCCCGCGGAAGTGCCCGTCGCGGCGGCGTGCCTCGATCCCCTCGGCCCAACGCGTATCGGTGACGTCGGCGACGCCGGCGCGCCCGAGCGCGCAGATCTCCGCCTCGGTCCGGGCCAGTGCCCGGCACGCGGCCCGGTTGGCGGCGAAGATCGATCCGTCCGGGCTCGTCAGCAGCATGCTGTCGACGTTGTCATCGAACAGCGCGACGTACACGCGCGGGTTCACCCCGCGAGGGTTGAGCTCGGCTGTCACGCCTACCTATCGGCCCTGGCGGCGGGCAGATGAGCGCCCGCCGCCGCCCAGTGCGCTCAGGCAGTGCACTCAGGCGACCCCGACCGGCCGCTGCGCGGCCGCGAGGGCCCGCTCCAGTTCGGCGGCGTCCAGGCGCGGGCCGTAGGCAGGCGTGCCGGGCTGGAAGCGCCAGCCCTGCTCGAGGGGCCCGGCGTCGACGACGTCGTACCCGAGCTGGTCGATCAGGCGCGCGACCTGGGATCGCGCGTCGGCGTCGTCGCCCGCGATCGCGAGGGCGCGGCGCCCAGCGGTGCCGGCCGCCGCCGGCTGGGAGCCGAGGTCGCCCGAGGTGATGTGGTTGAACGCCTTGACCACCGGCGTCGTGCCCAGGTGCTCCTGGAGCAGCTCCGCCGAGGTCGAGCGCTGGGAGTCGAGCGCCGCGACGGCGCCGTCGCGCTGCGGGTAGTAGTTGTTGGTGTCGATCACGACCGTGCCGGCGAGCGCCGCCGCCGGCACCTCGCGGTAGCTCTTGAAGGGGATCGTCACGACGACGACGTCGGCCGACTCGGCGGCCTCGGCCGGAGTACCGGCCCGCGCGCTGTCGCCGAGCTCGGCGACCAGGTCGACGAGGGTCTCCGGGCCGCGCGAGTTGCTCACGACGACCTCGTAGCCCGCCGCAACGGCGAGCCGGGCGAGCGTTCCGCCGATGTGTCCTGCTCCGATGAAACCGATCGTTGTCATGCCAGCGACAACCCCGGCCGACGCCCAGGTGTTCCGCCGGCGTGGATCAGCCGCGGAGATCAGGGCCGGGGCGCGTGCCGCTCGAGGAACGTGAAGACCTCGGTCTGGTCCACCCCGGGGAACGCCCCGGTGGGCAGGGCCGCGAGCAGGCTCGCGTGCGGCCGCGCGCTCGGCCAGGACTTGGAGGCCCAGCGCTGCGCGAGCTCGTCGGGCGCGCGCCGGCAGCAGTCGGGGTCCGGGCAGCGCGACGTCGCGCGCTCGGTCGTCTCGCGGCCGAGGAACCAGCGCACGTGCGCGAACGGGACGCCGACGCTCACCGAGAACTCGCCGTCGGCGGAGCCCTGCACGCGCGAGGTGCACCAGTAGGTGCCGGTCGGGGTGTCCGTGTACTGGTAGTACGGGCTGAACCGGTCGGGCACCCGGAACACGATGCGCGCGGTCCAGTGCCGGCAGACGGGCTGGCCCTCGATCGAGCCCAGGGGGTCGGTCGGGAAGCGCACTCCGTCGTTCTCGTACGCCTTGTGCAGGGTCCCGCTCTCGTGCGCCTTCATGAAGTGCACCGGGATGTCGAGGTGCCGGGTGGCGAGGTTGGTGAACCGGTGCGCGGCGGTCTCGTACGGCACGCCGTACGCGTCGCGCAGGTCCTCGACGGACAGCCGGCGCTCCGCCTTCGCGGCGCGGAGCAGGGCGACGGCCCCGTCCTCGGGCAGCATGAGCGCCGCGGCGAGGTAGTTGTTCTCGACGCGCTGGCGCAGGAAGTCGCCGTACCCCCGCGGCTCGGTGTGCCCGAGCACGTGGCTGGCGACGGCCTGGAGCAGCGCCGAGCGCGGGTCGTTCGCCTGCGTCAGGGCGTGCGGCAGGTAGATCCGGCCGTTCTCGAGGTCCGTGACCGAGCGGGTCGAGTGCGGCAGGTCGTGCACGTAGTGCAGCGAGAAGCCGAGGTGGGCGGCGATGTCGGCGGTGCTGCGCTGCGACAGGGGCCCGCCGGGGTGGTGGACGGCCGTCAGCAGGCGGCGGGCGTGCTCCTCGAGCTCGGGGAAGTAGTTGTCCTGCGCCCGCATGGTCGCGCGAAGCTCGGCGTTCGCGCGGCGCGCCTCCTCCGGGGTGGCGGCGTTCTCGGTCAGCAGCCGGCGGACCTCGGCCTGCAGCCCGAGGATCGCCTCGAGCGCGTCCGTCGGCAGCGACTTCGCCACCTTGACGGTGGGCAGCTTGAGCGCCGCGAACAGCGGGCCGCGCTGCGCGCGCTCGAGCTGGATCTCGAGCGCCGCCCGCCGGGTCGGGGCCTCGCCCGCGAGCAGCTCGGCGAGCGGCACGTCGAGCGCGACCGCGACCTGCTGCAGCAGCGACAGCTTCGGCTCGCGGTGGCCGTTCTCGAGCATCGAGACCTGCGAGGCGGCGCGGCCGATCGCGGCGCCCAGGTCGTCGAGCGTCAGCCCCGCCGCGGTGCGCAGGTGCCGGATCCGCCGCCCGAGCAGGAGCGTGTCGATCTCGCCGTCCGGCGCGGGGGCGGGGTGAGGGCGAGGCGTCAGGGTCGGGGCCATGCCTCACTGTGCCGCATCCGGCCCGTCGCTGGCATGTTTCTCCTGACAGAAGATCGCCAATTCTTCTGCTAACACTCGGGCCGAATTGTGGTTGACCTTCAGCCACAGTGGTGCTCACCAGGACGAACGAGAACCAACGGAGGATCATCGTGAGCACCGGAACCAGCCCCATCCGCCCCGGCGACGAGCAGCAGACCGCGGCCGAGCTGACCGAGCAGTGGGCCAGCGACCCGCGCTGGGCGGGCATCCGCCGCGACTACACGGCGGCCGACGTCGTCGCACTGCGCGGCTCGGTGCGCGAGGAGCACACCCTCGCGCGGCGCGGCGCCGAGAACCTCTGGCAGCTGCTGCACACGCAGGAGTGGGTCGCCGCGCTCGGCGCGCTCACGGGCAACCAGGCCGTGCAGCAGGTCCGGGCCGGCCTCAAGGCGATCTACCTGTCCGGCTGGCAGGTCGCCGCCGACGCCAACCTGTCCGGCCAGACCTACCCGGACCAGAGCCTGTACCCGGCCAACTCGGTGCCCGCCGTCGTGCGCCGGATCAACAACGCCCTGCTGCGCGCCGACCAGATCGAGGCGAGCGAGGCGCCCGCCGGGTCCGCGCCCGTGCGGGACTGGCTCGCGCCGATCGTGGCCGACGCCGAGGCCGGCTTCGGCGGGCCGCTGAACGCCTACGAGCTCATGGGCTCGATGATCGCGGCGGGTGCGGCGGGCGTGCACTGGGAGGACCAGCTCGCGGCGGAGAAGAAGTGCGGGCACCTGGGCGGCAAGGTGCTCGTGCCGACGTCGCAGCACGTGCGCACGCTCAACGCCGCCCGGCTCGCGGCCGACGTCGCCGGCGTGCCGACGCTCGTCATCGCGCGCACCGACGCCCTGGGCGCCGACCTGATCACGTCGGACGTCGACGAGCGCGACGGCGAGTTCCTCACCGGCGAGCGCACGGCCGAGGGGTACTTCCGGGTGCGGCCCGGGCTCGAGTCCGTCCTCGCGCGGGCCTCGGTGTACGCCGAGTACGCCGACCTGCTCTGGGTCGAGACGTCGGTGCCGGACCTCGAGGAGGCGCGCGTGTTCGCCGAGCGCATCCACGAGCAGTTCCCGGGCAAGCTGCTCGCGTACAACTGCTCGCCGTCGTTCAACTGGCGCTCGCACCTCGACGACGCGACCATCGCCGAGTTCCAGAAGCGCCTGGCGTCCTACGGGTACGCGTTCCAGTTCATCACCCTGGCCGGTTTCCACTCGCTCAACCACTCGATGTTCTCGCTCGCCCAGGGCTACGCGAGCCGCGGCATGAGCGCGTACGTCGAGCTCCAGGAGGCCGAGTTCGCCTCCGAGGCCGACGGCTACACCGCCACGCGCCACCAGCGCGAGGTCGGCACCGGCTACTTCGACAAGGTCGCGACGGCGCTCAACCCGGCCAGCGCGACCCTCGCCCTCGCCGGCTCGACGGAAGCCGCGCAGTTCGCTGGGAGGCACTGACATGTACACCACGACCCCCGGGATCGAGATCACCGGTCCCCGCGTCGCCGGCACGGACGAGATCCTCACGCCCGAGGCGCTCGCGTTCGTCACGGAGCTGCACACCTGGTTCCTCGGCCGCCGTCACGACCTGCTGCTCGCGCGGCAGGTGCGACGCGAGCGGTTCGCCAATGGGCTCGACCCCGACTTCCTCGCCGAGACGGCCGCGATCCGGGCCGACCCGAGCTGGCGCGTCGCGGGCGCGGGTCCGGGCCTGGCCGACCGCCGGACCGAGATCACCGGCCCGACCGACCGGAAGATGGCCGTGAACGCGCTGAACTCCGGCGCGCAGGTCTGGCTCGCCGACCTCGAGGATGCGACGTCGCCGACGTGGGAGAACATCGTCGGGGGGCAGCTCAACCTCGCGGACGCGATCCGCCGCCGGATCGACTTCACGGCGGACGGCAAGGAGTACCGGCTCGGGACGCAGACCCCGACGATCGTGATGCGCCCGCGGGGCTGGCACCTCGCCGAGAAGCACCTGCGGTTCACCGACCGCTCGGGCCAGCGCAGCCCGGCGTCGGCGAGCCTGGTCGACTTCGGGCTGTATGCCTTCCACAACGCGCAGCGGCTCATCGACACCGGGACCGGGCCGTACTTCTACCTGCCCAAGCTCGAGGGCCACCTCGAGGCGCGGCTGTGGAACGACGTGTTCGCGTTCACGCAGTCCTACCTCGGGATCGCGCAGGGCACGATCCGCGCGACGGTCCTGATCGAGACCATCACCGCGGCCTTCGAGATGGACGAGATCCTGTACGAGCTGCGCGAGCACTGCGCCGGCCTGAACGCGGGGCGGTGGGACTACATCTTCTCGATCATCAAGAACTTCCGGACGCGCGGCGAGGGCTTCGTGCTGCCGGACCGCGCGCGGCTGACGATGGCCGTTCCGTTCATGCGGTCGTACACCGAGCTGCTCGTGGCGACCTGCCACCGGCGCGGGGCCCACGCCATCGGCGGCATGTCGGCGTTCATCCCGAACCGGCGCGATCCGGAGGTCACCGAGCGCGCGTTCGAGCAGGTCCGGGCCGACAAGGAACGCGAGGCCGCGGCCGGCTTCGACGGCTCGTGGGTCGCGCACCCGGACCTGATCCCGGTCTGCCGCGCGGTGTTCGACGGCGTGCTGGGGGAGCGGCCGAACCAGGTCGACCGCCGGCGCGACGACGTGCGCGTCACCGCCGCGGAGCTGCTCGACTTCGCGTCGGCCGGCTCCGTGGTGACCGACGCCGGGCTGCGGGGCAACGTCCAGATCGCGCTGCGCTACATCGACTCCTGGCTGCGGGGGGTCGGCGCCGCGGCGATCGACAACCTCATGGAGGACGCCGCGACGGCCGAGATCTCGCGCTCGCAGGTCTGGCAGTGGATTCACCAGGGCACGGTCACCGCCGAGGGCACCCGCATCACGGTCGAGCGGGTCGAGGCGGTGCTCGCCGACGTGCTCGCGGGCCTGCCGCGGGCCCCGGGCGACCGGTTCGCCGACGCCGAGGCGGTGTTCCGGGAGGTCGCGCTCGCCGAGCGGTACCCGACGTTCCTCACCGTCTCGGCGTACACGAGGTTCCTGGTGCACCAGCGGTCCGAGCGCGCGACCCAGGCCGCGTAGGCGGATCGGGTTCGAGAAAAGCCTTGGCGCCGCCGCCTTCACGTCGTACCGTTCTCGCATCGAGGAAGGAGGTGGTCCCGAGGTGAATTTTCTTCGGACGCGAGAGGTGACTGTCCGCTAGTCGCCGCGCCTGCTGATGTAGACGCATCGGACGGACTGTCCCGTCGTTCGCCAGGCCGCGTGCGGCCAGCGAGTTCCAGGCAGTCACCGCAGCCCGTGGGAGCCGCGATCTCGTCCATCGCGGCAGGGTTCCTCACCGAACCCGGCCCACGGGCTGTTCCCTGCCCGCCGGCCGGCCGGCCGCACGGCCGCGGCCCGGGAAGTGAGCGAGTCCTGGGAAGTGACAGAGTGCAGTCATGGTCGAGTTGAAGAGTCGCGAAGAGATTGAGCTCATCCGGGAGGCCGGCAGGTTCATCGCCTCCGTGCTCACGTCGCTGCGGGGCAAGGCCGCCGTCGGTGTCAGCCTTCTGGACCTCGACGCCCACGCGCACGCGATGATCGACGCCGCCGGCGCGCGGTCGGTGTACCTCGGGTACCACCCGTCGTTCGGCGCGATGCCGTACCCCGGGGTCCTGTGCACATCGGTGAACGACGCCGCGCTGCACGGCCTGCCCTCGGCCCACGTGCTCGCCGACGGCGACCTCCTGAGCATCGACTTCGCGGCCGAGCTCGGCGGCTGGGTCGCGGACTCGGCGGTCTCGTTCCAGGTCGGCACCCCCGACCCCGAGTCGCAGCGGCTGATCGAGGTCACCGAGCGGGCGCTCGCGGCCGGGATCGCGGCGGCGCGACCGGGGGCGAAGATGGGCGACATCTCCGCCGCGATCGGCCGGGTCGGCCGCGACGCCGGCCTCGGGATCAACGCGGACTTCGGCGGGCACGGCGTCGGCCGAACGATGCACGAGGACCCGCACGTGCCCAACCTGGGCCGCGCGGGCCGCGGGATGGTGCTGCGGCCGGGGCTCGTCATCGCGATCGAGCCGTGGTTCATGGCCGGCGGCGACGGGTACGTGATCGACTCCGACGGCTGGACGATCCGGTCCGCCGACCATTCCCGGGCCGCGCACGCGGAGCACACCATCGCGGTCACCGCCGACGGGCCGGTCATCCTCACGCGCCCCTGAACCATCGACGACGGCTCACATCTGCCCCGACCCGTCCGATGGGAACCGCTGGGATCGCCTTCGCCGTCCCAGCAGAACCCGCAGACAGGGACGTCATGAGCAGCGCACAGGTAGCCGCGACCCATCCGATCGATCGACGCCGCAGCGTCGGGGGCTGGATCGGTGACCGGTCCGTCCGAGCGAAGATCCTGGCGGTCGTGGGGCTGCTCGCCGTCGTCGCGGTCGCCACCGCGACCGTGGCCACCGTGTCGCTCCGGTCGGTCGAGTCCGACACCCAGCACCTCGCCGAGATCCAGCGCGGCTCGACGTACCTGCGAGGCCAGATCCACATCAAGCAGGTCGTGGCGCGGCAGATCGTCGGCAACATCGCGGGGCTGTCCACCGACGAGGCGAAGGACGAGTGGATCGTCAAGCAGACCGACAACGACGCCGGGATGCGGGAGAAGCTCGACGAGTTCGCCGCGAGCGAGGGCGGCGCACTGCCGAGCTGGCCGATCTTCCTCGAGCACTACAACGACTGGCTCGCTGCGCGGGACGCGACGATCGTCCCGGCCGCGCTCGCCAACAGCGAGGAGCACGGGTTCGAGGTGGAACTCACCGACGTCAGCGCGCCCCTGATCACGGCCTTCGTCGCGGACATGGATAGCCTCGAGGCCGAGATCACGGCGCTGTCGGACGGCGTCGCCGACGAGGCCGAAGCGACGTCCCAGTCGGCCGTGCGCCTGCTGATCGGGTCGCTCGCCGCCGGGCTCGTCCTGTCGCTCGTGCTCGCTTTCGGGACCGCGAACGGGATCCGCAGCGGGCTGGACTCGGTCAAGCGGGCCCTAGAGGCCATGGCGCACGGAGACCTGAGCGTTCCCGCGGAGGTTCGTGGCCGGGACGAGGTCGGCCAGATCGCGGCCGCGCTCACCGTCGCCCAGGTTTCGCTGCGCGCCACTCTGACCGGGGTCGGCGAGACGGCACAGGCCGTCGCCGCGGCGGCGGAGGAGTTGTCCGCGGCGAACACGCAGGTGTCGGCAGGTTCGGAGGAGACCAGTGCCCAGGCCGGAGTCGTCGCCGCCGCCGCCGAGCAGGTCAGCCGGAACGTGCAGACCGTCGCGGCCGGCGCGGAGCAGATGGGCGCCTCGATCCGGGAGATCGCTCAGAACGCGAACCAGGCCGCCAAGGTCGCCGCCGAGGCGATCGGCGTCGTAGCGACAACGAACGACACCGTCGCGAAGCTTGGCGTCAGCAGCCAGGAGATCGGGAACGTGGTCAAGTCGATCACCTCGATCGCGGAGCAGACCAACCTGCTTGCGCTGAACGCGACGATCGAGGCCGCGCGGGCGGGGGAGGCGGGCAAGGGGTTCGCCGTCGTCGCCGGCGAGGTCAAGGAGCTCGCGCGCGAGACCGCCAAGGCCACCGAGGAGATCACCCGGCGGGTCGAGTCGATCCAGGTCGACACGACCGGGGCCGTCGCCGCGATCCGCGAGATCTCCGACGTCATCGCCGCGATCAACGACTACCAGCTGACGATCGCCTCGGCGGTCGAGGAGCAGACGGCGACCACGAACGAGATGTCCAGGTCCGTCACCGAGGCGGCGACCGGTTCGGGGGAGATCGCGGGCAACATCAGTGGCGTCGCGACCGGTGCGGCGGCGTCGAGCCAGGTGCTGGTTCAGATGGGCGCGTCGGTCGACGAGCTGGCCCGGATGTCGGCCGACCTGCACCTGCGGCTCGCGGCCTTCACCTACTGAGCGTCGCGACCGGCTGAAGCCCGCGCGCCTGGCGGAGAACCGTCAGGCGCGCAGGTGCTCCAACGCCTGCGGGTTGGCCTCGAGCCACTGCGGAAAGCTCTGCGCGTCGCGGGCGGTCAGCCGCGGCACGGTCGGCGAGACCACTTCCAGGTCGCCGGCGCCGATCGCCGTGTAGGACGTGACCCACCCCTCGACCTCGTACGCGGGCGCGCCGTAGTGGGCGCGGGACGCGTACGCCTGGTCGACCGTCTCGGGCTCGTAGCGGATCTCCCGGCCCGTGGCCCGCGTGAGGTGCGCCGCGGCGTCGGCCATCGAGATCGGCTCCGGGCCGGTCACGTCGTACGCCCGGCCGTCGTGGACGTCCGCGCGCTCGTCGAGCAGCACGGCGGTCGCGACGTCGGCGACGTCGTCGTGCGCGACGCTCGCGACGCGACCCGTGCCCGCGGGGCCGCGGATGACGCCGTCGGCGCCGACGAGGTGCCCGAACATCGCGTGATAGAAGCTGTCGCGCAACAGCGTGAAGCGCACGCCGGTGCCCCGCAGGTGCTGCTCGGTGGCCCAGTGCTGGCGCCCGAGGGTGAACGTCGAGGTCGGCGACGCGCCCAGGAACGACGTGTAGACGATCCGAGTCACGCCGGCGTCGACGGCCGCGTCGATCGCCGCGACGTGCTGCTCGACCCGGTCGGCGGCCTCCCGGCCGGACACCAGGAAGAGGGTGTCGGCGCCGTCCAGCGCGGCGCGCATGCCGACGGCGTCGCTGTAGCCGCCGGCGACCGCGATCTCGGTTCCCGGCAGCGACGGTGCGCGGCTGGGATCGCGGACGATGAGGCGCTGGCGCGCGCCCTCGGCCGCGAGGCGCAGTGCGAGGCGGCCGCCGAGCAGGCCGGTGGAGCCGGTCACGGCGATGAGAGACGGTGTCATACCGAAAACGTAGCCCGGGTCGGGCGAACCGGCTGCAAAGTCGGTCAGAATGGTCCGATGGGCGCCCCGTACCGCGTGATGACCGTCTGCACCGGCAACATCTGCCGTTCGCCGATCGCCGAGGTCGTGCTCCGCGCCCGGTTCGATACGGCGGGCCTCGGCGACGTCGTGGTCGACTCGACCGGGATCAGCTCCGAGGAGCACGGCAACCCGATCGACCCGCGCGCGGCCACCGCGCTCGCCGCGCACGGCTACGCGGTGCCGACCCGCGTCGCGCGGCAGGTGACCAGGTCCGACGTCGCCACGGCCGACCTCGTGCTCGCGATGACGTCGGAGCACGCCGCGGCGCTGCGGTCCCTCGCACGCGCCGACCCCGGAGCCGCGGGCCGGGTGCTGATGTACCGCTCGTTCGACCCCGACGCGCCCCGGGTCGCCCCGGGCGGGCCCGAGCACCTGCTCGACATCGACGACCCGTGGTACGGGGACGCCGCCGACTTCGAGGACTGCGTCGGGCAGGTCGAAGCGGCCGCCGACGGGATCGTCGAGCACGTCCGGACGGCGCTGGCCGAGCGGTAGTCGGGCGTCAGAGCCAGTCGTTGCGGCGGAAGAGCCAGTGCAGCCCGACGCAGATCGAGGCGATGAGGCCGAGCACAGCGAAGTAGCCGTACCGCCACTGCAGCTCGGGCATGTTGTCGAAGTTCATGCCATAGATGCCCGCGATCGCCGTCGGCACGAGCGCGATCGCGGCCCAGGCCGAGATCTTGCGCATGTCCTCGTTCTGCCGGACCGACTGGCGGCTCTGCTCGACCGTGATCTGCGCGAGCTCGGCCTGCAGCACGTTGGTCAGCAGGTTGTCGTAGCCCTCGATCGCGTCCGACGCCTTCAGCACGTGGTCGTGCACGTCCCGGAAGTACTGCTGCGCCGACGCGCCGACCCACTCCACCTCGCCCGCGACCAGGCGCTGCAGCGGCATCGTCAGAGGCGCGACGGCGCGGCGAAACTCCAGCACCTCGCGCTTGAGCTTGTAGATGCGCTCGGCGTGCTCGCCGGACTCGCCGCCGAACACCTGCTCCTCGATCTCGTCGATGTCGACGCCGATCGCCTCGACCACCTCGAGGTAGCTGTCGACGGCGTGGTCGAGCGCCCGGTAGAGCACCCCCGCGGGTCCGTGGGCGAGCAGCTTCGAGTTGGTCAGGTACTCCTTGCGCACGACCGCCGGCACGTCCGAGACGCCGTGCCGGACCGTGATCACGAAGTGCTCGCCCAGGAAGATCGCGAGCTCGCTGATCTCGACGACCTCCTCGTGGTCGACGTACCGCACGGGCTTCACGACGGCGAACGTCACGTCCCCGTACCGCTCGAGCTTCGGGCGCTGGTGGGCCTGGATGGCGTCATCGACCGCCAGCGGCGGCAGGGCGAACGACTGCGCCAGGTCCGCGAACTCCGCCGCCGACGGCTCGAACAGCCCGATCCAGACGAAGCCGCCCGAGCTCTGGGCCTCGGCCAGCGCCTGCGCGACGCTGGTGACGCCGAGTCGCCCGCGCCCCTCGATGTATAGCGCGCAGTCGACAATCATGCGCCGAGGCTACCGCCGGGTCCGAGGTTCGCCCGACGGCCACGACGGACGAGGATGGGGTGATGAAGGTCTCGCGCCGCGCCCACGTCCCGCCCTTTGCCGTGATGGAGATCCTGGCGGCCGCGAACGCGCGCCGGGCCGCGGGGGAGTCGGTGCTCAACCTCTGCGCCGGCGAGCCGTCGACCGGGGCCTCCGACGTCGTCCGCGACCTCGCCGCGCAGCTGTTGGCCTCGGGCGACCTCGGCTATACCGAGTCCCTCGGCGCGCCCGCACTGCGGCGTGCGATCGCCGGCCACTACCGCCGGTGGTACGACGTCGAGATCGACCCGCGGCGGGTCGCCGTCACGACCGGGTCCTCCGGCGGCTTCCTGCTGGCGTTCCTCGCGGCGTTCGACGCCGGCGACCGGGTCGCGCTCGCGCGGCCGGGGTATCCCGCGTACAAGAACATCCTCACCGCGCTGGGCTGCGAGGTCGTCGAGCTCGACTGCGGGCCGGCGACCCGGTACCAGCCGACCGTCGCGCAGCTCGAGGCCATCGACGGGCCGATCGACGGGCTGATGATCGCGAGCCCGGCCAACCCGACCGGGACGATGATCCGGGCGGGCGAGCTCGCCGCGCTCGTTGCCTGGTGCGCCGACCACGGCGTCCGCCTGATCAGCGACGAGATCTACCACGGCATCACCTACGGGTCGCAGGCGTCGGTCGGCGACGACGGCGCGGGCGCGGCGAGCGCGGCGCGGTACCTAGACTCCGGCGTCGTCGTCGTGAGCTCGTTCTCGAAGTACTGGGCGATGACGGGGTGGCGGCTCGGGTGGCTGCTGCTGCCCGCGGACCTCGTGGCCCCGGTCGACGCGCTCGCGGGCAACGTCGCCCTGTGCCCGCCGGCGCTCGCGCAGCACGCCGGCGTCGCGGCCTTCAGCGCCGCCGGGTACGCGGCCGCCGAGGCGAACGTCGAGCGCTACGCCGCGTGCCGCGAGCTGCTGCTGGCGCGGCTGCCCGAGCTCGGGTGGACGCGGACCGCGCCGGCCGACGGCGCGTTCTACCTGTACGCCGACATCTCCGCGTCGGGCCTGGACTCCGTCACGTGGTGCGCGCGCCTGCTCGACGAGGCGGGGGTCGCGCTCACGCCCGGGACCGACTTCGACGGCGTCGACGGCGCGTCCTGGGTGCGGCTCTCGTTCGCGTCCTCGGTCGAGGTGGTGCGCGAGGCGGTCGACCGCATCGTCCGCTGGCAGCAGACGCTCTGAGCCCGGCGCGTCGCGCCGGCGCCTGGCACCGATGGGGGCGGTTGCGCGTTGGAGGGGGGACAGGCTGGGCACCGCGCCCGGCCCTGAGCACAAGGGGTCGTCAGCATGAAGTGTCCCGTGGACGCCGAGGTCGACCTGGTGATGTCCGAGCGGCAGGGCGTCGAGATCGACTACTGCCCGACGTGCCGCGGCGTGTGGCTCGACCGCGGCGAGCTCGACAAGATCCTCGATCGGGCCGCGACCGTCGGCGCCCCCGCGGTGGCCGCTCCCGTGGTCGAGGTACCCGCCCCGCGCACGAGCGCCGCGCCCCTGCCGTACGGCGACGATCCCCGCCGCGATCCCGCCTACGGCGACTCTCGGCCGGACCGGCGGTACGACCAGCCGCGCGACGACGACCGACGCCCGGATCCGCGGTACGACCCCCGGTACCGCGATGACCGCGACCGCGACCGCGACGACCGCGGGCGCCCTGGCTACAAGAAGAAGCGCAAGGAGTCCTGGCTCGGCGACATCCTCGACTTCGGCTGATCAGTACACGAAGGCCGCGAGGCGCTCGCGCAGGTCGGCCGACATTCGGGCGAGCTCGTCGACGGATCCGCCCATCTGCGCGAGCACCTCGCTCGAGCTGGCCGCACCCGAGGCGACCCCGGCGATGTTGCCGGCGATCTCGCCCGACCCCGTCGCCGCCTCGGTGACCGACCGCGACATCTCGTTCGTCGTGGCGGTCTGCTCCTCGACGGCGCTCGCGATCGTCAGCTGGTAGTCGTTGATGGCCGCAATGATCTCGCTGATCTCGCCCATCATCACGACGGCCCCGCTGGTGTCGACCTGGATCGCCTCGACGCGGCGGGTGATCTCCTCGGTCGCCTGCGCCGTCTCGCGGGCGAGCTCCTTGACCTCCCCGGCGACGACGGCGAACCCCTTGCCCGCCTCGCCGGCGCGCGCCGCCTCGATCGTCGCGTTCAGCGCGAGCAGGTTGGTCTGCTCGGCGATCGACTTGATCGTCTTGACGACGTGACCGATCTCCTGGCTGCTCGTGCCGAGCTGCGTGACGGTGCTGTTCGTGGCGGCGACGACGCCGGTGGCCTTGGTCGCGACCTTCGCGGCGTCGTTGGCGTTCTGGGCGATCTCCCGGATCGAGGCCCCCATCTGCTCCGCGCCGGCGGCGACCGTCTGCACGTCGCGCGACACCTGCTGCGCCGCCGCGGCGACCACACCCGCCTGCGCGCTGGTCTCCTCGGAGCCCGCCGCCACCTGCGTGTTCGCGGCCGACAGCTGCTCAGCGGCCGCGGCCACGGTCTGCGCGGTCTCACCCACCCCGGTCAGGGTCGCGCGCAGCGACGCCTGCGCCAGCGCGAGCGACCGGGCCATCTCGCCGATCTCGTCCCGGCTCGTCACGCTCGCGCGCACCGTCAGGTCCCCGCCCGCCATCGCGTCGAGCGCGGAGCGGACCCGCTCCACGCCGCGCCGGATGGCCTGCGCCGTCAGGAAGCCCAGCGTGACCGCGACGACGAGCCCGGTCGAGAGCGCGATCAGAAGCACCTGCGTGGCCTCCGTCGACTTTGCCGCCGCGTTGTTCGAGATCTCTTCGGCCATCTCGATCAGGGCCGCATCGAGCTCGTCGAGGTTCGCCGCGTACGCGGTGGTGAGGGGCACGCTGACGTCGTTGAGCAGGTCTTCGTAGTCGCCCGTAGCCGGATTGGTCAGCGCCGCCGGCACGATCTGCGCGTCGCGGGCAGTGATCCACGCCGCGTAGTTTGTTCGAAACTCTGCCCAGGACGGCAGCTCAGCGCCCTCCGTCGCGGCGAACTCGTCGAACTTCTCCTGCAGTCCGGCGTCGTTGTCGGTCTGCTTCTGCAGCCAAGCCTCCTGCGCTTCGGGTGTGTGCACCGCCGCGAGGTTGCCCACGATCATCCGGGCAGACATCTGCTTGATGTGGATCTGGCTCCGCAGGAACGCGGGGCCGCTCTGGATCGAGGCCAGGTGCGCGGTATCGGCGGCGACGGCCCGCATCGCGGAGATCGCGAGTGCCCCGGTGCCGGCCGCAACCACGGCGAGCAGGCCGACCACGGCCAGGATCTTGGTGCGGACCGATCGGTCGCCGACGAGCGCGAACGCGCCCCGACGAGGCAGCGGGGACGATGCAGCGGACTCAGAGCTCATTGCGGATTTCCTACTTCACGTCGATCGGAACGGTTGAGGGATATCGCTCCACCCATCGACCGGGCTGCGCACGAAACCACCGGTCGCCGACGTGGTCCGGGTCACAGGCGCGGGAGCGGGCGGCGGACGACGCGCAGTCCGAGGCCTCCACCTGCGCGGTCGCGAACGGGGTACGGATCGGGCCGGAGAGCCCGTACGCTGGCTCCTGTTCCACAACCACATACGAATACGTGCTGCTCGAGCTGCGGCGGGAGAGTCCTCCCGCGCGTCGTCGGACGATCGCTCGCCGATCCCGACGGCATCGGCGAGGCGCCGAAGGAGCAACCCTCCCCGGGAATCTCTCAGGCCCCCGTACCGCCGTGGCAAGGCAACTCTGGAAAGCGGCCCCGCACCCAGCGCGGCCCACCGACGGTGCAAGCCGGCGCGCCCCGAGCCTCGACACGAGGCACTGGCGGACCGGCAAAACTCTCAGGTCGATGGCTGTGCGCCGTCCGATGACAGAGCGGGGAGGCCACCCGTCGCTTTCCGGCGCCCGCCGGACGTACATCGGAGCCGCACCGTGACCGACCTCGCCGCAGCCCGTACCCCGGCCCTGACCTCCCTCCCGATCGATGCGCTCGCCCATCGCACCGACGCGGCCGTCGACTTCGCCGACCGGCACATCGGCCCGCGCGGCGCCGAGACCGCCCACATGCTCGCGCAGCTCGGCTACGAGAGCCTCGACGCCCTCGTCGACGCCGCGGTGCCAGCGACGATCCGCGCTGAGGTCCCGCTCGACCTCCCCGCGCCGCGCTCGGAGCCCGAGGTGCTCGCCGCTCTGCGCGCCATCGCCGCGAAGAACACCGTGATGACGCAGATGATCGGCCTCGGCTACTCCGACACGATCACGCCGCCGGTGATCCGCCGCAACGTGCTCGAGTCGCCCGCCTGGTACACCGCCTACACGCCCTACCAGCCGGAGATCTCGCAGGGTCGGCTCGAGGCCATGCTCAACTTCCAGACGATGGTCGCCGACCTCACCGCGCTGCCGATCGCCAACGCGTCCCTGCTCGACGAGGCCACCGCCGTCGCGGAGGCCGCGCTGCTCATGCGCCGCGCGGTCAAGGGCCGCCCGAACGGCGTCATCGTGCTCGACGCCGAGTGCCTGCCCCAGACGATCGCCGTGACCCTCGGCCGCGCCCAGGCGATGGGCGTCCCCGTCGTCGTCGCCGAGCTGACCGATTTCCTGCCCGCCGGGCTCGGGGGCGACGACGGCGTGATCGGCGTCGTCCTGCAGCAGCCCGGCCGGTCGGGCGTCGTGCGCGACCTGCGCGGCATCGTGGCGCAGGCCAAGGCCGCCGGCGCGCTCGTCACGATTGCGGCCGACCTCCTGTCGCTCACCCTGCTGACGCCGCCCGGCGAGCTTGGGGCCGACGTCGCGGTCGGCAGCACCCAGCGCTTCGGGGTCCCGCTGTTCTACGGCGGCCCGCACGCTGCGTACATGGCGGTGCGCACGGGCCTCGAGCGCACCCTCCCGGGCCGCCTCGTCGGGGTGTCCGTCGACGCCGACGGCGCCCCCGCCTACCGCCTCGCGCTGCAGACCCGCGAGCAGCACATCCGCCGCGAGAAGGCGACGAGCAACATCTGCACGGCGCAGGCGCTGCTCGCGATCGTCGCGTCGATGTACGCCGTCTACCACGGGCCCGACGGGCTGCGGGCGATCGCGGACCGCGTGCACGACCGCGCCGACCTGCTCGCCCGCGAGCTGCGCGGGGCCGGCGTCGCCGTCGAGCACGACGCGTTCTTCGACACCGTCCGCACGCGGGTACCCGGCCGGGCACGCGCCGTCGTCGCCGCGGCCGCCGAGCGCGGCATCAACCTCTGGGCCGACGACGACGACCACGTCCAGGTCGCGTGCGACGAGACGACGACGCCGGCGCACGTCCTGGCCGTCGTCCTCGCCTTCGTGGCGGCTGGCGCGGCGCCCGACGCCGACCCGGTCGCGGTGACCGACGGCTTCGGGCTCGCGGGCCACGGCACGTCGATCCCCGACCAGCACCGGATGACCGACTACCTCACCCACCCCGTCTTCCACGCGCACCGCTCGGAGACCGCGATGCTGCGCTACCTGCGCCGCCTCGGCGACAAGGACCTCGCGCTCGACCGGTCGATGATCCCGCTGGGCTCGTGCACGATGAAGCTCAACGCGACGACCGAGATGGAGCCGATCTCCTGGCCCGAGTTCGCGTCGATCCACCCGTTCGCGCCGCGCGAGCAGGCCGCCGGGTACACCGAGCTGATCGGGGACCTCACGGCCTGGCTTGCCGAGATCACGGGCTACGCGGCGGTGTCCGTGCAGCCCAACGCCGGCTCGCAGGGCGAGTTCGCCGGCCTGCTCGCGATCCGCGGGTTCCACCGCGCCACCGCCGCGCCGGGCGCGCCCGCGCGCGACGTGTGCCTGATCCCCGCGTCCGCGCACGGGACGAACGCGGCGTCGGCGGCGCTCGCCGGGCTGCGCGTCGTCGTCGTCGCGACCGATGCCGACGGGTCGGTGCAGCTCGACGACCTGGTCGCCAAGCTCGCGACGCACGGCGACCGCGTCGCGGCGATCATGATCACCTACCCGTCGACGCACGGCGTCTACGAGGAGCACGTGCGCGAGGTCTGCGCGCTGGTGCACGCCGCCGGCGGCCAGGTCTACATCGACGGCGCGAACCTCAACGCGCTGGTCGGGCTCGCGCGGCCGGGGGAGTTCGGCGGCGACGTGTCGCACCTGAACCTGCACAAGACCTTCTGCATCCCGCACGGCGGCGGCGGGCCCGGCGTCGGCCCGATCGCCGTCGGCGCGCACCTCATCCCGTACCTGCCGGGCGACCCGCTCGTCGCCGCTCCGGCCGCCGGGCAGGGCACGCCGGTGTCCGCCGCGCCGTTCGGGTCGGCCGGGATCCTGCCGATCTCGTGGGCCTACGTCGCGCTGATGGGCGCGGACGGCCTGCGCCGGGCGACCGAGACCGCCGTCCTCGGGGCCAACTACATCGCCTCGCGCTTGACCGAGCACTACCCGGTGCTCTACACGGGCCCGAACGGGCTGGTCGCGCACGAGTGCATCCTCGACCTGCGCCCGATCACCAAGGCCACGGGCGTCACGGCCGAGGACGTCTCCAAGCGGCTGATGGACTACGGCTTCCACGCGCCGACGGTCTCGTTCCCGGTCTCCGGGACGCTCATGGTCGAGCCGACCGAGAGCGAGGACCTCGCCGAGGTCGACCGGTTCATCGACGCGATGATCGCGATCCGGGGCGAGATCGACGCGGTCGCCGCGGGCCGCTGGCCGCTGGCCGACTCGCCGCTGCGCGGGGCGCCGCACACCGCGGCCGCGCTCACGGCCGACGAGTGGACGAAGCCCTACTCGCGCGAGCAGGCCGCCTACCCGATCGCGGCGCTGCGCGCCGACAAGTACTGGCCGCCGGTGCGCCGCATCGACAGCGCCCACGGCGACCGCCACCTCATCTGCAGCTGCCCCCCGATCGAGGCGTACGAGCAGTGAGCTCCCCGACCCGTCCGCCGCGCCCCACCGAAAGCGAGCCGTCAATGACCGACGTCCCCGACCTGCAGAGTCAGTCAGACCAGCAGAGTCAGTCGGATCGGCACAGCCCTCTGCACGCCGAGCACCTCGCGCTCGACGCGGTGATGGTGCCGTTCGCCGGCTGGCTCATGCCGCTGCGCTACTCGAGCGACCTCGCCGAGCACAGGTGCGTCCGCCGCGCAGCCGGGATCTTCGACCTCTCGCACATGGGCGAGCTCCGGGTCGAGGGCGCCCAGGCGGGCGCGGCACTCGACTACGCGCTCGTCGGCAACCTCACGGCGGTGCCCGTCGGCAAGGCGCGATACACGATGATCTGCGCGGCCGACGGCGGCGTCATCGACGACCTGGTCGTGTACCGGACCGGCGCGCAGGCCTACCTCGTCGTCGCGAACGCGTCGAACGCCGAGGTCGTGTTCGCAGAGCTGCTCGCGCGCGCGGCGGGCTTCGAGGCGAGCGTCACGGACGAGTCCGCGCAGACCGCGCTGATCGCCGTCCAGGGCCCGCACGCGCAGCGCATCGTGACCGCCGTGACCGCGGCCGGCGACGTCGACGCCGTCGCGAACCTGAAGTACTACACGGGGCTGCCCGCCACGGTCGCCGGGGTCGAGGCGCTCGTGGCCCGCACCGGCTACACCGGCGAGGACGGCTTCGAGCTCTTCGTGCCGGCGGCCCGGGCCGCCGAGCTGTGGCGCGCGTTGCTCGCCGCCGGCGAGCCGGCCGGCCTCGTGCCCGCCGGCCTCTCGGCGCGCGACAGCCTCCGGCTCGAGGCGGGCATGCCCCTGTACGGCAACGAGCTCGACCGGACGACGACGCCGTTCGAGGCGGGCCTGGGTCGGGTCGTCAAGCTCGACAAGGTCGACGCCGACGGCGCACCGCTCGCCTTCGTGGGCCGCGGCCCGCTCGCGGCGCGCAGGTCGTCCCCACCGGCGCGCGTCCTGGTCGGGCTCGAGGGCCTCGGCAGGCGCGCCGCCCGGCACGGCTTCGCGGTGCTCGCCGGGGTGGAGAAGGCGGACGTCGTCGTCGGCCACGTCACCTCGGGCGCGCCGTCGCCGTCGCTCGGCCATCCGATCGCGATGGCGTACGTGACCCCCGAGCTCAGCGCCGCGGGCACGCTCCTCGCCGTGGACGTGCGGGGCCGGGCCGAGCCGGTGCGCGTCGTGGCGTTGCCGTTCTACCGTCGTCCCCAGTAGTCGCACCCGACTCGCCCCGCATCCGCACAGCCCGCCCCGCACCGCATCAGAGGAGACCCGCGTGAGCACCTTCCCCGCCGACCTGTCCTACACCGCCGAGCACGAGTGGCTCGCGCAGGGCGACCCGGTCGCGTTCGGCATCACGGACACGGCGTCGGAAGCCCTGGGCGACATCGTCTACCTCGAGCTGCCCGCCGTCGGCGACGAGATCGTCGCGGGCGCCGTGTGCGGAGAGATCGAGTCGACCAAGTCCGTGTCCGAACTGTTCTCGCCCGTGAGCGGCACCGTCGTCGAGGTCAACCAGGCAGCGGTGGACGATCCGTCACTGGTCAACTCCGACCCGTACGGCGCCGGCTGGCTCCTCAAGGCGACCGTGACGGCCACCGGCCCGCTGCTGAGCGCCGCCGAGTATCAGGTACTGACTGCTGGCTAGCCTGTTCGGGTGATGTGGCCGAAATAACATTGAACGCTCTAGCAGTGCTGTGACCTGCATAGATGCGTCGAAGTCGACCCATCTGGTCCCCTCCTGTGCGCAGGTGAAGGAGTTCACCGGGGAAGTTCGCGTCATAGCCTCGCCGCCTTGACGTCTCACATGGTGTCAGGCAACCGCGGCGTAATCGCCAAGTCGTTGGCGGGGCTACCGTGATCATCCGGAGGTATGGCATGAGCACTCTCGAACTGGTCAGGAACACCGACACCGCGACGACGCTCGTCGAGCCGCTCACCCGGCGGGAGCTCGTCGTTCTCGGGCACCTCTCGGACGACGTCACCCTCGAAGAGATCGCCTCGACCCTGTTCGTCACCCGCAACACGGTGAAGTCACAGGTTCGCAGCCTCTACCGCAAGATCGGCGTCTCGTCGCGAGCCGACGCCGTCGCCTGGGCACAGACCGTCGGTCTGCGCTGACCCCTCCCGCTCCGCACTGGCCCTCGGCTCCGCACTGACTCTCGGCTCCGCACCCCCTGGGGAACCGGCCGCCAGTGACCGACCGCCCCACTCCCTGACACCACCCCCGCAACGCACGAGCTGCCACCGACCCGCGCCTGGCACACTCGCGCCATGACTGCCGCCCCCGTCCTGGTCGTCGCCGCAGCACTCGTCGACGACCTCGCCGCGCCGAGCGCGCTGCTCGCCGCCCGCCGGTGCACGCCGGCGGCGCTGGCGGGCAGGTGGGAGTTTCCGGGCGGGAAGGTCGAGCCCGGCGAGCCGCCGCGGGACGCGTTGCGGCGCGAGATCCGCGAGGAGCTCGGCGTCGAGATCCGGCTGGGCGCCGAGCTGGTCGGCCCGGCCGAGGGCGCGTGGCCCCTGGCCCGGCCCTACGTGCTGCGGCTGTGGCTGGCCGCCGTCGTCGGCGGAACCCCGCGCCCCCTCGTCGAGCACGACGAGCTGCGCTGGCTGCCGGCCGGCCGCTGGCACGACGTCCCGTGGCTCGACGCCGACCTCCCGATCCTCACCGCCCTGGTCGGCGCGGTGGTCCCCCGCTGAGCGGACCACCGCGCCGACCGTGCTGCCGGGCCGACGCCGCGGCGGCGGTGGTCAGGCCGGCAGCGTCGCGCGCACGGTCTTCGCGGCCGCGACGATGTGCTCGAGGCTGCCGATCACCTCGTCGTACTTGCGCGTCTTGAGGCCGCAGTCGGGGTTGACCCACAGCTGATCGGCCGCGACCGAGCCGACGGCCTTGCCGAGCAGCTCGGTGACCTCGGCCTCGCTCGGGATGCGGGGCGAGTGGATGTCGTAGACCCCCGGGCCGATGCCGCGCTGGTAGCCCTGCGCCGCGATGTCGGCCAGGATCTCCATCCGCGAGCGGGCCGCCTCGATGCTCGTCACGTCGGCGTCCAGGCCGTCGATCGCGCCGAAGATCTCGCCGAACTCTGAGTAGCACAGGTGCGTGTGGATCTGGGTCTCGGGCCGCACGCCCGAGGTGGCAAGCCGGAACGACGCGACGGACCAGTCCAGGTACGCCGCGTGGTCAGCCGCGCGCAGGGGGAGCAGCTCGCGCAGCGCGGGCTCGTCCACCTGCACGACGCCGATGCCGGCGGCCTCGAGGTCGCCGATCTCGTCGCGGAGCGCGAGCGCGACCTGGTTGGCGGTGTCCCGCAGCGGCTGGTCGTTGCGCACGAACGACCAGGCCAGGATCGTGACCGGGCCGGTCAGCATGCCCTTGACCGGCTTGTTCGTCAGCGACGCGGTGAACGTGGACCAGCGCACCGTGATCGGCGCGGGCCGCGCGACGTCGCCCCACAGGATCGGGGGCCGCACGCAGCGCGAGCCGTAGGACTGGACCCAGCCGTTCTGGGTGGCCGCGAACCCGTCGAGGTTCTCGGCGAAGTACTGCACCATGTCGTTGCGCTCGGGCTCGCCGTGCACGAGCACGTCGAGGCCGATCCGCTCCTGCAGCTCGACGACCCGGCGGATCTCCGCCTGCATCTCGGCGTCGTACTGCTCGGTGGTCAGGTCGCCCTTGGCGTGCGCGGCCCGGGCCTTGCGGATCTCCGGGGTCTGGGGAAACGAGCCGATCGTCGTGGTCGGCAGGGGCGGGAGCTGCAGGCGGGCGGCCTGCTCCGACTTGCGCGTCGCGAAGTCCCCGCGGTGGAAGTCTCCGTCGGCGAGGTCCGCCAGGCGGCCCCGCACCTCCGGGCGTACGACGCCGGGCGCCTGGGTCCGGTTTGCGAGCCCGGCCCGGGAGGCCTCGAGGCGGTCGGCGACGGCGTCGCGCCCCTTGGTCAGCCCCTGCGAGAGGGTGACGACCTCGCCGACCTTCTGGTCGGCGAACGCGAGCCAGGCGCGCAGGGTCGGGTCGAGCGCGGGCTCGTCCTCGACGTCGTGCGGGACGTGCAGCAGCGACGTCGAGGTGCCGACGGCGACGGCGGCGGCGCCGAGCCCGCGCAGGGACTCGAGCGTGTCGAGCGCGGAGCCGAGGTCGGCGCGCCAGATGTTGTGGCCGTCCACGACGCCCGCGACCAGCGTCTTCGTCTCCAGCCCGGCGACCGGGCCGGTCGGGGCGGCGCCCCGGACGAGGTCGATCGCGATCGCGTCGACGTCGGTGCTGGCGAGCACCGGCAGCGCCGAGCCGAGGCCGCCGTAGGGCGCGGCGACGACGATCGCGGGCCGGTTCGGCCGTGTGAGCTCGGTGGACAGCACGCCGTAGGCCTCCACGAGCGCGGCGAGCACCCGCTCGGGGGTCGCCTCGATCGAGTCGGAGACGAGCGCGGGCTCGTCGAGCTGGACCCACGTCGCGCCGGCCGCGGCGAGCGCGGTGAGCAGCTGGACGTAGACGGGCAGGAGGTCCGCGAGCCGGTCGATCGGCGCGAAGCCCGCCGGGGCGCCGTCGGCGGCCTTGGCCAGCAGGAGGAACGTGACCGGGCCGACGAGGACGGGGCGGGTGAGCACGCCCTCGGCGAGGCCCTCGGCGAACTCGTGGACCACGCGGTCGTCCGCGAACCGGAACGCGGTGTCCGGGCCGATCTCCGGCACGAGGTAGTGGTAGTTGGTGTCGAACCACTTGGTCATCTCGAGCGGCAGGTCGTCGCCCGCGCCGCGCGCCAGCGTGGAGTAGCCGGCGAGGTCGAGGCGGCCCGTGGCCGGGTCGGCCAGGTGCGCGAACCGGGCGGGCACGACGCCGGCGAGCACCGCCGCGTCGAGCACCTGGTCGTAGTACGAGAAGTTCGACGGGATCGAGGCGTTCGACGGGTCGAGGCCCAGCTCGACGAGGCGGGAACGGGTGCGCGTGCGGAGCGCGGCGGCGGCGGTCTCGACGTCGGCGGCGCTCGAGCGACCGGCCCAGAAGGACTCGATCGCCTTCTTGAGCTCGCGGCGCGGGCCGATCCGGGGGTAGCCGAGGATCGTCGCGGCCGGGAACTCCGGCGCGGCGGGAGAGGTGTTCGGGGTGGGGGAGGTGCTGAGCGGAGTGGTCGGGCTGGGCTGTTCGGTCATGTCGATCCTCTAGATGGAGATGTAGTCAGGCTGGGCGGGCGTGCTCTGCGGCCTTCCGGCCGGCGGGGGAGCCATCGGGGCTCCCCCGCGCAGGTGCGCGCCCTCGAGCAGGTCAAGTGCGGCCTCGTGCTTGTTGAACGTATAGATGTGCAGGCCAGGGGCGCCGCCGTCGAGCACGGCCTTGGCCACCTCGACGCTTGCGCGGATCCCCACCCGGTGCCGTTGGGCGGGGCTGTCCGCCGCCTCGAGGGCGGCCAGCAGCTCGCGGGGGACTCTGATGCCGCTGAGGGCCTCGACCCGCAGCAGCCGCGCGGGCTCCGTGGTCGGGATCAGTCCCGCGACGATCGGGATCGTGATGCCGGCGGCGCGCGCGTCCCGCACCAGGTCGAGGTAGTGCTGCGGATCGTAGAAGAGCTGGGTGATCGCGAAGTCCGCGCCGGCGTCCTGCTTGGCCTGCAGCGCGCGCAGGTCCTGCTCGCGGCTGCTGCCGGCGATCGGGTTGCCGTTCGGGAACGCCGCGACCGCGACGCTCAGGCGGTGGGCGGCGCCGCGCAGCGCCTGGCTCGGGGACAGCCCGCAGCGGGCCGCCTCGACCTCGCGGATCAGGTCGACGAGCTCGCTCGCGCGGGTCAGCCCGGCCGGGTTCGGGCGCCAGTCCGGCTGCCCGGCCGGCGGGTCCCCGCGCAGCGCGAGGAAGCTGCGCACGCCCTCGTCGAGGAACTCCTCGATGATCGCGGTGACCTCGTCGCGCGAGGTGCCGACGCAGGTCAGGTGGGCGATCGGCAGGACCGAGGTGCTCGCGAGCAGCTCGCGGACCAGGTCGCGGGTGGTCTGGCGCGTCGACCCGGACGCGCCGTACGTCACCGAGATGAAGTCGGGGCGGACGGCGGCGAGCGCCTCGACCGTCGTCCAGAGCTTCTCGAGCGTCTGCGGGGTCCGCGGCGGGAAGAGCTCGAACGAGACCGTGGGCCGGTCGTTGGCGCGCGCTGGGCGGGGCGCGGCGCGCTCGGGACTCGGTGCGCCTGAAAAACCGGTAGTCGGCATGTCAACTCCATCGGTCCTGGCGGAAGCACCCACACCCTCGCACGCGAGGGGGGTTGCTGCGGCATCATCGAGCCAGGTCTCTCAGCCGCTCTGGATGGTGTCGAGAGCATAGACCGGCGCAGAGGACCGCGATACCCCCGCGCCGCATCGTGGGACGGTGGCGCTCGCGACGCTGCCGCAGCGGGGGACGCAGGCGCGCGGCGCGATCAGGACCGGCCCGCCCGCGCCAGGACGACCGGGCAGCTCGCGAGGTGGTCGTCCACCAGGCCGCACGCCTGCATCGACGCGTACGCCGTCGTCGGGCCGACGAACCGGAACCCGTTGGCCTTGAGCTCGCGTGCGAGCGCCGTCGACTCGGGCGTGAGCCCGGGCACGCCCTCCCACGACTGCGGGCGGGGCCGCGCGACGTCGGCGCTCGGGGCGTGGGACCAGACGAGCTCCGAGAGCGTCCGGCCGCTGTCCCACAGCCCGAGGATCGCGCGCGCGTTCGCGATCGTCGCCGCGATCTTCAGCCGGTTGCGCACGATCGAGGCGTCGGCCAGCAGCCGCGCGGTGTCCTCGTCGCCGAAGCGCGCGACGACCCTCGGGTCGAAGTCGGCGAACGCGGCGCGAAAGGCCGGGCGCTTGCGCAGGATCGTCAGCCACGACAGTCCGGACTGGAAGGCCTCGAGGCTCACGCGCTCGAAGAGCTCGTGCTCGCCGCGCACCGGGACCCCCCACTCGGTGTCGTGGTACTCGGCGTAGAGCGGGTCGCCATCACCGAAGCAGCGGGCGCCGGGAGTTGTCATGGGGCCCAGTGTTTCCTGTCGCGCCCACACCCGGCGAACACCGGGTCAAAGCCTGTGGACGACGCCGAGCGTTGGCGTCGCCGCTTGTGGACGACGACGAGTGTGGGCGTTCGGCTCGATCGCGCCCGAGTGTGGGACTTCTGCTGGCTGAATCGGCTCCGAACCGGCAGATCGCCCACACGCGCCGGGGTCTGAGCGGAACGCCCACACTCGCGCCGCCCACCCCAGCCCGGCCGGCGGCGCCGCGCCGCTCAGGTCAGGATCGCGCGGATCCGCTTCTCCGAGATCGGCGTCGGGGTGCCGAGCTGCTGGGCGAACAGGCTGACGCGCAGCTCCTCGAGCATCCAGCGGACCTCCGCGAGGGCCGCGTCCCGGACCGGGTCAGGAGCGGCGCTCGCCGCGCGCTGGCGCGCCTGCGCATAGGCGTCCTCGAGGTCACGGATCCGCCAGCCGATCTCGGCGTCCCGGTTCGGGTCCTGGGCGGCCTTGGTGAGGCGGTGCCGCGCCGCGCGGAGGTACCGCGCGAGATGAGGAAGGCGCGCCGCACCCGCCTCGGCGACGAAGCCGTCGTGCACGAGCGCCGCCGACTGCTCGCGGATGTCTTGCAACGTGTTCAGCAGGGCGAGGCTGGTGGCCGCCCGGACGGCGCCGTCGAGCTCGCGCGCCGCCGTGAGCACGGTCACGACGTCGGCGACCGTGCGGTGGACGGCGTCCTCGAGCTCGCCACGCGCCTGGTCCCGGACCCGTGTGTACGTGACCAGGTCGCGCACCCCGGCCGTGGGCGCCGCGGCGTCGAGCAGCGAGCCGACGGTGGCGAGCTGCACGTCGGCGACGAGCGCCGGGGTGCTGCGGTAGGGGCTCGCGGCGAGCGTGAGCGCCTGCGTCCCGGACCAACGCGACGTGATGCGCGCCGTCGCGAGCCCGGTCTCCAGGAGCAGCAGTCTGCGCAGCCCGCGCGCGTGCGCCGCGGCCTGCCGGGCCGGGTCGGCCAGGACCCGCAGCGAGACCTGGAGCTCGCGGGCAGGGCCGCGCTCCTCGACGAGCGCCGGGTACCCGCGCACGGTGAGTCCGCCGGCGACGGGCGTCTCGACCAGGTCGGGGATGCGCCCGCCGTCGAGGCCGGTCGGCCAGGTGGTCAGTGCGGTGCGCTCCGCGATCGCGGGCGCAGCGGAGGTCTCGGGGTTGCCGGCGCTACCGGCGCCGGCGCCCGATCCGGGGGCCGGCCGGGCGGGAGCGCTGGGCCGGGGACCACCGCCGGCAGTCGTACCGACCGGTGCCGCACGACCGCCGGCCGTGGTCGGGCCGGCCGCCGTCGCGGCCCGCGCCGACTCCCGTGCCGACTCCCGCACGGCGTCGCGCACCGCCGAGCGCACCGCGACCCGGACGGCGTCCTGGGTGTGCGCGGCGAGCCGGCGCTGGAGCACGACCAGGTCCTTGCCCTCGTCGACGACGACGGACGCGCTGCCGCGCTCCTCCTCGACCCGGAACGTCATGCGCAGGTGCGCGGGGAGCCGCTCGTCGTCCCACGCGTCGGCGGGGATCTCGACCCCGCGCAGCTCGCGAACCGCCGCGGCCACGGCGTCGTGCATGGACCCCGCCATGTCGCCCGCCCGCACCGTGTCGAGCCACGACGGCAGGTTCGCGTCGATCCAGCCGACGACGTCGCGCGCGACGTCGGGCGCCGGCACCAGCTGCACGCGCACGGGCTTCGCGAGCGAGCGGATGAGTGCGACAACGAGCTCCTCGCGGACGCCGGGGACCATCTGGTCGAAGCCCTCGGGGCGCACGCGGTTCAGCACCACGACCGGGAGGTGCACGGTCACGCCGTCGGCGTCGGTGCCCGGCTCGAACTGGTACGTCAGCGGCAGCTCGAGGTCGCCCTGCGGCCAGACGTCCGGGAAGTCGGTCTCGCTGACCGCCCCGAGCTCGGTGTCGGGCACGAGCATCGCGAGCGTGAAGTCGAGCAGGTCGGGCTCGGTGCGCTGCGCCGTCCTCCACCACGTGTCGAAGTGCCGCGCGGAGACGACGTCGGCCGGCACGCGCTCGTCGTAGAAGGCGTAGAGCGCGTCGTCGTCGACCACGAGGTCGCGGCGGCGCGCGCGGTGCTCGAGGCTCTCGGCCTCGGCCAGCAGCGCGCGGTTGTCGTGGAAGAACGCGTGGTGCGTGGTCCACTCGCCGTCGACGAGCGCGTGCCGGATGAACAGCTCGCGCGCGTGCTCGGGGTCGACCTTCGCGTACAGCACGCGGCGCTGGGCGACGATCGGGACGCCGTAGAGCAGCACCTTCTCGGACGCCATCGCGGCGCCCTGCTTCGTGGACCACGCCGGGTCGGAGTACGTGCGCTTGACCAGGTGCGCGGCGAGGTCCTCCGCCCACTCGGGCTGGATCCGGGCGGCGTCGCGCCCCCACAGCCGCGAGGTCTCCACGAGCTCGCCGACCATGATCCAGGCCGGGGGTTTGCGGGACAGCGGCGAGCCGGGGAAGATCGCGAACCGCGCGCCGCGCGCCCCCAGGTACTCGTTGCGCCCGCCCTTGCGGGCCGACGCCGGGGGCTTGCGCTGGGGGTGGGCCGCGGCGGCGCGCACCTCGGTCACCTCCTGCATGCCGAGCTGCGAGAGCAGGCCGGACAGCAGCGAGACGTGGATGCGGTCGCCGTCCCAGTCGAGCCGCAGCGCCGTCGGGTCAGGCCCGGTGTCGCTCGCGAGCTGGGTCTGCGCGGCGCCCGGGGCGGTGCGGCGCCGGGGCGCGGCGGGGGCCGACGACGTCGCGCCGGTCGGTCCCGACGACGTCGCGGCGGGGATGGCCGCGTCGGGCGCGCTCCGCGGCGCGGGCGGCTCGACCCGGATGCCGAGCGGCTTGGCCATCTGGCGCAGCTGCGTCACGACGTCCTGCCACTCGCGTAGGCGCATGTAGTTGAGGTGCTCGTTGCGGCACATCCGGCGGAACGCCGAGCTGGAGAGCTCGCGCTGAGAGTCCTTCACGTGCTCCCACAGGTTCAGGTACGTGAGGAAGTCGGAGGTCGGGTCGGCGAACCGCGCGTGCAACTGGTCGGCCTGCTGGCGCTGCTCGAGCGGGCGCTCGCGCGGGTCCTGGATGGACAGCGCGGCGGCGATGATGATGACCTCGCGCGCGACGCCGCGGCGCCCGCCCTCGACGATCATCCGGCCCAGCCGCGGGTCCATCGGCAGCTGCGCGAGCGCCCGGCCGACCTCGGTCAGCCGCGCGCCGGGGCCGTTCGCGACGCCCTCGAGCGCGCCGAGCTCGGTGAGCAGCTGGACCCCGTCCCGGATCGAGCGCGTGTCGGGCGGCTCGACGAACGGGAACTTCGCGACGTCGTCGGGCGTGGAGGCGACCCCGACCGCGACCATCTGCAGGATGACCGCGGCCAGCGACGTGCGCAGGATCTCGGGCTCGGTGAACTCGGGCCGGGACTCGAAGTCGGCCTCGGAGTACAGCCGGATCGCGATGCCGTCCGCGACGCGCCCGCACCGGCCCGCGCGCTGGTTCGCGCTCGCCTGGGAGATCGGCTCGATCGGCAGCCGCTGGACCTTGGTCGCCTTCGAGAACCGCGAGATCCGCGCGGTGCCCGGGTCGACGACGTACCGGATGCCCGGCACCGTCAGCGACGTCTCGGCGACGTTCGTGGCGAGCACGACGCGGCGCGTACTGTGCCGCTCGAACACCTTGTGCTGCTCGGCGGACGACAGGCGCGAGTACAGCGGGATGATCTCGACGGAGTCCGAGCGGCGCTGGTCGGCGACCCGCGGGCCGAGGTGGCCCACGAGCGCGTCCTCGGCGTCGCGGATCTCGCGCTCGCCCGAGAAGAACACGAGGATGTCGCCCGGGCCCTCGGCGCACAGCTCATCGACCGCCTCGCAGACGGCCGTGAGCGGGTCGCGCTCGTCCTGCTTGGGCGCGCGCGCGGCGGGGGCCCCCGCGCCGGCCTCGGGCGGATCGGGCGTGAGCGGGCGGTACCGGATCTCGACCGGGTAGGTGCGGCCGGTGACCTCCACGACCGGCGCGGGCGCGCCGTCGGCGGAGGCGAAGTGCTCGGCGAACCGCGCGGAGTCGATCGTCGCGGAGGTGATGACGACCTTGAGGTCCGGGCGCTGCGGCAGCAGGCGCGTGAGGTACCCGAGGATGAAGTCGATGTTGAGCGAGCGCTCGTGCGCCTCGTCGATGATCAGGGTGTCGTAGGCGCGCAGCATCGGGTCGCGCTGGATCTGAGCGAGCAGGATGCCGTCGGTCATGACCCGCACGAGCGTGCCGTCGCTCGAGGTGTCGGTGAACCGGACCTGGTACCCGACGATCTCGCCGAGCGGCGTGCCGATCTCCTCCGCGATCCGCTCCGCGACCGTCCGCGCGGCGATGCGCCGCGGCTGCGTGTGCCCGATCTGCCCGGCGCGGCCCCTGCCGAGCTCGAGCAGGATCTTGGGCAGCTGGGTCGTCTTGCCGGACCCGGTCTCGCCGGAGACGATCACGACCTGGTGGTCGCGGATCGTCGCGGAGATGTCGTCGCGCCGCGCGGAGACGGGCAGGTCGGGCGGGTAGTGGATCGGCGGGACGACGACGGCGCGGCGCACCTGGGCCTTGCGGCCCACCCGGGCCGTCTGCTGCGCGTCCACCTGCTCGGGGCGGTGCTCGCCGCCGTGGTCGCGGCGATCGCCTCGATCGGCGCGGTCGCTGCCGCGTGCCTTCGTGTCAGTGGTCCGCGGCGCCCCGCCGCGGGCGCGCGGACCCCCGCCGCGACGTCGTCGGCCGCGGGTCGGGGTGGTCGGCGTGGTCGGGGTCGACGCGGTCGCCGACTCGTGCGGGGTCGGGCCCCCGCCGTCCGTGCCCACCTCGTGCTCGCCCATGTCCGACCATTCTCCCCCGAGCCGGGCGGGGGCGCGCCGCGGCGCGGGTCGAGGCGGCGCGGGTCAGGACGCAGCGGGTCACGACGCAGCGGGTCAGGACGCCGCGGTGAAGGTGAGCACCTCGTTGCCGTCCGCGTCGGCGAGCGTGAGCTGGTCGTCGGTCGCGTCGTACGCCGTCGCCTGGGCGAGCAGGTCGGTGAACGCCGACTCCGCCGCCATCGCCGGTTCGGGCCCGGCCATCAGCGTGGACCGGAGCGTGCCGACCGAGAAGCCGCCGTCGTCGTCGGCCGAGTACTCCCCGCCGTAGGTGTTGACGCCGGACGAGCCGGTGACCTGGCCGTCCGCGAACTCGGCCGTGATCGTGACGGAGGCGGGGTCGATCGCGCTGGCCGACGACCGGGTGAGGGTCCACGACGTGCCGTCGAGCGCGTCGCCGCCGCCCGAGCAGCCCGCGGCGGCGAGGGTCACGGCGAGCACGAGCAGCGGGACGAGGCCGGCCCGTCGCCGGTGGGTCGGGCGCTGGCCGGTCGCGCGCCTGCCGGTCATGCGCTCGCGGGGGTGCCCGGGCCGGTGTTCTCGCGGCCCGGAGTGCGCTTGTCGAGCACGCGCTTGACCACGATGACGGGCAGCAGGAGCGTCGCGATCATGGTCGTGATCCACACGATGAGGGAGGCGAAAACCCACGTGTCGAACCCGTCGATCGTCAGCCCGTCGGTCACGAAGGACGTGATCAGCAGGGCGACGACGGTCGTCACGAGGCCGATGCCGCCGAGGACGGGCGGCGCGTACCGTTTGGCCAGCATGGCCACGAAGGGGGCGAGGATCGACTGCGCCGCGGCGAACACGACGACCACGGTGACGAAGCCGCTCGTGGTGAGGTTCATGCCGTCGAGCAGGTAGGTCGCGACCAGGAGACCCGCCGCCGCCGAGACGAGCCAGACCGCCAAGCCGAGGAGAAATCGGATCATCACAGGCTCCCTTGGGTGCGGACTCCCCTGACAGCACGGGCCAGCGAGAGCGAGGCGCCACGGTGCGTCTCATTCCGCGCATTTCAGGCTAGCGCGTCGCCCGCACGCTGACCAGGACCCTCCGCCCGGGCGCGCAGCTTGAGGCACAGCCGCTTGAGCTCCGCCTGCTCGGCCGGGCTCAACGCCGTGCCGACCCGCGCCACGATCGACCGGCTGTGCCGGCGGCCGAGCTCGAGCTGGGCCGCACGGCCGTCGGCCGTCAGCCCGACGAGCGTGCCCCGACCGTCGAGAGGATCGCGTTCGCGCCGGACGAGCCCCTCGCCCTCCATGCGCTCGATGAGGCGGCTCAGGCCCGGCTGGCTGAGCCGCACCGTCGCCGCGAGCTCGCCGAGCCGCGCCGTCCCGCCCGGAAACCCGGTCAGCGTGTAGAGCACGTCGTACTCGGCCATGGAGACGCGCTCGCCGCGAAAGTCCTCGGCGAACTCCTTGATGAGGGTGACGTGGGCGCGCAGCAGCGCCTCCCAGGCATCGACGGCGAGGTGGGTCATCGGCCCGGCCTGCTCTCGTGGGGGCGGATCCGGGGGAGGGCGCGGGGTCGATGCGGGTGCATGGAGACAACGGTAGGCCGCCAGTGCCGACCCCGGCCGCCGCGCGAGCCCTAGAGTGCCGGGATGACGGCTGAAGGGACGGGCACCGGGGCTGCGGCGCCTGAGGGTGCGGCGCGCGCTGCGGCGGCGCTCGACGCCGCGGGGCTCGGCTACGTGCTGTCCGCGCACGGCCCGGTCTCGTCCCTCGCCGAGGCAGCGGCGGCGCGGGGGCTCGACCCGAGCGCCATCGTGAAGACGCTCGTGGTGCGCCGGGCGGATGACGACTTCCTCTTCGTGCTCGTCCCGGGCGACCGGTCGATCTCGTGGCCCAAGCTGCGCGAGCTGCTCGGCGTCGCGCGCCTGTCGATGCCCGACGCCGCGATCGCCAAGGCGGTGACCGGGTACGCGCGGGGCACGATCACCCCGTTCGGCGCGGCGCGCGCCTGGCCCGTGGTCGCCGACGAGCGCGTGACCGGCCGGCCGGTCTCGATCGGCGCGGGTGCGCACGGCGTCGCGGCGACGGTCGACGGCACGGAGCTCGTCCGGGTCCTCGGGGCGACCGTCGCGGACGTGACCGAGGCCCTCGCGCCGCCCGCCTGAGCCTGGGGACGACGGGACCCCGGGAAGTCGGGACCCGGGGAAGTCGGGACCCCAGGTAGTCGGGCCCCCAGGCCCCCGAGACGTCGACCCGACGCCGAGCGCGCTTGCGGCGAGTGTGGGCAATCTGCTGACGCACCGGCCGGTGTGGGCAATCTGCCGGTTCAGATCGCTCGAGGGGGACCGAAGGACCACATTCGCGTGCGTGAGAGCCGAACGCCCACACGCCCGACCCCGCTCGGCCCCGCCCGACGCCGCCCGACCCGGTCCGGGGGCTCCGGGCCGGCCGGGCGGGTCGCTTCCGGGCTCAATCGACCCGATCCGGGCGTCGCGCGGAGCGCCTCGGCGGAGGTGTCGGTGGTCCGGGCTACCGTCGCAGCCATGCGGCTCTTGCACACCTCCGACTGGCACCTCGGCCGGACCCTGCACGGCGTCGACCTGCTCGAGCACCAGGCCGCGCACCTCGAGCACCTCGTCGACGTGACGCGCAGCGAGGGCGTCGACGCCGTCCTCGTCGCGGGCGACGTCTACGACCGCGCCGTCCCTCCGGTCGAGGCGGTCGCGCTGTTCTCGGAGACCCTCGCCCGCCTCGCCGAGCACGCCGTCGTCGTCGTGACCTCGGGCAACCACGACTCGGCGATTCGGCTCGGCTTCGCGGCCGGACTCATGCGCCCGGGCGTGCACCTGCGGACACGGGTGGCCGACGTCGCGGCGCCGGTCCTGCTCCCGGGCGCCGGGCGGGCGGGCGGCCCGGACGTGCTCGTCTACGGCCTGCCCTATCTCGACCCGGACGTGGTCCGCCGCACGCTCGCCGCCGACCCGGAACAACCGCTCGCCCGCTCGCACGAGGCCGTGACGCGCGCCGCGATGGACCGCGTGCGCGCCGATCTCGCGGCCCGTACGGCCGTCGCGGCGGCCGCCGGCACCGCTCGCCCGCGGTCGGTGGTGCTCGCGCACGCGTTCGTGCTCGGCGGTGCGGCGTCGGAATCGGAGCGGGACATCCGCGTCGGCGGTGTCGACCACGTGCCGGCGGGGATCTTCGCCGGGACGGACTACGTCGCGCTCGGGCACCTGCACGGGCCGCAGCGGGTGTCGGGCCCGGCCGGGACGGTGCTGCGATACTCCGGCTCGCCGCTCGCGTACTCGTTCTCGGAGGTGCACCACGCCAAGTCGAGCGTGCTGGTCGAGATCGGGGCCGGCGGCGTCGTCGGCGAGCCCGCGCTGATCGCGGCCCCCGTGCCGCGGCGGATCGCCGAGGTGTCCGGGACGCTCGAGCAGCTGCTCGGGCCTGCGGGCGACGGCCACGTCGAGGACTGGCTGCGGGTGCTCGTGACCGACCCCGCCCGGCCGGCGGACCTGTACGCCCGCGTCAGGGCACGATTCCCGCACGCACTCGTCGTGCAGCACCGGCCGCCGGCGGCCGGCGGCGGGTACGAGCACCAGGTGGTGACCTCGGCGCGGGACCCGCTCGAGGTCGCCGCCGAGTTCGTCCGGCACGTCACGGCGGCCGGGCCGACCGCCGCGGAGGCCGGCGCGCTGCGCGCGGCGCTCGAGCGCGTCGTCGCCCTGGAGCGCAGCGCCTGATGCAGCTCCGTTCCCTCACCCTGCAAGCCCTCGGCCCGTTCGCGGGCAGGTACACGATCGACTTCGAGCAGCTCGGAGCCTCCGGGCTCTACCTGCTCGAGGGCCCCACCGGCGCCGGCAAGTCCACGCTCATCGACGCGATCGTCTTCGCGCTCTACGGCAAGGTCGCCTCGGCCGACGCGAGCGACGACCGCCTGCGGTCCGGTTACGCCGACGACGCGACGGAGACGTTCGTCGACCTCGTCTTCGAGACGGGCGCGGGCTGCTACCGGGTGCGCCGCAGCCCCGAGTGGCAGCGGGCGAAGAAGCGCGGGTCCGGCACGACGAAACAGCAGGCGACCGTGAAGCTCTGGCGGCTGGCCGGGCCCGACGCAGCGCGGTCCGGGCCCGGAGGCGGCATCGACCCCGACGCGGGCGAGCTGATCTCCGCCCGGCTGGACGAGGCCGGCCCGGAGATCCAGCGCGCGATCGGACTGGATCGCGCCCAGTTCGTCCAGACGATCGTGCTGCCGCAGGGTGAGTTCGCGAGCTTCCTGCGCGCAGACCCGGAGCACCGCCGAGGGCTGCTCCAGAAGGTGTTCGGCACCGCCGTCTACGAGAAGGTCCAGGAGCAGCTCGGCGCGATGCGCGTCGACGCCCAGCGTGCGGTCACCCAGGCGCTCTCCGGCGTGGGGACCGCTGCGGCGCACTTCGTCGGTGCGGCGGGCATCCCCGAGCTTTCGGGCGACGAGACGCCCGAGAGCGAGCTGGTGGGCGGTGCGCGGATCGGGCTCGCGAGCGGCGCCCAGCTGAGGGCGCTCGCCGACGTCGCCGCCCCGGAGCTGGTGCTGGCCGTGAGCGCGCACGTCGAGTCCCTGGCGATCGAGGCCGAGCGTGCCGGCGACGCCGAGGCGCGCGCGTCGGCGGCGCTGCGGCTCGCGCGCGACGTTCTCGACGACACGCGGGCGCTCGGGGAGCTCCTCGCGCGTCGCGAGAAGCTGCGGGCCGAGCGCACCCAGTTCCACGCCAGCGCCGCGACCTTCGCCGACGGCGTCGCGCGCCGCGACCGCGCCCGGCGGGCGGCTGTCGTGGCGTCGGTGCTCACCGCCGCGCGGCTGGCCGACGGTGCGGCCGAACGCGCCCGGGAGCAGCTCGCGGGCGCGCGGTCTCGGGTGCCGGCGGCGCTCGCGCGGCTGGATCGCGCCACGCTCGCGACGGCGCGCGACGCGATCGCCGCGCAGGTCGCGACGCTGCATCGGCTCGAGGCGCTCGAGCGCGGCCTGCCGGCCCGGCGCAAGCGGCTCGCGGCGGACGAGGCGACGTTGTCCGCCGCGGTGGCCGAGCAGCAGGCGCTCGCCGCCGACGCCGCGGCCCGGCCGCAGCGGCGCCGCGAGCTCGTGGCCGCGGTCGACGCGGCGCAGGAGGTGGCCGCCGACCTGCCGATGCGCCGGCAGCGCGCCGAGGGGGCCCGCGGCGGGCTCGCCGCCGCCGTCGCGGTGCGCGACCTCGACCGCAGGCTCGCAACGGCGAGCACCGCCGCGGCGGCCGCGCTCGGGATTGTCACGGCGGCGATCTCGACCGAGGCACGGCTGCGCACGCGCCGGCTCGCGGGCATGGCGGGCGAGCTCGCGGCCGGCCTGTCCGACGGAGCGCCGTGCCCGGTGTGCGGCGGCCTCGAGCACCCCACGCGGGCCGCGCTCGAGGCCGACCATCCGTCCGCCGCGCAGGTCGAGGCCGCCGAACGCGAGCGTGTCGAGGCCGAGAAGGTGTCGGCGCGAGCGAGTGCCCTGGTCGCGACGCTGACGGAACGAACCGCGGGGCAGCGCGAGCTCGCCGGCGAGCGCACGGTCGCCGAGCACGAGGCCGCCGTCGCCGGGCTGGTCGCGGACGTCGACCGCGCGACGGCTGCCGTGACCGAGGCCGCGACGCTCCGGGCGCAGCTTGCCGACCACGACGTCGCGAGCGGCGAGCTCCAGGACCGCCGCCACGCCCTCGCGACCTCGATCGCCGCGGCGGTCGCCTCGATCGGGGCGCTGCGGGCCGAGGTCGCGGCCGCCCAGGACGAGGTCGACGCGGCCCGCGGGAGCTCGCCGTCGGTCGCGGCGCGCGTCGCCGAGCTCTCCGCGCAGGTGCGCGCCTGCGACGGGTTCGCCGCGGCGCTCGAGGCCGCGGCCCGGGCCGAGGACGACCGGGGCAGGCGCGCCGCCGAGCTGGCGGGCGGCCTCGCGGCCCAGGGCTTCGCCGACGAGGCGGGGGCGTCGTCGGCGCTGCTGCCGGCGGCGGACCTCGCGCAGCTGGAGAGCACGCTCGCCGCCTACGAGGTCGGACTCGCGCGGGTCGAGGCGGGCCTGGCGGAACCGGCGCTCGCGGCCCTGGCGGACGACGTCGTGGTCGACCTCGGGCGTGCCCGCGAGGCGCATGCCCGCGCGGAGGCGGTCGCGGGCGCCGCGGGCCGTGCGGCCGCGCTCGCGGCGAGCTCGGCGTCGTCGGCGGTGACGGCGCGGGCGGCCGTCGAGGCGGCGCTCGCGGCGCACGAGACCGCGCGCCGGGTCGCGGCGCCAGTGACGCGCATGGCCGACCTCGCCGCGGCGTCGGGCGGCGACAACGCCAAGCGCCTCACGCTCGCGACGTACGTGCTGGTCAAGCGGTTCGAGGACGTCGTCGCGGCCGCGAACGAGCGACTGCTGTCGATGTCCGACGGGCGGTTCGAGCTGATCCGCAGCGACGAGCGGGAGGACGTCCGCAGCCGGCGCACCGGCCTGTCGATGAAGGTGATCGACCACCGGATGGACGCCGCGCGCGACCCGCGCACGCTGTCCGGCGGCGAGACCTTCTACGTCTCGCTCTGCCTCGCGCTCGGGATGGCCGACGTCGTGACCGCGGAGGCCGGCGGCATCGAGCTCGGGACCCTGTTCGTCGATGAGGGCTTCGGGTCGCTCGACCCCGAGACGCTGGAGGCCGTGCTCGTCGTGCTCGGCAAGCTGCGCACGGGGGGGCGGGTGGTCGGCGTCGTCTCGCACGTCGAGGCGCTCAAGCAGGCGATCGCGGAACGGATCGAGGTCCGGCGGCTCCCCGCGGGCCCGAGCACGCTGACGGTCCGGGCGGGCTGACCGCTCCCGCCCGACTGACGTCGGCTAGCGCGTGAGCGTGCGCACGGGCTCCGGCGCGCGCGCGGGCGCGGGCGCCGGCATCACGCTCGCGAGGTCGAGCATGCCCTCGAGCTCCCCGCCGCCCAGCCAGGCCGGCGGCGGTGCGGGCGTGGACCGTGCGGCGACGGGCCAGGGTGCCCGGGCGGCGGCGTCGTGCAGGGCCCGCCACGGCGCCGGGACCGGGCCGTGGCGCAGGAAGTACTGCAGCAGCCCCGCGGTCGCGCGCGTGTCCCCGAGCGCGGAGTGCGCGTCGAGGTGGTCGACGCCGGCCTGCTCGCAGCATGCGGCGAGCGTGCGCTGCGGCCCGGGGAGGTGGTCCCGGGCCAGCGCCTGCGTGCACAGGCACCGGTTCGCCTGGAGCGGCACGTCCATGCCGACGGCGTCGAACTCGGCGTGCAGGAAGCGCGCGTCGAAGGCCACGTTGTGCCCGACGACGAGGCGGCCGGAGAGTAGGTGGGCGAGGTAGCCCGCGATGTCGGCGAACCGCGGCGCCCGCTCGATGATCGCGGGCGTGATGCCGTGGATGTGCACGGGGCCGACGCCGCGGCCCGGGTTGAGCAGGGTCTCCCACTCGGTCTCGACGCGCCCGGCGGAGTCGAGGAGCACGACCGCGACCTCGAGGACGCGGTCGCCGGTGGCCGGGGAGAAACCTGTGGTCTCGGTGTCGAGGACCGCATAGCCGGGCATGGCGCGATCCTCGCACCGGACCCCGCCCGCCCAGCGGCCCCACGCCGTACGACGGGCAAGTCCGTGCGCCGGACGATTCGGCCGGGGCTAGCCGCGGCTCGTCAGCGGGTGAGGTCGGCCGCAGTGAGGCTGGCCGCAGTGAGGTCGGCCGGGGTGAGCTCGGTTGGGGTGCGGTCGGCCGCCACCACCCCCGCGACGGCGGCCCGGCGCCAGGAGCGCGAGACGACCAGGAGCAGAGCCGCGCTGAGGGCGACCATCGTGAACATCACCGCGGACATCGCGAGCACGGGGTCGCCGCCGAGCAGCCCCGTCAGCGGCGCGACGAGCGCGCCGATCCCGAACTGGAGCGCGCCGAGCAGGGCCGCCGCGCTCCCCGCCCGGTGAGGGTTGGCCGCGAGCGCGATCGCGGGCGCCGACGGCATCACGAAGCCCGCGGTCGCCAGGACGCCGATCACGAGCGCCGTCACCGGTACCAGCCCGCCGCCCGCAAGGGCCACGATGAGCAGCGCCGTCGCGAGCACGAGACCGGCCGCGATCGCCGCCGTGAGGATCTGCTCGGGCTCGAAGCGGCCGACCAAGGCCCCGTAGAACTGGCTCGCGATCGTGATCGCCGCCGCGCCGCCCGCGAAGACGAACCCGAACTGCTGCGCGTCGAGCCCGAAGCCGTCCTGGAACACGAACGTGGACGCCGCGACGTAGGTGAACAGAGCGGACATGTAGAACGCCGACAGCAGCGCGAGTCCGAGGAATGGCCGGTCGGTGAGCAGGTCGCGGTACGTGCGGACGGCGGCGCGGGTGCCGCCGGTGCGCCGTCGCTCGACCGGCAGCGACTCGCGCAGGGTCACGCTGGCGAGCGCGAGCAGCACGGCGCCGACGATCGCGAGGAAGCCGAAGATCATCCGCCACGACCCGAACTGCAGCAGCTGCGCGCCGATGGTCGGGGCGAGGATGGGCGCGACCCCGACCACGAGCATGAGTCGCGCTATGACCTTGGAGACCTGGATTCCGGAGTACTTGTCGCGCACGATCGCGAGCGAGAGCACCATCCCGGCGGCCGCGCTGAAGCCCTGCACGAAGCGCAGCGCCGTGAGCCAGGCGATCGAGTCGAGCGTCGTCATCGCGGCCGAGACGGCGACGTAGATCGCGAGCGCCGCGAGCAGCGGCCGGCGGCGGCCGTACGCGTCGGAGAGCGACCCGATCAGCACCTGCCCGAGGGCGAGACCGGCGAGCGAGGCGGTGAGCGTGAACTGGACCATCGCGGGCGTTGCGGACAGGTCCTGCGCGATCTCCGGGAACGCCGCGAGGTACGTGTCGAAGGTGAGGGGGCCGATCGCCGTCAGCGCGGAGAGCAGCAGGACGAAGCCGACGCCAATGCGGGTTGGGGTGGTCGGGGCGGGAACGGGTGACGGCGGCATCTCATCGGAACCACCGCCGAGGCCCCGGTTCTTCCCCCGCGTCCAGATCGTGGACAGCGCCCGGTGTCACTACCAGGACCAGCCGCGGGAGGCCAGCTCGACCTCCTCGCGGAACCGTTCGATCTCGTCCTGCGGCACGGTGGCGCGCGCGCCGCCGGCGATCGCGATCCCCGCAAGGACGCACGCCTCGATGAGCAGGGCGTCGTACGCCGCCTGGGTCGCCTTGAGGTGATGCCCGCGCGCGTACAGGCCGCCGTTGCGCTCGAGAGCCCGTACCTCCTCCGCGAGCGCCCCCAGCCGGATCTGCACGCGGAGCACCTCGAACGGGTCGGGCGCCGACCCCGGCTGCGCCTTCCCGGCCGAGCCGAGCGGCTGGCTGCGGGCCGTGGGGTCGGGGCGGACCTGAATCCCGCGCGACGTGGACCGCGACTGCTTCGTCGACCGGGACCGCGACCGCTTCGTCGACCCGGAACTCGACCGGGAACTCGACCCGGACCGGGACTGGGACCGGGACCGGGACCGCACGACGGCGCGCCCGATCAGCAGGGCGGCGGCCAGCAGCCCCGCAGCGAGCAGTCCCAGGAGAATCCAGCGCATGTGGGTGTCCTCGCCCATGAAGGTTCCTCACTCAAAGGCTAGGCGCGACCCCGGGCCATTGCCACCCCAGGGCGGCCCTACGATGGCGGCCATGGCCACCCGCGCAGTCGTGATGGGCGCGGGGCTGATCGTGATCGTGCTCGGCGGCGCGGTCGTTGCCGACCGGCTCGCCGCCGCGACCGCGCGGAACATCGCGGTGCGCGAGGTGACGGCCGCGTTCGACGAGGTCGACGGCGAGCCGGTGGTCGCCATCGACGGCTTCCCGTTCCTCACCCAGCTGCTCGCCGGGTCGCTCACCGGAGTCACCGCCAGCGTCGACGGCCTGTCCTTCGACGGCATCACGGTCACCGACGTCGAGCTCGTCGCCGCCGGGATCACGACGAGCGAGCCGTACACGGTCGACCACGCCGTCCTGACCGCGACCCTGCCGCTCGCGACCCTCGAGGACCTGATCGCCGCCCGCGCGGACGTCGACGTCACGTTAGGCGTCGACGGCTCCCGGCTCACGGCCGGCACGACGCTGCTCGGGCTCGAGGTCGCGGCGGAGCTCGAGCCGCGGGTCGCCGACGGAGGGCTGCGCGTCGACGTCGCCGGCGTCACCCTCGGCGGGTTCTCGATCGACGCCGCCGACCTTCCTGGCGGGCTCGGCGACCGGCTACGCGACCTGCGCATCCCGATCGACGGCCTGCCCGCGGGCGTCCGACTCACCGACGTGGCCGTGGTCGACGGCGGGGTTCGCCTCACGGCGACGGGCACAGACGTCGTACTCACAGCCGCGGCGGGCGCCGCCGCCACGACGTCGCAGTGGCCGAGCACGCGCTCGATGGCGGCGCGCTCCGCCGCCGTGACCCAGAGCCCATAGGTCGCCTTGACCCGCACCTGGCGCAGCACGTAACGGCAGCGGAACGGCCTGTGCGGCGGGAGCCAGGTCGCCGCGTCCGAGCCGCCCTTGGCCTGGTTCAGGTCGCCGTCGACGGCGAGGAGGTTCGCCGGATCGTTCCCGAACTCCTGCCGGACCTGCGCCGACCAGCCCTGCGCGCCCTTGCTCCACGCGTCGGACAGGGGCACGACGTGGTCGATCTGCACGAGGCTGCTCGTGCGGGCCCCGCGCTCGAACGCGATCGGCTGCCCGCCGTACGGGTCGGCGAGCGTTCCCGCGAGGACGAGGCAGCCGCCGGTGCCGGCCTTGAGGACGACACCGGTGAGGTCGCGCCGCAGGATGTCGTTGCGCGTGTCGCAGCCGTTGCCGTCGACGTCCAGCCAGGCCTGGCCGAACGCGGAGCGCTCGTAGCCCGTGCGCGGCGCGCGGCCCTTCACCGGTAGCGCGGCGAGCATCGCGCGACCGGCCGCGACGTCGTCGGCAGTGACGGGGTAGCGCGCGCCGGAGCGCGCCGCGACGAGCCCGGGGGCGGCGAGCGCCACGCCGACCGCGACCGCGACCGCCGAGACCGCGTACACGAGCGCCGCCCCGACGCGCCGGCTCGGGCGGGGCGCGGGCGCCCGGCCGGGGGCCGGGGGCCGGGCGGCGGGCGGGGTGGCGGGCCGGGCGCGAGCGGTCACCCGCCCGACGGTGGCACGGGCCGCACCGCGCGAGGCCGGCCAGATCGGCGGGCTGTGGATGGCCGGACGGCGACTCCGACCGGGTGTCGGCCCGCCGTGTCGGTCGATAGCCTGCCCCCATGGCTACCCCGCACCTGAGCGCCGAACCCGGCGACTTCGCCCCCGACGTCCTCATGCCCGGCGACCCGCGGCGCGCGCGGCACATCGCCGAGACCGTGCTCGACGACGCGCGTCTGGTCACCGAGGTGCGCGGGATCGTCGGCTACACCGGCACGTACGCGGGCCGCCCGGTCTCGGTGCTGGCCTCCGGGATGGGCGTGCCGTCGATCTCGATCTACGCGACCGAGCTCTACCGGTTCTACGGCGTGCGCCGCATCATCCGGATCGGCACGGCTGGGGGCATGTCGCCGGTGCTCGAGCTCGGCGACGTCGTGATCGTGACGGCGGCGCACACGGACTCCGCCGTCAGCGCGAACCGCATCCCGGGCATCCACTACAGCCACGCGCCGAGCTTCTCGCTCGCGGCCGCGGCGGTCGCGGCGGGTCGTGCGCCCGGGGCGGGGTCGGGTGCCGTGCACGCGGGCGCCGTGCTCACGAGCGACGTGTTCTATGCCGACCGGCCGGCCACGAACGACCTCCTGGTCAGCCACGGCACGCTCGCCGTCGAGATGGAGGCGGCGGGGCTGTACGCCGTCGCCGACGCCGAGGGCGGGCAGGCGCTCGCGATCTGCACGATCTCCGACCTGCTCTTCCGCGACGAGGCGCTGTCCGCCGCCGAGCGCGAGCTGCTGTTCGACCGGTCCGTGCAGCTCGGGCTCGCGGCGTTCGCCGCGGCCTGACGGCGCTGCCGACCGCGGGCGTCCCGGCGTCCACGGCGGCCGTTCCGGTTGCCGCCGCGGCGGCCGCGACCTACGTTGCCCAGATGGCGAGCACGCAGACCTTGGTCATCGTCGGCGCGAGCCTCGCGGGCGCGATCGCCGCGCAGACGCTGCGCCAGGAGGGCTTCGACGGGCGGGTCGTGCTCGTCGGCGCGGAGTCGCACCCTCCGTACGAGCGACCCCCGCTGTCCAAGAGCTACCTGCAGGGCTCCTCCCCGCGCGACGACGTGTTCGTGCACGCGGCGGACTGGTACACCCGCCACGACATCGAGCTCCGGCTCGGCGTGGCCGCGACCTCCCTCGACCGCGTCGCCCGCACGGTGACCCTCGCCGGCGGGGAGACGATCGCCTATGACCGGCTGCTGCTGGCGACAGGCTCGGTGCCCCGGCTCCTCGAGGTGCCGGGCGCGACGGCCGACGGCGTGCGCTACCTGCGCACGCTCGACGACAGCGAGGCCCTTCGCGCGGCGTTCGCGGGTTCGCCGCGCGTGGTGGTCATCGGTGCCGGCTGGATCGGGCTCGAGACCGCGGCGGCCGCCCGGGCCGCCGGGCTCGAGGTCACCGTGCTCGAGGCGGCCGAGCTGCCGCTGCTGCGGGTGCTCGGCCCCGAGCTGGCGCGGGTGTTCGCGGACCTGCATCGCGAGCACGGGGTGGACCTGCGGCTCGGGGCGCAGGTCACCGGCCTGCGCGTGGCGAGCGGCGGCGATTCGGCGGGCAGTGCGGGAGGTGCCGACGGGGGCGGCTCGGTCACCGGCGTCGAGCTCGGCGACGGGTCGGTCGTCCCGGCCGACCTGGTGATCGTCGGCATCGGGGTCAGCCCCGCGGTGCAGCTCGCGGCCGATGCCGGGCTCGATGCGTCCGACGGGATCCGGGTCGACGAGTACCTGCGCAGCCCGGACCCGGCCGTGTTCGCCGCCGGTGACGTCGCGAGCGCCTACCACCCGCGCATCGGGCGACACCTGCGCGTCGAGCACTGGGAGAACGCTCGCCGGCAGGGCGTCATCGCGGCGCGGTCGATGATCGGCGAGCGGGTGGCGTTCGACCGGCAGCCCTACTTCTTCACCGACCAGTACGACCTCGGGATGGAGTACGTCGGGCACGTGGGACCGGAGGGCTACGACGAGCTGGTGGTGCGGGGGGACCTCGGCAAGCGCGAGTTCATCGCCTTCTGGCTCGGCGGCGGCCGCGTGCTTGCTGGCATGAACGTCAACGTCTGGGACGTCGTCGACGATGTCGAGGCGCTCATCTCCCGAGACCGCTCGGTCGACCCGAGGCGGCTCGCCGACCTGCAGATCCCGCTCGCACAGGTGTGACCGGCGGTTATCCACAGATTGGGGACAGACCTGTTCGCGAGGTTGGTCCTCGGGCTGCTCCGCCCGCGCCGGGGTCGGACCCGTTGTCCACAGGCTGGGGATGTCCCTGTTCGCGAGGTTTGTCCGCCGGCATCGTCACGCCTGCGCACCCTGGTCACAGTCCCGGTGAAAGGGCACGATAGGTCCTGTGACACCTCGCGACGACTTGCGCCGCTGGCTTGCCGGGCGCAGCACCCACGAACTGCAGCAGACGCTGACCCTTCGCCCTGACGTGCTCTGGGGTGCGCCGATCCGCGATCTCGACGACCTGGCCGACCGGCTGGTGCACGGGATCTCGGTGTCCGCCGTCGTCGGCGATCTACCCGCACCGGCCGTGCAGGCGCTCGAGGTGCTCTGCGCGCTGGGGGCCGGCGCGACCACCGACCGAGTCGCCGCGCTCTGCGACGCGGGCGCGTCCGGGCGCAACGAGGCCGCCCATCGCGAGCACGTCGAGCGCAGCCTGCGGGTGCTCGCCGAGGGCGCGCTCGCCTGGCCGCGCCCCGACGGCAGCCTCGTGCTCAACCCCGGCGTGCACGAGGTGATCCCCTACCCGCTCGGCTTCGGTCGGCCGGCGGAGGTGGTGCTCGCCGACATTCCCGTCGCCGATCTCAAGCGGGTGCTCAAGCGCTGGGGCGTCGCGCAGCCTGGGCGGCGCAGTGAGCTGGTCGAGGCGGTCCGGACCTACCTCGCGGACGGCTCACGCGTGCGGATGCTCCTCGGGGACGCGCCGACGTCGGTCGCCCGCGTCCTGGTCGACCGGTCGCGGGAGACCGCGCAGCGGGCCCTGGCCGCGCGCGCCGACCCGGGCGGCGACGACGTCAGCTACGGCACGCTCGACTACCTCGACGACCCGATGGCGTACTCGGCGCACCAGTCCGCGGTCGCGTGGGCGCGCGAGAACGGGCTCGGGTTCTCCCCCTACTCCAGCTACTCCGGTCACGTCGAGCTGCCGTCCGAGGCGATCCTCGCGCTCGTCGGAGCCGACTTCCGTGCGCCGTTCACCCCGGTGCCGCCGGCCGTCGCCTCCGCTCCCGTCTCGCTCGAGCACGTGCGCTCCAGCTCGGCGGGCGCGATCACGGACTTCCTGGCGACGGCCATGGCCACCCTCGAGGCCATCGGCCGCTCGCCGCTGGCGGGGCTGAAGTCGGGCGGCGTCGGCGCGCGCGAGCTCGGCAAGCTCGCCAAGCGGCTCGGGGCCTCCCCGGCCCACGTGCGGCTGACCCTCGAGCTTGCGCTGTGGCTGCGACTGCTGCACCGCGACGTCGCCGGCGGGCTCGGGACCGGCCCGGTCTTCGGCGAGTGGCGGCGGCGCAGCCCGGCCGAGCGCGCGGCTGACCTGCTCACCGTGTGGTTCGGGCTCGACTACGTGCCGACGACCGACCGCGACGCCGACGGCCGGTCGCTGCCCGCGCTCGGCCGACTCGGCGGTCCCGACCAGGCGCGCGCGGTCCGCGTGCTCACGTTCACGCACCTCGCGCAGCTCGACGACGGCGTCGGGGTCACGGCCATCGAGACCCTCGCCGACAAGATCGCGTGGCGCCTGCCGATCATGATGGCCGACGGCGCGGCGCTCGACCTGCAGTCCTGTTGGACCGAGGCACAGACCTTGGGGATGATCGCGCACGGCCGGCTGAGCGACGCGGGCGCCGCGATCCTGGCCGACGACCGGTGGGGCCTGGTCGAGGCGCTCACGGTCATGCTTCCGGGCGTCGAGACGAGCGCGCTGTTCGGCTCGGACCTCACCGTGGTCGTGCCGGGCAGCCCGGACCCGGCGGTCGTCGACCTGCTGGACGCGGTCGCCGTCCGCGAGGGTCGCGGGGCGGCGAGCACATGGCGCGTGACGCCGGAGAGCCTGCGCGCGGCGCTCGACGACGGCTTCCAGGCGGACGACCTCGTGCGCCGGCTCCGCCGGCTCGCCGACGGCGAGCTCCCGCAGGCGCTCACCTACCTCATCGCGGACGTCGGGCGTCGGCACGGTCATGCGCAGGTGTGGCCCGCGGGCGCGGTGGTGCAGAGCGACGACGACGCGCTGCTGGCAGAGATCGTCGTGCACCGGGCGCTGCGCAGGCTCGGGCTGCACCGCATCGCGCCGACGGTGCTGCTGGCCGCGGCGGGGCCGGCAGAGGTGATCGCCGGCCTGCGCGCGGCGGGCTACCTGCCGCTCGAGCTCACCGGCGACGGGGAGCGGGTGATCCAGCTGCGGTCGCCGGCGCCGGAACCGGTGGGCGAGCGGGCCGTGGAGGAGTGGCCGGGGCAGCCGTCGGAGCGCGCCGCGGCCACCGGCGCGGAGCTCGGCTCCACCGGCAACGGTGCCGACCTGGGCGGCGCCGCCGAGCCGGGCCGGGACGGCGGACCGAGCAGCGGTCTCGCGGCCGGCCTCGACCAGTTCGAGTTCGACGCCCTCGGCGCGGGGTTCAGCGACGAGGACCCGGACGACGTGCTGCGGCAGTGGATCGTCGAGTTCGCGACCGAGGGTATCGGCGGTGCGATCGACGACGGAACGATCGGCGGTGGCGCGATCGACGACGGCGCGGCGCGGTTCGGCGGGTCGCTCGGCGACCCCGGGGCCGGCCCGGGTCAGGAGACGGCTGCGCAGGTGGCCGAGCGACTGACGGGCGGGGTGCTGCCGCCCCAGGCCGAGCGCGCGAGCGTGCTCGAGCGCCGGATCGAGCTGGCCGCCCCGCGGCTGTCGGCCGACGAGGTGCGGCAGCTCGCGCACGCGGTGGCTCACGGGGAACCGGTCAAGATCGTCTACCGGTCGTCCTCGGGCGGGCTGACCGTGCGGATCGTCTCGAGCCTGAGCCTCGAGCCCGGCCACCTCGTCGGCTGGTGCCACCTGCGTCAGGACGAGCGGACGTTCGCCCTGACGAGCATCCAGGCGGTCACCCCGGCCCCGCCGCCCGGCTAAGGGCGGGCGCGCTCCCGGCTCAGCCGCTATTGCGCGCAGCCGCTGTGGCGCGCAGCCGCTATGGCGCGCACAGCCCGATGAACGCGCCGAGCTCCTCGAGGCCGCCCGGCTGCGTGGGGAGGTAGTCCGTGAGCGCGCGCGAGCGCACGATGATGGCGCCCCACTTGCCCCGGGACACGGCGACGTTCAGCCGGTTGCGCGAGAGCAGGAACTCCATCCCGCGCGGCACGTCCTCGGCCGACGACGCCGCCGTCGTCAGGATGACCATCGGTGCCTCCTGACCCTGGAACTTGTCCACCGTGCCGACCCGGGCACCGCCGAGGCCCGCAGCGGCGAGGGCGCGCTGCACGGTCCAGACCTGGGCGTTGTAGGCCGCGACGACGACGACGTCGCTCGCCTCGAGCAGCCGGTCCTCGCCGCCGGCCGCAGTCGCGCCCGCACCCGCACCCGCAGGGTCACTCCAGCGCCGCCCGACCAGCTGCCGGACCTGCCGTACGACGTCCGCCGCCTCCTCGATCGAGGCGACCGCGTTGCCCGCGTGCTCGACGAGCACCGTCGTGATGCCCGGCGGCACCCCCTCGAGCTGGCGCAGCGCCGTCGACGGCATGCTCGTGAGCCGGCCCTCGTACGCGAGCCGCGAGACCGCGGCGCACAGTGCCGGGTGCATGCGCCAGGTGTGGGCGAGGAAGTAGCCGAGCCCGGGCGGGAGGGTCTCGTGACCGTCGGCGAGCCAGCCCAGCGCCGAGCGGTCGACGGGCTCGGGGTGCCGACCCTGGCTGACCTGGGGCAGCTGCTGCGGGTCGCCGAGCAGGAGCAGGTTCCGGGCCGCAGCGCTGACGGCGATGGTGTTGGCGAGGCAGAACTGGCCGGCCTCGTCGATCACGAGCAGGTCGAGCCTCGTCGAGGGCAGCCGCTGGGCGTTGGTGAAGTCCCAGGCCGTGCCGCCGACGACGAAGCCGCCCGGCTGGGTCGCGTAGAACGCGGCGAAGGCGGCGGTGTCCTTGAGGGGGCGCCACGGCGCCGCCGGCAGTGCGGCCGGCGCGGGTGCGCCCGCGGCCAGCTTCTTGCCGATCTGTTCGGGCGGCACGCCGGCCGCACCGACCGCGGTCAGCATGTTCTCCACGACGGCATGGGACTGCGCGACGACGCCGATGCGCCAGCCCCGCGCGACGAGCTCGGCGATCACCCGCGAGCCGGCGTAGGTCTTGCCAGTCCCGGGCGGACCCTGCACCGCGAGGTAGGAGTCGTCGAGGGCGAGCAGCCCGGCGGTGATCGCGTCGATGGCGGCGCGCGGCCCGGTGCCTACGGCCGGCAGCGGCCGACCGTCACGGGTGCGCGGCGGGACGCGCCGCATCAGGTCGAGCGCCGGCTGGTCGGGAAGGCGCGGTGCGCCGGGGGCGGCGGCGAGCTTGCCCAGTACCTCGGTCGCGAACTCCTCGATCGCGGCGTGGATGGTCGCGGTGGACGGCCCCGCGCAGGGACCGAGCGCCATCGGCAGGGCCTCGAACGGGGTGCCGCCGCGGGGCAGCTTCTCCTCGATCTCGAGCACGCTCTGCTCGGTGTCCGTGGGCCGCACGGACAGCACTGTGGCACCCGCCAGCCAGCCGCGGACTCCGTTCTCCGAGGTCTTCGCGCAGCCGGGGATCGGGGCCTCGTACAGCGCGTAGACCTCGGCGCCGGCGCGCACGTCGCTGCCGGGCTCGAGCCGGCCGGTCAGCCGCAGCCGGCGTCGCGGGTTCTTGCGCGTCCCCGCGGGAACGGCCCAGCCGTCGAGCACCTCGACGCGGTCGACGACGAGCGTGCCCCGCGCCTCGGTCCACTCGGAAGGATCGCTGGCGAGCCGGTCGAAGTGCGCCCACCAGAAGGGCTTGTCCTCGCGCCAGTGGTACCCGAGCGCGGCGCTGAGCAGCGCGACGGCCTGCTCGTCGGCGGTGCGAGCGCTCGCGGGCCCCGCACCGGCGAACGCGAGCAGCGCCTCGGCGAGGGCGTCGTGCTCGGGCGCGTCGGCGTCGTCGGTGGGCGGCACCTCGGTGGCGGGCAGGGCGCGCCGGGGGACGACGCCGCTCTCGGCCGCGCGGGCCAGCAGCCAGTCGCGCAGGCGCAGGGTGGACAGGCAGTCGTAGGCGTTGTAGTCGGCGATGCGCTGCAGCCGGGCGGCGAACCCGTCCGGGCCATCCAGGTCGCCGGCGTCGCGGACGTCGCAGGCCTGCGCGTACTCGACGATCGACGCGCTCGCGTCGGTGACCCCGCCGGCGCGGGCGCTCGGCATGTACAGCGGCTCGAGCTTCTTGATCGAGTACGACTCCTGCCCGACGCGCAGGCTCGCGCGGACGGTCGCGTAGAGGTCGACCAGGACGCCGGACCTCAGCAGGTCGTCGACGAGGTTCTCGCCGACGCCGTGCCGCCCGGCGAGGCGCAGCAGCGCGGTCCGCTCGTACGGGGCGTAGTGGTAGACGTGCAGATTCGGGTGCACGGCCCGGCGCGCGTCGACGTAGGCGAGGAAGTCGACGAGAGTCTGCTTCTCCTGCGCGCGATCGTGGGCCCAGAAGGGGCGGAACACGGGTTCGCCCCCGGGCTCGTGGGGGTGCTCGACGACTCCGAAGAGGTACTCGAGCCCCCAGTCCGTCGAGCCGTCCTCGGCCCAGAGCGGGTCGCCCTCGAAGTCGAAGAAGATGTCGCCCGGATCCGGCGCCGGCAGGGCGCCGACGACCTCGGGCGCGAACAGGTCGAAGGCCACCTCGCCCGCGGGCCGTGCGCCCTGAAGGACCTGGAGCCGGGCCTGTGCGCGCAGCTTCTCGAGGGCCCCCGCGCCGACGCCGTCGACGTCGCCCTCGCTGGTGGCGAACGCCTCGATCGTGCGGATCCCCGCGCCGAGCAGGCGCGCGCGCTGCGTGCCGCGCAGGCCGGCGACGAGCAGGACGTCCCGCGTGCGGGCGACCTCGGGCGAGCAGGCCTCGCAGCGGCCGCAGGCGCGGTAGCGCGGGTCACCCCACGCGACGGGTGCGGGCTCGGCGAGGTGGGTGTCGAGCATCGCCTGCAGGCGCGCGCGGCGGTCCCGGTACACGGGGAGGAGGTCGACGAGGCGGTGGCTCGTCGTGCTCGCGTCGCCGAGGATGAGGTGGACGTGCTCGGCCGGCGTCACGCCCGCCGCGACCAGCTGGTCGGCATAGGCGGCGAGTTGCAAGAGCGCGGTGACCTTCGCGTGCCGCGCGAGCTTCGTGTCGTAGACGGCGTAGACCGGCGCCGCCCCGGCGGCGCCCTCGCGGACGAGGAAGTCGGCCCACCCGCCGAACCGGCCGTCGAAGAAGCCCGCCTGGAAGACGACGTCGGCCCCCGCGCGCAGGGCCGCGACGGTCTCGGCGTGCTTGGCCTCGAGGGCGGCGCGGTCCGTCGCGTGCCCCCGGTCGGGCCGCTGGATCTCGACGACCCCAGTTCCGGCGCGGGGGTCCCACGGGCCGTACTGGTCGCGGTACCGCTGGAGGACGCGCTTCTCGTGCGCGTCGCCGAGCTGCGCGGTGCGGGCGAGCATCGCGTCGGGGGTCGGGTCGGGACGCTCGATCCGACCGAGCCGGACGTCCATGCCGCGCAGCACCGCGAACTCGCAGGCGGCGGCACTCGCGAGGTCGCTCGCGCTGTAGACGGGTGCGCCGTCGGCGAGAAGGAACATGACGCGAGGCTACTCAGCGCATCTGACACGTCTCGGCGGCCCGCGTTGGCCCTACCCGTCACACCCGCTGCCGACGTTGCCGCCACCCACGTCGCCGCCGGCGTACACGCGCTCGGCCCGCTCCCGCCCGAGGTTCCACTCCGCGAGCGCCTGCACCGGCGCGACGTCCTCGATTCCGTCCGCACCGACCCCGCCCGCGCCGGCCTCGTCCTCGAACCTGTACCCGCCCCCCGCCAGGAGGCAGGACCGCATCGGCTCGTCCAGCTGGTCGAGGGTCGGCGCGGCATCGGCCGAGAGACCGCGCAGGTAGAAGACGTCGAGCCCGGTCTCGGGCACGTTCGTGGTGTTGTGCCGCGCGATCAGCGCATCCGGGTTGGCGAGCGCGAGCGCGAGCATCGCCACCGCGACGACCTGCACGACGGCCCGGGGCAGCCAGCGCGCCCGCCACCGCACCCCGGCGACGAGCACGAGCACCAGCACGACGGCGAGCACCACCTCGACGACCTCGACGAACAGCCGGAGTCGCGTGAGCCCGAACGCGTCGACGTACAGGCCCATCCGACGCAGCGCGGACGCGACGACGCCGAGCGTCCCGAGGCACAGCACCGCGAGCGCGATCCTGGTGACCAGCCGCTCGCGCGCGTCCGCCCGGGGCGCGTGCCGCGCGGCGACCGCCACCACGAGCAGCGTGAGCGCCGTGACGACCACGAGCTGCGCGAACCCCTCCCGGGCGTACTGGGCGTACGAGAGGCCGACCGTCTCCAGCACGTGCCGGTGCCCGCCGATCAGCCCGCCGACCTGGACGGCGACGAACGCCAGCACCAGCGCGTCGAGCGCCGCGACGGGGAGCAGCCACTCGCCGAGCCGGGCCGGGCGCCCGGCGGGCACCGTCACGCCCGACCAGGCCGGCGGCGCGACCGCCAGCTGCGCGATCGCGGCGGCCAAGGCCGCGAGGACGCCGGCGACGACCACCTGGGCGGGCAGCACGTCCACGTCGATCGTGGGCACGTAGCTCGCGAACACCCTGTCCGCGCTCGCGAAGAGCACCCCGAACACCGCGAGCAGCACGACCGTCACCCCGACGCTGCGCACCGCGAGCAGGACCTGCGCGCGCCGCGCCCCTGCGAGCCGCCCGGCGCCGTGCACGAGCCAGCGCACCGCGCGCGCGAGCCCGGCGAGGCTGGTCAGGCCCCCGAGCACGACCGCCGGACCCGACCGCGCCGACGTCGCCGCGACCGCCCCGATCGCCGTCGCCGTCGCGAGGCACAACCCGACGACCCAGTCGGCGTCGCGCACGGCCACCATCGCGACGAGGGCGACCGCGAGCGCCGCCGTGACCAGCTCGCCGGCTGCCCGGCGCCGGATCAGAGCCCGCACCGCCGGCGCCCACAGAAGCAGCCCGACGAGCGCCGCGCCCAGCCCGAGCCGGTGCCCGACCAGCAGCCAGGCGCCGACGACGCCGACGCTCGCGTAGGCGGCGAGCGCGAGCGGCGCCACGGGCTCGCGGTGCGCATCCCAGAAGCTCGCCAGGACGCCGACGGACGAGCCGGGCGGTCGCTGCGCCGTCGCGCTCGTCGGCGCACGATCCGGGCCGCCGCTCGGCGTCGGTGCTGGTGACGAGGGGGGCCGCGGCGTTCCTGAGAGGGACATGTGAGCCACCGTAGGCAGGGACCGACCCCGCGCACCCGGCGCCCGCGGGCGGGATCGGTGCAGGTCATGTGCAGGGCAGTGCCGATTCGGTGAACCTCGGCGGATCGAGGGCGGAGCTGCGCCACCCACCCTCGCGAGCGCTACCGTTCGTGCATACCGACGAGGAGGTCAGACATGTCCGCTGGGGACTCGGCGGAGGCCGAGGGGCGCCGCCAGCTCGCGCTCGCGGATGCGCACACTCTGGCCGCCTCCCGGGCTCGGCACGCGGCCTCGCGGTACGACCTCGCCGCCAGCACCGAGCGGCGCACCGTCACGGCGCTCGCCGCGCTCGCGGCGGCCGGCCACCACCTCCTGCCCGACCGAGGGTGGCCCGGCAGCCGGACCGCCCAGGTCGACCTCGTCGTCGTCGGCCCCGGCGGGGTCTTCATCGTGGACACCAAGGCCTGGGCCGACGTCACGATCGACCGCGAGCGCGTGTACCGCGGGCAGGCGGACGTGACCGACGACCTGATGGCGCTCGCGGACCTCGCGTACACGGCCGAGGCGGGCTTCGCGGAGGTCGGGCTCGCGCCGGGCGAGGTGCGGCCCGTCGTCGTCCTCGCGGGCCGCCGTGGGGTCGACGAGCGCGTCGGGCCGTTGCGCGTCGTCGGCGAGCGCGACGTCCTGCGGCACATCGCGTCGTTCGGCCGCCGGCTCACGCAGGCCCAGATCGACGTCGTCCTCGCGCGGGCGCTCACGCTGTTCCCGCAGGTGGGTCCGCCGTCGCCGGTGAACGTCGCCGTCGCCGAGCCGGTGCTGTCGCCGCGAGCGGCGGTGGAGCCGGACGCGCTCCTGACGAGAGACGAGGTCGACGCGGCGCAGCTCGAGGCGATCCTCGCCGCGCCCATCGAGGACTGGATGACGTTCCTGCGGCCGGCGCAGGCCAAGCTGGTCCGGCGCAGCTTCAACGGCCCGGCCCGGATCCGGGGCGCGGCGGGCACCGGCAAGACCGTCGTCGGCCTGCACCGCGCTGCCTATCTCGCGCGGTCCCGCCCGGGCACGGTGCTCGTGACGACGTTCGTGCGGACCCTGCCGCAGGTGCTCCGCCAGCTGCTTGCGCGGCTGGCGCCCGACGTCGTCGACAAGATCGAGTTCGCGAGCGTGCACGGCTTCGCGCGGCGCCTGCTGAGCGAGCGCGGCGTGCGCGTGCAGCTGGAGCCGGTGCAGGCCGCGAACGCGATGGAGCGCGCGTGGAACGACGTCGGGCGTGACGGGCCGCTGGCCGGGACCGGCCTCGACCGCTCGTACTGGGAGGACGAGATCACCCACGTCCTCAAGGGGCGCGGGATCACGAGGTTCGACGACTACGCGAACCTCGCCCGGACGGGGCGGCGCCACCGGCTCCCGCTCGAGCTGCGCACCGCGGTCTGGGAGCTCTACCTCGCGTACGACCGCGACCTGCGCGCGCACGGCTGCCACGACTACGCGGATCTCATCCTGCTCGCCGAGGCCGAGCTCCGGCGCGAGCCCCTGGCCGTCCCGTACTCGGCCGTCATCGTCGACGAGGCGCAGGACCTCTCGTGCGCGATGATCCGCCTGCTGCACGGCCTGGTCGGGGACGCGCACGACGGGCTCACCCTCATCGGCGACGGCCAGCAGGCCATCTACCCCGGCGGGTACACGCTCGCCGAGGCGGGGGTCTCGCTCGCCGGCCGCGGGGTGGTGCTGGACGTCAACTACCGCAACACCGCGCAGATCATGGCGTTCGCGGCCAAGCTCGTCGCGGGCGACGAGTTCGCCGACATCGAGGGTGTGCCCTCGTACGGCGACGTGCCGGGGCGCATCGCGCGGAACGGGCCGAAGCCGCACGTCGAGCACTGCGTCAGCTGGCGGGCTCGTGAGGTGCTGCTCGTCGAGCGGGTGCGATCGGTGATCGAGAACGTCGGCACGGGCCTCGGCGACGTCGGGGTCCTGTGCGCGACGACGACCGGCGTCAGCCGCGCCGTCGCCGCGCTCGGCCGGGCCGGGATCGCCGTGCAGCCGCTCGCGGACTACGACGGCGCGCGCGGCGCGGCCGTCAAGGTCGGCACCATCAAGCGCGCCAAGGGGCTCGAGTTCAAGCAGGTGCTGCTCGCCGACGTCCAGGAGAACTGGGTCGCGGACGGCGTCGTGCCGGCCGAGGGCGCCGAGCGCGAGCGCTGGGAGCTGCGCCGGCGCGAGCTGTACGTCGCGATGACCCGCGCCCGCGACGGGCTGTGGGTCGGGATCGTCTAGCCCGCGCCGCCCAAGGCGAGGTGCGCGCTCGGAGCGCAGGCCGACGCGCGGGTCACGCCTTCTCCGGCGCCGTCCCGAGCACCTGATCCACCGCGAACCGCCGATGCGAGTCCGCGAGCTTCGCCCGCGTCGCCCCCGCGATGTCCACCCCGAGCACGTCCGCCAGCCGCAGCAGGTACACGAGCACGTCGGCGATCTCCTCCCCGGCCCGCTGCCGCCGGGCCGGGTCCGCGAACCGCGAGACCGCGCCGTCGGCGGGGATCCACTGGAACAGCTCGGCCAGCTCGCCCACCTCGCCCATGAGCGCGAGGATCAGCGACTTCGGGTCGTGGAACTGCTCCCAGTCGCGCTCGGCGCTGAACTCGCGCACGAGCCGCGTCAGCTCGGCGAGCTCGGGCTCAGCCGTGGGTGTCTGCGGATCTCTGTCCATCGCGCCACCCTGGCACACCCGTGCGTTGCCACCCGCCCACCGTCAGCCCTCGTCCGCCGCCTGGCGAGTGTGGGCGTTCTGCTCTCGAGTGCGCTCGTGTGCGCAATCTGCTGGTTCCAGCCCCGATCAGGGGACCGATTGGCCACACCCGAGCCGCAGGGAGCAGAACGCCCACACGTGCGCGCCCGCACGCGGGGTCAGCGGGACTGGAGCGCGTCCAGCGCGACCGCCATCGCGGCGGCGACGCGCGAGTCGAGGGCGCCGTCGGGCACGGTGATCACGTACTTGTCGCGCAGCGAGTGCCGGCGCTCGGACGTCATGACCACGCGGCCGGCGCCGTCGGTGAAGTCGAAGTGGAAGACGAAGGGCAGCGGGAACTCGCCGATGATCGGGATGAGCTCCCAGACTCGGCGCAGCAGGGCGATGGCGTAGTTGCGCTCCTGCCCGACGGCGCTGACCCCCGGGGCGTTCAGGTCCCACGTCGAGCGCAGCAGGGACTTGCCGAAGTCCTTGTGGAACGAGCCGATCGGCAGGCCCGCGGCATCCGTGACGTCGTAGGTCGCGCCGAGGTCAAGGCGCTGGCGGGCCTTGAACGAGAACACGGGGGTCTGCCGGTCCTCGCCCGTGTAGAACGTGACCTGCTCCTTGAACGCCATGCGCTTCTGCTGCGCGTACGCGAGCAGCTCGCCGGGCTCGTTGTTCGGGCCGAGCGCACGGATCTCGTACCGGTTCACCATCAGCGTGATCGTCTGCATGACGCCGAACCGCGTGATTCCAACCAGACCCTGCACGCTCATGGTGCCCCCTTGTCGCTGCTGAGGGGGCTGATGCTGTCACGCCGGTGCGGGACGGCGGGTGCGCTTGGGCGCGGCAGTCGAGTGACGTCAGCGGTCCGCGCATGAGGCCAGCCTTTCCTGGCACAGGAACCTCTCAGGAGGTCCCCAGGGATCCGGCAGGAGGAGGCGAGAACCTTCTGTTCTCGGGTCGCAGCGCGTCGTTCGCGGCCCACCGACCGTGCGCCCGGCCAGGCAACGCCATCGAAACGGAGAGCTCGCATGAGTGCCGCCGTCATCTCGAATCAGCCGTCCCTCGCCGCCGCCCCGCGGCCGCTGCACGGTCCAGTGCGTCGTACGTGGTGGAGCGGGGCCGTGGGGCTCGCCGTGTGGGCGTGCCTGCTGTTCGTGGTCGCGCTGTGGGTGTCGAACTCCGGCGTCCAGGCGCTCGGCCAGGGCCTGGGTTCGGCGCTGACCTCGACCGGGCGCCTGACGGGGCTGGTGAGCTCGGCCCTGCTGCTGGTGCAGGTGATCGCGATGGCGCGCGTCCCGTGGATCGAGCGGGCGTTGGGCCAGGATCGGCTGGCGCACTGGCACCGCCTGGTCGGGTTCACCTCGTTCAACCTGATGCTTGCGCACATCCTGCTGATCACGCTCGGCTACGCCTCGCTCGCCCAGACCGGGGCGCTGGGGGAGCTCTGGTCCCTGGTGACCACGGCGCCTGGCATGCTGCTCGCGGCCGCCGGCACCGTGTGCCTCGTCATGATCGTCGTCACCTCGATCCGGGCCGCGCGACGCCGGTTGCGCTACGAGTCGTGGCACCTGCTGCACCTGTACGCGTACCTCGGCGCGGGCCTGGCGCTGCCGCACCAACTCTGGACCGGCACCGACTTCCTCTTCTCGCCGTGGGCGACCGCGTTCTGGTGGGCGCTGTACGCGGCGGCGCTTGCGTCCGTGCTCGTCTACCGGGTCGCCGTGCCGCTCGCGGCGTCCCGCCGGCAGCGGCTGGTGGTCAGCCGCGTCGTGCCCGAGGGGCCCGGCGTCGTCACCGTGTACCTGACGGGCCGGCGCGTCGCGACGCTGCGCGTCAGCGCCGGGCAGTTCTTCGTCTGGCGGTTCAAGACGGGCACGGGCTGGACCCGCGGCCACCCGCTGTCGCTCTCCGCCGCGCCGACGAGCGCCGGCCTGCGCGTGACGATCGGCACGCACGGCGACGACGGCGCGCGGCTCGCGTCGATCACCGTCGGCACCCCGGTGCTGATCGAGGGCCCCTACGGTCGGCTCACCGCCGACACGCGGGTGCGCCCACGGCTGGTGGTGTTCGCGGCGGGGCTGGGGATCGCGCCGCTGCTCGCCCTGCTGCAGGAGGCGGCCGGCGACCGCCTGCCGGCCACCCTGGTGTACCGCGCTCGCTCGGCGGACGAGCTCGCCCTGCGCGCCGACGTCGAGCAGCTCGCCGCGACCTCGGGCCTGCGGGTCATCGAGCTGCTCGGCTCGCGCAGCCGGATCGGGGCGAGCTGGCTGCCCGCGCAGTTCGGCCACGTGCCCGGTCCAGAGGCGGTCCGCCGGTTGATCCCCGACCTGCCGGACCACGACGTCTTCGTCTGCGGGCCAGCGCCGTGGGCGCGGGCCGTCGTCGCCGACCTTCGCGCGGCTGGCGTGGCCCCGGAGGCGATCCACCTGGAGCTGTTCGCCCTCGAGTAGCTCCGCCCTCGGCCGCCTCCGCTTCGGCCGCCTCCGCTTCGGCCAGCTCAGCCGGCGGGGCTCAGGATTGCGACCAGGAAGTCCGACGTCGGCGCGAACGGGCGCAGGTCCCACGTCGAGAACGTGGCATCGACCACCAGGCCCGCGGCCGCGACGTCGGCGAAGAACACGGGGAACTCGTAGCCGCGGCCGGCCCCGAACCCGACGACGACCCGCCCGGTCGCGCCGACGTGCACGCCGAGCCGCCGCAGCACCTCCACCTCGGAGCCGGGGGCCAGGAAGGTCAGCACGTTCCCGGCGACGACGGCGATGTCGAACGGCTCTGGCACGCCCCGGGCGGGCAGGTCCAGCTCCGCCAGGTCGAAGACGAGCCAGTGGGACCCGGGGTGGTCGGCCTGCGCCGCCTCGATGAGCACGGGATCGACGTCGACGCCGACGACCGTGTGCCCGCGCGCGGCGAGCTCGGCCCCCACGCGGCCCGGGCCGCAGCCGCCGTCGAGCACGCGCGAGCCGCGCCCGATCATCGCGTCGATCATCCGCGCCTCGCCGGCGAGGTCGGCGCCGCCGGCGGCCATCCGCCGGAACCGCTCGACGTACCAGCGCGAGTGCTCGGGGTCGGCGGCCGCCTTGGCTTCCCATCGCGTCGTCTGTCGCATACCTCGAGTGTGCGCCACGAACCGGCCCGCCCCCGCATGCCCCCGCGCAGCGCGGCTCAGAGCCCGAGGAAGTCCCGCAGGTAGACGTCGACGTCGCGCAGGCTCGCCGCGTCGACGACGCCCGCTGCCCCGACGATCCGGGCGCGCGAGATGGTGCGCACCTGCTCCGTCATGGCCCAGCTCGGCCGGTCGAGCCCGTGCCGACCTCGCATCAGCACGTGGTTCGGCCAGCCACGGTCGACCGTCGTCAGCGGCAACACGACGGCGAGCGAGGTGATGGTCGCGAGATAGGCGTTCGACGCGACGATCAGGACCGGCCGCCGACCTGCCTGCTCGTGCCCGCGTCCGTCGAGCTCGGCCCATGCCACGGTTCCGCGGGTCAGGGCGGCTGCCGTCACGGGTGGAGGCCGTCGCTCGCCAGGTGATCCAGTGCGACCAGGTCCTCCTGGTAGGACGCGGCGAGCTCGGGTGCGGTCTGGCTCATGGCCGCGCGGATCGCCGCGAAGCGCTCCTCGCGCGTCCAGGCCTCGAGCAGCTCTTCGACGAAGCTGCCCGTGCTCACCCCCCGCTTACGCGCGTGTGCCGTCAGGCGGTCCCGCACTGCCGAGTCGATCTTGATGGTTGTCGCCGACATGCCGACAAGTCTACGCCGCGCGTCTACCGGCGGGGTATACCGGTGGTATGTCAGGTCGGGACCCCGCCGGCCGCCACGGCGTGCGCGTCGCGCGCCGCCGCGAGCACGTCCGTGATCTGCGTGCCGATCAGCTCGTGCCGATCCAGGAGCGCGTCGCGCAGCGCCTCGACCAGGTGCCGGTTGCGCGCGAGCAGGCCCAGCACGGCGTCCCGCGCGTCGTCGAGCACGCCCTCGAGCTGCGCGCGGCCGGCGGGGTCGCTCAGGACGGCGGCGACAAGCGTGGGGCCCGCAGCCTGGAACGACACGAGCGACCCGGTCATCCCGGCGGCCCCGACCATCTGCGCCGCGGTCCGGGTGGCCGCCGCGAGGTCGCTCGCGGGGCCGGTCGAGGTCTGCCCGACCAAGAGCTCCTCGGCCACGAGCCCGCCCATCGCGATCTGCACGAGCGCGCGCAGGTCGTACGCCGACTGCGTGTAGACCTCCTCGCAGTCGGTGTGCGCGAGCAGGCCGAGCGCGGAGCCGCGCTTGACGATCGTGAGCACCTCGAGCGTCCGGTTGGGCGCCACGAGCCAGGCGACGACGGCGTGGCCCGCCTCGTGCGTCGCGATGAGGCGCTGCTCGGCGTCCGTGTAGCGAACGGGCTGGCCGATGCCGACCATCTCGGTGATGCGGGCCCGCTCGATGTCCTCGAACGACATCTGCCCCGCGCCGCGCCGCAGCGCGTTGACCAGCCCCTCGTCGAGGAGGTGCTCGATCATCACGGGCGTCCACCCATTCGTCGCGGCGGCCACGCGGCCGCGCGCCTGGGGATCGTCGAGCCCGGCGTCGTGCGAGCGCCGGGCGAGGAAGTGGTCGACGAGCGCGCGGCGGCCGTGCGCGTCCGGCGCCGCGAACGTGAGCAGCCGGTCGAAGCGGCCGGGCCGCAGCAGGGCCGGGTCCAGCGAGTCCGCGCGGTTGGTCGCGGCGATGAGCAGGATCGGCGCCCGGACGGGCTTGCTCAGCGCGAGCTGGCGGTCCGCCGGCAGCAGCAGGTTGAGCTGCGCGACGAGCCGGTTGCGCACCCGGGCGAACCCGGCGAGCTCGTCGAACGACTGCATCTGCACGAGCAGCTCGTTGACGACCCCGCCGGTGCCCTCGCTGACGACGGCGTTCCGGATCACCCCGGGCGGACCGGCGTGCCGCAGTGCGCCGCCCGGCCCGCGGCTCGAGCTCCACCCGTCGGCGGCGAGGACTCCGCCGCGGCGCGTCCCGATCGCGTCGATCTCCTCGATGAACCCGATCGCGCCGCCCTCGGCGCGGGCCGCCTTGCGCAGGGCGACGAAGTACGCGCGTATCTTCTTGGCGGTCGCGCCGTAGTACATGGACTGGAAGGACGTCGCGGAGACGAACAGGAACGGGACGCCTGCCTCCGCCGCCATGGCCTTCGCCGTCATGGTCTTGCCGGTGCCGGGCGCACCCTCGAACAGCAGGCCGCGGCGCGGCGTGCCGCCCATCTGGTCGGCGAACCGGCGGTGCGTCTGGAACAGGTCGATCGACCGGCGCACGTCTTCGAGGATCGGGTCGATGCCGATGATGTCGTCGAGGGTGACGTCCATCTGCTCGGGCCGATAGGTCACGTGCGGCGAGCGACCCGTCATGACCTGCGAGCCGACGAGCAGGGCGAGCAGGGCGGCGAAGAAGACGATGGGCGTCACGACGAGCGGGTCGATCGCGGGCAGCGCCGGGAACTGCGCGTACCCCGCGAGCGGCATCGCGATGAGGTACACCTCGACCGCGATCACGACGCCCGCGACCCGGTACACGCGACGGCGGCGCATGCGCTCGCGGTCGAGGGCGATGTCGTGTCGGGTGTTGCGCGGCGGCAGCGGGCTGGTGTCCAGCACGGGCCCTCCCCTCCGGGCGTGGTGCCGGCGCCGCGATCGGCGCATCCCGCGAGCGCGCGATAGACGGACTGTAGCCACCGAGCGGACAAACCGGACGGACCGGGCGGGGTGAAAGCGCGACGTCACTCGCCCGCCGGCACCGCCCGGCCGGGTTCGTGAGTGACCGACCTCATAATGACGTGAGTGACAGACCTCACAATGGCCCGGCCCCTGACGATGGGTCGAGCATGGCTCAGGACCCGGGCGCCGCCGTCGCGACCGTCGGCGCGCCGGTACGGGCGGGTGCGGTCCCGCCGGCTGCGAGCCTGGACGAGGTCTGCGCCGCCAACCTGCTCGACGCCTCCGGTGAGGTCACGTTCTTCTTCAAGGATCTCGATGGCCGGTTCGTGCGGGTCAGCCGCGGCTGCGCCGAGCTGACCGGGCGGACGCCGGAGCAGATGATCGGGCTGACCGACGTCGACCTGACCGACGCGGCGCACGCGGCCGAGCTCCGCAGGGACGAGCAGCGCATCATCGCGACCGGCGAGCCGATGATCGATAAGCGGGAGGTCGACCGGTTGGCGAACGTCCAGGGAACCCTGGTCGAGACCAGCAAGTTCCCGCTGCGAGCCCCCGACGGCACGATCGTCGGGACGTTCGGCTACTCGCGCGACGTGACCCGGTGGGCGCTCGCCGAGCGGAAGGTTGCCGACCTGGCGCAGGCGTCGGCGGCGGCCCACGCGCGGCTGATGCTGGTCGAGGCGCAGCTGCGGGACGTCCTCAACAGCTCCTCCGACGCGATCGCCATGTATGACACCGCGCTGCGGTATCGGTACCTCAATCCCGCCGCGACGGCGCTGCACGGCGCTCCGATGGACGAGCTGATCGGCCGCACCGACCGCGAGATCGGGATGACCGAGGACGAGCTGGCCGTCTGGGAGCCTGTCCTGCGCCGGGTGCTCGCCGAGGGGGAACCCGCCGAGCTCACCTTCTCGGTGCTGGTCGCCGGCAGCGGCGCCCGCGGCTGGTTCCACGCGACGGTGTCGGCGAATCGCGACGCGGCCGGCGACGTCGTCGGCGTGCTGACCTCCGCGCGTGACATCAGCGAGATCCGCCGTGCCGAGCAGTCGCTCGTCCACCAGGCGAACCACGACCCGCTGACCGGGCTGGCGAACCGGCACCTGCTGATGGATCGGCTGCACGTCGCGCTCGCGGACCTGGAACGAACCCCGCAGCGGCTCACCCTGCTGTTCGTCGACCTCGACCACTTCAAGGACGTCAATGACCAGTACGGACACGAGGTGGGCGACCAGGTGCTCGTCGAGGTCGCGCGGCGGCTCGTGCTCGCGTGCCGCCAGGCGGACACGGTGGCGCGCCTCGGCGGAGACGAGTTCGTCGTGCTGTGCGACCACGGTGGCGGGAACGCTCGCGGCGACGAGGTCGCGGTGCGGATCGCGCGGGCGCTGATCGAGCCGATCGACGCGGGCGCGGTGACGCTGCGGCTGACGGCGAGCGTCGGCGTCGCCTGGACCGAGGACCCGGCGACGGGCGCCTCCGGCCTGCTCCGCGCCGCCGACTCGGCGATGTACGCGGCCAAGGAGCGGGGCCGGGACCGCTACGCGCTCGTCGAGGCGACGAGCACCCTCCCGCACTGAGCCACCCGCGTGCCGGCCCGAGCGCGGCTACTCGAGGTGGCGAACGGCCACGTCCTGACCGCCGCCGGCGAGTGGGTTCCGATGCCGCGCGGCGCGGGAGCGCTGGCGCCTAGAGATGATCTCGCCGAGCCGTCCGCCCGCACCCACGCCCTCCTGATCGACCTGCTACTCGAACCGGGCGGGGTCGCCCGCGCCGACCCGCACGACCTCGGGCATCCCGCCGGACCAGTCGACCACCGTGGACGGCTCCGAGCCGGTGTCGCCCGCGTCGATGACGGCGTCGAGCAGGTGGTCGAGCTCCTCGTTGACCCGCCAGCCCTGTGTCATCGGGGTGTCGGCGCCGGGGAGCAGGAGGGTGCTTGACAGGAGCGGCTCGCCGAGCTCCTTCAGCAGTGCCCGCACGACGGCGTTGTCCGGGATGCGCACGCCGACCGTCTTCTTCTTCGGGTGCGCGAGCCTGCGGGGCACCTCCTTCGTCGCGGGCAGGATGAACGTGTACGGGCCGGGCGTGCTTGCCTTGATCGCCCGGAACGGGGCGTTGTCGAGGTGCACCAGGTGGCCGAGCTGCGCGAAGTCGGCGCACACGAGCGTGAAGTGATGCTTGTCGTCGAGCTGCCGGATCGCGCGGATGCGATCGGCGCCGGTGTGGCTGTCCAGGACGCACCCGAGCGCGTACCCGGAGTCCGTCGGGTAGGCGATCAGCGCGTCGTCGCGCAGCATCGCGACGACCTGCGCGATCGACCGGGGCTGCGGGTCCTGCGGGTGAACCTCGAAGTACGTGGCCATGTGCTCAGCCTAGGCGCGGTCCGGGTCCCGCACCGCGTCGCCGCCCGCCCGCGTGGCAGGCTGGCTATATGGCCGTCACCCTGCACCCCCTGGATGCCGACCGGCTCGCCGGCTGGCTCCTGCGGATCCGGGACGAGTACGCCGCCGACCTCGTCACGGCCGGCCAGCCCCGAGCCCAGGCCCTCCAGGCGGCGGACGAGAGCAACGCCCGCTGGTTCCCCGCGGGCGCGCCGACGGCCGGTCACGTGGTGTTCGACGTGGTCGACGACGCCGGCGAGCGCGCGGGCTACCTGTGGATCGGGCCGGACGCCAGCAACGACCGGGCCGCGTGGTGGGTCTGGGACATCTCGATCGATCCGGGCCGGCGGGGGCAGGGGCTCGGGCGGGCGACCTTGCTCCGCGGGCTGGCCTACGCCCGCGACCAGGGCGCGCGGTCGATCGGACTCCGCGTCTTCGAGTTCAACGCGGCCGCCCGCGGGCTCTACGAGTCCCTCGGCTTCGAGCCGACGTCGACCGGATCGGGTTCGATCAGGATGCGCAAGGACCTGGTCTGAGTCGCCGCCGGACGCGGCCCCGGCGCGGTTCGGCTGCCGCTCCCAGCCGGCCTTGACTTCGAGCGCACTCGAAGGCGCAGGCTCGCCTGCATGACGACGACCTCGATCCACGCCCGCACCCCCACCCGCACCCTCGGCAGCGCCGCGAACGGCACGGCCCTGCAGGTCAGCGCCCTCGGCCTCGGCTGCATGGGCATGTCGGACTTCTACGGTCAGTCCAGCGCCGCGGGCTCCGCGGCCGAGACCGACGCGATCGCGACGATCCGCCGCGCGCTCGACCTCGGCGTGACGTTCCTCGACACCGCGGACATGTATGGGCCGTTCACCAACGAGACGCTGGTCGGCAAGGCGATCGCGGGCCGGCGCGACGAGGTCGTGCTCGCGACCAAGTTCGGGATCGACCGCGATCCCGCCTCGGGCGCCCGCCGCGGCGTCAACGGCCGGCCCGAGTACGTGCGCCGGGCCGCCGACGCGAGCCTGCAGCGCCTCGGGGTCGACCACATCGACCTGTACTACCAGCACCGCGTCGACCCGAACGTGCCGATCGAGGACACGGTGGGGGCGATGGCCGAGCTGGTCGCGGCCGGCAAGGTGCGCCACCTCGGCCTGTCGGAGGCGGGCGCCGCGACGATCCGCCGCGCCCACGCCACCGCCCCGATCACCGCGCTCGAGACCGAGTACTCGCTGTGGAGCCGCGACGTCGAGGGCGAGATCCTGCCCGTCCTGCGCGAGCTCGGGATCGGCCTCGTGCCGTACTCGCCGCTCGGCCGCGGGTTCCTCACCGGCACGATCACGTCGGCGAGTGCGCTCGCCCCGGACGACTTCCGGCGCTCCAACCCGCGGTTCCAGGGCGACGCGTTCGACGCCAACCTCGCGCTCGTCGCGCGGGTCCGCGAGCTCGCCGCCGCGAAGGGGATCACCGCCGGCCAGCTCGCGCTCGCGTGGGTGCTCGCCCAGGGCGACGACGTCGTCCCGATCCCGGGCACGAAGCGCATCGCCTACCTCGAGGAGAACGCGGCGTCGGCCGCCGTGCGCCTGAGCGCCGAGGACCTCGCCGCGCTGGACGCCGCGATCCCGGCGAGCGCCGTCGTCGGCGATCGGTATGGCGACATGAGCTCGATCGGGCGCTGATCGAGCGCCGGGGCTTGACTCCGAGCGCCCTGCGGGAGCGAGGCTCAGGGATGTCCGTCGCGATCGATACCCCGCCGCTGTCCATCGCCGCCGCCGCGGCCGCGTCGGGGCTGACCGCCCACACGCTGCGGTACTACGAACGCGACGGCCTCATGCTCGACGCCGTGGACCGGTCCCCGTCGGGCCACCGTCGGTACGCCGCGGCCGACCTGAGGTGGATCCGGATGCTCACGCGGCTGCGCTCGACGGGCATGCCGATCCGGGAGCTGCGCGAGTACGCCGCGCTCGTGCGCGCCGGCGACGGGAACGAGGCGGACCGGCTCGCGCTGCTCCGGGCGCACCGGGACCGGGTGCTGGCCCAGCTCGCCGAGGTCCGCGAGAACCTCGACGCGATCGAGCGCAAGCTCAGTCTGTACGAGTCCCGCCTGCCCGGCTGACGCCGTCCGCCGACGGCGAACTCGGGGCATGCGGGGCCGTCCCCGCTCGTTGTGGTCGCTATGGAGGAGGCGATGGATGCGTACTCGCGCATCGTGACGAGCGTCGCGGCCGCGCTGCGGCCGAGCGTGCTGTCGGTGCTGGTGCGGACCGGCGGCGGCAGCGGGGCCGGATCCGCCGTCGCCTTCACCACTGACGGGCTGCTGCTGACGAGCGCGCACGTCGTCGAGGGTGCTCGCGGCGGCGAGGTCGTGGCGGCTGACGGCGAGCAGGCGCCGTTCGCCGTGGTCGGCGCCGACCGGCTCTCGGACCTCGCCGTGCTGCGCACCGGAACCGCGATCGCGCCGTCGGCCGAGCTCGGCGACGCCGACACGTTGCAGGTCGGGCAGCTCGTCGTCGCGGTGGGCAACCCGCTGGGCCTCGCGGGATCGGTGACCGCCGGCGTGGTCAGCGCTCTTGGCCGGTCGCTGCCCGTGCGCACCGCGCGCGGGGCGCACTCGATCGACGACGTGATCCAGACCGACGCGGCCCTGAACCCCGGCAACAGCGGCGGGGCCCTCGGCGACGCACGCGCGCGCGTCGTCGGGGTCAACACTGCCGTCGCGGGGATCGGGCTCGGCCTGGCCGTGCCCGTGAACGCGACGACCCGCCGGATCCTGGCCGAGCTGGTCGCCTCCGGGCGGGTGCGCCGGGGCTGGCTCGGCGTCGGCGGCGTGAGCGTCGCCGTCCCGCCGGCGCTCGCCGAGCGGCTCGGGCGGACCACGGGCCTGCTCGTGTCGGAGGTCGTGCGGGGCAGCCCCGCCGCCGCCGCTGGCCTGTACCTCGGCGACGTCGTGATCGCGTCGGGGGACACCCCGGTCGCGTCGGCGCAGGACCTGCAGCGTCTCATGCTCGGCGCGTCGCCCGGCGCGCGCCTGCCGGTGACGGTCTTTCGTCGCGGCGCGCTGGTCGACGTGGTCGTCGACCTGGCCGACCGCGCGGCGTGACGCGGTCGGCCGGCTGGCGCGAGCGGGGTGTAGCGGGGTCGAGCGGGGTCGAGCGGGTCTAGCGGTTGAACGTGGCCGGGTCGGGGCCCGTCCGGCCGTCCGACTCGAGGGAGTCGATCCGCGCGAGCTCGTCGTCGGTCAGCTCGAAGCTCATCGCGTCGAGGTTCTCGGCGATGCGCGCCGGCGTGACCGACTTCGGGATGACGATCCGGTCCTGCTGCAGGTGCCAGCGCAGCACGACCTGCGCCGGCGTCCGGTCGGCGCGGGCCGCGATCGAGGTGATGATCGGGTCGGCCAGGACGGTCCCCTTCGCGAGCGGGCTCCAGGCCTCCGTCCGGATGCCGTGCTCGTGGTTGAAGTCCTGGATGGACCGCTGCTGGAGCGCCGGGTGGACTTCGATCTGGTTGACGGCGGGCACGGTGCCGCCGGCGTCGATGATCCGCTGGAGGTGCTCGGGCAGGAAGTTGGAGACGCCGATCGCGCGGACACGACCGTCGGCGTACAGCTTCTCGAACGCGCGCCACGTCTCGAGGTAGCTGTCGCGCGCCGGTGACGGCCAGTGGATCAGGTACATGTCGAGGTACTCGAGGCCCAGCTTGGCGAGGCTCGCGTCGAACGCGGCCAGGGTGGTGTCATACCCCTGCTCGGCGTTCCACAGCTTCGTCGTGATGAACAGCTCGGACCGTTCGAGCTCGGACTCGGCGAGCGCGCGGCCGGTGCCCGCCTCGTTGCCGTACACGGCGGCCGTGTCGATGCTGCGGTAGCCGACCTGCAGCGCGGTGGTGACCGCGGCGGTCGTCTCGGCGTCGGGGACCTGGAAGACGCCGAACCCGAGCTGTGGGATCTCGACGCCGTTGTTCAGGGTGACGGTGGGAATGGTGATCGGCACTGGTGTCCTTCGGTCGCGGGTGTGGGCGGGCGTCGTCGGGCCGCGGGTGCGAGGCCGCGGCGGGCGCCGACCTCCAGTGTCTCAACGGATGGGCAAGACCGCGCGGCGCCGACTGTGGGTCACCCGCCAGCGCGACGGCTAGCTGGTCGTGAGGGGCGGCGCGGTGACCTTGGCCACGAGCGCGGCGGGCAGGGCGGCGTAGTGGTGCGGAGTCGCCGCGAACTCGCCGCGCCCGCCGGTGAGGGAGCGCAGCTCGAGCACGTACCGGGTCAGCTCCGCCTCGGGCACCATCGCCTCGATCACCTGCCGGCCGTCGGCGGTCGCCGACGTGCTGAGGATCCGGCCCCGGCGGGCCGAGAGGTCGCCGAGCACGTCGCCCTGGAAGCCGACCGGAACGGTGACCGTGAGGCTCGCGACCGGCTCGAGCACGACCGTGCCGGCGGTGCGGAGCGCCTCGCGCAGCCCGTGCGCCCCCGCGGTGCGGAACGCCATGTCGGAGGAGTCGACCGAGTGGTACTTGCCGTCGTAGACCTCGACCCGCACGTCGACGACTGGGAAGCCGTGCAGCCCGCCGGCGTCCATCGCCTCGGTCACCCCGCGCTCGACGGCGGGGATGTAGTTGCGGGGGATCGCGCCCCCGACGACGGAGTCCACGAACTCGCTGCCCCGGCCGAGCTCGGCCGGGCTGATCCGCAGCTGCGTCACGGCGTACTGACCGTGCCCGCCGGACTGCTTCTTGACCTTGCCCTCGACGTCGGCCGGCCCGGCGATCGTCTCGCGGAACCCGATCGCGATCGGCTCGGTCTCGACGTTGACGCCGAACTTGCGGGCGAGCCGCTCGAGCGCGACGGCGACGTGCGTGTCGCCGATGCCGCGCAGCACGGTCTGCGACGGCTGCGCGGTGCGCTCGACGACGAGCGACGGGTCCTCGGCGCACAGGCGCGCCAGCGCGCCCGACAGCTTGTCGTCGTCGGCCTGGGTCAGCGGCCGCAGCGCCAGCCCGTAGGGGGTCGAGCGCGGCGCCGGGCCGGCGACGAGCACGGGGGTGCTGCGTAGCGCGAGGGCCGAGCCGGTCGGGCTCGCGGCGAGCTTGGCGACCGCCGCGATGTCGCCGGCGACGACGACGTCGGCCGGCAGGTGGTCCTTGCCGCGCGGGTAGAACAGGCCGTGCAGGCGCTCGTCGGCCTGGGTCGTGGTGTTGACCAGGTGGTCCTCGGCCCGGATCGTCCCGGACAGGACCTTGAACAGACAGACCTGGCCGACGAACGGGTCGACGACGGTGCGGAACACGTACGCGAGCGGGTCGCCCGCCGGGTCAGCGGTCACCGGGATCGCCGCATCGCCGACCCGGACGGTCGTGGCCCGATCGGCCGGCGACGGCCCGATCTCGCAGATGAAGTCCGCCAGCCGGTCGACCCCGACCCCGGTCGCGGCCGAGCCGACGAGCACGGGAAACTCCAGGCCGTCGCGCACCTCGTGGGCGAGCGCGCGCTCGAGGTCGGCCGCGCTCGGGGTCTCGCCGGCCAGGTAGCGCTCGAGCTGCTCGTCGTCGCCCGCGACGATCTCCTCCGCGAGCTCGGCGTGCAGGCGTTCCTCCTCCGCCTCGACCGCCGTCGGGATGCCGGCGCTGTGCTGGTGCCCGTCCGCGTCGTACGCGTAGCCGCGGCCGGAGAGCACGTCCGCGACCCCGCGGAACGACTCCTCCTCGCCCAACGGCAGCTCGAGCGGCGCGAAGCCCGGCCCGAAGGTCACCCGCAGCTGCTCGAGCACGCGCCGGAAGTCCGCGCGCGCCTTGTCCTCCTTGGTCACGAACACCATGCGCGGCAGCCCGGCCGCGACGCACTGCGCCCACACGGCCTCGGTGCCCACCTCGACGCCGTCGACCGCGCTGACGACGAGCACCGCGAGGTCGGCGACCGACAGGGCGGCGTCGACCCCGGCCGCGAAGTCGGCGTAGCCGGGGGTGTCGATGAGGTTGACCTTGTACGTCTCGCCGTCGGTCGCCGTCCACTCGAAGGGCGCGACGGCGAGCGAGATCGAGATGGCGTGCTTGATCTCCTCCGCCTCGAAGTCGCAGACCGTCGATCCGTCCTCGACCCGGCCGGCGCGCGTGATCACGCCGGCGCGCAGCAGCAGCGCCTCGGCGAGCGTGGTCTTGCCGCTCCCGCTATGGCCCACGAGGGCCACGTTGCGGATCCTGGGCGTCGTTGCCGCGATCATCGGGTCTCCTTCGTCGGAGGTGTCCTCGCGCCTCATGCTAGTGAACCGGCGGCTGCAACTGGGCGCGAACGCCCGACGGGGTAGCGCCTGGTCGGCACTACCCCGTCGGGACCACTCGCCGCGTCAGGCGGCCTCGACCGCCGTCAGCGGACGGCCCGCAGCGCGTTGACGATGCCCGTGCCGTAGATCGAGTTCTTCCACACGTTCCCCACGCAGGGCGCGTCGTAGCTCGCGTCGCGGCCCTCCGCCGCGTAGGTGACCACGGGCGCGGGGCAGGCGACGTCGGTCGCCGTCTGCCGGAGGACCTTCTCCACCGCGACGGGGTCCATGGTGCGGCCGCCGTGGACCCGGTCCCGCTTGCCGTCCTTGCTGACGATCAGCGCGGCGACCCCGACGGCGTGCGGCGCCGCCATGGAGGTGCCCTGGATCAGCTGGTAGTAGGCGCAGCTGTCGATGCCCGCCGCCGAGCACTCGGCGACCACGAAGTCCGACAGCGACTCGCCCGTGACCGGGTCGACCTCGCCGTTGGCGATCGCGAGCGCCTTCGGGTACGGCCCGAGGATCAGGTTCCCCGGCGTGGAGAACTTGTTCGTGCCGACGTAGTCGCGGTAGAACCCGCCGGGGGCGGAGATGTCGTTCTGCTCGAGCCCGTGGTTGGAGAAGTCGGACTTCTTGCCGCTCGGGCCGACCGACGAGACGGAGATGACCCCGTTCGCCTCGGTCGGCATGTCGAGGCAGTCGTTGGTCACGGTCCGCGTCTTCTCGGTGCCGGGCGGGAAGTCCGGGCTGCTCTCGTCCGTCTTGACCGCCAGGCCGAGGTCGGTGTTGTCGTTGCCGAGCGCCGAGATCAGGGTGACTCCGTGGCCCCGCGCGTAGTCGAGCGCCCGCTGGGTCGCGTCGATGATGGTCGCCTGCTCGAGCTGCTCCGCGGCTGAGTCGGCCGGGTTCGCGCGGCAGTTGAACAGCCACGGGTCGATGTAGAAGCTCATGTTGACGACGTCGATCCCGTTGTCGCCGGCGTACGTCAGCGCGTCGACCGTCGCGGCGAGAAAGAAGTAGCCCGAGTCCTGGCCGGCGCGCAGGTTGACCAGCGACACGTTCGGCGCGACGCCGGCCATGCCGAGGCCGTTGATCGGCGCGGCGATCGTGCCGGCGACGTGCGTGCCGTGGCCGTCCTCGTCGACGTCGGCCGCGTCCTCGCAGGACTGGTCGGCCTCCTCGGCGCAGGGGCCGTCGATGAGCTCGATGTCGGTGGTGAAGTTGCGGCTCAGCGCGCTGTTGAAGTTCGGGGCGATGTCAGGGTGGCTGCCGTCGATGCCCGTGTCGATCACCCCGACCAGGACATCCTTGCGGCCGGGCTGCTTGACGTACGAACCGGTGGCGGTCGCCCCGATCATCTTCATGTCCCACTGGTACCCGGCGAGCGGCTCGGGGGTGACCGGGCCGTGCCCCTTCCCGGGGCCCTTGCCCGGGCCGTGACCCGGGCTGCGGCCGTCGGTGCGCAGCAGGGCGGAGCTGCGCGCGGCGGCGTCGGGGTTGCGGCCCTCCTTCTCGACGGCGTCCCGGCTGGCCGCGACGTCCTGCGGCGCCGAGCCGACCGGCCGGTCGCGCGCGACGCCCGCGACCGCGGGCTCCGCCGAGACCGTCGCGGCGAAGGACTCGGCGGACGACGCCGCCGTGACGAGCCCGATCGCGCGGTTGACCCGGTCGACCGTCCCGCCGGCCGCCTGCACCGCCGCGATCGCGCCGTCGACGGCGGCGGCGTCGTCGGCGAGGACGACGTAGGTCGAGGTGTCGGTCGCGTCGGCGGCTGCGCCTGCCGCCGCGCCGGGGGTGGCCTGGGCCGCGGTCGAGGTGCTGACGAGGGCGGCCGCGAGCGCGGCGATGCCCACGAGTGCGACCGATCTGCGAGTTCTGACCATTGCGTTGTGCTCCATAGGCTCGATGGAGTAGGTCAGGCGGGCGGCCGCGGCCGATCCCTCCTGCCCCGTAGACCTGAGCCAGTGTGCCGTAGATCACCCACGATGGGCGGTTTGACGGGAGTCCGATTGCGAATGGTTTCGGGTCGTTCGGGGGATTTCAGGCCCCGGTGGCGAACCCGGCGCTGAACGAGCCCGAGGTCAGCACGTCGAGCCAGGCCCGCGGTCCGGCGATCGTGCAGCGCAGCGCCGCCACGCGGGCGGCGGCGTCGAGCGCGCGGCGCAGGTCGGCGCCCTCGTCGTCGACCGGGCGCTGGATGACGAACCAGGCGAACGCGCCGTGGAACACGTCGCCCGCCCCGAGCGTGTCGACGGCCGCGATGCGCGGGACCGGGATCGACCCGTGCGCGGCCGGGCCGGCCGCCGTCGGCCGCCACCACTGCACCGCGTCACCGCCGTGCGTCGTGGCCACGCTGCCGACGCCGGCCTCGAGCAGCGCGATCGCGCTCGCGGGGACGTCGGTCGTCCCGGGCGCGCGGAAGTCGGCGGAGCAGACGGCGACGTCGACGGCACGCAGGAGCCGGGCCATGGCCGGGCGCCAACGCCCGGCGTCGAGCACGACCAGGGGCGCGTCGCCGGCCGGTGCGGCCGCGGCGACCGCGACGGCCGCCGCGGCCAGGCGCGCGTGGTGACCGTCGAGCAGCACGACGTCGGCTCCGGCGAGGTGCCGGGCGAGGTCGGGGGGTCCGGCGACGTCGTGCGCGGCGGCGTCGCGCGAGACGACGGCGCGGTCGCCCGTCGCGTCCGTCACGGCCACGGCGGAGATGGCGGGCGGCGTCGTCGCGTCCGGCGTCACGTCGACCACCTCGACCCCGCGCGCCTCGAGCTCGGCGCGGATCACGCGGGCGACCGGGTCGGTGCCCAGCGCCGTGACCAGTCGGGCCCGGCCGCCGAGGGCAGCGAAGGTCACCGCCGCGTTGGCCGCCGGGCCACCCGCCGCGACGTCCTGGCGCAGCGCCGTGACCTTCTCGTTCGCGCCCGGCGGGCGCTCGACGCGGTGCACGACGTCGAGGGTCGCGAGGCCGACGAAGACCCCGAGCGGGCGCCGTGCGCCACTCTCGTCGTCGTCGACCACCGCGACCCCTTCCGTGCTGCCGGCCGAGCCTGCCGGGTCAAGCCTGCCGGATCACCGGCAGCGAATCAGCTTGCGTCGAGGATGTCCACCACGAACACGAGCGTCGAGTTGGCCGGGATGGAGCCCTGCTCGGTCTCGCCGTAGCCCTTGTCCGGCGGGACGACGAGCAGCACCTGGCTGCCGACCGTCTGCCCGACGAGGCCCTCGTCCCAGCCCGGGATGACCGCCCCGGTGCCGATCGAGGTCGTGAACGGGGCGCCGTTCTCCCAGGACGAGTCGAACACCGTCCCGTCCCACAGTGCGCCGGTGTACTGGAACGTCACGGTCTGACCAGCGGTGACCGCGGCGCCGGCGCCCTTGATGAGCGGCTGCACGACGAGCGCGGTCGGCGCCTCGCCGGTGGCCGCGGTGATCGTCGGCGCGCCGTCGTCGCCGAGCGCGACGGTCGGCAGGCCGGCCACGGGGGCGACGGCCTCGCCCTCGGCGCGGTTGGGGATGTCCTTCGCTGCGGAGACCTCGACGGCCATGACGGTCGTGGGGGTCTCGGCGGCATCCGCCGTCGCGGCCGTGCCGGGGATCGCGAGCAGGATCCGGGTGCCGACCTTCTGGCCCGTCAGGACGGTGTTCAGCGCGGTGATGAGGGAGGCGTCCCCGAGCGTGATGTGGTCCGCCGCGGCGCCGTAGGTTGTGCCCTGGGTCGAGCCGTCGGCGCCGGAGACCGCGATGTAGTTCATGGTGAGGATCTGGCCCTCGGCGAGATCGGCGCCGGTGCCCTCGCTCGTGACCCGCGCCGTCGGCACGGAGACCGTGAGCGGCTGCGTGAACGTCAGCGTCGGCTCGGCGCCCGCGTCGCCCGCGACCTCGACGCCCTCGAGCGCTGCGACGTCGGCCGCCGTCGGCTCCTCGGACGCGGCCGCGTCCTCGGTGTCGCTCGACGCGCTCGGCGAGGCCGTGCCGTCGGAGTCGCCGGAGCACGCCGCGAGCGAGCCGAACAGCAGGAGCGAGACCACGGAGGCAGCCACCGTGACACGAGTAGATCGACGCAAGATAGGCCCTTCATCGGTTGGCGGCCGTCGGGGATCGGTGCGAAACGCGGTGCGACGCCCCTGACGGCGGACCCAGAAAGCCTACCGGCCGAGACTGGGAGGTCGCTGTGCGTGGACGTCCCGGCAGGGTGGCCTGGCGCGCGCCTACCCTCTCGAGGTGTCAGACAGCGAACCGGAACAGCTCGGCAAGGGCCTGAAGGTCCGTCACCTGACGATGATGGGGCTCGGTTCGGCGATCGGAGCCGGCCTGTTTCTCGGCACCGGAACGGGCATCGCGACGGCAGGCCCCGCGATCCTCGTCTCGTACTCGCTCGCCGGTGTCCTTGTGGTCCTGGTCATGCGCATGCTCGCCGAGATGGCGGCCGCGCTGCCGTCCAGCGGGTCGTTCTCGACGTACGCCGAGCGCGGCATCGGACGCTGGGCCGGCTTCACGCTCGGCTGGGTCTACTGGTACACGCTCATCATGGTGCTCGGCGTCGAGATCACCGGGGCGTCGTCGATCGTGCACGGCTGGCTGCCCGGCGTGCCGCAGTGGGTCGTGGCGCTCGCCCTCGTCGCGCTCTTCGCCGCGGTCAACCTCGTCGGGGTGCGGAGCTTCGGCGAGTTCGAGTTCTGGTTCGCCGCGCTCAAGGTGATCGTCATCGTCGCCTTCCTCGTGATCGGGACGCTTCTCGCGCTCGGATGGCTGCCGGGCACCGAGCCGGTCGGCCTGTCGCACCTGCTCGGCGACGGCGGGTTCGCGCCGAACGGGTTCGGCCAGGTCGCGGCGGGACTGCTCGTCGTCGTCTTCGCCTTCGGCGGGATCGAGATCGTGACGATCGCCGCGGCCGAGTCGGCCGATCCGCAGCGCAGCATCGCCGCCGCGGCGCGGAGCGTCGTCTGGCGCATCATGGCGTTCTACGTCGGCTCCGTGGCGATCATGGTGCTCGTGCTCCCGTGGGACTCGCCGGCGCTGCTGGCCGGCCCGTTCGTCGCCGTGCTCGAGCTCGCGAGCATCCCGGGGCTCGCCGCCGTCATGGAGGTCGTCGTCGTCATCGCGCTGCTGTCGGCGTTCAACGCGAACCTGTACGGGACGTCCCGGATGGCGTTCTCCCTCGCCGGCCGCGGCGACGGTCCGGCCGGCCTCCTGCGCGTGTCCCGGCAGGGCGTGCCCGTCGTCTCGGTGCTGCTCTCGGTCGCGTTCGCCCTGGTGAGCGTGCTGCTCAACTGGCTGCTGCCCGAGCAGCTGCTCGGCTTCCTGCTCAACGCGGCCGGCTCGTCGCTCATCTTCATGTGGATCGCGATCGCGGTCTCGCAGCTGCGCCTTCGCCGCGAGCTCGAGGCGACGGGCCTGCTCACGGTCCGCATGTGGGCGCACCCGCACCTCGGCCGGCTGACGGTCGTGCTGCTCGTCGCCCTCGTCGCCCTCATGCTCACCGACGGCGCCGCGCGCTCGCAGATCCTGGCGACGGCCGGCGTCGTCGCCGTCATCGTCGTGATCTACGTGCTCCGCGAGCGCGTGCGGGCCCGCTCCGCCGCCGCGGGCGACCGCGGCGTTCTGGGAGGATGGCGCCCATGACCGACCCCACCCCGACGCGCGCGTCGAGCGCGAAGCACCTGCGCCGGTGGCGCCAGAATCTCGCCGACGAGCGCGCCGAGGCCGCGGTCTACCGCGACCTCGCCAGCCGCCGTACCGGCGAGGAGCGCGCGATCCTGCTCGCGCTCGCGCGGGCGGAGGGTCGCCACGAGGCGCACTGGCTCGACCTGCTCGGCGACGACGTCGGCCGGCCGCTGCGGGGGGACTTTCGCACCCGCACGCTCGGCTGGCTTGCCCGGCGCTTCGGCTCCGTCTTCGTGCTCGCACTCGCCCAGCGCGCCGAGTCCCGGTCGACGTACTCGACCGACCGCGACGCCACCGCGGCGATGGCCGCCGACGAGCGGATCCACGAGGAGGTCGTCCGTGGCCTCGCGACCCGCGGCCGCAACCGCATGTCCGGCTCCTTCCGGGCCGCCGTGTTCGGTGCGAACGACGGGCTCGTGAGCAACCTCGCGCTCATCCTCGGCATCGGCGCGAGCGGGGCGTCGCACTCGACCGTGCTGCTGACCGGCATGGCGGGCCTGCTCGCGGGCGCGCTGTCGATGGCGGCGGGGGAGTACGTGTCCGTGCGCTCGCAGCGCGAGCTGCTCGAGGCGTCCTCGTCCACCCTGCACGCCGACGGCGCCGTGCTCGACCTCGACGTCGACGCAAACGAGCTGGCGCTCGTGTACCGCGCCCGCGGGATGGAGGCCGACGACGCGGCCGCCCACGCGCGCGAGGTGCTCCGGCGCGCCGGGGAGGGCTCGTACTCGGGCGACGGCGACGGCGACGGCGACGGCGGGGGATCGGGTGCCGGGGCGGGCGAGGGCGCGGGGCGCGACGCCGCCGTCGATGCCCACGAGTCGGTCGGCACCGGCGCCCAGGCCGCGCTCTCGAGCTTCTGCTTTTTCGCGACGGGCGCGCTCATCCCCGTCTTGCCCTACCTGTTCGGGCTGGAGGGCCTGGCTGCTGTCGCCGTCGCGTCGCTCCTGGTCGGCGGCGCGCTGCTGATCACGGGCGCGACCGTCGGCGTCCTGTCGGGCGGGCCGCCCGTGCGGCGGGCGCTGCGCCAGCTCGCGATCGGGTACGGCGCGGCCGCCGTCACCTACGTGCTCGGACTAGTGTTCGGCGCCAACCTCGGCTGAAGCAGCACGGCCCCGTCGCGTAGCGAGCCGGTTCAGCAGGTAGAGCACGACGCCGACGCCGAGCAGGATCGCGGCGCGCAGGTACACGGCGCCGTCGCGCCCGGTGAGGGGGCTCGCGAGCACCAGGGACGCGGTCGCGCCGAGCGCGGGCGCCCACGTCGGCGCGCGGAACGCGGGGGCGGGGTTCTCCGGGTCGGCCGGGGCGCGGCGAAGCACCAGCACCGAGACGTTCACGCAGGCGAACACGAGCAGCAGGAGCAGGACGGTCGTGTCCGCCAACCCGCTCAGGTCGCCAGTCGTGATGAGGGTGAACGCGATCGCGACGGTGAAGGCGATCGCGACGAACGGCGTCTGGCGGCCGCGGTGCACTCGACCGAGCACCTTCGGGACGATGCCCTCCTGCGCCATCCCGTAGACGAGGCGGGACGCCATGATCATGTTGATAAGCGCGGTGTTCGAGACCGCGAGCAGAGCGATGAGCGCGAACAGCGCGGGCGGGAACGCGACCCCGGCGACCTTGACCACCTCCAGGAGCGGGCCGGTCGAGGCCTCGAGCACGTCGGTCTCGACGAGCATCGACGAGGTGAACGCGACCGCGAGGTAGATCGCTGCCGCGATGCCGATGCCGGCGAACAGCGCGCGCGGGAAGTCCCGCCGCGGCTGCTGGCACTCCTCCGCGAGGTTGACGGAGTCCTCGAACCCGAGCAACGCGTAGAACGCCAGCGCGGTGCCGCCGAGCACCCCGACCCAGCCGGCCTCGGGGTCGAGCTCGAGCGCGCGCGCCGGCTCGCCCGCGCCCGTCGCGAGCGACCACGCGCCGATCGCGATGATCACAAGCAGGCCGCTCGTCTCGATCGCGGTCAGCACCAGGTTGACCTTGATCGATTCGCTGATCCCCACGAGATTGACGGCCGTGACCAGCGCCAGGAACGCGTACGCAGCGAGCAGTGTCGGGACGCTCACGAACTCCGTGAGGTAGTCGCCGCCGAAGGCACGCGCCGCCGCGCTCGCGGACGTGATGCCGGACATCATGACGGCGAACGCCACCATGAACGTCACGAAGGGGCGGTGGAACGCGCGGTTCGCGTAGAGCGCGGCGCCGGCCGCCTGCGGGAACTTGCCCACGAGCTCCGCATAAGCGGTCGCGGTGAGCGCCGCCAGCGCGAACGCCAGCACGAACGGGAGCCAGATGGCGCCGCCGACCTCACCGGCGACCTTGCCGGTCAGCGCGTAGATGCCGGCCCCGAGGATGTCGCCGACCACGAACACCAGGAGCACCCGCCGGCCGATCGTCCGCTTCAGCTCGGTGCCGGGCTCGCTGTCAGGTCCCGCCGCGCCGGCGGTGCCATCGCCCGCCCCGTTCCCAGTCGCCACCGTTGCCCCCAGCTCGTCCGGGGGGCCCGTGGGCCCGCTCGGCCACCCGTTCGCATCCAGCCTGGCCCACGCCGGGCCGGCCGTCCACCGGAGCGATCCCGCGAGAAGTTAGGTAAGCCTGCCCTGCGCATGTCACGATAGCTCCGTGACCCAGACCGCTGAGCGCGCCGTCGCCACCCAGCCGTTCGCCGTGTTCGACGTGCGCGTCGCCCGGACCGTGCGGCTCGGCCCGACGTTCGTGCGTGTGACCTTCACGGGCGACCAGCTCGACCGGTTCGCCGACAACGGCTTCGATCAGCGCATCAAGCTTTTCTTCCCGCTCGCCGACGGCCGCCTGCCCGACCTGCCCCGCGGCGCCGACTGGTATCAGCAGTGGCGCGCGCTGCCCGATGCCGAGCGTCCCCCGATCCGGACGTACACGGTCCGCGAGGTGCGCCCCGCGGCGCGCGAGCTCGACGTCGACATGGTGCTGCACGGCGACGGCGGGCCGGCCTCGCGCTGGTTGGCGGCGGCGCGCCCGGGAGATCGGTTGACCGTGCTCGGGCCGAACGCCGACCACGACGGCGTGCACGGCGGCATCGACTTCGTCCCGCCGACCCGCACCGGCTGTGTGCTGCTCGCCGGTGACGAGACGGCCGTCCCCGCGATCGCCGCGATCCTCGAACGCCTGCCCGCCGACGCCAGCGGCGAGGTGCTGCTCGAGGTGCCCGCGAGCGGCGACGCGATGACGCTCGCCGCGCCGGCCGGCGTCGTCGTGCGCTGGCTCGGCCGCGACGGCGCCGCGCACGGCGAGCTGCTCCAGCCCGCGGTCCAGGCCGCCGCCGATCGACTGATCGCGGGCAGCGCCGGCCGCACGTGCAGCGGATCGTGCACCGCGGCCCACCCGCTGCGCGAGATCGACGTCGACACGGAGCTGCTCTGGGAGGTCCCGGTCGACGGCGTCGGCCGCCCGCTCGCCGCGTGCCTCGACCTGTACATCTGGCTCGCGGGGGAGGCGGCCGTGATCAAGGCCCTGCGCCGGCACCTCGTGACCGAGCGCGGCGTCGACCGATCGGCCGTGGCGTTCATGGGCTACTGGCGCCGCGGTCGCGCCGAGAACGGCTGAGCCTCCCGACCAGCGGGCGGGCCCCAGGCGGCCTACGCTCAGAACTCGTGCGGGGCGACCCGCGCATCCGACGAGGGGACATGCAATGAAAGCGAAGCTTGCATTTATCGCCGGCGCCGGTATCGGTTATGTGCTCGGCACCCGGGCCGGGCGCCAGCAGTTCGAGGCGATTCAGGGCTGGTCGCGCAGCGTCTGGCAGGACCCGCGGGTCCAGTCGCAGGTCAACGATCTGGAGGCCAAGGCGAGTGATCTCGCGAAGACCGAGGGTGCGGCGCTGAAGGACAAAGTGACCGTCGCGGTCAAGTCGGTCGTCGACGCGGTGAAGGACAAGTCTTCCGACTCTGCCTGATTCGGTTTTGGCACCGACAAAGGGCACGGTACATTCGAGGCAGCGAATTGCGAGAGATCTGGAAGCGGTCACCCTCGCGCGCCACAGCAGCCCCGTCCCGGACACAGGTGTCGGCCGGGGCGAGGAGGTGCGATGGCGGAGGCGCTGCACAGGTCAGTGCTCGACGTGCTGGGCACGGAGATCACGGCGGGTATCAAGCCGGCGGGCACGGTGCTCACGCTTGAGCGGATCCAGAAGAGGTTCGGGATCTCCCGCACCGTCGCGCGTGAATGCATGCGGCTGCTCGAGCAGCTCCAGCTGGTGCAGTCGAGCCGACGGGTCGGCATCGTCGTGCTGCCGAGCGACGAGTGGGCGGTGCTCGACCGCCGGGTGATCCGGTGGCGGCTGGCCGGGCCGGGCCGCGAGGCGCAGCTGCGCTCGTTGGTCGAGCTGCGCGCCGCCGTCGAGCCCCTTGCGGCGGCGCAGGCCGCGCGGTATGCCAGCACGGTCGAGCGCGCCCGGCTGGTGGCCCTCGCGGCGAGCCTGCGGGTGGCTGCCGACGCGGGCGCGGACGGCCTCGACCTCGACATCGAGTTCCACACGACGCTGCTCCGGGCGAGCCGCAATGAGATGTTCGCGGCGATGACGGGCGTCGTCGCGGAGGTGCTCAGCGGGTACACCCCGGCCGAGCCGGGCGCCACGGAGTCGGGTTCGACCGCCCTCGGCTCCCACGAGGGTGTGGCGCGCGCCGTGCAGCTCGGCGACTCGCGGGGCGCGGAGCTCGCGATGCGCGAGCTGCTGACCGACCTCTCGCTCGCGGGCGCTGCGCTGGACGGGCAGTCGTTGGACAAGCGCGCGCTGAACGGGCATGCGTTGGACGGGCACGCCGCGCTGGACGGGCAGGCGTCGTCGGTCTAGGGGAGCCGGCTCGGGCTGCCCGCCCGGAGCGCGCGGAGCGACGCGAGCGTCGCGACCACGGCGAACCCCGCTGCGACCGCGACGACGACGAATCCGCCGCGGGCGCCCCGGTCGTCGATCAGCATGCCCGCGATCGACGACCCGACCGAGACGCCGATCCCGAGCGAGGTGCTGACCCAGGTCAGGCCCTCGGTCAGCCGGCCGTCGGGCACGCAGTACTGGACGAGGCCGTTGCCGTTGATCAGCGTCGGCGCGATCGCGAAGCCGGTGACGAACATGACGACGGCGAGCGCGGGCAGGCTGGTGGCGAGGAAGAAGAGGCTGACGCCGGCGGCGAGCGCGACGACGCCGATCGCGAACCGCTTCCAAAGCGGCGCGGCCCAGCTCCGGGCGCCGTACCCCAGCCCGGAGAGCATCGAGCCGAACGCGAAGGCCGCCAGCACGAACCCCGCGGACCCCTTCGAGCCGTGCTCCTGGGCGAACGCCACGGTCGCGACGTCGGTCGCGCCGAAGATCGCCCCCATCGCGACGAATACGGCCGCGAGCACCCGCATGCCCGCCACGCGCATCACGCTGCCCTGGTGGGCGCGCCTGCCCGCGGCATCCAGGGGCGGGGCCTGCGGCGCCGGCTCGGTACCCCGCAGCGAGAGAAACAGGAAGCCGCCGACGAGCAGCGCGAAGATCGGCACGACCAGGCCGGCGGCGGGCGCGACGGTGGTGGCGAGCACGGTGGCGGCCACGGGGCCGACGACGAACACCACCTCGTCGAGTGCGGACTCGAGCGAGTACGCGGTGTGCAGCCGGCGCGGGTCCGTGAGCACGTGGGACCAGCGGGCCCGGACGAGCGATCCGAACGACCCCGACGGGGCGCCCGCGACCGCGGCCGTGAGGTAGAGCCAGCCGGCGTGCGACCCCATCTCGGCGACCGCGATGAGGGCGGCGAGCCCGCCGATCGCGAGGACGGTCGCCGGGCGCATGATGCGCGCCTGGCCGTGGGCGTCGACGAAGCGGGCCAGCTGGGGGCCGCAGACGGCGCTCGCGACCACGTAGACCGCCGAGACCCGGCCGGCGAGCCCGTACGAGCCGTACTCGGCGGTGATCATGAGCACGATGCCGATCCCCACCATCGAGATCGGCAGCCGGGCGAGCACCCCGGCCGCGGAGAAGGCCAGTGCCCCGGGGGTGGTCAGGATGTCGCGATAGGGGCGGAGCACCGGGACATCTTCTCATCGGGATGTGACGTCGGCTCCTGAAGATGCGGTACCCGTCCGGCGTCGGGCAGGATCGCCGCATGGACACCCTCACCGTCGTGGACAACCCCAGCGAGTCCCGGTTCGAGGCACGGGCCGACGACGGCGCTGTCGTCGGGTATGTCTCGTACGACGGGCAGGCGGGCGGCCCCGGCGTCGTCGTGGTCATCCACACGATCGTCGAGCCGGCGTTCGAGGGGCAGGGCGTCGGCGGCAGGCTCGTGCGGGGCACGCTCGACCTCATCCGCGCGAGCGGCCGCACGGTCGTCCCGCTGTGCCCCTTCGTCAGCGCGTATCTCCGGCGTCACCCGGACTACCAGGACCTGGTGGCGCCGGACAGCGAACAGCGCTGACCCGGTTGCCTGCGTGGGTCTATGCACAGGGCGGGTTGCGGGGTGGGGTGCGTGTGGGTGGTCCGTCCTAGTCTGTACACATGTTCGAACCGAGCGATGACGAGGTAACGGGGGCCCCGGCGGGGGCCGGGCTGGCGGTCGCGGGCGCCACCTCGGCGGCCGACACGTCCACGGGCATCACATCGGCGTGCGCCACCGCCACGGGTGTCATTGCGCCGGCGTTCTCGGTGGATGTGGCGTTCGGGCTGTTGCTTGGGCGGGTGTTTGCGGAGGCGGGGGCGGCGTTGGCGCAGGCCGCGGCGGCGGGGTCGTGCATTGCGGGTCCGATCGATCAGGTCGCGTTGGCCGCCGCGTTGATGGGGCAGGCGCCGGGCTCGCCGTTGGTGGACCTGCTTGAGGGTCTGTGCCCGGGGGATGTGCATGATGCGGTGTTGATCGAGGCGATCGCCGCCTGGGAACGCGTCACCTCACTCGCTGCGGCGCGGCAAGGCGAGATGATCGCCGAGCTCGCCCGCCGCCGGGACGCGCAGCGGCTGTCGGAGTTCGTGGGTGACGAGGTCGCGTCGGTGCTGGTGATGACCCGGTCGGTGGCGGAGGCAAAGGTCAGCCTCGGGACCTCACTGGCGGCGTGGCCCGCGGTGAATGAGGCGCTCGCATCTGGGGTGATCGATCACCGCAAGGCCACCGCCCTGGTCGACGGCGTCGGGCACCTCGACGACGACGCCGCAGCCGCCGTCCTGGACAAGGTGCTGCCGGTCGCGGCGGGTTTGACGGTGCCGGCGTTGAAGGCGCGCCTGCGTAAGGTCGAGCTGACCGTGAACCCGGCCGCCGTCGCTGAGCGGCGCGCCCGCGACGCCGCGGACAGGTATGTGCGGGTCAGCCCGGCGCCTGGGGTGATGGCGTGGTTGACCGCGTACCTACCCGCCAAGGACGCGATGACGGTGTTCACCGCGATCGACGCCATCGCGGCGTCCGCGGACCCCGCCGACCCGCGCGGGGTGGCGGCGCGGCGCGCGGATGCCCTGACCGACCTCTGCGCCGACATCCTCACCACCGGCATCGCCCCCACCACCGCACTGCCGGGCGGGGTCTTGAAGACCGAGCACGGTCGTCGACCGCACCTGCAGGTGACCGCGGCTGCGACGACGTTGTTGGGGTTGGATGAGGTGCCCGGGGAGCTGGCCGGGTACGGGCCGATCCCCGCAGACCTGGTCCGGGCGATCGCGGCGGACGCGACGTGGCGGCGGATCTTCACCGACCCCGCCACCGGGTGCGTGACGGGGATCGGGCCGCGCGGGTACCGCCCCGGCGCCGACCTGACCGGAACCGTCCTGGCCCGGGACAAGACGTGCACGTTCGTGGGGTGTCGGATGCCGGCGTGGCGGTGCGACCTGGACCACCGCGACCCCTACGACCACAACCACCCCGACCTCGGCGGGCAGACCTGCGCGGAGAACCTGCACTCGCTGTGTCGCCACCATCACCGGGCCAAGACGTACGGCGGCTGGCACCCCGACCTCGACACCTCCACCGGCGACACCTGGTGGACCTCACCCACCAAACACCGCTACAAGCGACCGGCCACCGAGGTCAATCCCGAGCCGCCGCCACCCGACCGGCCCTGGCTCCACACGCCCCAGCCCGACGACCCACCCTTCTGAACCGCTGCAACCGTGGATCAGGTGTCTAGCCGAGGGCGTCGGCGACGACCGCCTTGGCCTCGACCTGGACGAGCGCGAGGTGCTCGGCCGAGACGAACGACTCCGCGTAGACCTTGTAGACGTTCTCGGTGCCCGAGGGGCGCGCGGCGAACCACGCGTTCTCGGTGGTGACCTTGAGCCCGCCGATCGATGCGCCGTTGCCCGGCGCCGTCGTGAGCTTCGCGGTGATGGGCTCGCCGGCCAGCGACGTCGACCGGACCTGGTCCGGGGTGAGCTTGCCGAGGGTGGCCTTCTCGGCGAGGGTCGCCGGGGCGTCCACCCGCGCGTACCAGGACTCGCCGAATCGGTCGACGAGGTCGGCGTGGTGCTGCGACGCGGACCGGCCGGTGGTGGCCTGGATCTCGGCCGCGAGCAGCGCCAGCAGGAGGCCGTCCTTGTCGGTCGTCCAGACGCTGCCGTCGGTGCGCAGGAACGACGCCCCGGCCGACTCCTCGCCGCCGAACCCGACCGACCCGTCGAGCAGGCCGGGCACGAACCACTTGAACCCGACGGGCACCTCGAGCAGGGTGCGCCCGAGCGAGGCGGCGACCCGGTCGATCAGCGCGGAGGAGACCAGTGTCTTGCCGATCGCGGCCGTCGCGGGCCAGTTCGGGCGCGCGCCGGAGTACAGGTACTGGATCGCGACGGCGAGGTAGTGGTTGGGGTTCATCAGGCCCGCGTCCGGGGTGACGATCCCGTGTCGGTCCGAGTCTGCGTCGTTGCCGGTCGCGAGGTCGTACGGGGCCGCACCGCCCGCGCCGTCGCCGGCCATGATGCGCACCAGCGACGCCATCGCCGACGGCGACGAGCAGTCCATGCGGATCTTGCCGTCCCAGTCGAGCGTCATGAATGACCAGCGAGGGTCGACCCGCGGGTTGACCACCGTGAGGTCGAGCCCGTGCCGCTCCGCGATGGCGGCCCAGTACTCGACGGACGCGCCGCCCAGCGGGTCGGCGCCGATCCGGACGCCCGCGCGCCGGATCGCCGCGAGGTCGACGACCGAGGGCAGGTCGTCCACGTACGCCGCCATGAAGTCGTGGCGCCGCGTCGTGGCCGACGCGAGCGCCGTCTCGAGGCTGACGCGGCGGATCTGCCCAGCGCCGGAGCGCAGGATCTCGTTGGCCCGCGCCGCGATCCAGCCGGTCGCCTCCGAGCCCGCGGGGCCGCCGTGCGGCGGGTTGTACTTGAAGCCGCCGTCGCGCGGCGGGTTGTGCGAGGGCGTGACCACGATGCCGTCCGCGAGGCCAGGCCCCTGCGAGCGCACCCCCGCCGAGGTCGCCGCGCCGTTGTGCAGCAGGATCGCGTGCGAGACCGCGGGGGTCGGGGTGAACGAGTCGCGGGCGTCGATGTGCACCTCGACCTCGGCCGCCGCGAGCACCTCGAGCGCCGTCTGCCAGGCGGGCAGGGACAGCGCGTGGGTGTCGCGGCCGATGAACAGCGGGCCGTCGGTGCCCTGCGCGCGGCGGTACTCGATGATCGCCGCCGTCGTCGCGATGATGTGCGGCTCGTTGAACGCGCCGTCCAGGCTCGACCCGCGGTGGCCCGAGGTGCCGAAGATCACCTGCTGCGAGACGTCGTCGAGATTCGGGGCCCGGTCGTAGTACGCCGCGATCACCGCATCCGGGTCAATGAGGTCCGAGGGGAGGGCGAGAGTTCCGGCGCGCGGGTCCATAGGGGTGATGCTCTCACTCCTGGCGGCGCTCGGCACAAGCGCTGCCACGTACTCTGTCGAGATGTTCCCGCCGCAGGTGCCCGCCGTCCACGTTGCCGACCTCGATCCGGCCGCGCCCGTCCCGGCCGGGACCACCCTGCTCGACGTGCGCGAGCGCGACGAGTGGGACGCCGGCCATGCCCCGGGCGCCCTGCACGTCCCGCTCGGCGAGCTCGTGGAGCGCGTCGGGGAGCTGCCCGCCGGCGCACCGCTGCTCGTCGTGTGCCACAGCGGCGCCCGGTCCGCGCGCGCGACGGCGTGGCTGAACGAGTCCGGCTACAGCGCCGAGAACCTCGATGGCGGCATGGTCGCGTGGTCCCGGGCCGGGCTGCCCGTCGTCTGAGCGGCTAACCGCCCCCGGTACGCTTCCTGGTATGGCCAAGAAACCTTCCGTTGACTTCGTGCTGCGCCCGTTCGCCGGGCTGCCCGGCGAGCCCGACTGGGTCGCGCTGCGTGAGGTGGTGCCCGCCGCGACGGCGCCCGTGCGCACGACCGCGGAGTACGGCTCGCGCGACGTCGTCATCGCCACGGTGCTCCCGATGGCCTGGCCCGCGCTGCACCGGGCCGACGGCGTCGTGCTCGTCGCGCTGCAGACCAACTCCGGCTCGGGCGACGCGAGCCGGGACGTCGCGGCCGCTCTCCTCGAGGCCCTCGAGCTCACGCCCGGGAGCGCGGTGACCACGAGCGGCGTCCCCGTCCCCGGGCCCCGTCTGCAGGACGTGCTCGACCTGACGCTCGGCTTCGACGTCACGGTGCACGAGGGCTTCGACTTCTGGCTCGCGCCCGATGCCGAGGTCGGCGCCGACCTGCGCGAGGCGCTCGAGCAGGCGAACGAGTCCATGGTGCCGACGCGCCAGCTCGCGTCGGTGGACTCGGCGTACTGGTGCCGCATGGGCGAGCGCGAGTACCTGCGCTGGGCGATGCCGCACGACGAGCAGCTGCTCGTTGACGCGCTCGCGCGGCTGCATGCGGCGCGCGAGTCGGCGATCGGCGCCGCGAAGTTCGTCGGCTACTTCCGCTCGAGCGGCGTCGTCGTGCCGGTGTGGGAGCTGGCGCCCGGCACGGCCGTCGAGGACCTCGAGCAGCCGGCCGCCGAGTTCCGGACGCGGTTCGAGGCCGCGCTCGCAGACACCTCGCCGCTGGACGCCAACGCCCGCCGTGCGCGCGCGGGCCTGGTCGCCCGCCAGGTCACCCTCCGCTGAGGCCGTCGGCAGACGCGCGGGCGACGGCGCGGGGGGACGGGGATGGCCGACGGCGCCCACCCCGTTAGGGTGGAACGCGTGACAGGGGAAACGGTAGAAGAGCAGGTGCCGGAAGACCCGTCCGCCGCGCGCGAGTCGGGCCCGGCCGGATCCGGCGAGCCCGGGACCGGCGGCCGCAAGGCCAAGCGTCGGCGGAGCCGGAAGGTGAGCGCGGCCGCCGTGACCGACGGCACGGGCGCCGCCACGACCGCGACGACCGACGCGCTCGGCCACGTCACCCGCTCGCGCCAGCGCGTCGCCGTGATCATCCCGGCGAAGGACGAGTCCCGGCGGATCGCCGCGACCGTGCGCGCTGCACGCGCGATCCCGCACGTCGACCTCGTGCTGGTGGTCGACGACGGCAGCGTCGACAACACGCAGGACGTCGCGCGCGAGGCGGGCGCCGTCGTCGTGCGCCACTCGCACAACCGGGGCAAGGCCGCCGCGATGGAGACGGGCGCGGCGGTGGTCGCGATGCGCGACACCGACGACCGGCCGCCCCGGCTGCTGCTGTTCATCGACGGCGACATGGGCGACACCGCGGTGAACACCGCGCCGCTGGTGCCCCCCGTCTTCGAGCGCGCGGCCGACGTGTCGATCGCGCTCCTGCCGCCGCAGCCCGGCGCGGGTGGCCGCGGGATCGTCGTCGGCGCCGCGCGCCGCGCGATCGCCTCGCTCACGGGGTGGACGCCCACCCAGCCGCTGTCCGGCACGCGCTGCCTCACCCGCGAGGCGTTCGAGGCGGCGACGCCGCTGGCGCGCGGCTGGGGCGTCGAGACGGGCATGACGATCGACCTGCTGCGGCAGGGGTTCGTCGCGGTCGAGGTGCCCTGCGAGCTGCGGCACCGCCCGTCGGGCACGGATCTGCGCGGTCAGCTGCACCGGGCGGCCCAGTACCGCGACGTACTGCTCGCGGTCAGCAACCGGCGGATGCGCGGCGCGGCCAGCGCCGTCCGCGGCAAGCTCGCGCCCCCCGCGGCCCCGCGCACCCACCGCTGACACATGCCGCGGACGAACGGCGCTCACGCACGGCGCTGGCGCTCGGCTGACGCCCGACCTTGGCGGGCGCACCGAGTGTGGGCGATCTGCTCTCCGGCAGGCCGCTGTCGCGAATCTGCTGGTCGACGGCCCCGTCGGGGAACCGTTTGCCCACACTCGAACCGCAGGGAGCCGAACGCCCACACCCGCGAGCCGGCCCGAGGCCCGAGGCCCGCGGCGGTCAGCGGGTGGGGCGGACCCGGAGCATCCAGGCGGCGCACGCCGCCACCAGGAGCGGCACCACCACCGCGATGCCCACGGCGGGGATGACGACGCCGGAGTCGTTGAGCGCAAACCCGATTCCCAACGTGATCGCGAGCGCGGTCAGGCCCGGGCGCAGCATCGGGGCGTCGGTGCCGAGCTGCGTCAGCGGCGCGCCGGCCGAGAGCCAGCCGAAGGGGCCACCGTCGGGCGCGCTCGCGAGGGTTCGCAGCGGGCGGCCGAGCACGAGCACCACGAGCGCGACCCCCGCGATCGCCAGCAGCGTCAGCGGGTTGCCGAACAGGATGTCGACGTTCTGGCTGGCCTTGCGCGTGAGCACCGGGACGAGGCCGCCGTCGAGCACCGTCTGGACGAACCGCCCGAGGTGGGTCCGCGAGTCGACCGGCCGGAGCCAGTCGAGCACGGCGAAGCTGATCACGACGGCCGCGCCCGCGGACAGGACGGCGAGCACCCGCCACCACGTCAGCCGGACGCCGGCGGCGAGCAGGCCGAGCACCGCGAACCCGGGGACGAGCGCGGGCGGCCCGCCGAAGTCGCTGCCGAGGCCGGGCAGGCCGTCCAGCGCCGTGGCGATGATGCCGATCGCGGCCACGACGGCCACGGCCCGTGCCCGGCGGCCCCGCTTCACGAGCGAGTTGGCCACCGCGACCGCGAGCAGCAGCGTCGCGGCGGCGAACAGCGCGAACGCCTGGTTGTTGAAGCCGTAGAACCGCGCGCCCACGAGCGGCTGCACCCCCATCAGGGCGGAGATCTGCAGCCGTCCGCCGGTCCCGATGTCGACGGCGACGACCCCGGCGGTCACGGCGGCGACGACGCCGACCGGGCCGAGCAGCCACGACTTCCACGGCGGCAGCAGCGCGAGCCCCGTGATCACGGCGATCCACGCGAGGATCAGCCCGGTGAGCGCGTACGACGGCGGCTGGACGCGCCACCAGGGCGTGAGGTTCGCGAGGAAGGTCGCCACCGGGATCGAGGCGACCGCGACGCCCGCGACGCGCAGGCCCGCGAGCACCACCCCCGGGCGGCTGGTCAGCGAGCGCGCGACGGCGCGACCCGCGCGACCCGGCAGCACGCGGTTCAGGCCGGTGCTCAGGTTTGCGAGCACGGCCCCGTTCAGGCCGAGCGTCACGAGCGCGTAGAGCACGAGGTTGACGGCGATGAGCAGCGTGAAGAACGGGCCCACGAGCGGGCGGACCGCCCGCGCGTGCCGATCCTGGTCGATCATCGCTGCCACCCGGCCGCTCGCGAGCTCCGGCCCCGCCGTCGTCGTGACCGGCGATCCCACGAGGACGCCCTCGGGCGCGCTGTCGCGGATGCCCAGCGCCGAGAGGATCGTCGGGGTCAGGTCGGTGGTCATGAGGTACCCGGGCTGGCGGGTGGACCGCGACTCGAGCAGGGTCTGCTCGAACGGGGCGCCGCCCTCGACCGCGCTCGGGCCCGTCGCGGCGGCGAGCTGCAGATGCGGCTGCGTCCCCGAGTCGGCGAGGGACGCCACGAGCACCGTTGCGTCCTGGCCCGAGCGGTCGACGGCGTCGAGCACCGCCGCGATGCGCGCGTCGACGGCGCGGACCTGGTCGGACCGCGTCGGCTCGGTCACCGCGTCGGGCGCCGTCAGGTCGGCGTCGTCGCTCTCGCCCGGCTCGAGGGTCGGGGTGGCGCCGGGGTCGGGCTGGCCGTCGCCGTCCGCGTCGAGGCCCGACGGGACCCGGTCGACCGTGAGCTCGCCGGGATCGCGCACCGTGCCGACGTCGACGACGACGAGCGCCGAGGTCCCGAGCGCCGTCCGGACCGCGGTTTCGAGGTCGGCCACCGCAAACGGCCGGCGCTGGTGGACGCCGACCGCCCGCCCGCCCGAGTCCGCGAGGGCGATCGCGGCGCCGGCGCCGATGCCGGTCGCAGTGACCCCGCCGGCGGCGACGGCGTCGCCCAGCACGCCGAGGTTCGCGTCGTAGTCCTCCTCGAGGGCGGACTGCACGTAGTCGGCCCAGCCGGGCACGAGCGCGTCCGCGCCGGGCTCGCGCAGCGTCCGGCAGTCCCCGTACCTCTCGGCGGCGAGGTCGGCCGCGCGAGCGCCGGCCGACAGGGCGAGCCAGCCGTCCGCCGGGCAGGCGAACGGGTTCAGGCTGCGGGCCGCGACGGTCCCGACCGAGCCGGTGCGGGACAGGTCCCACAGCGCGGGGGTCGTCAGGGCGCCGACGTCCTCCCAGCGCAGCCCGGTCATGCCGACGACGACGACCGGCCCGGGCTCGGCGGCCTCGGTCGCGGCCGCCGCAGCGGGACTCGCGCCCGCGAACGTCGCCAGCGCCGTGACGATCAGCGTCGCCGCAGCGCAGCCGGCACGGGTCAGAAGGGGGGGACGAGGCACCGGACCAGCCTACGGGCGCGTCGCCACGAGATCGGCGGCGGCTAGGCTCGGCCCCGCTCGTGACCCGATGAAGGAGCCTTCCGATGACCGCCTCGTCCCCGCTCCCGCGCTACGCCTACCTGGGGCCGGCGGGAACCTTCACCGAGGCCGCGCTGCGGCAGGTCGTCTCGCCCGACATGGCCGAGTACGTGCCGATGGTCGACGTCGTCTCGGCGCTCGAGGCCGTCCGCTCCGCCCGCGTCGACTTCGCCGTCGTGCCGATCGAGAACTCAGTCGAGGGCGGCGTCACCGCGACGCTCGACACGCTCGCGACGGGACGCCCGCTCGTGCTCGTGCGCGAGGTGCTGGTGCCCGTGGAGTTCGTCCTGGCCGCGCGCGCCGGGACGGTGCTGGCGGACGTCACCCGGGTCGCGACCCACCCGCACGCGTGGGCGCAGTGCCGGCGCTGGTTCAACGCCGCGCTGCCGGCGGCGGTGCACGTGCCCGCGACGTCGACGGCCGCCGCGGGCGCGCTGCTCGCGGACACCGCGCCGGGCCACGACCCGGGCTTCGACGCGGCGCTGCTGTCCCCGCTGAGCGCGCACCTGTACGGCCTCGAGGTGCTCGCCGAGCACGTCGCAGACAACGAGGCGGCGGTGACGCGCTTCGTCGTCGTCGGCGTCCCGGGGGCGTTGCCGCCGCGAACCGGCTCGGACAAGACCTCGCTCGTGGTGCACCTGCCCAGCAACGAGGCGGGCGCGCTGCTCGCGATGCTCGAGCAGTTCGCCGCGCGCGGGGTCAACCTGTCCCGGATCGAGTCGCGCCCGCTCGGTGACCGGCTCGGGCGGTACTCGTTCTCGATCGACGCCGACGGGCACCTCGCCGAGGAGCGCGTCGCCGAGGCCCTGATCGGGCTGCACCGGGTCTGCCCGCACGTGCGGTTCCTGGGCTCCTACCCGCGGGCCGACGGCGCGCCGACCGACGTGCGCCCGGGCACCGCGGACGCCGACTTCGACGGCGCGCGCTCGTGGGTCGCGTCGCTGCGCGCCGGGACGTGGCTCGCCGGCTGACCGGTCCCCTCGGCTGACCGGTCCACCCGGCTGACCGGTCCACCCGGCTGACCCAGCTACGCGACGCGGACCGTCAGCGCGCCGGGGTCCACCCGGACCGTGATCTCGCGGGCCCTGCCCAGCACGTCGCCGTCCACCTGGACGGCCTCGGGGCGATCCGCGACCACGCGCAGCCGGCGCGCGCGCGAGTGGTCGATGCGGCCGATCTTGCCCGGCAGCCCGTTGCGCATGCCGACGCCCTGCAGCACGACCTCGCCGAACAGCTGCGCCCACCCCGCGAGCCCGCCGCGCGTGTCGATCGCGCCGATGTCGAGCCAGCCGTCGTCGAGCACGGCGTCGGGGAGCAGCGTGATGCCGCCCGGCAGCCGCCCGCAGTTGCCGACGAGCAGGCTGCGCACGCGCAGCGCCGTCGCGGGCGCGCCGTCGACGGTGATCCGCAGGTGCAGCCGGCGCCCGTGCAGGTGCCGCGCGCCCGCCACGAAGTAGGCGATCCACCCCACGCGGGCCTTGAGCACCTCGTCGGTGTCCGCCACCATCGCGGCGTCGAAGCCGAGCCCGGCGATGACCAGGAAGATGTGGTCCGTGGGCTGGGCGGGAGGCTCCGCGCGGGAGGCGGCGGGAGCGCCCGCCGCGTCGTCGACAGCCGCGTCGACCGTGGCCCCGTCGACCGGGGCCCCGTCGACCGTGGCCCCGTCGCGCTCGACCCGCAGCCAGCCGACGTCGATCGTGCGGCCCGTGCCCGTCAGGGCGAGCCCCAACGCGGCGTCCGCGTCCGTGAGCGGCAGGTCCAGGTTGCGCGCGAGCAGGTTGCCGGTGCCCTGCGGGATCAGCCCCATCGGGACCTGCGTCCCGGCGAGCGCCTCGGCGACGGCGCGCACGGTGCCGTCGCCCCCGACGGCCACGACGACGACGGCGCCGCGGGCGATCGCCGCCCGCGCCTGGCCGACCCCCGGGTCCGCGAGCGTCGTCTCGTACCAGAGCGGTTCGGGCATGTTGCGCGCGGCGCACGCGCGGATCGCCGCATCGCGCAGCGCGGACGCGCCGGCCTTGGTCGGGTTCGCGACGAACGCGACCAGGTCGCCCGTGACCTCGGGGCTGGGCTGGTGCTCCGCGGCGGCGGCGGTCGCGGCGGCCGACCGTGCCCCGCGCACCCCACCAGCGCGCCTGATCGCGAGCGCCGCCACGACGATCGCGCCCACGGCGAGGACGAGGGCGATCAGGCTGATCCATTCGGGCCGAGACATGGCGCAACGCTACGGCCTGTGACCTTCCGCGCCGCGCGAGGTGGGGCCGGCGCACGGCGCGGGACCAGACGGTGCCGGCGGGTCGTTACCCTCGGGGGGTGATCGACCTCCGCCTGCTCCGAGAGAACCCCGACCTCGTCCGCGCCAGCCAGCTGGCCCGCGGCGACGACCCCGCGCTGGTGGACGCCGTGCTGGCCGCCGACGTGCGCCGCCGATCCGCCCGCACCGAGTTCGAGCAGCTCCGCGCCGAGCAGAAGTCTCTCGGCAAGCTGGTCGCGGGCGCGCGCGGCGACGAGAAGGCGGCACTGCTCGCGCGGACCAAGGCGCTGGCCCAGGACGTCAAGGCCCGGCAGGCCGACGCCGATGCCGCGGACGCGCTGCTCACCGAGACGGCCTACCGCATCGCCAACGTGGTCGAGGACGGCGTCCCGGCCGGCGGCGAGGACGACTACGTCGTGCTGCGCACCGAGGGCACCGTTCGCGACTTCGCCGCCGAGTACGGCCCGGACTTCCGGGTCCGCGACCACCTCGAGCTCGGGGAGATGCTCGCCGCGATCGACACCGAGCGCGGCGCGAAGGTGTCCGGCTCGCGGTTCTACTTCCTCACGGGGATCGGCGCGCGGCTCGAGCTGGCGCTGCTCATGGCGGCGATGGACACGGCGCTCGCCGCCGGGTTCACGCCGATGATCACCCCCACCCTGGTCAAGCCCGAGATCATGGCCGGTACCGGGTACCTGGGGGCGCACGCCGACGAGATCTACCACCTCGAGGCGGACGACCTGTACCTGACCGGCACGAGCGAGGTCGCCCTGGCCGGGTACCACGCCAACGAGATCCTCGACCTGTCCGCCGGGCCCAAGCGGTACGCCGGCTGGTCGGCGTGCTACCGGCGCGAGGCCGGCTCGTACGGCAAGGACACCCGCGGCATCATCCGGGTGCACCAGTTCCACAAGGTCGAGATGTTCAGCTACGTGGCGCCCGAGGACGCCGCGGCCGAGCACCGCCGCCTGCTCGCGTTCGAGGAGGAGATGCTGGCCAAGGTCGAGCTGCCGTACCGGGTGATCGACACGGCCGCGGGCGACCTCGGGCTGAGCGCCGCGCGCAAGTTCGACTGCGAGGCGTGGCTGCCGACGCAGCAGCGGTTCCTCGAGCTCACGTCGACCTCGAACTGCTCGACCTTCCAGGCCCGCCGCCTCGCCACGCGCGAGCGCACCGAGTCCGGCGAGACCCGGCCCGTCGCCACGGTCAACGGCACCCTCGGCACGACCCGCTGGATCGTCGCGATCCTCGAGAACCACCAGCTGGCGGACGGGTCGGTGCGCGTGCCCGTCGGCCTGCGGCCCTACCTCGGCGGCCTCGAGGTGCTCGAGCCGGTCGCTCGATGACGCCCGGGCAGGAGATCGCGCCCGGCGCGGGGCCCGGCGGGCTCGGTGGCGCGCGCCTGGTCGGGACTGGGCCGATGCTCGTCGCGCTCGACATCGACGGCACGCTCGTCACGTACGACGAGGTGATGTCCGCCGACATCCGCGCCGCCGTGGCCGCGCTGCTCGACGCCGGCGTCCACGTCGTGCTCGCGACGGGACGCTCGGTGCACGCGACCATGCCGATCGCCCACGAGCTCGGCATCACCTCGGGGTGGGCGGTGTCCTCGAACGGGTCCGTGACCGTGCGCCTGGACCCCGGCACCGCGCTGGGCTACGAGATCGTGGACCGGATCACGTTCGACCCGGGCCCGGCGCTGCGGCTCATGCACGCCGAGCTGCCGGAGGCGCACTTCGCGGTCGAGCAGGTCGGCACCGGCTTCCGCGTGAACAAGCCGTTCCCCGACGGCGAGCTCAGCGGCGTCCTCGACGTCGTCGACCTCGAGGACCTGTGGAGCGATCACGTCACGCGCCTCGTCGTGCGCAGCCCCGGGCACACCAGCGAGCAGTTCCACGAGCTCGTGCACCGCATGGGGCTCGACGACGTGTCCTACTCCGTCGGCTGGACCGCGTGGATGGACATCGCGCCGCACGGCGTCACCAAGGCGAGCGCGCTCGAGGTCGTGCGCCGCCGGCTGGGGGTCGAGCCGGCCCGCACGGTCGCGATCGGCGACGGCAGCAACGACCTGCAGATGATCGACTGGGCGGCCCGCGGCGTCGCGATGGGCCACGCCCCGCTGGCCGTCCGCGAGGTCGCCGACGAGGTGACGGGCACCATCGACGACGACGGCGCCGTCGCCGTCCTGCGCAGCCTGCTCGCCTGACGCCGGAGCGCAAGGCTGGACGGGCACCCGCAGTGGTGGCACAGTCAGCGACCGTGGCGCATGGCATCGACGAAGTTGCCCGGGTCGCGGGGGTCTCGACGGCGACCGTCTCCCGCGCGCTTCGTGGACTGCCCAACGTCTCGGACAGCACGCGCGAACGGGTGCGCAGCGTCGCGACCCAGCTCGGGTACGTCGCGTCGCCGTCGGCCGCCTCGCTCGCCTCCGGCCGGACGATGACGATCGGGCTGCTCACGCCGTGGGTCAAGCACTGGTTCTTCGCGAACGTCATCGAGGGCGCCGAGCGGGCGCTGCAGTCCGAGGGCTTCGGCGCGCTGCTGTACACCTTCGAGATCTCTCGCAACGCCCCGCGCCGGCGGGTCGATCCCGACGTGCTGCGCCGCCGGGTGGACGGCATCCTCGTCGTCGGCCTGCCGCTCGACCCGGCTGAGGTGGCGGCGCTGGTCGGGCTCGGCCACCCGATGATCTTCGTCGGCTCGGGCGTCGAGGGGCAGCTGACCGTGCGGCTCGACGACCTGGTCACGGGCCGCACGGCGACGGAGCACCTGATCGACCTCGGGCACCGGCGGATCGGGCACATCAGCGGCGCGCCCGACGACGTCACCCCGTTCTCGCCGCCCGCGGCGCGGCGCCGGGGCTGGCTCGAGGCGATGGGGGCCGCGGGCCTGAGCGTCGAGCCGACGCTCGAGGTGCACGGGCACTTCGACCTCGACGGCGGCCGCGACTCGATGCGCCAGCTGCTGGCGCAGCGGCCGGACGTGACCGCGGTCTTCGCGGCGTCGGACGAGATGGCGATGGGGGCGATCCTCGCGGTGCGCGAGCTCGGGCTGCGCGTGCCGCAGGACGTCTCGGTGATCGGCATCGACGGCCACGACCTCGGCGAGCTCGTCGGGCTGACCACCATGGCGCACCCGGCCGTCGAGGAGGGCGCCGCCGCCGCGGCGCTTCTCCTCACGATGATCGCGGGCACGTCGGCGCCGGCGGACCTCGTCTACCAGACCCGGTTGGTGCGCCGAAGCTCGACCGGACCGCCTCGCGAAGGCGTCGCTCATGCGTGACCGAATCGTTACCAGTTTGAGCCCGTTTGGGCTTGCGTCCGACAGATGTAAGCGCTTGCATGGGAGCCGTACCCCCGGGTGACGCTGTGGTGACCCGTGGGCTGTCCTGAGCACAACGACGTGGAGGTCAGTAGATGTCCAGCATTCGTAGTCGCCGCGCTGTCGCGGCCGTCGCCGGGGGGCTGGGGTTCGCCCTCGTCCTCACGGCCTGTTCGAGCGGTGATTCCGGTGGCGGAAGCGATGCCTCCGGAGACACGACCGCCGATTGCGCCGATTTCGAGGTCTACGGCGACCTCTCGGGCAAGGAGGTCGATGTCTACACCGGCATCGTCACGCCCGAGGACACCCCCTACATGGACTCCTACAAGCCGTTCGAGGAGTGCACCGGCGCGAAGATCGTCTACACCGGCGACAAGGCGTTCGAGACGCAGATCCTGGTCCGCGCGAAGGCCGGCAACCCGCCCGACATCGCGATCGTGCCGCAGCCGGGCCTGCTCCAGCAGCTCGTCGCGACCGGTGCGGCCGTCGAGGCCCCGGCCGACGTCGCCGCGAACGTGGACGAGTTCTGGGGCGAGGACTGGAAGGCGTACGGCTCGGTCGACGGCACGTTCTACGCGGCCCCGTCGGGTGCGAGCGTGAAGTCGCTCGTCTGGTACTCCCCGACCGAGTTCGCGGACAGCGGCTACGAGGTCCCCACGACGCTGGACGACCTCATGGCGCTCACCGAGCAGATCCAGTCCGACGGCAAGGTGCCGTGGTGCGCGGGCATCGGCAGCGGTGAGGCGACCGGCTGGCCGATCACCGACTGGATGGAGGACTTCATGCTCCGGCTCTCGGGCCCGGAGGTCTACGACCAGTGGGTCAACCACGAGATCCCCTTTAACTCGCCTGAGTCGGAGGCCGCGCTCGACGGGGTCGGCGACTACCTGAAGAACCCCGACTTCGTCAACGGCGGCCTCGGCGACGTCACGAGCATCGCGACCACCACGTTCCAGGACGGTGGCCTGCCGATCCTCGAGGGCACGTGCTCGCTGCACCGCCAGGCCAGCTTCTACGCCTCGAACTTCCCGGAGGGCACGACGGTCGCCGAGGACGGCGACGTGTTCGCGTTCTACCTGCCGGGCGAGACGGAGGAGGACCACCCGGTGCTCGGCGGCGGCGAGTTCAACCTCGCGTTCTCTGACGCCCCCGAGGTGCAGGCCTTCCAGACGTACCTCTCCTCCGACCTGTGGGCCAACACGAAGGCCACCATCAGCTCGGAGGCCACGGGCGGCGGCTGGATCAGCGCCAACACGGGCCTCGACGTCGCGAACCTGACGAACCCGATCGACCAGCTTGCCGCCGGCATCCTCCAGGACCCGAACACGGTCTTCCGCTTCGACGGCTCGGACATGATGCCCGCCGCGGTCGGCTCGAACGCGTTCTGGAAGCAGGCGACCAACTGGATCACCGGTCAGAGCACCAAGGAGACGGTGGACAACATCGAGGCGGCCTGGCCGGCCTCCTGATCGCGCCCAGCTCGACCGGCTCGATCCGCATCACCCGCTACACCTGCTAGACCGACGATTCGCCCTCGGGCGCTCGGGCGTGCACGGCATCGACCGCGTGCACGCCCGGGCCCCCCGCTCTCACAAGGAGGTGATGAGCCCAGATGGACATGACCGGGAAATTCCTGACCATGGTTCTCGCTGTGCTGATCTTTGTCGCGGTGGTAGGGGTCATCCTCTTCATCGCATCCCGCGCCGAACGCCGGAGCGGCAAGGGCGTCGCCCTGATGTTCCTGCTCCCGACCGCGGTCATGCTCGGCATCGGCCTGCTCTACCCGGCCGGCCGGACGATCTTGCAGTCCTTCTACGACGCGGCCGGCACCTCCTTCATCGGCCTGGGCAACTACGAGACGATCTTCACGTCGTCCGACCAGCTTGTCGTGCTGCGCAACACCGCGCTGTGGGTGCTGGTCACCCCGTTCGTCGCGACCGCCATCGGCCTGCTCTACGCGATCCTGGTCGACGGGGCTCGCGGCGAGGCCGCGGCCAAGGCCCTCATCTTCCTGCCGATGTCGATCTCGTTCGTCGCGGCGTCGATCATCTGGAAGTTCATCTACGCCTACCGGCCGGACCAGCCGGGCGTCGAGCAGATCGGCCTGCTCAACCAGCTGCTCGTCTGGCTGGGAGGGACCCCGCAACAATGGCTGGTCAGCGCGCCGCTGAACACCTTGTTCCTGATCGTCGTGATGATCTGGATCCAGGCGGGCTTCGCCATGACCATCCTTTCCGCCTCGATCAAGGCGATCCCGGAGGACGTCATCGAGGCCGCCCGCCTGGACGGCGTCAACGCGTTCGGCATGTTCCGCTTCGTCACGCTGCCGAGCATCCGGCCGTCCGTCGTGGTGGTGCTCACGACGATCGCGATCGGGACGCTCAAGGTCTTCGACGTCGTCCGGACGATGACCGGCGGGCAGTTCGACACGAGCGTCGTGGCGAACGAGTTCTACAGCCAGAGCTTCCGCAGCGACAACCAGGGGCTCGGTGCCGCCCTGGCCGTGCTGCTCTTCATCCTCGTCATCCCGATCGTTGTCTACAACGTTCGGCAGATGCGCGCATCGGAGGCACGATGAGCACCACCACGCCCCAGCTCGACCTCACCCCCGAGGAGCGCGCGTCGCTGGCGAAGATGTCGACGACCGGCCGCGCCGCCGCCAACGCCAAGAAGCGCCTGACGTCGCCGTGGGCCTCCTTCTTCGCCGTGGTCCTCGCGGTCCTGTGGACCATCCCGACGTTCGGGCTGCTCCTGACCTCGTTCCGGCCCGAGCTCCTGATCAAGACGACGGGGTGGTGGACGATCTTCACCAACCCCGAGCTGACGTTCGCGAACTACCAGACCGTCCTGAGCACCGAGGGCAGCGCCGGCCTCGGCAACTACTTCGTGAACTCCTTCGTCATCGTGATCCCGTCGGTGCTCATCCCGATCTGCCTGGCGACCCTCGCGGCGTACGCGTTCGCGTGGATCGACTTCCGCGGGCGCAACTTCCTGTTCGTGCTGGTGTTCGCGCTGCAGATCGTGCCGATCCAGGTCACGCTGCTCCCGCTGCTCACGCTGTACGTCGACGCCGGGCTCGCGGGCACGTTCTGGCCGATCTGGCTCTCGCACTCGGCGTTCGCGCTGCCGCTCGCGATCTTCCTCCTGCACAACTTCATGAAGGAGATCCCGAGGGAGCTCATCGAGGCGGCGCGCATGGACGGCGCCGGGCACGTGAAGATCCTCTTCGGCGTCCTGCTCCCGCTGATGAAGCCGGCCCTGGCGGCGTTCGCGATCTTCCAGTTCCTGTGGGTGTGGAACGACCTGCTCGTGGCGCTGACCTTCGCGGGCGGTGGGACCGACGTGGCCCCGATCATCGTCGGGCTCGCGAACCTCAGCGGGACCCGGGACACCGCGTGGCACCTGCTGTCCGCGGGGGCGTTCGTCTCGATGATCGTCCCGGTGGTCGTGTTCCTGTCGCTGCAGCGGTACTTCGTGCGCGGGCTGCTCGCCGGCGGGCTCAAGGGCTGACCGGCCCCGTCCGCCCCCGGCCGCCGCGGAGTTGAGACCATGCTCCCCCATGCCGACAGTGCTTCACCCGCCAATGCCCGGACCGACGGCGCCTGGCTCGCTGACCTGTGGTCGGACGACGTCGAGGACCTCCTGGTGGGCCTGCCCGCCGGGCGGCGCGAGCTCTTCGAGCTTCGCGTCGCCCGGTGGTGGCCCGACCTGCGGGCCGGCCTCGCCAGCGCGTACGCCCCCGGCGACGTCGCGCCGCTCGAGCGGCGCATCATGCTGGCGGCGGCGGCCGCGTTCGTCGAGCGCCCGCCCGAGCTGTCCCGGCTCGACCAGGAGCGCACGCTCGAGCCCGACTGGTTCCAGCGGCCGAGGATGCTCGGGTACGCCGCGTACGCCGACCGGTTCGCGGGCGATCTCGCGGGCGTGCGCGCCCAGATCCCCTACCTGCGCGAGCTCGGCGTCACCTATCTGCACCTTATGCCGGTGCTGCGCCCGCGCGACGGCGACAACGACGGCGGCTACGCCGTCGCCGACTACCGGCAGGTGCGCCCCGACCTGGGCTCCATGGCGGATCTGCGGGAGCTCGCCACGGCGTTGCGCGCCGAGGGCATCAGCCTCGTGCTGGACCTCGTGCTCAACCACGTCGCGCGCGAGCACGAGTGGGCGCGCGCCGCGCGGGCCGGCGACCCTCGGTACCGCGACTACTTCTATGTGTACGCCGACCGCGCGGTGCCCGACGCGTTCGAGCGCAGCCTGCCGGAGGTGTTCCCCGACTTCGCGCCGGGCAGCTTCACGTGGGACGCCGAGCTGGACGGCTGGGTGTGGACGACCTTCAACACGTGGCAGTGGGACGTGCGCTGGTCGAACCCCGACGTCTTCGTGGAGTACGCCGAGATCGTCCTGCTCCTCGCCAACGCTGGGGTCGAGGTGCTTCGGCTCGACGCGATCGCGTTCCTGTGGAAGCGGCTCGGCACGTCCTGCCAGAACCAGCCCGAGGTCCACGCGCTGACCCAGGCGCTGCGCGCGATCGTGCGGATCGCGTGCCCGGCGGTCGTCTTCAAGGCCGAGGCGATCGTCGCGCCGTCCGAGCTCGCGCCGTACCTCGGCACGGGCGAGCGCTACGCCAAGGTGAGCGATCTGGCCTACCACAACTCGCTCATGGTCCTGACCTGGTCGATGCTCGCCGAGGGCGACGTGCGGCTCGCCGCGCACGCCCTCCAGCGGATCCCGGTCGCGCCCGCGAGCACGGCGTGGATCACCTACGTGCGCTGCCACGACGACATCGGCTGGGCCATCGACGACGACGACGCCGCGGCAGTCGGGCGGTCGGGCTACGCGCACCGGTCCTTCCTGTCCGACTACTACACAGGCGCCTACCCGACGTCCGCGGCCCGGGGCCTGGTGTTCCAGCACAACCGCGCGACGGGGGACCGGCGGGTCAGCGGGACGGCCGCCGCGCTCGCGGGGCTCGACGCGGCCCGGGGCGCGGGTGCGTCGGGCGTGGACACCGCCGTCGCGCGCCTGCTGCTCGCGCACGCGATCGCGCTCGGGTGGGGCGGCATCCCCGTGCTCTGGATGGGCGACGAGCTCGGCCTGCCGAACGACCCCGCGTGGGCCAGCGAGCCGGGCCACACAGGCGACAACCGGTGGGCGCATCGACCGCGCATGCCGTGGGACGGCGACGCCGCGCGCCGGCACGACGCGGCGTCGGTGCCCGGGCGCGTGTTCGCGGGGCTGCGCCACCTCGTCGAGGTGCGCGCGGGGCTGCCGTACCTCGACGCGAGGTTCGGCGCGCAGGTGCTCACGCCGAGCGACCCGGCCGTCCTGCCCGTGCTGCGCCAGCATCCCCTCGGTCCGTTCCTGGCCCTGTACAACGTGACCGGCACCTGGCGCCCCTGGCCCGGGCACCGGCTCGCCGAGCTCGGCCTCGGCAGCTGCGTCGACGCGATCAGCAGTGAGCCGATGACCGTCGGCGACGACGGCATGGTCTGGTTGCCGCCGTTCGCGGCCCGCTGGCTCATCCCGGCCGGGTAGCCGCCCGCCGCCGAGACCGCGCCGCCGCGCCGCCCGCACTACCGTGTGGGCGTGCCGACCCGTACCGGCCCGGTCCTCGGACGGGTTCCCGCCCCCGCGCTCTTCGTCGTCTCCGGGCTGACCCAGTACCTCGGCGCAGCGCTCGCGGTCGGGCTGTTCTCCGTGCTGGCCGCCCCGGCGGTGGCCTGGCTGCGCGTCGCCGTGGCCGCGGTGGTGCTCGTCGCGTGGCGTCGACCCTGGCGGACCCGCTGGTCACGGCGGGACCTCGCCGGCATCGCCGCGTTCGGCGTCGTGCTCGCGGCCATGAACGTCACGTTCTACATCGCGATCGAGCACCTCCCGCTCGGCACGGCCGTCGCGATCGAGTTCGTCGGCCCGGTCGCGGTCGCCGCGATCACCGGCCGCGGCCGGCGCGAGCGGGTCGGGATCGCGCTCGCCGGCGCCGGGGTGCTCCTGCTCGCGGGGGCGACGGTCACGGGCGGCGGGCCCGACGTCGTCGTCGGCCTGATCGCGATCGGGCTGGCCGCGGCCTGCTGGGCGGGCTACATCCTGCTCGGGCGGCGGATCGCGCTGCGCGGGTCGGGGGTGACGTCGCTGTCGATGGCGATGACGGCGGGCGCGCTCGCGTTCGCGCCGTTCCTGGGCGCCGCTGCCGCCCCCGTGCTGCACGACGGGCGGCTTGCGCTCGCGATCGTCGGGATCGCCGTGCTCTCGTCCGTCATCCCGTACGCCATCGAGCAGGTGGTGCTCCGACGCGTGAGCGCGGCGACGTTCGCCGTGCTCCTGGCGATGCTGCCGGCGACGGCGGCAGTGGTCGGCGCGGTCACGCTGCGCCAGGTCCCGGCCCCGATCGACCTGGTCGGACTCCTCGCGGTCTCCGCGGCGATCGCCCTGACCGCCGGGTCGTCCACACCCGGCCCGTCGAGCGGCGGTTCGTCCAGCGTCGATCCGGCACGCTAGGTGTAGCGGGGCCGCGTTCCGCCCAGTCCGGGCACGGCTAGGGGAGCAGGAGCAGCTTGCCGAAGACGTCGCCCGACTCCAGCAGCTCGTGGGCGTCGCCCGCGGCGGCCAGGGGCAGCCGGGCGTGGATGACCGGCCGCAGCCGCCCGTCGTCGAGCAGCGGCCACGCCCCGGCCCGCACGGCCGCAACGACCGCGGCCTTCTGGGCCGCGGGCCGGGCCCGGAGCGTGGTGCCCGCGATCGACAGGCGGCGCGACAGCAGCAGGCCGAGGTCGATCTCGGCGCGGGCGCCCCGCTGCAGCCCGATGACGACGAGCCGGCCCTCGGGTGCGAGCGCGCCCAGGTTCGCGGCGAGCGCGCCCGCCCCGAGCAGGTCGAGGATGACGTCGACGCCGCGGCCGCCCGTCGCGTCGTCGACGGCGCGGGCGAAGTCCGTGCTGCGGTGGTCGATCGCGAGCTCCGCGCCGAGCTCCGCGCACCGCGCGGCCCGCGCCGGCCCGCCGGCCGTGGTCGCGACGTGCGCGCCGAGCGCGACGGCGAGCTGGATGGCGATCGAGCCCACGCCGCCCGACCCCCCGTGCACGAGCGCCCACTCGCCGGCGTGGAGCCGACCGACCCCGACGAGGTTGGACCAGGCCGTGCACACGGCCTCCGGCAGGCCCGCCGCGTCGACGAGGTCGAGCCCCGGCGGAACGGGAAGCAGCTGACCCGCGGGCACGGCGACGCGCTCGGCGTAGCCGCCGCCCGCGAGCAGGGCGCAGACCCGGTCGCCGACGGACCACCCGGTGACGCCCGGGCCGAGCTCGCTGACCAGGCCCGAGACCTCGAGCCCGGGCCAGTCGGGTGCGCCGGTCGGGGCCGGGTAGTGCCCCTGCCGCTGCAGCAGGTCCGCGCGGTTGACCCCCGCGGCGGCGACGTCGACCACGACCTCGCCGACGCCCGGCACGGGGTCGGGCAGGCTCGTCTCGGTCAGCACCTGGGCGCCGCCCGGCTCAGGAATGATCACTGCGCGCACCCCGCGAGAGTAGACCTCGTGGGGCGAATCGCCCCACGAGGAAGAAAACGCAGATCAAGTGCGCGATCATGCTCATGTCGCGGCTCAGTGGCGCCGATGACACGGTAAGCGCCACCCCCCGCCGGCCAGCGGGTGGCCACCGACGACCGTCGGCGGCCAGGGATCGAGAGAGGTCACCATGCTGCGCAGGTTGGGCATCCGCGGGAAAGTTCTCGCGGCTCTCGCGGTCCCGGTGCTCGTCCTGTTCGCCGCCGCGACGCTGATCTCCTGGCAGTCGATCCAGACCGCGCGCACCGCGCGCTCCGTGAGTCAGCTCGTCGCCACCGCCGACGAGCTCTCGGCCTTCGCCCGCGCGCTCCAGACGGAGCGCCTCGTGGCGCTCGCGTTCGTCGACAACTCGGCGACTGCCGTCACCCGCGTCGAGGCGGCGCGGGTCGGCACCGACGAGGCCGGCGCGCGGCTCGACGCCGCGGTCGCGGAGGTCGATCCCGGCAGCCTCGGCTCCGTCGTCATCGCCTCTCTCGCCCAGACGGGCAAGGTGCGGGCGACCCTGCCCGAGCTGCGCGACGCCGTCGACGCCGCCCAGCCCAGCCGGCTCTTCGTCGACAACAGGTACACGTCGATCATCACGCTGCACGTGCAGCAGGCAGGCGTCTTCGCCGGGGCGCTCAGCGACCGCGAGCTGGCGCGGTACATGAACGCGTACGGGCTCGTCGGCGAGGCCGAGGAGCTCTTCGTGCACGAGCTGCCGACGGCGATGGCGGTGCTGCGGTCCAACGGCGAGAACTCGACCGCGGTGCTGGCCGTGTCCAAGACCGTCACGCTCGACACCGCGGCGTACGACCGGGCGCGCAACGCCGTCCGCCTGCTGCGCACCGATGCCCAGCTCTCCACGCTCGACGCGGCGTACTACACGCAGCGCCAGCAGCTCGCGGCCGGCGACCCGGCCGCGGTACGCACGGTCGACCCGGGCGCGTACGAGAAGAGCTCCACCACGGTGCTCCAGGAGATCGCCAAGGTCAGCGACCAGGTCAGCGAGAAGGGCGAGGCCCTCGCGACGGCGAAGGAGGCCGCCGCCAACCGCACGACCGCGCTGACGATCGGCGGCACGCTCGCCACGGTGCTGCTGTCGATCGCGATCGCGATGCTCATCGCACGCCAGATCGTCGTCCCGCTGCGGCGGCTCACCCAGGCCGCCGACGAGGTGCGCGTCCAGCTGCCGACGCTGGTGGAACAGGTCGCGGTTCCGGGTGCGAGCCCGGAGCTGTCGCTCGTCCAGATCCCGGTGCTCTCGCGCGACGAGGTCGGGCGCCTCGCCACCGCGTTCAACGAGGTCAACGCCACGACCATCCACGTCGCGCAGGAGCAGGCCGCGCTGCGCGGCTCGATCGCCGAGATGTTCGTCAACGTCGCCCGGCGCGACCAGGTCCTGCTCAACCGGCAGATCTCCTTCATCGACGCGCTCGAGCGGTCCGAGGAAGACCCGAACACGCTCGCCAACCTCTTTCGCCTCGACCACCTCGCCACGCGGATGCGCCGCAACGCGGAGTCGCTGCTCGTGCTTGCAGGCATCGACTCGGGCCGGCGGGTCCGCGACTCGATGCCTCTCTCGGACGTCATCCGTACCGCCTCGTCCGAGATCGAGCTGTACGACCGGATCCAGCTCGACCTCGGCAGCGACCCGAACATGCTCGGCTTCAGCGCCCTGCCGGCGGCGCACCTGCTGGCCGAGCTGCTCGAGAACGCCACGATGTTCTCCGAGCCCGAGACCGTCGTCGAGGTCGAGACCTCCGACGCGGGCGAGTTCCAGCGGGTCGTCGTGCACGACCTCGGCATCGGGATGTCCGACGCCGAGCTCGAGGCCGTGAACCAGCAGATCCGGCGGACCACGGCCAGCGACGCGATCGGGGCCCAGCGGCTCGGCTTCTACGTCGTCGGCCGGCTCGCCGTTCGGCTCGGGGCCACCGTCACGCTCGAGCGCGGGCGCAACGCCACCGGGATCGACGCGGTCGTGCTCCTGCCCGCGAGCGTGTTCGAGGCCCGGGTCGAGCTCCCTGCCGGTGCGCTCGAGTCGTCGGCGAACCTCGCCGAGGAGTCCGACGCGGCCCGCGCCGTCCCGGTCGATCTCGCCGGGATGACCGACGGCGCGACGACCGTCGGCCTGCCCCGGCGCCGCTCGCGCGACGAAGGCGCCCGCCCCGGCGCCCCGGCGCCGGCGAGCTCGACCGGCATCGACGAGAGTCAGGTCGTCCTGCCCGTCCGCTCCGAGCTCACGCTGTCCCCTGAGCTGTCGGCGGCCCGCGGTGACTGGGCGCCCGCCGTCCCGGCCGAGAGCTCCGCGACCGTGCTGCCGAGCCGGTCGCTCGCCCCGGGCGCGCCCACGCCCGTCGTCGACGACGGGGTCAAGCCCGCGGCCGTGCCGGGGGAGCCCGCGGCGCGCTCGGGCCTGTTCGCCGGCTTCCGCGGGCGCGTCGTCGACGCGCAGCCCGGCGCGGACGGTTCGCCCACCGCCTCGCCCACCGCCTCGCCCACCGGCCTGCCCACCGGCCTGCCCGCTCGGGCCGGCCAGCCGGACCCGACCCCGACTGCGACGCCGAGCGCGTACGCCCCGCCGTCGGCGCCCGCGGCGGGCGCCTGGAACGACGCCCCGGCCTTCGTGATCCCCGCGCTGCTGCCCGAGGAGGAGTCGTGGGCGCCGGAGCTTCGCCCCGAGCCGCTCCCGCCCCGCCACTCGCCGAGCCACCTGGCCACGACCGAGATCCCCATCGTCGCGCGAGCGAGCGCGAGCGCGCCGCTCACCGGCCCCGCGTCGGACGATGACGCCCTCGACGGCCTGAGTGCGCCGGGTGCGCCGAGCGCGTTCGCCGGGTTCGGCGGGCTCGTGGGGGTGGCCGACGCCGACGCGGCCCACCACCAGTCGCGGGACGTCCCGCCGTCGTTCGAGCCGACGCTCAACGAGGCGCGTGCCTGGGATGCGGGCGAGCCCGTCGTGTCCGCCCCGATCGTGGCCGCCGCCCCGCTCCAGCCGCCCGCCCCGCCCGCGACGCCCGCCCCGCCAATCGTCACGAGCTGGGAGCCCGTCCTCGAGGGCGGCGAGATCTGGTCGTCCGTGCCCGAGCTGGCGCCGGACGCCGACGAGCCGCGTGCGCCCGTCGCGGCGTCGCCCTTCGCGTCGCCCTTCGCATCGCCCTTCAGCGAGCCGGCCCAGGATCACGCGGAGGCTGGCCTCGGGGCGGTCGGCGCGCCGGCCCTGGACCCGGCCGTCGACGGCGGCGCGGATCTCGACCCGATGGACGCGCCCGACGATGCCTCGCTGGTGAGCGAGCCCCGCACGTCGGGCACGCCTGCGCCGTCGCCATTCCCGGTCGCCGCCGAACCGGTCGCTGCCGAGCCGGTTGCCGCCGCGCCGTCGCCCGCGCCGGCCGAGCGACGTCGTCGGTTCGGATGGTTGCGCCGCAAGCCAGCCGCGGGCGCGCCCGCGGCGGACCTCACGCCCGCGGAGCTTTCCGGGCTGTCCTGGCTCGACGGGGCCTCGGCCGCCGACGGCGCCGGAGCGGAGCCCGTCGGGCGTCCGCGCGCCGCGTGGGCGCCCGAGCCCGAGGCCGAGGCGTCCGGCCCGGCCCCGACGCGCATGTCCGCGTTCACCCCCGCAGCGCCGGAGCCCGCGGTGTACACGCCGCCGCCGCTGGCCGCGCCTGTGCCAGTGCCGTCCGCCTCGGCGCCGTTCGCCCCCGCTCGGTCGACCCCCGCTCGGTCGACCCCCGATCTGCCGACTCCCGCGCTGCCGCTACCGGGCAGGTCGCCGTCGTTCGGGGCGGTCCACGCCCCGGCGGACGTGGACCCTGCCGGCTCGGACGGGCGCGAGCCGGAGTTCGCGGTGCCGGCGTTGCAGCCCACGGAGTCGGAGCCGGTGCCGGACGAGTGGCCGACGCCGCAGTGGTCCGCGCCGGCGCGGGACGCCCCGCGCGGGCAGATCGCCTCGGGCTGGCTCCCGACCCCGGCTCATCCACAGACCCCCACGGCACGGTCGGCCTCGCCGGGCGTGCTGGACGAACAGGTGGCAGCAATGCTCGCTCTTCGCTCCGACATTCAGGAGCAGGCGCTCGCCGAGTTCAGCCAGCTCTCGACCTACCGGCCGAACGTGGCGGGCGGGTCCGGCAGCGGCGGCGCCTCGCTCCAGCGTCGCGTGCCGGCCGTGATCGCCGCGGCCCCCCCGATCTCCGCGCCGTCGACCGACGGCGCGGGCCCGCGGGACGCCGACAAGCTGCGGTCGCGGCTGTCGAGCTTCCAGTCCGGAACCGAACGCGGCCGCAAGGCCGCAGCTCCCGCCGGGGAGACCGCCCCGCGCGCGACCGGTGACCATCAGCCCAGTGACGAATCCCAGGAGGAAAAGTGACAGCGATCAGCACCGAGGCGGCCAACTTCGGCTGGCTCCTGGACAACTTCGTCCGCACGGTCCCCGGAACCCGCCACACGTTGGTGGTCTCGGCCGACGGACTGCTCATGGCGATGTCCGGCCAGCTCGACCGGACCAGCGGCGACCAGCTCGGCGCGATCGTCTCGGGCATGTCGAGCCTGACGCGGGGCGCCGCCCGCCAGCTGCGCGCCGGCGACGTTCGGCAGGCGATCGTCGAGATGGACGACCTGTTCCTGTTCCTCATGAGCGTGTCCAACGGCTCCGTTCTCGCCGTCGTCGCGGACGCCACCTGCGACGTCGGCCTCATCGGGTACGAGATGGCGATGCTCGTCTCGCGCACGGAGGCGACCCTGACGCCGCAGCTCATCTCCGAGATGCGCGCCCAGCTGCCGGTCGACGGTGCCACCCGCACTCCGGTGAGCTGAGCTGGCCATGTCGCAAGCCCCCGAGGAGGAGACCCGCACCGTCCGGCCGTACGCCGTGACCGGCGGACGGGTCAAGTCTGCCTCCTCCAACCTGCCTCTCGAGGCGCTGGTGGAAGTCGTGCCGAACGCGGGCGACATCAACCGGCTGCCGCCCGAGAAACGCGCCATCATGCAGCACGCGAGCCGTTCGTACGTCTCGGTCATCGAGCTGTCCGCATTGCTGCACCTACCGATCGGCGTCGTCCGCATCATCGTGGCGGACCTGGCGGATCAGAACTTCGTCCGCGTGCACTCCACGACCGCTGTGGGCGCTCGCACCGGCCAGGCCCCCACCCTTTCCCTCAGCGTGCTGGAGAGTGTTCTCAATGGCATTTCTGCCCTCTGACGCCGTCTCGGCCGCCCCGGCCGGCGGAGGTGCCGCCGTCGCCCCCACGGCCGTCAAGATCGTCGTCGCCGGTGGCTTCGCCGTCGGCAAGACGACCTTCATCGGATCGATCTCCGACATCGAGCCGCTGACCACCGAGGCGGCGATGACCGAGTACTCCGTCGGTGTCGACGACGCCGGCGGCGTGTCCGACCGGAAGACGACGACGACCGTCGCGATGGACTTCGGGCGCATCGCGCTGCAGAACTCCCTCTGGCTGTACCTGTTCGGGACCCCGGGGCAGGATCGCTTCCTGTTCATGTGGGACGACCTCGTGCGCGGCGCGATCGGCGCCGTCGTGCTCGTCGACACCGACCGGCTCGAGCAGTGCTTCCCGGCCATCGACTACTTCGAGAGCCGCGGGATCCCGTTCGTCGTCGCGGTGAACTGCTTCGACGGGATCGCCAAGCATCAGCTCGACGACGTCAAGGAGGCGCTGCAGATCCCGCCGCACGTCCCGGTGCTCTACACCGACGCCCGCTCCCGCGCCGCGACCAAGCAGTCGCTCATCCAGCTCGTCCGCCTCGCGATGGAGCGGTTGCAGGCTGCTGCCTGAAGTCGGCCCCGAGCGTGCCGGCGGCCTCGGCGGCCACTCCGACCTGCTCGCGCGCGCCGATAGGCTCCCGACCCAGAGACAGGCACCAGCGGGGGTGCGCAGGCTGCGCGGACGGGGCACCATGCTGGTCTACGTCGACGGATCGGCGCTCAGCCGCTATCTGGTCGATCTGCCAGGGGCAGCGCAATGGCGCGAATGGGCGGCGGCGCACGAGCATGCCCTGGTGACCACCCCGCTCGGCCTCACCGAGCTGAGGCTCGTCGCCGGCACGCTCGACGCGGCCGGCCGCACGCGCGCGTACGAGGTGACCGAGCGGATCGCCGTCGTCCGCTTCTCCGACCAGACCCTGGCGACGGCCGCGATGGCCCGGTCGGTCCTGTCGCCGTTTGCCGCGCTGCACCTCGGGACGGCGGCGACGCAGCCCGACGTCGGCGCCGTCGCGACCTACGACCTGCGGCTGGCATCCGTCGCGGCCATCTACGGGCTCAGCGTCCTGTCGCCCGGGTACCCCGACGGCTGGTGGCAGGGGTAGCTGGGCCTCGGCGCCGCGGCGCGCCGCGGTGCGGCACAATGCCTGCGTACCAGGAGGGCTGTCTGAGCGGCCGAAAGAGACGGTCTTGAAAACCGTTGGAGCGGGTAACCCCGTTCTCGTGGGTTCGAATCCCACGCCCTCCGCTGCGGCGAACCGTCGGTTGCGACCTGCCGACACCTGCCGACACCCGCCGATCCGAGTGGGGCGGGAATCCGGCTCGGCGCGCCGATGTGCGGCATCTGTCCGGGACGGATCTCGGCCGCGGTCCGGGGCACCGGCTCGCGCCGTCATGATTGACCCGTGACCGAGAAACCACCCGCGGAGGAATCGCTCGAGCCCGTCGAGCTGATCCGGCAGTCCGGCATCGTGCTGCGGACCGGCCGGCTGATGCTCTCCGCCGGGACGGGCAGCTATCGGGTTAAGAGCGCGATGCAGCGCGTGGCCAGCGCCGTCGGCCTGGACCGTCACCACGCGCACGTCACGCTCACGGAGATCACGGCGACGTCGCACCGCGGCCCGATCTTCCGGACCGAGGTCACGGAGGTCCGGTCGATCGGAGTGAACTCCGACCGGCTCGCCGAGCTCGAGTCGCTCACCCGGAGCCTCGCCCCGATGGTGACGGTCGACGCCGTCGCGGCGGAGCTGGACCGGATCGAGAGCAAGCCGGCGCTGTATCCCGCGACCCTCAACGCGATCTGGGGCGCGATGGCGTGCGCGGCCTTCTCTTTCCTCAACAACGGCGGCCCGGTCGAGATCGCCGGCGTGTTCGTGGGGGCCGGCGTCGGGCAGTTCGTCCGTCGCTGGTTCGCGCACCGGCGGTACAACCAGTTCGGCACGACGATGATCGCGGCTGCCGTCGCGTGCCTGGGTTACCTGGGCTTCATCTCCGCGCTCGAAGGGCTCGGCGCCGTCGACCCGAAGCACCACATCGGCTACGTCTCGGCGGTGCTGTTCCTCATCCCGGGGTTCCCGCTCGTGACCGCGGCCCTCGACCTCGCGAAGCTGGACTTCTCCGCGGGGGTCGCGCGGCTGACCTACGCCCTGATGATCCTGACGTCCGCGGCGCTGAGCGTCTGGGCGATCTCGTCGGCGGCGGGTCTCAGCCCGGACCCTGCCGAGCCGATCGCGCTGGCCCCCGTCGCCCTCGTCGCCTGCCGGCTCCTCGCGAGCTTCCTCGGTGTGCTGGGCTTCGCGCTGCTGTTCAACAGCCCCGGCCGGATGGCACTCACCGCGGCGACGATCGGGATGATCGCCAACGTGGTGCGCATCTCGCTCAACGACGCCGGCGCGGCCCCGCAGGCAGGCGCCGCCGCGGGGGCGCTGCTGGTCGGGTTGCTGGCGGCCTGGTGGGCGCCCCGCGCCGGGTTCCCCCGGATCACCGTGTCGGTGCCCGCCGTCGTGATCATGGTGCCCGGGGCCGCCGCGTACCGGGCGGTGTTCCACCTCAACAACGGCGACACGACGCAGGCCCTCGCGTTCGGGTTCGAGGCGGCGCTCGTGGTCATCGCGATCGCGATCGGCCTCGCCGTGGCGCGGATGCTGACCGACCGCGCGTGGGCATTCGAGCGGTGAATTGGGCCTGGTAGCCGCGTGTTTTGCTGCGCGTGGGCAGGCCGGGTATCCTGTCACCGCCTGGAGATGTCGCATAGCCCGGTCTAGTGCGCGACCCTGCTAAGGTCGTGAAGGGGTAACCCTTCCGTGGGTTCAAATCCCACCGTCTCCGCGTGTGCACGGCCCCGATTCCTGCCGGATTCGGGGCCGTTTGCTTTTGTCCCAGCCCCGGTGATCGGGGCTCGGTTTGGGGGAACGCCGCAGGGGCGCTATCCTCGACACCGGCCGCAAGGCCACGCGCCCGTAGCTCAACGGATAGAGCATCTGACTACGGATCAGAAGGTTGGGGGTTCGAATCCCTTCGGGCGCACAGGTGAAAGGCCCTCGAACTGCGCAGCCGCGGAACGGGGGCCTTTAGTCTTCTCGTTTCGTTCCCACGCGCTGATCGGTGTGGCGGTCACGGGATAGGCGCGGCCGCGCCCGCGGCCAGCCGCACGGTCGGCTCTCCGAGCACCACGAAGGCGCCGCGCTGCTTCGCCTCCTCGACCGACGCCGCCGCGACCGGCAGCGGGGGGAGCACCAGGTCCTCCGCCGGCAGCCCGAAGTCCCGGCTGCTTCGCTTCGGTGATCCGCCGCCGCCGGAGACCGCCGACGTCGCGTCGCGGAGCAGGTCGCGCAGGTCGGCCGTCTCCTCGCCAGCGTCGCGCCGCCGCACTAGCGCCGCATACAGCGTGGTCATCAGCTGCCGAGCCGCCATGTCGTCGACCGGCCAGAGGCTCGCGAGCACCGTCGTGGCGCCCGCCTCAGCCGCCGCCTGCGCGACGCCGTACAACCCGACCCCGTCACGCGGGCCGCCGACCGCCGTGCTGCAGCCGGAGAACACGATCACCTGAGCGCGCCAGGGCAGCGCGGCGAGCTCCTCGAACGGCGTCCAGACGACCCCGCCCGCAGGGCCGCTGGCCAGCAGCAGGCTGCTCCGCCCACCCCGTCGCACGTCGGCGCGGCCGTGCACGGCGAGGTGCACCACGTCCAGGTCCGTGACCAGGCCGGTCCGAAGCGTGTCCAGGGAGCAGTCGGCGCCGAGCACCGCCGGGACCCCAAGCATTGCCGCGATGTCCCGGCATTCGCCGGCGGCGCCCTCGAGGTCGCCAGCGGAGTTGCCGGCGACTAGGGCCGCGCCCCGCCACGCCCTGTCGGCCGGGGTGTGAAGCAGCACGCCCGCCGCGGGGACTCGACCGTAGGGTCTGCGCTCGCCCCATGCCACGCCGTCCACCGGCACCACGTGCAGCGGAAGGTTAGCGAGCAGGTCGTCAGTGACCACCAGGATCCGGGTCCGCGGCGCGAGCAGCGCCTCAACGCCGGCCGCGAGCTCCGCCAGAATTGCCGAGCCGGCCACGGTGCGCACGGTTTCGTTGGCGCGGCGCTCGGAGTCGCCCCACTGGGCGCGGACAAGGTCGTCCACATCGCCCGGGACATGGACCGACCGCACGGCCTGCGGGGTCACGACCAGCGCCAGCAGGCCGTCCCGCACCGCGGTGACCTCGACCAGGGCCTCATCGGCGCCGCGCGCCGCAATGAGAGCCCGCACCGCCGCCCCGTCGAGCGGCGTGGCCGGTAGCCCGGACCTTGTGGCGAGCAGGTCGAGAAGTCGTCGGGCGCGGCCGTGTTGCAGCGCGCCGAGCAGCTCCTCGGCAGGCCGCGAGTTCGCGAGCATCGCCGACACGAGGGAGGGCACCACCCGGTGGGCGCGGTCGAGCCCCTCGCGTCGATCCGGATCGTCCATCCCCGCGCGCAGCTGCTCGTACGCCTCGGCCGCCGCCCACAGATGCTCGACTGCGCGCGGATCGTCCGGACCGACGAACGCGGCGAGGGCACGCCGGGCGACCAGCTCACCTTGGGCAGGCAGCCCGCCGGAGGCCAGTCGGCGCTCGAGGTCCGCTGCGATCAGCGCGGCCTCGTCCCGCGCCTCGGGCCGGTCGCGGCCCGCGCCGCTCAGCAGGTCCAGCAGCCCCGCCGAACGGTTGAGAGTCTCCATCGGCGCGTCCGCGTCAAGGGCTGCGCGCAGCGACTCCCGCAGGTAGTGCTCGGCGAGATCGTCAGCGCCGGCGGCGCGCGCGACGGATGCCATGCCAACCTCGAGCTTGCCCGTCCGCTGCCGCGAGACCTGCACCTCGAAGTGGTCTGCGGGCAACTGCGCTTCGCCCAGCAGCCGGCGGCCGAGGGTGTCGAGCAGCAGGGACTGCGCGAGCAGGGCGAGCTCTGGTGTGGAGTCGGCCGCCACCCCCGAGTCGGCGAGCGTCGCGAGCGTGCCGGTGGCCATCGCGGCCGGTGCGGCCAACCCGCGTTCCAGCGCCTCCCCTCGTACCTGGCGGCACAGGTCGACGGCTCGGCGCGAGTCGCCGAAGTCGGCGTACAGGGCAGCGGCGTTCGCTGCGCTGCGTAGCCGGGTCAGGTGGTCGCCGGCTTGCCCGGCGAGCTGCGCCGCACGCCCAAACGCCGCCGCCGCGTCGTCCGGGCGCTCCTCGGCGCGCAGCGCAACGCCGGTGAGCAGCCAGCTGATGGCCTCCGCCGGCGGTTCGGGGCACTCGGCCAGCGCACGGGCCAGCCCATCCCGGAAATGCGCCGGGTCGAACATCGCCTCGGCGGCCTCGCGTGCCAGCGCTCTTGCCTCGTGGAAGGCGGCCGCGGCCTCGCGGGTCCGGCCGAGCTCGGCCAGAACGGTCTGCCGGGCGACGGCGTTCGTGCAGCGGTCCGCGAGGTCCTGGGCCGGGAACGTCGCGGCCGCCTCGGCAAGCGGCTCCAGCGCGTCATCGAGCTGGCCCGAGCGCTGCAGCGCGAAGGCGTAGTTGTCCAGGGCGATAGCCAGCTGGTGGCGTGGCGCACCCTGTTCGCGACCGATGCTGACCACTGCCCTCCGCTCGACGACCGCGAGGTCCAGCCACCCGAGCGCCTCGAGCGCATCCGCCCGGTTGCCGCGGACCGCTGCCGTCTCCGCCGCCGTGGCGGCAAGCGCTTTGGCCTTGCTGAACTCGCGCACCGCCGCGTCGAGGTCATCGTCCCTGCCGCGCCGGGTGAGGGCCAGGCCCAGGTTGTCGTGCACCACGCAGCGCAGCCGCGCCGCGGTGCCGTCCAGGGTCAGTGCGCGCCGGTACTCGTCAATGGTGGTGGTGAGGTCGCCCATGGAGAACGCTGCCCTCGCGCAGACCACATGGGCGACGGCCGCGGTCTGCGCGTCGCCGACGGTCCGCGCTAGCGCGGCGACCACCGGGGCGTCGCGACGAGCCGAGGCGCGGTCGCCGGCGGCGAACGCGCCTTGCACGTCGGCCGACGCCATCGGGAGCAGCTCGCGCACCGCCGTCGTGGTCGCGGCCCACGCGGTCAGCGCCGCCGCCTCCCCGGCCAGCACCGCGTCGCGGAACCGGCCGAGAACGTGACGGTCGACGCCCGGAAGTGCCTCGACCACCGCTTCGACCTCCGACGGTCGGGGCGCGGGGCGCACCCCGTCTGCCGGAGGGACGGCACGGTGCTCATCCCAGGCGCGGATCGGGAAGCTGGCCGGTGCACACAGCAGCTCCAGCTTCCAGATTCGCAAGCCGCCGACGGCCGCACCGGATGGCTGGCTCATGGTGACCCTTCCGTCGGCTGGACGTCGGCCCTAGTGTGACCGCCATCACACGTTTCGGGTAGCCCATGGCTGCCCCGGATTACGGGGGTCGGGCCATGCTCCACGCGCTGCTCGTCGGGATCGACGACTACCCCGACGGCACGAGTTCGCTGCAGGGCTGCGTCGCGGACGTCGACGCGATCGAGCGGCTGCTGACCCTGCACCCGAGCGGCGGCTCGGCCGCGCAGATCCGGGTCCTCCGCAACCACGAGGCGACCCGCCAGGGGGTTGTCGACGCATTCCGCGCGCAGCTCGGGAGCGCCGGGCCGGACGACGTCGCGCTGTTCTGGTACAGCGGGCACGGCTCCCAGCAGCCCAGCGCCGACCCCGGCGATTCAGACGCCAAAGACGAGACGTTGGTGCTCGCGGACAGCCGGACCGAGGGCGGCCGAGACCTGGTTGATCGCGAGCTCGGCGCCCTGATCACCGAGGTGTCCGCAGCCGGCGCGCACGTGGTCGTGGTGCTGGACTGCTGCCACTCAGGCAGCGGCACCCGTGATCTCGACCGGCTCGGGATCCGGGAGATCCCGGCGCGCCGAGACGTCCCAGCACCCGACCCGTCGTTCGGCCGATTGCCGCCGAGGCAGTCGCATCCTGTGATCGAGGTACAGCCAGGCAGCGGCTGGGCAGTCCCGGTGGGGCGGCACGTGCTGCTGGCCGCGTGCCGCTCGGACCAGACCGCCAAGGAGCGCACGATCGCCGGCGTTCGCCGAGGCGTGTTCAGCGCGGCGCTCGAGCACGCGCTGAGCACCGCGCGGCCTGCGCTCACCTACGTGGACCTGGTCCGTTCTGTCGCGGTGCTGGTGCGCGACGGGGCCGAGCGGCAGGATCCGCAGCTCGAGGTGTCGGTCGACGAGGACGCCCGCGCTCACGTGCTGGCCGGGACGCTGGACGAACGGCCCCGCCATCACCTGGTGAGCCACGACGAGGCGGGCTGGACCGTCGACGCGGGTGCGCTGCAGGGAATACCTGCGCCCGTCGGGGGCGCGGCCGCCGGCGCCGCAACGCTGCTCGACCTTTTCCCGCCGGGGTCCGACCCCGCCTCCGCACTGCCGATCGGGGTCGCGCGGGTGGTCCGGGTGGGTCCGGCGAGCAGCCGGGTGGAGCCGAGTGCGAGCACCGTCACGCTGGACGAGCACGCCGCCTACCCTGCGGTCGTCACCGCGTGGTCGGCTCCGCGCACCCCGGTCCGCCTGGAGGCGGGACCAGACGACGAGGTTCATCAGTACCTCGCCGACTCCCTCGACCTCGAACTGGCGGGGCCGGATGAGGCCGCCCCGCTCGCGATCGCGGTGTCCGGCGCCGGGTACCGGGTGACGGACGAGCGGCGTGAGGTCGGTGTGGACACGCCGGCCGCCGACCGAGCGATCGAGGTCGCCGCGCACATGGCGCGGTGGTACCGGGTGCGCGGGCTGGACAATCCCGGCACCAAGATCGATCTGTCCGCAGTCGGGCTCGACCTCACGATCGGCGATTCATCGGGCGAACGCCAGCCAGCGCCGCGAGGCGAGGTGCTCATGCCGTACCTGGGCGACACCCCGGCCCGGTTCGTCCTTGAGGTCACCAACCGAACGTCAGCCAGGCTCTACGGCGCGATCCTCGGCCTGTCGGAGAGCTACGCGATCGACGGCTCGCCGACGCCGGGCTCCGTGACGACCGCGATCGACCCCGGCGCGACGCTGGCCAGCTTCGGCGGCCAGCCGGTGACGGTGGAGATCCCCGACGACTATTGGCGGGCGGGCCACTCTCGACGCGTGGACCACGTGGTGGTGCTGCTGAGCACCAGCCCGTTCGACCTGTCCTCGCTGACCCAGGGTCGCCTGGAGATCTCGCCGGTCCGCGACGAAGGCTCCGCAGTCGTGGACGCACTGCACGCCGAGGCCTTCGATGGACTGCTGCGTAGCGTGCGCACACGCGAGTTCGGCGAACCCGGCACCGCACCCGTTGCAGACTGGGCGGTGCTTCGGTTCGCCCTGGTGGCAGAGCGGGCGCTCGGGGGGGTAGCCGTCGGCGACGGCCGATCGGCGCTCGTGCCCGGAGTCCACGTCGAGCCACACCCCACCCTGCGGGCTACGGTCCGCCTCAGCTCGCAGGACTTCGCGACCCGCGACGGGGAGGTGCCGATCGTCCCACCCGGCCTGGCCGATGACCCGGCCTCGGTGAGTGGCTTCACGTTCGTCGACACCAGAGACGGCGCCGAGCCCGTGGACGTGCTCACCCTGGCCGATGTGACCGGAGCACAGTCCGTGACCCGCGCCCAGCCGCTGGTGATCACGCTCGACGACCCGCCAAGCGGTGACCATCTGCTGGTCACGGGATTGTTCGACGGCGTGCACCTGCCGATCGGGTGGCTTGACGGGAACCGCCTGGTGATCACGCAGCTGCCGCCCGACGAGCGGGTGCGCAGCCTGGGCAGCGCGATCCGGCTGCTGGTGACCCGGGTGGTGCGCCGGGTCCGCGGACAGTCCGCGACCGTGGCGCACCTCGCGCTCGCGACGGCCGAGGACAGGGCGGTCACGACGACCGAGGACGTGGGCCGGATCCGCGCGCGGCTCGCGGAGAAGGCCGGGGGCCGGGTGCTGCTCCTGGTGCACGGGATCATCGGCGACACCCGAGGGATGGCGGAGTCGTTCCTTGTGCCGCCGCCGGGCAGCCCTCTCGCCGACCGACCGTTCGACGTGGTGCTGACCTTCGACTACGAGAACCTGGACACGCCGATCGACGAGACGGCAGGCGTGCTTCGCGCCGTGCTCGATGGCGTGGACCTGGGCGGGCACGGGCACGAGGTGACCGTGGTCGCGCACTCGATGGGCGGGCTGGTGTCCCGGTGGATGCTCGAGCAGCCCCGACGGCGCGCGCCGGGGCCTGCTCCCGCTGACGCGCTCCACGTGCGGCGGCTGGTGACCGCGGGTACCCCGGCAGGAGGCTCGCCGTGGTCCCGGATCGAAGACGTCGCGATCACCGGCATCACCTTCGGGCTGAACCGGGTCGCTGCCGGCTTCTGGCCGGCCAAGGCGCTCTCGGTGCTGGTCGGCGCCCTGGAGCAGGCGGACACGACGCTGGACCAGATGCGACCCGGCTCGGACCTCCTGGTGGATCTGTTCGCCGCAGGCGACCCGCACCTGCCCTACACCGCGCTCGTCGGCAACACCTCGTTGATCGAACGACCGCAGGCCGGCGGCTTCGTGGCCAGGGTGGTGGCGGGGCTGACCGGACTGCTGGGAAACGCCGTCGACCTCGCCTTCCTCGGTCGCGACAACGACGTCGCGGTCGCGACCACCAGCGGCGCGCACATTCCCGCTGAGCGGTCGCCGGCGGTACAGGTGGTCACCGTCGCGAGCAACCACTTCGGGTACTTCGCCAGCCCGGCTGGTGTCGCCGCGATTGCGGCGGCCCTCGTCGAACCGGACCGACCGGCGGCGCTCAGCACGCCAGGGCCGGTAGGGACCGGCAGTCGTGCGCGGCGGTAAGCATGAGCGCTCTGACACCGGGTTGACCCAGTGGCCGATCGTGCGTATTGTTCTCCAGGTTGCCCCGCAGGGAGGAACGGACATCACCGCGCTAAGGCGTGCGAGTGGTGGCTGGTCCCCGCGTAGGCGACCACCCCTTTGGATAATGGTTTCGGGTTGTTTTTGTGCCTGGATTGTTGTGCGAAGATTGATCGTGGTTCCCGGTGAGTTCGCTGAAAAAGCGGATTTGGTGGGGGGCTGGGATTGAAGGTAGGATTGAATGGTTGCCTTTCGACTGGTTGTGAGACTGGTTGGGATGCGCGTCCGCTCCTTGAGAACTCAACAGCGTGCTAAGTAGTCGATGCCATTTGGTTCATTGGCTTGTGATGGCTGGGCTTTTGTCTGGTTGTTGTGGGTTGGTGGATTTTAAATTGGCTTAATGCAGGTGCCTTTCCGTCAGTGGGGGGTGCCTGTTTTTTGGTCAGTTCAACTGGCCCTTCGGGGTCGTTTCGTTTTGTCGGTTGCCTTGCTGCTTTGGTGGTGGGGTTGCTTATAGACATTTACGGAGAGTTTGATTCTGGCTCAGGACGAACGCTGGCGGCGTGCTTAACACATGCAAGTCGAACGGTGAAATCGAAGCTTGCTTTGGTGGATCAGTGGCGAACGGGTGAGTAACACGTGAGTAACCTGCCCCTGACTCTGGGATAACTTCGGGAAATCGGAGCTAATACCGGATATGAGACATGCCTGCATGGGTAGTGTCTGGAAAGATTTATCGGTCTGGGATGGACTCGCGGCCTATCAGCTTGTTGGTGAGGTAATGGCTCACCAAGGCGACGACGGGTAGCCGGCCTGAGAGGGCGACCGGCCACACTGGGACTGAGATACGGCCCAGACTCCTACGGGAGGCAGCAGTGGGGAATATTGCACAATGGGCGAAAGCCTGATGCAGCGACGCCGCGTGAGGGATGGAGGCCTTCGGGTTGTAAACCTCTTTCAGCAGGGAAGAAGTGGTCGGGTTTTCTCGGTCGTGACGGTACCTGCAGAAGAAGCGCCGGCTAACTACGTGCCAGCAGCCGCGGTAATATACGTAGGGCGCAAGCGTTGTCCGGAATTATTGGGCGTAAAGAGCTCGTAGGCGGTTTGTCGCGTCTGCTGTGAAAACTCGAGGCTCAACCTCGGGCTTGCAGTGGGTACGGGCAGACTAGAGTGCGGTAGGGGAGACTGGAATTCCTGGTGTAGCGGTGGAATGCGCAGATATCAGGAGGAACACCGATGGCGAAGGCAGGTCTCTGGGCCGCAACTGACGCTGAGGAGCGAAAGCATGGGGAGCGAACAGGATTAGATACCCTGGTAGTCCATGCCGTAAACGTTGGGCACTAGGTGTGGGGCTCATTCCACGAGTTCCGTGCCGCAGCTAACGCATTAAGTGCCCCGCCTGGGGAGTACGGCCGCAAGGCTAAAACTCAAAGAAATTGACGGGGGCCCGCACAAGCGGCGGAGCATGCGGATTAATTCGATGCAACGCGAAGAACCTTACCAAGGCTTGACATACACCGGAAAAGTGCAGAGATGTGCTCCCCGCAAGGTCGGTGTACAGGTGGTGCATGGTTGTCGTCAGCTCGTGTCGTGAGATGTTGGGTTAAGTCCCGCAACGAGCGCAACCCTCGTCCTATGTTGCCAGCGCGTTATGGCGGGGACTCATAGGAGACTGCCGGGGTCAACTCGGAGGAAGGTGGGGATGACGTCAAATCATCATGCCCCTTATGTCTTGGGCTTCACGCATGCTACAATGGCCGGTACAAAGGGCTGCGATACCGCGAGGTGGAGCGAATCCCAAAAAGCCGGTCTCAGTTCGGATTGGGGTCTGCAACTCGACCCCATGAAGTCGGAGTCGCTAGTAATCGCAGATCAGCAACGCTGCGGTGAATACGTTCCCGGGCCTTGTACACACCGCCCGTCAAGTCACGAAAGTCGGTAACACCCGAAGCCGGTGGCCCAACCTCACTTGTGGGGAGGGAGCTGTCGAAGGTGGGACTGGCGATTGGGACTAAGTCGTAACAAGGTAGCCGTACCGGAAGGTGCGGCTGGATCACCTCCTTTCTAAGGAGCTCTGGCACTGATCGGTTTCCTGTAGTGGGTTGCTGGTGGTGTCCAGGCCTGTGCCCCGGCCGAACGCGTCGGGGGCAGTGCTCACGGGTGGAACATCGACTATGGCTGACCGCGACCTGCGGAAGCTGTTAGTACTCCTGCGCTTGCGTGGGGTGGAACGCGGTGATGTGGGTGAGGGGTTGGCTGGGCACGTTGTTGGGTCCTGAGGGCACGGGCGCAAGCTTGTTGCTTTCAGGCCGCCAGGGTCTGGGGTCATGCCAGTGGGTGTGAGACCAGACCGACCAGATCGTCGCCGTCATGGTGGGGTTTGGTGGTGGCTGCGGATCACGGTGAACCAGCCGATGCACTCTACGGGGTGTGGTTGGGGAGCGTGGGATCGCCCGTAGCTTGAGAACTGCACAGTGGACGCGAGCATCTTTGTAAGAAGATCTTTGCAAGAAGATTAATGTTGTCAAGTTTTTAAGGGCACATGGTGGATGCCTTGGCACTAGGAGCCGAAGAAAGACGTTGTAGCCTGCGATAAGCCTCGGGGAGTTGGCAAACGAACCGTGATCCGAGGATGTCCGAATGGGGAAACCCCGCTGGAGTCATGTCCAGTGACCCGCACCTGAATATATAGGGTGTGTGGAGGGAACGTCGGGAAGTGAAACATCTCAGTACCGACAGGAAGAGATATTCCGTGAGTAGTGGCGAGCGAAAGCGGAACAGGCCAAACCGATTGCGTGTTCAAGCCGGCAGGCGTTGCGTAGTCGGGGTTGTGGGACCTTTCCATTGCCTCTGCCGAGGTGATAGGGAGTCAGAAAGTCGCGTCATAGTCGAAGGGCATTGAAAGGCCCGGCACAGAGGGTGTGACCCCCGTAGACGAAATGGCGTGGCCTCCCGAAGGGGATCCCAAGTAGCACGGGGCCCGAGAAATCCCGTGTGAATCTGGACAGACCACTGTCTAAGCCTAAATACTACCTAGTGACCGATAGCGGACAAGTACCGTGAGGGAAAGGTGAAAAGTACCCCGGGAGGGGAGTGAAATAGTACCTGAAACCGTGTGCCTACAATCCGTTGGAGCCTCCCTAGCAGGGGTGACAGCGTGCCTTTTGAAGAATGAGCCTGCGAGTTAGTGGTACGTGGCGAGGTTAACCCGTGTGGGGAAGCCGTAGCGAAAGCGAGTCCGAACAGGGCGATTCAGTCGCGTGCTCTAGACCCGAAGCGGAGTGATCTAGCCATGGGCAGGTTGAAGCGCGGGTAAGACCGCGTGGAGGACCGAACCCACTTGGGTTGAAAACCGAGGGGATGACCTGTGGTTAGGGGTGAAAGGCCAATCAAACTCCGTGATAGCTGGTTCTCCCCGAAATGCATTTAGGTGCAGCGTCACGTGTTTCTTGCCGGAGGTAGAGCTACTGGATAGCTAATGGGCCCTACAAGGTTACTGACGTTAGCCAAACTCCGAATGCCGGTAAGTGAGAGCGTGGCAGTGAGACTACGGGGGATAAGCTCCGTTGTCGAGAGGGAAACAGCCCAGACCACCAGCTAAGGCCCCCAAGCGTATGCTAAGTGGGAAAGGATGTGGAGTTGCACAGACAACCAGGAGGTTGGCTTAGAAGCAGCCACCCTTGAAAGAGTGCGTAATAGCTCACTGGTCAAGTGATTCCGCGCCGACAATGTAGCGGGGCTCAAGCATACCGCCGAAGCTGTGGCATTCACATAATAACCAGGCCTTCGTGGTCCAGGTGTGTGGATGGGTAGGGGAGCGTCGTGTGGGCAGTGAAGCCGCGGGGTAACCCAGCGGTGGAGCCTACACGAGTGAGAATGCAGGCATGAGTAGCGAAAGACGGGTGAGAAACCCGTCCGCCGAATGATCAAGGGTTCCAGGGCCAGGCTAATCCGCCCTGGGTAAGTCGGGACCTAAGGCGAGGCCGACAGGCGTAGTCGATGGACAACGGGTTGATATTCCCGTACCGGCGAAGAATCGCCCATACCGACCGTGGTGATGCTAAGCGCCTGAAGCCGGCTAGATCCCTTCGGGGACGTGCCGGGGGAGCGCGCGAACCGAACTGCTATTAGGTAAGCGTATTAACAGGGGTGACGCAGGAAGGTAGCCCAGCGTGGCGATGGTAGTCCACGTCCAAGGTTGTAGGGTAAGAGGTAGGCAAATCCGCCTCTTGTTAAGCCTGAGAACTGATGGTGACCGCTTATGCGGGATGATTGGGTGATCCTATGCTGCCAAGAAAAACCTCGACGCGAGATTCTAGCCGCCCGTACCCTAAACCGACTCAGGTGATCAGGTAGAGAATACTAAGGCGATCGAGAGAATCATGGTTAAGGAACTCGGCAAAATGCCCCCGTAACTTCGGGAGAAGGGGGGCCTGAGGCGTGAACCCACTAGCTGGGGGAGCGTTCGAAGGTCGCAGAGACCAGGGAGAAGCGACTGTTTACTAAAAACACAGGTCCGTGCGAAGTCGCAAGACGATGTATACGGACTGACGCCTGCCCGGTGCTGGAAGGTTAAGAGGACGGGTCAGCCGCAAGGCGAAGCTCAGAATTTAAGCCCCAGTAAACGGCGGTGGTAACTATAACCATCCTAAGGTAGCGAAATTCCTTGTCGGGTAAGTTCCGACCTGCACGAATGGCGTAACGACTTCTCCGCTGTCTCAACCGTGAACTCGGCGAAATTGCACTACGAGTAAAGATGCTCGTTACGCGCAGCAGGACGGAAAGACCCCGGGACCTTTACTATAGTTTGGTATTGGTGTTCGGTGCGGCTTGTGTAGGATAGGTGGGAGACTGTGAAGCCGGCACGCCAGTGTCGGTGGAGTCAACGTTGAAATACCACTCTGGTCGCTCTGGATATCTAACCTCGGTCCGTAATCCGGATCAGGGACAGTGCCTGATGGGTAGTTTAACTGGGGCGGTTGCCTCCTAAAATGTAACGGAGGCGCTCAAAGGTTCCCTCAGCCTGGTTGGCAATCAGGTGTCGAGTGCAAGTGCACAAGGGAGCTTGACTGTGAGACTGACAGGTCGAGCAGGGACGAAAGTCGGAACTAGTGATCCGGCGGTGGCTTGTGGAAGCGCCGTCGCTCAACGGATAAAAGGTACCCCGGGGATAACAGGCTGATCTTGCCCAAGAGTCCATATCGACGGCATGGTTTGGCACCTCGATGTCGGCTCGTCGCATCCTGGGGCTGGAGTAGGTCCCAAGGGTTGGGCTGTTCGCCCATTAAAGCGGTACGCGAGCTGGGTTTAGAACGTCGTGAGACAGTTCGGTCCCTATCCGCTGCGCGCGCAGGAAACTTGAGAAGGGCTGTCCCTAGTACGAGAGGACCGGGACGGACGAACCTCTCCCTCTGGTGTGCCAGTTGTTCCGCCAGGAGCACGGCTGGTTAGCTACGTTCGGAAGGGATAACCGCTGAAAGCATCTAAGCGGGAAGCCTGCTTCAAGATGAGGTTTCCATGGGATACGTCCCGAGAGGCTCCCAGCTAGACCACTGGGTTGATAGGCCGGATGTGGAAGCGGGGACTAAAGACCCGTGAAGCTGACCGGTACTAATAAGCCGATAACTTGACACTTACACTGTTGCCATGCGTCCACTGTGCGGTTCCCGAGATACGGACGGGTATACCCGCAACCAGATATCTCCATAGAGTTACGGCGGTCATAGCGAGGGGGAAACGCCCGGTCCCATTCCGAACCCGGAAGCTAAGCCCCTCTGCGCCGATGGTACTGCACGGGAGACTGTGTGGGAGAGTAGGTCGCCGCCGGACAACCATTACACAAAGAGCCACCCCTTCGGGGGTGGCTCTTTGTCGTCCCCAAACCAGCGAGTTCGTCCTTCCCCGCCGAGAACGTCCACGAGGACGGACGAACTCACCACACAACGACGAACTCACCACACAACGACGAACTCGCCACCCAACGACGAACTCGCCACCCAACGACGAACTCGCCACCCAAGGAATGACGAACTCGCGCCCAACAGCGGGCCTCAGGACAACGCGCGGCCAAGGTCGGGGAAGGCCTGGATGTAGCCGGACAGCAACGAGCGGCCGACCGCGACGGAATCGACGAGCGGGTGCAGCCCGAACGCCTTCCACGCCAGCTCGGCGGACCCCTCGAGCGCGGCACCGATCGTGAGCTGCTCGACGGCCTTGACCTGCGACATCAGCCCGAGCATGTGACCCTCGACGGGCGCGACCGGCCACGGGTGCACGCCGTCGGCGTCCACGGCGCAGCCCACCTCGATCACGGCCTCGGCCGGCAACTGCGGCACGAGCGAGCCGTTCGGGACGTTGAGGATCATCGTCGCGGGCCGGTCCGCGACGAGCGCGGCCATGAGGTCGAGCGCGACCTGGTGGTAGCCGCCGACGGCGTCCTCCTCGTGTCGCGCTCCCTCGTCGCCCTCGGGCCGACTCTCCGCCATGTAGGTCGCCTCGCGTTCGGCGTGCGACGCGTTCCAGATCGCGAGCGCGTCTGCGCCCGGTGCCCCGGCGTCGGCGTAGAACGCGTCCTGCTGGTCGCGCAGGAACTCCCCGCGGGTCTCGGGCGCCGCGGTGATCCGCTGCGTCGCCTCACGGGTGAAGTAGTAGTAGTAGAGGTACTCGTTGGGCAGGGCGCCGAGCGCGCGGACCCAGTCGAGGCCCATCAGGCGCGCCTCCTCGATGCCCTCGAGCAGCCGCGCGTCGGCGAGCAGCGCGGGCAGCCGGTCGGCGCCGTCGACGTCGAGCGAGCGCAGCCAGCCGAGGTGGTTGAGCCCCACGTAGTCGAAGCTGCCCGCCGCCGGGGTCGGTGCGCCGAGCGCGGCGCCGGCGCGGCGCATCAGCCCGATCGGGGTGTCGCAGATCCCGACCACCCGGTCGCCGAGCACGGCGCGCATGGCCTCGGTGACGATGCCGGCGGGGTTGGTGAAGTTGATGACCCAGGCGTCCGGCGCGACGTCGGCGATCCGGCGCGCGAGCGCGACCATGAACGGCACCGTGCGCAGCGCGTAGGCGAGCCCGCCCGGGCCGACCGTCTCCTGGCCGAGCACGCCGAGGTCGAGCGCGGTGCGCTCGTCGAGCACGCGGGCGCCGGTGCCCCCGATCCGCACGGCCGCGAACACGAAGTCCGCGCCCCGCAGGGCCTCGTCCAGGTCGGTCGTGACCGTCAGCCTCGGCGGGTTCGTGAGCGCGCCGGCCAGCTGCCCGAGCACGCGCGTGATCGCGCGCAGGCGACGTGCGTCGACGTCGTAGAGCGCGACCTCGTCGATCCGCACGGGCGCCGCGGGGTTGCCGACCGCCGAGAACACCTGCGGAACGCGGAAGCCGCCGCCCCCGATGATGGTGAGCTTCATACGGTCAGAACCTCCACGCCGGCGGTGCGAAATGCGGCCAGGGTCGCCGGGTCGGCGCCGAGGCTGGTGATCAGGACGCTGACGGCGTCGGCCCGGCAGACGCTGAGCAGCCCGCCGCCCGGGTACTTCGACGGGTCCGCGAGCACGACCGTGCGCTCCGACGACGCGATCATCGCCTTCTTGACCGGCACCTCGATGCCGGTGGAGTCCATCACCGAGCCGTCCGCGCGCAGCCCGCTCGTGCCGAGGAAGCAGATGTGGGCACGCAGCTGGCTCAGCGCCTGCTCGGTGAGGATCCCGACCATCGAGTTGTAGTTCTTGCGCACGACGCCGCCGAGCACGATGAGCTCGACGCCGTCGTCGTCGCGCAGCTCGTCGACGACGGCGAGGCTCGAGGTGAGCACGGTGATGCGCTTGCCGCGCAGGTGCCGGGCGAGCAGCCGCGTCGTCGTGCCGATGTCGATGAGCACGACGTCGCCGTCGGCCACCAGCGCCGCCGCCCGCGTGGCGATGCGATCCTTCTCGGGGTGCCACCGGCCGGCGACGTCGCCGAACGGAATCGCATCGGCCTCGATGCTGCCGCCCCCGCGCACGCGGCGCAGCAGCCCCTCCGCGCTCAGCGCGTTGAGGTCCCGCCGGATCGTCGACAAGGAGACGCCGAACATCCCGGCGAGGCCGTCGACCGAGACCTCGCCCTCGTCCTGCAAGACGCGCAGAATCCTTGCCTGCCGGGTCGCGGTGAGCATATTGCGCAATATAACAGTCACCTTGACGCAGGATCGATCATCTTCGATGATGTGGACGCGTACGGACAGCCGCGAGCGGGAGCGGACATGATGAACTAAGCGTGTGCACAACACGTCTGGCGACGGGAGAACGCGGGTGACCGCACCATCTGCCGACGGCGCCGCGCCCGCGCGCCGCCTGCGCTGGGACCCGCTCGCCGCCGTCCGCGGCCCGCAGTCGCCCGCCCTCGACGTGCTGCTCGCGGGCACGATCTTCTTCGACATCGTGTTCACGGACCTGCCGGCCGACCCGAGCCCGGGCACCGAGGTCTGGGCCGGCGGGATGGGGTCGTGCCCGGGCGGCATCTCCAACCTCGCGGTCGCGGCCAGCCGGCTCGGCCTGAGCACCGGGCTGGCGGCCGGCTTCGGCGACGACGTGTACGGCAACTGGTGCTGGGACGTGCTCTCCGGCCAGGAGGGCATCGACCTGTCCACCTCGCGGCGATTCGCCGGGCACTCGGCCGTGACGGTCTCCCTCGCCTCGCACGGCGACCGCAGCATGATCACGCACGGGCACCCGGTCCCGGTCAGCGCCGACGAGCTCGTCGGGACGCCGCCGCCCTCGCGTGCCGTCATCACCGAGCTCGCGCCCGTCGCGGCCGAGCCGGCGCCCTGGTGGCGGCTCGCGGCCGCGGCCGGCTCGCTCGTGTTCGCCGACGTCGGCTGGGACCCGTCGGGCCGGTGGGACCGCTCGACGCTCGACGCGCTCTCCGCCTGCCACGCGTTCACCCCGAACCAGGTCGAGGCGATGGCCTACACGCGCACCGACCGGCCGGCCGCGGCGCTGCACGCGCTCGCCGACCGGGTCCCGCTCGCGGTCGTCACGTGCGGGGCCGACGGCGCGATCGCGATCGACGCGACGACGGGCGAGCAGGCGCACGTGCCCCGCGTCGCCGTCGCCGCGCTCGACCCGACCGGCGCGGGCGACGTCTTCGCGGCGTCTCTCGTGCTCGGGACCCTCGCCGGCTGGCCGCTCGCCGACCGGCTCGCTTTCTCGGCGCTGTGCTCGGCGCTCGCCGTTCAGCACTTCGGCGGCTCGCTGGCCGCGCCCGGCTGGGGCGACATCAGCGACTGGTGGCAGCGCGCCGGCGCCGGCGCCGGCGACCGGGACCTGCGCACGCGCTACGGCTTTCTCGACGACGTGCTGCCGCGCTGCCCGGTCGACGAGGTGCGCCGGGCCGAGGCCACGCTCACGCTGTACTCCGACCTGCCCCCGCACTAGTCGCCCGGGTTTCGCTGCGCCGGCCGGTCCGGCTCGGTGCGCAGCTTCGTTCGCTCAGTTCCGTTCGAGAAGAAGTTCCGTTCGAGAAGAGGACACGCATGAAGAACGTTGCACCCGCCCGCTGGGTGGGCCTGCTGACCGCCGCCGCGGTGCTGAGCCTGGCGGCGTGCGCCCCGGGCGCCGAGAACGCCGACGCCGACCCGACCGCGCCCGACGCTGCGATCCGGACCGACGCGGCCGAGCTCGGCGACGTCACGCTGACGGTCTGGGACCAGGAGGTGCGTGGTGGCCAGAACGAGCAGATCGAGGCCCTCAACGCCGCCTTCCAGGACGCTTACCCCAACATCACGATCGACCGGGTCTCGCAGTCGTTCGACGACCTCGCGACGACGCTGCGCCTGGCGCTGACCGACAACGAGGCGCCCGACGTCGTCCAGGCCAACAACGGCCGCAACACGATGGGCGCGTTCGTCGCGGCCGACCAGCTCCTGGCGCTGAACGACTACGCGGACGCGTACGGCTGGCGCGACCGCTTCCCCGCGAGCGTGCTGCAGTACTCGACCTACTCCGCCGACGGCTCCGTGTTCGGCGAGGGCAACATCTACGGCCTCCCGCAGGTCGGCGAGGTCGTCGGCGTCTTCTACAGCAAGGCCAAGCTCGCGGCGCTCGGGCTCGAGGTGCCCGAGACCTGGACCGAGTTCGACGCCGCGCTCGAGGCCGCCAAGGCCGCCGGCGAGATCCCGATGCAGCTCGGCAACATCGAGGCGTGGCCGGCGGGGCACGTGTTTGGTCCCCTGCAGGCCGCGACCGTCGACCCGGCGGACATCACCAAGCTCGGTCTCGGCAACGCGGGCACGAGCTGGGCGACCCCGGAGAACGAGGAGGCCGCCGCGACGCTGCAGGGCTGGGTCGACGCGGGCTACGTCAACGACGGGCCGAACGGCACCGACTACGACGCCGCCTGGCAGGCGCTCGCCGCGGGTGACGGGGTCTTCCTTATCGGCGGGTCGTGGCTCGCGGCCGACCTCGAGGACGCGATGGGCGACGACGTCGGCTTCTTCGCCCCGGCCGCGCAGGCGGGCGGCGAGATCGCGACGACCGGCGGGACGGGCCTGCCGTTCGCCGTCACGACGGCCTCGGAGAACCCCGACGCCGCCGCCGCGTACATCGACTTCCTCACGACCGACGCGGCCATGGAGACGATCGCCGAGACCGGCAACCTGCCGGTCAACCGGACCGCGGAGCTCGCGCCGGCCGACGGCGTCCAGAGCGACGTCTACGGCGTGTTCGACGACGTGTCGGTCAACGGCTCGCTCCTGCCGTACCTCGACTACGCGACGCCGACGTTCGGCGACACCCTCGGGCAGTCGCTGCAGGACCTGATCGCCGGGCAGGTCACCCCGGCCGAGTTCACGGCCGCGCTCGAGGCCGACTATGGCGAGTTCACGGGCTCGGCCGGCTGATCCGACGGTGCGGTCCGGCCTCGCCGGCCCGACCGCACCGCCGGATCGCCGCCGCGCCGCGGTGCCGCTGCGCCGCCGCCTCACGCCGTACGGGTTCCTCCTGCCGGCGTTCTGCCTGTACGCCGCGTTCCTGCTCGTGCCGATCGGGCGCGCCGTGCAGCTGTCGCTGTACGAGTGGGACGGGCTGACGGTCGGCACCTTCGTCGGCCTCGACAACTTCGCCACGGTCGCCAGCGATCCGCGCCTGCGCGAGGCGTTCTGGCACGCGCTCGTGCTGATCATCTTCTACTCGGTGCTGCCGCTCCTGATCGGCCTCCTGCTCGCCGCCGTGCTCAACCGCGGGAAGGTCCGCGGCCTGCCGTTCTTCCGCACGGTCATCTTCCTGCCGCAGGTGGTCGCGATGGTGGTGGTGGCGGTCGCCTGGCGGCAGATCTACGCGCCGAACGGCTCGCTCAACTCCGGCCTGCGCGCCGTCGGCCTCGGCTCGCTGGCCCGGCCGTGGCTCGGCGACTACACGTTCTCGCTGCCCGCGGTCGGCTTCGTCGGCACGTGGGTGTCGATGGGGCTCGTGACCGTCCTGCTCCTGGCCGGCATGTCCCGGATCCCGATCGACCTGTTCGAGGCGGCCCGGCTCGACGGCGCGGGCGCCGTCCGCGAGTTCTTCGCGATCACGCTCCCCGCCATCCGGGGCGAGATCACGGTCGCGCTGACCCTGACGATCATCGCGGCGCTCAAGACGTTCGACCTCGTCTACGTCACCACCGGCGGCGGCCCCGGCACCTCGACGACGGTGCCGAGCTATGAGGTCTACCGGCGCGCGTTCCAGCTCGGCGAGGTCGGCGCGGCGGCGGCCGTCGGCATCACGCTCACGATCCTGATCTTCGGGATCAACCTCGTCGTCAACAAGGTCGGGGACCGGTCCAGCACATGATGATCTCGCGCGCCGAGCGCTCCGCGAACTACGTCATCCTCATCGTCTTCGCCGCGTTCGCGCTGTTTCCCCTCGGGTCGATCCTCGCCGCGGCGCTCGGGCCCGAGAGCGCCTCGGTCGCGCGCGAGGGTGGTGGGCTGCACTGGGAGAACTTCGCCACGGCGTGGACGCAGGGTCAGTTCGGGCGGTACATGACGACGTCGGTCGTCGTCTCCGCGCTCGTCGTCTCCGTCGCGCTGGTGTGCTCGATCATGGCCGGGTACGCGTTCGGCACCATGCGGTTTCGGGGCGAGCAGGCGCTGTTCTACCTGTTCCTGCTCGGCATCATGGTGCCCACCGAGGCGATCATCGTGCCGCTCTACTTTGACCTGCGCACGCTCGGCCTCACCAACACGATCTGGGGCGTCGCGCTGCCCCAGATCGCGCAGTCGATCGCGTTCGGCACCTATTGGATGCGGGCGTACTTCAAGAGCTCGAACGTCTCGATCATGGAGGCCGCGCGACTGGACGGCGCGGGCACCCACCGGATCCTGTGGCAGGTGCTCGTGCCGATCGGCCGCCCCGCGCTGACGACGCTCGTGCTGCTGACGTTCATGTGGACGTGGAACGAGTTCCTGATCCCGCTCGTGATGAGCCCGAGCGGCAGTGTCCGGACCGCGCCGCTGGGCCTGGCGTTCTTCCAGGGCCAGCACGTGCAGGGCACGACGCTCCTCGCGGCCGCCGCCGTGCTGGTCGCGCTGCCCGTGGTGATCGTCTACCTGTTCCTCCAGCGCCACTTCGTCAAGGGCATGATCGAGGGCGCCGTGCGGGAGTGACGATGTGGGAGTGAACGCGCAGGAGTAGGTGCGCGGGAGTAGGTGCGGAGTAGGCGCAGCGGGAGCGGGCGCAGCGCCGTCAGCCGGCGGCCTCGGCGCTCTCGGGCTCGTCGGTGCTCATGAGGGTGAACTGCTCGCCGGCCGGCCCGCGCAGGACGGCGAGGCGTCCGTAGGGGCTGTCGATCGGGCCGTCGAGCACCGTCGCACCGAGCTCGACCGCGCGGGCGGTGGCCGCGTCGGTGTCCGTGACCGCGAAGTAGGTCTCCCAGTGCGGTGGCGCGTCGGCAGGCAGCGCGCCGACGCCGCCGAGGCCGCCGACCGACTTCCCGTCGACGTTCACGGTGACGTACTCGAAGCCGGGGGCGGACATGTCCTCGAACGCGTACCCGAACACGGTTCCGTAGAACGCCCGCGCCGCGGCCAGGTCGTGGCTCAACGCCTCGTTCCAGATCATCGAGCCCGGCTCGTTGACGAGGTTCGCGCCGGTGTGCGCCCCCGACTCCCAGAGGCCGACGACGGCGCCCGTCGGGTCGACGACGACCGCCATCCGGCCGAAGTCCTCGATGGTCATGGGCGGCGCCACCACCGTCCCGCCGGCCTCGGAGGCCTTCGCGGTGACGGCCTCGACGTCGTCGACCGCGAGGTAGGTGGTCCACGCCGCGGGCTGACCCTCGGCACCCGGCGGCGGCTCGCCGATGCCGGCGACCGGCTGGCCGTGCTTGAGGGCCATCGTGTAGAAGCCCGTCTCGGGGCCGCCCACGGCGAAGTCCCAGCCGAGCAGCGGGCCGTAGAACTCCTGCGCGGCAACGCGGTCGGGTACGGACAGGTCGACCCAGGAGGGAGTCCCCTGGGGCCAGGCCGTTGCGTGGATCATGTGTCATCGCTCCTTCGGGTCGACCTCGCCCGGGCGGCGGGGCTCAGGTGGTGGGTGGGCTCTCGTGCTCGCCCACCCAGGCGAACATGGCGTCGAAGTAGCGCTGGCGGGCGGCCGGGCCGGACAGCGCGAGGTCGTGGACGCCGTCGGCGACCTGCACGATCGTGACCTCCGCGCCGAGCCCGGGGGCGCGCGCGACGATCTGGTCGACGTCGAGCACGCTGTCGGTCGTCGCGAGGTCCGGGTGCCACCGGTCGTACGGGCCCGTCGTCGCGGCGCAGCACACGAGCACCGGGCAGTCGATGTCGAGGCCCTGGGCCACGCGGGCGTGGCCGCGGCGGATCGCCCGCAGCCAGCCGGCCCGCGCGGGGAAGCCCTCGTGCGGCTTCCAGGCGAGGTTGTAGTCCCAGCTGCCCCCGGAGTCGCGATGCAGGCTGAGGCCGTAGTCCGGGGACGCCCCGCCGACCACGACGCGCGGCGCGAGCGGGCCGACGGCGTCGACCAGCCGCGTGAGGAGGACGCGATCGAACCACCCGCGGTTGAGGTCCAGCCAGGGGCTGTTGAGCACCACGGCGTCGACGACGCCCCGGCCGCGCCGGGCGTGGGCCCACAGGCTCGCGAGCAGCCCGCCGGTCGAGTGCCCGAGCACGATCAGCTGGTCGTGGCCGTCCTGGTCGCGGATGATCCGCGCGGCGAGGTCGAGCTCCTCGACGTAGTCGCGCAGGTCGGTCACGTAGTTCGGAGTCTGCCCGGGGCGCAGCGACCGGCCGTGCTTGCGCAGGTCGAGCGCGTAGAAGTCGTAGCCGTGCTCCGCCCAGGCGTCGCCGAGATGCTTCTGGAAGAAGTAGTCGATGTAGCCGTGCAGGTACAGCACCGCGCGGCGGGTGGGCGTGGCCGGCCCGGCCCGGCGGACGAGGGTCGCGACGACGGGTCCCTCGGCGTCCGGCTCGAGCTGGAGGGTCCGCGAGGTCCAGCCGTCGCCGAGGAGATCAGGGGCGGCGACCTCGCCGTCCGCGGCGACCTGCTCGGTGCTCATGGGGCGATGCTGCCACGCGCGGCCCCCTCGTGGGGGTCGAAAGCGGCGCCGGTGTCGGGGTGCCCGCCGGGCCTGCGGGGGCCGAGCGATGGTGGCAAGATTGCCGTAGCTGAATTGAGTGGATCAGGCTCAAGTTTGACGGAGGACTCATGGAAACGAAGCTCACGACCCGGGCCAACGAGGCGCTCGGGGACGCGATCCAGCAGGCATCCGCGGCCGGCAACCCGCAGGTCGAGCCGGTCCACCTGCTCGGCGCGCTGCTCGCGCAGGAGAACGGCGTCGCCGCGGCCCTGCTGGACGCCGTCGGCGCCGATCGGGCGGAGCTCGGCCGCCGCGTGCGCGCGGGGCTCGTCGCGCTGCCCGCCGCGAGCGGCAGCGCGGTGGTCCAGCCGACGCCGTCGCGCGCGATGACCGCCGCGCTCGACGTCGCGCGCACGGAGGCCCAGGCGCTCGGCGACGAGTACATCTCGACCGAGCACCTGCTGCTCGGCATCGCGGCGGGGCAGTCCGCGGCGGCGGACGCGCTGCACGGCCTCGGCGCGTCCCGCGCCGCGCTGCTCGACGCGCTGCCCGCGGTGCGCGGCGACGGCCGCGTGACCAGCCCGAATCCCGAGGGGACGTTCAAGGCGCTCGAGAAGTACGGCGTCGACCTCACGCGATCGGCGAGCGAGGGCAACCTGGACCCGGTGATCGGGCGCGACAACGAGATCCGGCGCGTGATCCAGGTGCTCTCGCGCCGCACGAAGAACAACCCCGTCCTGATCGGCGAGCCGGGCGTGGGCAAGACGGCCGTCGTCGAGGGGCTCGCCCAGCGCATCGTCGCGGGCGACGTGCCGGAGTCCCTCAAGGGCAAGCGGCTCATCTCGCTCGACCTCGCCGCCATGGTCGCGGGCGCGAAGTACCGCGGCGAGTTCGAGGAGCGGCTCAAGGCGGTGCTCGAGGAGATCAAGGGCTCGGACGGCGAGGTCGTCACGTTCATCGACGAGCTGCACACGGTGGTCGGCGCCGGGGCCGCCGAGGGCAGCATGGACGCCGGCAACATGCTCAAGCCGATGCTGGCCCGCGGCGAGCTGCGCCTGGTCGGCGCGACGACCCTTGACGAGTACCGCGAGCGGATTGAGAAGGACCCCGCGCTCGAGCGCCGGTTCCAGCAGATCTTCGTGGGCGAGCCGAGCGTCGAGGACACGATCGCGATCCTGCGCGGCCTGCGGGAGCGGTACGAGGCCCACCACAAGGTCACGATCTCGGACGCCGCGCTCGTGGCCGCCGCGACCCTGTCCGACCGCTACATCCCCGGCCGGCAGCTGCCCGACAAGGCGATCGACCTCGTCGACGAGGCCGCGTCGCGGCTGCGGATGGAGCTCGACTCGTCCCCGATCGAGATCGACGTGCTGCGCCGGTCGGTCGATCGCCTCCTGATGGAGGAGCTCGCCCTGGCGCGGTCGGACGACCCGGCCTCGGTCGAGCGGCGCGGCAAGATCAGCGCCGACCTGGCCGACCGGAAAGAGGAGCTCGCGGCGTTGACCGCGCGCTGGGAGTCGGAGAAGGCGGGCCACAACCGGGTCGGCGACCTCAAGGCGCGCCTGGAGGAGCTGCGGCGGTCCGCCGAGAAGTTCGAGCGTGAGAGCGACTTCGAGAGCGCGAGCCGGCTGCTCTACGGGGAGATCCCGGCGATCGAGAAGGAGATCGCGGCCGCCGAGGAGCGCGAGCAGAGCGCGACGCTGCCCGACGCCGTCGGCCCGGCCCCGGCGCCGATGATCGCCGAGAAGGTGGGCGCCGACGAGGTCGCGGAGGTCGTGGCCGCGTGGACGGGCATCCCCGCCGGCCGGCTGCTCGAGGGCGAGAGCGGCAAGCTGCTGCGCATGGAGGACGCCCTCGGCGAGCGCCTGATCGGGCAGCGCCGGGCCGTGACCGCGGTCTCCGACGCGGTCCGCCGCGCCCGGACCGGGATCTCGGACCCCGACCGGCCGACCGGGTCGTTCCTGTTCCTCGGCCCGACCGGGGTCGGCAAGACCGAGCTCGCCAAGGCGCTCGCGGACTTCCTGTTCGACGACGAGCGGTCGATCGTGCGCATCGACATGTCGGAGTACTCCGAGAAGCACACGGTGGCCCGGCTGGTCGGCGCGCCGCCCGGGTACGTCGGGTACGAGGAGGGTGGGCAGCTCACCGAGGCGGTCCGGCGTCGGCCCTACTCCGTCGTGCTCCTCGACGAGATCGAGAAGGCGCACCCGGAGGTCTTCGACATCCTGCTGCAGGTGCTCGACGACGGGCGCCTCACCGACGGGCAGGGCCGGACCGTCGACTTCCGCAACACGATCCTCGTGCTGACCTCGAACCTCGGCTCGCAGTACCTGGTCGACCCGATGCTCGACGACGAGGCCAAGCACCAGGCGGTGCTCGCGGCGGTCCGGGCCGCGTTCAAGCCGGAGTTTCTCAACCGCCTCGACGACGTGGTCCTGTTCGACGCGCTGTCGCTCGCCGAGATCGGGCGGATCGTCGAGCTCCAGGTCGCGCGGCTCGGGGCCCGGCTCGCGGGACGCCGGCTCGGGCTCGAGGTCACCCCGGCCGCGGCGGAGTGGCTCGCGCTGGAGGGGTTCGATCCCGCGTACGGCGCGCGACCCCTGCGCCGGCTGGTGCAGCGCGAGATCGGGGACCGGCTCGCGCGGATGCTGCTCGCGGGCGAGGCGCTCGACGGCCAGACGATCGTCGTCGACCGGCCCGCCGATCCCGAGCCGGGCCTGTCCCTCGCGGTCCGCTGAGGTCTACTCGGCGGGGGTGGGCGGCGTCGGGAGCGGGTCGGTGAGACGGGCGCCGTCGGCGCGGTGCAGCAGGCACAGGCCGGTGCGGTCGCCGTCGTCCCACGAGCGGCTGGTCGGCGCCCAGACGCTCGCGGCGAGCCCGGCTGCGACGTCGGCCTCGCTCAGCTGGCACGCGAGCGCGACCCGGCGGTCGGCGGCGGCCTGACCGGGCCAGAGGGCATCCGGCGCGAACGCGAACTGCGAGCTCACCTGCGCCTCGTGCGGGTCGGCGCACGGCACCACCCGCACGACGTCGATCGGACCGTCCGGCGGGAGCGTCTCGAGGCAGTTGCCCGTGACGAGGGCCACGGCGTGCGCGTCCCGGGGCGCCGGGACGTCGGCGGGCAGGGGGCGCGTCGCCATCGAGGTCGCCACGAGGACGACGACGACCGCGGCCTCGACGAGCGTCCACGCCGCGCCGACGGCGATCGCGGCGATCGCCAGCCCGCGCCCGCGGGTGCGCCGGCGGCCGATCCGCACGAGCGCGGCGACGCCGAGCCCGATCCCGACCAGGCCGAGCCCGACGACCCCGGTCACGAACGCCGCGACCGCGAGCGGCTCCCGGGCAGGCCGCGCCGGCTGCCAACCGGGCGCGTAGTACGGCTCGGACGGGCCCGCGAACGAGGGCTGGCCCACGGCTACCAGCCGGCCGTGGCGAACATCACGGCCACGAAGAGCCCGATCGCGCCGTACGCCGCAGTCAGCAGCGAGCCGATCGCGATGCCCGCGATGGCCAGGCTCTGGCCGCCGGTCACGTCGCGCTTGATCGCGCGCAGCGCCATGATGCCCAGCACGACGGCGACCGGCGCGGTGAGCGGGATGATCACCGCGACGACCCCCAGGACGAGCGACGCGATCGAGAGCCCGTTGGTGGGCTGCGTCGGCGCGTACGAGGTGGGGTAGGTACCGGTGCCGTAGGAGTAGCCGGGCTGTGGGTACGGGCCGGCCGCGGGCGGGGGGACCTGCGGTGCGAGATCATCGAGGCCCATCGGGACGCCGTACGGGTCGGCGCCGGCCTCCGCGCGACTGAACGGCTGCGGCTGACTGAACGGCTGCGGCTGCCCGAACTGCTGCGGCTGCCCGAACGGGAGGGGCGCGGCGAAGCCGCTCGCGACCGGCGAGGCGAACGGGTCCCGCTCGTTGTCGGACGGCGCGGGCAGCCAGTTCGGCGGGGTGCTCATGGCGATGAACTTAGCGGTTCATGCACGCGGTGATCTTCGCAAGCGTCGCCAGCCGAAGGCGAGCGCGGCGTAGACGAGCGCCACCCCGAGCAGGTAGGCCGTGCGTACCGGCCAGGGCTGATCGGGCCAGGCGATCGCCGCGCCGACCCCGGCGGCCGCGCCGAGCAGCCCGGGAACCCAGCCCGCGACGCGCTGCCGCCACGTGCGCGGTGCGGGGTCCGTCCCGCGGTAGGCCGTCGGTTCCGCCGGCCGCGCGCGCGGCGGCCCGGCGGGGCGGGCTGGGCTCGCGTCCACGGGGGCGCTCAGTCCGCGAGGTCGACGATGACGGGCACGTGGTCGGACGCGCCCTTGCCCTTGCGCTCGTTCCGGTCGATCTCGACGCCCGTCGTGCGGGCCGCGAGGCTCGGGGACTCGTATGCGAAGTCGATCCGCATGCCCTCGTTCTTGGGGAACCGCAGCCGCTGGTAGTCCCAGTAGGTGTACTTCCGGTCCTCGGGGACGTGCACGCGCGTGACCTCGGTGTACCCGGCGCCCTCGAACGCCGCGAAGGCAGCGCGCTCGGGCGGCGTGATGTGGGTCTGGCCGGCAAAGAACTCGAGGTCCCACACGTCGGTGTCGCGCGGGGCGACGTTCCAGTCCCCGACGAGCGCGACCTGCGCCGCCGGGTCACCCGCGGGCGGGGCCAGCCACTCTTGGGCGCGGTCCTTGAGCGCGGCCAGCCACGCGAGCTTGTACGCGTAGTGCGGGTCGTCGATCGCGCGTCCGTGCGGGACGTACAGGCTCCACACGCGCACCCCGGCGCACGTGGCTCCGATCGCGCGGGCCTCGACGACCGGCTCGACGCCGAACGTCGGCTGGCCCGCGAAGCCCTTCTCGACGTCGGCCAGGCCGGCGCGCGAGATGAGCGCGACGCCGTTCCACTGGTTCAGGCCGAAGGTCGCGACCTCGTAGCCGGCGGCCTCGAACCCCGCCCGCGGGAACTGCTCGTCGGTGCACTTGGTCTCCTGGAGCGCGAGCACGTCGGTGCCGCTGCGTTCGAGAAAGGCGAGCGCGCGGTCCGCTCGGGAGCGGATCGAGTTGATGTTCCAGGTGGCTAGCCGCATGCGGGCACGATATCCCGCAGACCCCGCCGTAGGCTGGCCCGATGGCAACCGTATTGATCACAGGCGCCAGCGCGGGTCTCGGGCTTGAGTTCGCGTGGCAGCTCGCCACCGCCCGGCACGACTTGGTGCTGGTCTCGCGCAACACCGACCGCCTCGAGCGGCTCGCGTCCCAGCTGCACGCGGCCGCGGGTGTGCACGTCGAGGTCCTCACGGCCGACCTGTCGGTGCGCGCCGACGTCGAGCGCGTCGCCGCTCGGCTGCGCGCCACCGACGCGCCGATCTCGCTGCTCATCAACAACGCAGGCTTCGCGCTGCACCAGCCGATCGTGGGCGGCGACCCGGAGGTGCACGACCGGGCGCTCGAGGTCATGGTGCGCGCGGTCATGGTGCTCTCGAGCGCGGCCGCGGGCCAGATGACCGCCCGCGGGCGGGGCGCGATCCTCAACGTGGCGTCGGTCGCCGCGCTCTTCGCGTCCGGCGCGTACTCGGCGCACAAGGCCTGGGTCCGGTCGTTCACCGAGAGCCTCGCCGTCGAGCTCGCGGGCACCGGCGTGACCGCGACGGTCCTGTGCCCCGGCTTCGTGCACACCGAGTTCCACGAGCGCGGCGAGATCGACATGACCTCGTTCCCGGAGATCGCGTGGCTCAACGCCGACTCCGTCGTGGCCGCGGCGCTCGCCGACGTCCGCCGCGGCACGGTCATCTCGACCCCGAGCCTGCGCTACCGGGCGGTCTCGGCCGTCATGCGGGTCCTGCCGCGCACGACGGTCCGCGCGATCGGCTCCTACCGCCGCTAGCAGCGCTCACGCGGAGGCGGGGGCGTAGCGCAGGCCGTGGCCCGCGGCGAAGGTCGGGTCCGGGGTGTCGGACGGGACGTCGGGGCGCGCGGCGCGGACCGCGGCCATCGAGCGGGGGAGCTGGAACGGCAGCCGGCCCTCGGGCGGCACGGCGCCGGTCAGGGCCGCCACGAGGGCCGGACCTGACGTGCCGTACGAGGCGACGATCGCGGTCGCGAGCCCGAGCAGCGGCGTGAGGATCGCGGGCCGGTCCAGCGTCACGTCGAGGACCACCGGCACGCGCGCGGCGAGCTCGCGAACCTGCGCGACGACGTCGGCGGGGAACTCGAGCGAGCCGGCGTGGAACCAGGACTCGAGGAACATGCTGTCGCGGTGCTCCCACGGCGCGACCAGCCGCACGACGGCGACGTCGGCGTCCGCGACGTCGTCGACGACCTCGCCGAGGCCGGCCGCGTCCGCGGGGGAGAGCCCGATCGCGAGCACCCGCAGGCCCGGCGCCAGGGGGAGGATCGGCGTCCCCGCGAGCGCGCCGTTCGTCAGCGGGCCGTTCGTCAGCACGTCGTTCGTCAGCACGGTGACCGAGCGGCTCTGCGCGCGCAGCCCCGCGGCGACCAGGTCGGCGCGGCCGACGACGGCCGCCGCCGCGTCCTCGTCGACGTACGGATCGTCGAACAGCCCGAGCTCGAACTTGACCCGCAGCAGCCGCCGCACCGACGCGTCGAGCCGATCCTGCGTCACCGCGCCGTCCGCGACGAGGCCGAGCAGCAGGTCGGTGCACTCCTCGCCGCCGAACTGGTCGCAGCCCGCCGCCAGGATCTTCACCATCCGGGCGGGCGCGTCGAGGTGCTCGACGCCCCACGCGCGCGCCGCGAGGACCTGCCCGGTCGCGACGACGTTGTCGTTGACGAGCTCCCAGTCGGTGACGACGACGCCGTCGTACCCGAGCTCCTCGCGCAGCAGGCCCGTGACGATCTGCCGGTTGTAGCCGAAGCCGACCGGCTCGATCGGCTCGCCGTCGAGCACGAGGCCGACGGGCATGCCGTAGTACGGCATCATCGCCGCGGTCCGGTGCGCGATCGCGACGCGGAACGGCGCGAGGTGGTCCGCGAAGCGCCCGCCCGGGTAGACCTGCTCGCGCCCGTACGGGAAGTGCGCGTCCTCGCCGTCGGCCTGCGGGCCGCCGCCCGGGAAGTGCTTCGTCGTGCACGCGACCGACCCGGCGCCGAGGCGGCCGTCCGGCCCCTGGAAGCCGTCGAGGTAGGCGGCCGTGAAGGCGCTGGTCAGCGCCGAGTCTTCACCGAAGGTGCCGAGCTGGCGGGCCCAGCGCGGCTCGGTCGCGAGGTCGACGCACGGGTGCAGCGCGGCCCGGATCCCGACCGCGACGTACTCCTGCCGGGCGGCGTCGGCGAACTGCCGCACGGCGCCCGCGTCGCCGATCGCGGCGAGCCCGAGCGCGTCCGGCCACTGGGAGAAGTGCCCGGCGGCGAACGACGCCCCGGAGTTCTCGTGGAACGCGTGCCGCGGGTCCGTCGAGACGGTCACCGGGATCCCGAGCGGCGTGTCCTCGGCGAGACGCTGCAGCGCGTTGTGCCAGCGCGCCGCCAGGCGGGGTTCGGGCAGCCGGTGCACGTTGAAGTGGGTGAGGCGCTTGGCCTGCACGACGGCGGTCGTCGGCGACTTGCTGATCGCACCCAGGGCCTCGACGAGCGAGCCGTCGGGACCGGTCTCGATGACCGTCTGGAACATCAGGCCCGCCTTGTCGGCCGGCGTCATGCGGGCGAGCAGGTCCTCGACGCGGTCGGCGACGGGCACCCGGGGATCCTCGTACGGGTCGAGCGTGCCGTTGCCGTTCAGGTCGCGGAACACCGTGCCGTCGGGTGCGGTCAGCGTGGTGCGGGTCGTTGTCGTGGTCATCGTCGAGGATCCCACGCGCAGGCCCGTAGCCTGGGACGGTGACCGGACTCGATGCCGACCTGATGTCTCCCACCCCGCGCGAACAGCTGCGCGACCTGATCACCGAGCTCGCGGTCGTCCGCGGCCGGGTGACCCTGTCGTCGGGCATCGAGGCCGACTACTACGTCGACCTGCGCCGCATCACGCTGCACCACCGCGCCGCGCCGCTCGTGGGCCACGTGCTGCTCGACCGCCTCGAGGAGGTCGGGCTCGGCATCGGCGAGGTCGACGCCGTCGGCGGGCTCACGCTCGGCGCCGACCCGGTCGCCGCCGCGCTGCTGCACGCGGCCGCGTCGCGCGGGCAGGACCTCGACGCGTTCGTGGTGCGCAAGGAGGCCAAGGCGCACGGCATGCAGCGCCGAATCGAGGGGCCTGAGATCGCCGGCCGCCGCGTGGTCGTGCTCGAGGACACCTCGACGACCGGCTCGTCGCCCATCGCGGCGGTCGAGGCGGCACGCGAGGCGGGGGCCGACGTCGTCGGCGTCGCCGTGATCGTCGACCGCGCGACCGGCGCCCGCGAGCGCATCGAGGCCCTCGGCGTGCCGTACCACTACCTCTACGACCTCGCGGACCTCGGTCTGTAGGCGAGAACGTGCCGCAGCTGCTCATGGACGGCGTCGCGCTGTTGGTCGGGGTCGTGTTCGTGGCGCTGATCGCGGCCGCCGTCGCGGCGATCGTCATCTCGGGCCGTCGGCAGAAGGCTCGGCTGCTTGCCTGGACGGCCCAGACCGGCTGGAGCCTGCGGGCCAGCGCCCCGGAGCTCACCGAGCGCTGGACAGGGGAGCCGTTCGGCATCGGCAGCGGCCGCCGGGCGACCAACGTGCTGACGGGTACCTGGCAGGGCCGCCCGGCCATGGCGATGCAGTACATGTACACGACGCGCAGCGGCAAGCAGACCACCCGGCACATCCGTGAGGTGGTCGTTCTCACGCTCCCCGCGTTCCTGCCGACGCTGGAGCTCAGGCCGGAGGACCTGGGCACCCGGCTCGTGAAGGCCTTCGGCGGCCAGGACATCGAGTTCGAGTCGGAGGACTTCAACCGCGCGTGGCGCGTGACGTCGCGCTCGCCGAAGTTCGCCCACGACGTCGTGCATCCGCAGCTCATGGAGCGCCTGCTCCGCCCGGGCGCGGAGGCAAACCTGCGCATCGAGGGCCTCGACATCCTCACCTGGCGCACCGGCCGGCTGGACGTCGATCGCCTCGCCACCCGGCTCGGCCTCCTGGGCGCCGTGGTCGGGACGATCCCGCGCTTCGTCTGGCTGGACCACGGCTACGATCCGATGACGTCGACAAGCCCCGAGGGGGAGAAGTGACCGCAGGAACCATCGCGTTGCTCGTGATCGTGGCGCTCGTCGTGATCGCCGGGTTCTGGGCGATCGGCGCCTACAACGGCTTCGTCCGGCTGCGCAACCTCGTGCAGGAAGCCTGGCGGCAGATCGACGTCGAGCTGCACCGCCGGCACGACCTCATCCCGAACCTCGTCGAGACGGTCAAGGGCTACGCGGCGCACGAGCGCGGCGTCTTCGACGAGGTCACCCGCGCGCGGGCCGCCGCCACGGGCGCCGGCTCGAGCCCCGCGGCGCAGGCGCAGCAGGAGAACGCGCTGACCCAGGCGCTCGGGCACCTGTTTGCCGTCGCGGAGAACTACCCCGTGCTGCGCGCGAGCGAGAACTTCCAGCAGCTCCAGGCCGAGCTCACCAACACCGAGGACCGGATCGCCGCGGGGCGCAGGTTCTACAACGCGAACGTGCGGATGCTGAACACGAAGGTCGAGTCGTTCCCGTCCAACGTCATCGCGGGGGCGTTCCACTTCGCGCGCGCGGAGTACTTCGAGATCGAGGACCCGGCCGTGCGCGCCGTCCCGACCGTCGAGTTCGGCACGGGGACGCCGACCGACACGCCCTGACCGCGGCGGCTCGACCTGCGCGGGTCCCGCTCGACCCGCTAGACCCGCTCGACCCGCGCGACCAGGTCGGCGATCGAGTCGACGACGTGGTTGGGGCGGAACGGGTACCGGCCGACGTCCTCGGCCTTGGTCGAGCCCGTCAGCACCAGGAACGTCGCCAGGCCCGCCTCGATGCCGGCGACGATGTCGGTGTCCATCCGGTCGCCGACCATCGCGGTGTGCTCGGAGTGCGCGTCGATGCGGTTCAGGGCCGACCGGAACATCATCGGGTTCGGCTTGCCCACGAAGTACGGGTCGCGCCCGGTGGCGCGGGTGATCAGTGCGGCCACCGCGCCCGTCGCGGGCAGGTCGCCCTCCTTGCTCGGGCCGGTCGCGTCTGGGTTCGTCGCGATGAACCGCGCCCCGCCCTGGATCAGCCGGATCGCCTTCGTGATCGACTCGAACGAGTAGGTGCGCGTCTCGCCGAGCACGACGTAGTCGGGGTCGGAGTCGGTCATCGTGTACCCGACCTCGTACAGCGCGGTCGTCAGGCCCGCCTCGCCGATGACGTACGCCGAGCCGCCGGGCACCTGGTCGTCCAGGAACTGGGCGGTCGCGAGCGCCGACGTCCACAGCGAGGCCTCGGGCACGTCGATTCCGGAGATCAGCAGGCGGGCGCGCAGGTCGCGCGGCGTGAAGATCGAGTTGTTGGTCAGGACCAGGAACGGGATCCCCTTGTCCCGCAGGGCCGTGACGAAGTCCGTCGCGCCCGGGATCGCGTGCCCCTCGTGCACGAGCACGCCGTCCATGTCGGACAGCCAGCTGCGGATCTCGCGCGTCATCGCGCGGCGTCCTTCGGCTCGGTCGTCGGTGTCTGCGTCCCGGTGCCGGCGTCGGTGCTGCCGCTCTCAGCAGCGCTGCCGCCGCTGCGCCGCGCGCGCAGCAGCTCGAACGCGACCGGGACGACGGACAGGCCCACGATCCCGATCAGGATGATCTCGATGTTGTCCTTGACGAAGACGACGTTGCCGAGGAAGTACCCCAGCACGGTGACCCCGACGCCCCACAGCAACGCGCCGATCACGTTGAACGAGACGAAGTGCCGGTAGTGCATCTTGCCGACCCCGGCGGTCACCGGCGCGAACGTCCGCACGAAGGGGACGAACCTCGCGATGATGATCGTGCGGCCGCCGTACTTCTCGAAGTACGCGTTCGTCTGGTCGATGTACTGCTGCTTGAAGATCCGCGAGTTCGGCCGGTCGAACAGTCGCGGCCCCACGGTGCGCCCGATGACGTACGCCACCTGGTCGCCCAGGAACGCGGCGAGGAAGATCAGCAGGCACAGCAGCCAGAGCGGGAAGTCCAGCTCGTCCTGTGCCACGAGGAGCCCGGCGGTGAACAGCAGCGAGTCGCCGGGCAGGAACGGGAACAGCAGCCCCGTCTCGATGAACACGACGATCACGATGCCGACGAGTGCGTAGGCGCCGAACGAACTGATCAGGCTCTCGGCGTTCATCCAGTCGGGCCCGAGCGCGTGCAGGGGACCGGTGGCGGGCAGGGAGGCCGCGAGGGCCGTCAGATCGAGCACGCGACCCAGGGTACGGTGCCGACCGGGCGTGCGGTGTGCGCGTGCGGGGGATTGTCTGTGAACGCCGGGAGGGCGTCGATGGCCGACGAGCTGGTGCTGACCGAGGTCACGCGCCGATTCGGCGCGCGCACGGCGCTCGACGCCGTGTCGTTCCGTGTGCGCCCGGGCCGGCTCACGGGCTTCGTCGGCGCCAACGGGGCGGGCAAGACGACCGCGATGCGGATCGTGATGGGCGTCCTCGCGGCCGACGCCGGGTCCGTCGAGCTGGGCGGGCGGCCCCTCGACCTCGCGGCGCGGCGCCGGTTCGGGTACATGCCGGAGGAGCGCGGCCTGTACCCGAAGATGAAGATCGCCGAGCAGCTCGTGTACCTCGGCCGCGTGCATGGTCTCGACCGCGCGACTGCGGCGAGCCGCACCGCGGAGCTGCTCGAGTCCCTCGGGCTCGCCGACCGCGCGCACGAGCAGCTCTCGACCCTCTCCCTCGGGAATCAGCAGCGCGTGCAGGTGGCCGCCGCGCTCGTGCACGACCCGGTGCTGCTCGTGCTGGACGAGCCGTTCAGCGGCCTCGACCCCCTCGCGGTCGACCGGATGGCCGAGCAGCTCCGGGAGCGGGCCGCCGCGGGCGTGCCGGTGCTGTTCTCCTCCCACCAGCTCGAGCTTGTCGAGCGCCTGTGCGACGACGTCGTCATCATCGGCGGCGGCCGGATCCGCGCGGCGGGCCCCGCCACGGACTTGCGCCGGGACAGCGCGGCCCGCCGCGTGCGCGTCGTCGTCGGCGGCGTGGTGGCGGCCCGCGTGGTCGAGGCGGCGACGGCGGTGCCCGGGGTGCGCTCGGCCGTGGCTGACGGCGCGGGCCAGGCCGGTCCGGGCGTCGTCGTCGACCTCGACGCCGGGGCCGATGACCAGGCGTTGCTCGCCGCCGCGGCGTCCCTCGGGCCGGTGCGCGAGTTCCACCCGCTGGTGCCCACCCTCGCTGAGACGTTCCGGGAGGTGGTCCGATGACGACCCATACGGGGCCCGGGCGCATCGCCGTGGGTCCGCTGCGGGCGGGCGCGACGGTCCGCGTCGTCGCCGCCCGCGAGATCAGCGTCAAGCTGCACGACAAGGCCTTCATCGGCTCGACGATCTTCCTGCTCGCGGTGATCGTGCTCGCGACGGCGCTCCCGATCATCCTGGGCGGGCGAACCCCGCAGGTCACGGTCGCCGTGGCCGGCCCCGGGGCCGCCGAGGCCGTCGCGGCGGCCGCGGCGCTCGGCGCGCCGGCGGCGGACGAGGCGACGAGCTCGCTGTTCGGCCTCGGCGGGCTGCCCGACGCCGACCTCGAGGTGCGCTCGGTGGACTCCGCGTCGGCGGCGCGCGACCTCGTCGCGGCCGGCTCCGTCGACGCCGCCGTGATCGGGGCCGGCGTGGCCGACCTCGTCGTCGTCGGCCGGGACGCCGTGCCCGACGAGCTGCAGATGCTGCTCGCGGCCGCGTCGGCCGCGCTGCAGGCGACCGCCGCGGTGGACGACGCGGGGCTGACCCCCGCGCAGGCGCAGGCCGTGCTCAGCCCGGCGACGCCGCGGTCCGAGCTGCTCGAGGCCGGCCCGCGCTCGTCGGTCCCGCCGCAGCTGCTCGTGCTCGTGTTCGCGTTCCTGTTCTACATGTCCGTCCTGACCTTCGGCATGTCGATCGCCCAGTCCGTCGTGGAGGAGAAGCAGTCGCGCGTGGTCGAGCTGCTCGTCGCGGCCGTGCCGGTGCGCTGGCTGCTCGCGGGCAAGGTGCTCGGCAACACCGCGCTCGCGGTCGGGCAGATCGTGCTGCTGCTCGGCGTCGGGCTCGCGGGTGCTGCGGTCGCGGGCCAGGGCGACCTGCTCGCCGTGGTGCTCGGGGCGTCCGGCTGGTTCGTGCTGTTCTTCGTGCTGGGCTTCGTCATGCTCGCGTGCCTGTGGGCGGTCGCGGGCTCGCTCGCGTCCCGGGTCGAGGACCTGCAGTCGACGACGGTGGTCATGCAGGTGTTCGTCATGGCACCGTTCTTCGCCGCGATCTTCGCGACGGAGGCCGGCCCGGTGCAGACGGCGCTGTCGTACTTCCCGCTGACGGCGCCGCTGCTCATGCCCGAGCGCGTGCTGCTCGGCACGACGCAGCCCTGGGAGCCGGCGCTCGGCGCCGCGATCGTGCTCGCGACCGGGATCGTGTTCGTGCTGGTCGGCTCGCGGCTGTACGAGGGTTCGGTGCTGCACACGTCCGCGCGTCTGCGGCTCGGGCAGGCCTGGCGCGCGCGTGGCTGAGGCGGGCGCTGCGGGCGTGCCGGGCGCCGCGGGCGAGCGCGACGGCGCGGACCTCGACCGGCCCGAGGTCGGCGTCGGCCCCTGGCCCGGCGGACCCGAGAGCTGGCCGGACGACCCCCGGCTCGACCCCGAGCTGCTGGCCGAGGGCGACCGGCGCAACGTCGTCGACCGCTACCGGTACTGGACCGTGGCCGCCGTGGTCGCCGACCTGGACACGCGGCGGCACCCGTTCCACGTCGCGATCGAGAACTGGGCGCACGACATGAACATCGGCTCGGTCGTGCGCACGGCCAACGCGTTCGCTGCAGCCGAGGTGCACATCGTGGGCCGGCGCCGCTGGAACAGGCGCGGGGCGATGGTGACCGACCGGTACCAGCACGTGCGCCACCACGCGGGCGTCGCGGAGCTGCTGGCCTGGGCCGACGCCGCCGGGCTGCCGGTGCTCGGCATCGACAACCTGCCCGGGTCGGTGCCGCTCGAGGGCTACGCGCTGCCGCCCGCCTGCGTGCTGCTGTTCGGCCAGGAGAGCGTCGGCCTGTCCGACGAGGCGCGCGCCCGGGTGCAGGACGTGCTGCACATCGCCCAGTTCGGGTCGACCCGGTCGATCAACGCGGGCGCGGCCGCCGCGATCGCGATGCACGCGTGGATCGCCCAGCACGCGCGACCCTGACCACCGGCGACGGGAGCGTCAGACGCCTGGAAGTCGACGGTCCCATCGAAGTGATGGGCATTCGTGCCAGACTCGGTGCGAAAGACCACACATCCCTTCACACGTGCAGGAGATTCGTCGATGGGCATCGCAACGCCGGAAAAGTACCTCGAGATGCTGGACCGGGCGAAGGCTGGCAAGTTCGCCTACCCCGCCGTCAACATCACCTCTTCCTCGACCGTCACGGCCGCGCTGCAGGGCTTCGCCGAGGCCGAGAGTGACGGCATCATCCAGGTGTCCGTCGGCGGCGCCGAGTACGCGTCCGGCTCGACCATCAAGGACCGCGTCGCCGGCTCGCTCGCCCTTGCCGCCTACGCGACCGAGGTCGCGAAGAACTACCCGATCACGGTCGCGCTGCACACCGACCACTGCGCCAAGCAGAACCTCGACTCCTGGGTCCGGATGCTGCTCGCGCTCGAGATCGAGCAGGTCAAGGCCGGCAAGCTCCCCACGTTCCAGTCGCACATGTGGGACGGCTCGTCCGTGCCGCTCGACGAGAACCTGATCATCGCCGAGGAGCTCCTCGAGCTCTCGAACGCGGCCCGCACGCTCCTCGAGATCGAGGTCGGCGTCGTCGGCGGCGAAGAGGACGGCCACACCGCCGAGATCAACGACAAGCTGTACACGACCGTCGAGGACGGCATGGCGACGGTCAAGGCCCTCGGCACCGGGGAGAAGGGGCGCTACCTCACGGCCCTCACCTTCGGCAACGTCCACGGCGCGTACAAGCCCGGCGCGGTCAAGCTGCGCCCCGCGATCCTCGCCGAGATCCAGAAGGCCGTCGGCGCGTCCGTCGGCAAGGAGAACCCGTTCGACCTGGTCTTCCACGGCGGGTCCGGCTCGACCGCGGCCGAGATCAGCGAGGCCGTCGACAACGGCGTCATCAAGATGAACATCGACACCGACACCCAGTACGCGTACACGCGTCCGGTCGCCGGCCACATGCTCAAGAACTACGACGGCGTCCTGAAGATCGACGGCGAGGTCGGCAACAAGAAGACGTACGACCCCCGCGCCTGGGGCAAGCTCGCCGAGGCCGGCTTCGCGGCCCGCATCGTCGAGGCCTGCACCCAGCTCCGGTCGGCCGGCACGAAGCTCAGCTGATCAGCCTCTGAGCCGGGCGAGGCTCGCCCCGCCCCTCGCAGTTCCCGCACCCCGTCGGCTGTGCCGGCGGGGTGCGCTGCGTCGTGCCTGGGGCGAACGCGGCTCAGCCGACCTGGGGCGTCGTTCCGTCGGGCACCGTCATGTCGGAGCCCGGGTCGCCGTCGTCGAGGTCGAGCAGCTCGCCGATGCGGGTGACCTCGAGCAGGAACCGGACCGTCGGGGGGACCCGGATGACGCGGACGCGCGCCGGGCTCCGGGTCGAGAGCCGGGCGAGGAACGCGACGCCGGACGAGTCCATGAACGTCACGTGATGGCAGTCGACCTCGATCGGCAGGCGCGCGCGCTCCGCCTCGGCCGTCGCCTCCTGCAGGTCCGGGGCGACGTCGGCGTCGATGTCGCCGGACAGGACGATGCGCGTACGCTCGGATCCAACGAGGACGTGGACCGACCCGGGATCGGTGACCGGGCTGGACGACGCGGTGGTCGTCTCGAGCGCGCTATCGGAATCGGCGGGCCCGCCGCTCGTCGGGCTGTTAGCGTCTCGCACGATGCTCCTTCTCACGGGCAGTCCAGGGTCTCCGGCGGCCGACGGATCGCGGCCGCCCGGAGGTCCAGCTCGCACGCTAGACGATCGGAGCCGCTCTTGGTGAACTTGGGGTCGGGCGACGACTGGCCGCAGGCGCTGGGCGAGGTGCGGGACAGGGCGCTGCGCGCCACGGATGTGTCCTTCGTCATCACCGACGCCGCCGACCCGGACACCCCGATCGTCTGGGTGAACGACGCGTTCACCCGCACCACCGGCTACACGTCGGCCGAGGTCATCGGCCGCAACCCCGCGCTGCTGCGGGGTCCGGCCACCGACCGGGCGGTGACGGCCGAGCTCAACGAGGCGCTCGCGCAGGAGCGCGCCGGCTCGGCGACCGTCCTGAACTACCGCAAGGACGGCGAGCCGTTCTGGAACCAGGTGTCCGTCGCACCGGTGCGGGACGCGGCCGGCACCGTGACCCACTGGGTCGGGGTGCAGGTGGACGTCACGAGCCAGATCGAACGCCAGGCGGCGCAGATCGCGGCCGTCCAGCTCGAGCGGCGCGCGCGCACCGGGCTCGCCATCGTGGCCCGCGTCTCCGAGCTGCTCACGGACCTCGACGACCCCCTGGCGCTGCGCAACGTCGCCGCCCTGCTGGCCAGCGACGTCGTCGCGTGGGCGGGCTTCTTCCTCGACGACGGCGGCCTGCGCGCCGCCGACGGCGTCGACCTGTCCGCCGTCCCCCGCGGCCGGCCCCGCCGGCACGGGCCGCCGCCGGCCGCGCGAAGGGCCGCCGACCGGGCCGGCGACGGCGGCGCGGCCGCCGACGATGCGGCCGCCGACGATGCGGCCGCCGACGCTGCGCCCGACCCGGTGCAGCAGCTGCTCGACGGGGTCCTCGACGGCGTGCTCGAGCTCGACGTCGACGCCGAGCACCCCGACTGCTCGGCGTCGGGGTGGCTGAGCGCGCGGCTGCGTCCGGTGCTCGCGCAGCTGCCCGGGGCCCCGACGGTCGCCGTGGTCGTCCCGGTCGGCGGCCGGCGGCGGGTCCTCGGGGTGCTCGTGGCGGTGCCGCTGGCCGGGTCCGCCGGGCCCGCGGGGCTGGACGGGCTCGACGAGAACGCCCACACGGTGCTCTACCTGACCGCGCGCCGGGTGGGCATGGCCGTCGACAACGTGCGGCTCTACGCCCGCGAGCACCAGCTCGCGGAGACCCTGCAGCGGGCGATGCTGCCCGAGCAGGCCGAGATCGACGGACTCGACGTCTGGACGTACTACGCGCCGAACTCCGAGCACGCCCAGATCGGCGGCGACTGGTACGACGTGCTGCAGATCTCGCCCGACGTCGTCGGCGTGGTGATCGGCGACGTCGTCGGGCACGACGTCGAGGCGGCCGCCGCGATGGGCCAGCTGCGGTCGGTGGTGCGCGCGTACACGTTCGAGATCGAGACGCCGGGGCCCGTCCTGGACCGGGTCGACCAGCTCGTGGCCGGCATGCGGATCCCGCGGTCGGCGAGCCTCGTGCTCGCCACCCTGACCCGGGCCGCCGGCGGCTGGGGGCTCGAGTACTCCCGGGCCGGGCACCTGCCCGCGCTGCTCGTGCGGGCCGGCGAGGTCAGCCAGCTCGCGGGCGCGTCCGGGTCGCTCATCGGGTTCGGGTCGAGCCCGCGCGCGACCGCCCGCGCGGACCTGCGCCCCGGCGACGTGCTCGTGCTCTACACGGACGGCCTCATCGAGCGCCGCGACCGCCCGCTGCGCGAGGGGCTCGACGCGCTCGTCGCCGCGTGCGGCGAGGTCACGGCGATCGACTCGGCCGGGGTGGGGGAGGACCTGCTCTCGCGGCTGGCCGACGCGCCGGAGGACGACGTCGCGCTCGTCGTCGTCCGCCTGCCGGACCCGCTGTCCGACGGCGACAGCCCGCGGCACAGCCCGCGGCGGCGGCGCTGGCTGCTGCCCGGCGAGCCGGTGTCGATCGGGCGGGCGCGGCACGCGGTGCTCCGCACCTGCCGGGCCTGGCAGCTCGACGAGGTCGCGAGCGCGGAGCTCGTCGTCTCGGAGCTCGTGGCCAACGCTGTGCTGCACGGCTGGGGGCAGATCTCGCTCGGGCTGTTCGACACCGGCGACGGGCTCCGGATCGAGGTCGAGGACTCCAACCCGGCGCCGCCGGTCACGACGGATGGGCACGCCGGCCGGATCGGCGGGTACGGGATGCAGATCGTCGAGCGCCTGGCCGACTGGGGCTGGCGTCCCACCCGTCGCGGCAAGCTGGTCTGGGCCCGCCTCCGGTCCTGAGGGGCCTGGCGAGCTAGCTCGTCCGGCCCGGCCGATCCGCGCGCGTCGCGGCCTCGACGTCGGGCGGCGGGCAGCGGTGGGCGGTGTCGATCCGGAAGAGCTCGAGCGCGCCGCAGACCTCGAGCACGAACAGGTCGCGCGGGTCTGGCCCGCGCAGCACGGTCGCGCCGCCGCGGCGGCGCGAGGAGTCGGCCAGCGAGATCAGGAACGCGGCGCCGGTGGAGTCCATGAACGTCACCGCGCACATGTCGATCACCAGGAGCTGGCGGCGCAGGCCGGTGATGCGGGCCGTGATCTCGGGGAACTGGTCCCTCTCGGCGAGGTCGAGGTCGCCGCCGATGGTGAGCGTCGTCGTCGCCGACGACATCGAGAGCTCGATCATCAGGGGACTCCGTCCGGGGTCGGGCGAGGCGGGGCCGGCGCGGGCGGGGCGACGTGCCGACGGGGGTGAGCGGGCGGGGCGACGTGCCGACTGTAGTGAACCGCGCGGGATCTGTCGTGAGCAGCGCGCGGTCGCCGGGCCATCCGGGAGACACTGGTCCGGTGAGCCACAACGCACCCACCCACCGCTCCCTGCTCGGCGGCCCGGAGCCGGTCCTCCTGCCCCCTGACCACCCCGACGTCGCGGCCGCGGCGGCACTCGCCGCGGGGACGAGCGTGCGCGACGCCGTCGGCCGCGCGCCGGCGTCGTCGTACCTGTGGGCGCTGCTCGCGGAAGAGGCGCTCGCCCCCGCGGGCGGCGCAGCGCCCGACCCGGTCGCCGCGTACGCGTACGCCCGGACCGGTTACCACCGCGGGCTCGACGCGCTGCGCCGAGCGGGCTGGCGCGGGCAGGGCCCGGTGCCGGTCGAGCACGTCCCGAACCAGGGGTTCCTGCGCGCGGTGCTCGCGCTCTCGGAGGCCGCCGCGGCGATCGGCGAGGCCGACGAGGCGCAGCGGTGCGTCCAGCTGCTCGTCGACTCGGGCACGACCGCGGACGCCGTCGCCGCGCTGCGGTAGTCGGGTCGCGACGCGGCTGCCGCGTCGCGGCCGTAGCGGGGCCGCACCGCCGTACGGGTAAACTTCCTGAGGAACTGGGCCCTGCCGCCCGTACCCGAGGAAGCGACGCCGAGATCGGACCCGTCGCCCCTCGTAGTCGAGGCAGGCGAGAGTGGGAATCACATGCCAGCCGTCGTGGTCATCGGAGCCCAGTGGGGCGACGAAGGCAAGGGCAAGGCGACCGACCAGCTCGGTGCGCTCGCGGACTATGTCGTGAAGTTCAACGGCGGGAACAACGCGGGCCACACGGTGGTCCTCGGCAGCGAGAAGTACGCGCTGCACCTGCTGCCGTCGGGCATCCTCAGCCCGGGCGTCACCCCGGTCATCGGCAATGGCGTCGTGATCGACCTCGAGGTGCTGTTCTCCGAGCTCGACGCGCTGACCGCGCGCGGCGTCGACGTCAGCCGGCTGCTCGTCTCGAGCGAGGCCCACCTCATCGCCGGCTACAACCGGACCATCGACAAGGTGACCGAGCGCTTCCTCGGCAGCCGCAAGATCGGCACGACCGGCCGCGGCATCGGCCCGACCTACGCCGACAAGATCAGCCGGACCGGCGTGCGCGTGCAGGACCTGTTCGACGAGAACATCCTGCGGCAGAAGGTCGAGGGCGCGCTCGAGCAGAAGAACCACCTGCTGATCAAGGTGTTCAACCGCCGCGCCATCACGGTCGACGAGACGGTCACCGAGCTCCTCGCGTTCGCCGAGCGCCTGCGGCCGATGGTCGCCGACACGTCGCTCGTGCTCAACCGCGCGCTCGACGCCGGCAAGACCGTCGTGTTCGAGGGCGGCCAGGCGACCATGCTCGACGTCGACCACGGCACCTACCCGTTCGTCACCTCCTCCAGCGCGACGGCCGGCGGGGCCTGCACCGGCTCGGGCGTCGGGCCGACGCGCATCGACCGGGTCATCGGCGTCATCAAGGCGTACACGACCCGCGTCGGCGAGGGCCCGTTCCCGACGGAGCTGCTTGACGACATGGGCGAGCGCCTGCGCCAGCACGGCGGCGAGTTCGGCACGACCACGGGCCGCCCCCGCCGCTGCGGCTGGTACGACGCCGTCGTCGCGCGGTACTCGGGCCGGGTCAACGGGCTCACGGACCTCGTGCTGACCAAGCTCGACGTGCTCACGGGCCTGCCGAAGATCCCCGTCTGCGTCGCGTACGACGTCGACGGCGTGCGGCACGACGAGATGCCGACGGACCAGAGCGACTTCCACCACGCCGTGCCGATCCTCGAGGAGTACGACGGCTGGACCGAGGACATCACGGCCTGCCGCACGTTCGAGGAGCTACCGGCCACCGCGCAGGCGTACATCCTCGCGCTCGAGGCGATGAGCGGGACGCGGATCTCCGCGATCGGCGTCGGCCCGGACCGCGAGGCGACGATCATGCGCCACGCCCTGGTGGGCTGACGCTCTCAGCCGTGGGTGGACTCGCGCCGCTGGACCGGCGCCGCGCTCAGCGGCGCGCGTGCTGGTCCAGGAAGGCGTACACCTCGGTGTCGTCGACCCCGGGGAACGTGCCCTGCGGCAGCGGCGCCAGCACCTGCGAGTGCAGCCGGGCGCTTGGCCACGACTGATCGGCCCAGCGCTCGGCCAGGTCGGCCGGCGGCCGGCGGCAGCAGGACTCGTCGGGGCACAGCGACTGCGCGCGCCGCGTCGTCTCGCGGCCGCGGAACCACTTGCTCTGTGCGTACGGGACGCCCACGGTGATCGAGAACTGACCCGTCGACGTCGTGCCCGTCTGGGTCGTGCACCAGTAGGTGCCGTTCGGGGTATCGGTGTACTGGTGGAACTCGGTCGTTCGGTCACGGCTCGCGAACGCCGCGCGCGCCGCCCACTGCCGGCACACGAGCTGACCCTCGATCGCCCCGGTCGGGTCGGTGCGGAAGCCCACGCCGTCGTTCTCGTACCCGCGGTACAGGGCGCCGTCGTCGCCGACCCGCAGGAAGTGCACCCCGATGCCGAGGTGCTCGGTCGCCAGGTTGGTGAACCGGTGCGCCGCCGCCTCGTGCGTGACGCCGAACGCGTCCCGGAAGTCCTCGATCGCCAGGTCCTTGTCCTTCTTGGCGGTCGAGAGGTAGTCGAGCGCCGCCGACCGCGGCATCAGCGCGGCGGCCGCGAAGTAGTTGATCTCGACGCGCTGGTGCAGAAAGTCGGCGTAGCTCGCGGGCCGCTCGTGCCCGAGCACGCGGTGCGCGATCGCCTGCAGCGCGAGCGAGCGCAGGCCGTGCCCGCCCGGGATCGACGCGGGCGGTAGGTAGATGCGCCCGCTGGCGAGGTCGGTCACCGTCCGGGTGGAGTGCGGCAGGTCCCGCACGTGGATGATCGTGAACCCGAGCTGCTCGGCCATCCGGGCGACCGTCCGGTGCGTCACCGCGCCGGCCGTGTACCCGGCCGCGCGGACCATCTTCTCGCCGAGCGCCTCGATCGCGGGCAGGTAGTTGTTCTGGCCGCGCATCCACAGCCGCAGCTCGGTGTTCGCACGGCGGGCCTCCTCCGGCGTCGCGATCGACTCGTTCGCGCGCCGGGCCAGCTCCGCGTGCAGGCCGACGAGCGCCTCGAGAGCCTCGAGCGGGAGCTTGCGGCCGGGGCGGACCGCCGGCAGCCCGAGCGACGAGTACGCCGACCCCCGCTGCGCGCGGTCGAGGGCGATCTCGAGCCCGGCGCGCCGGCTCGGCGGCTCGGGGGCGAGCAGCTCCGTGAGCGGCACGTCCAGGGCCGCGGAGATCGCGCGCAGCAGGGACAGCCGCGGCTCGCGATGCCCGTTCTCGACCAGCGACAGCTGGCTGGGGGCCGCACCGACCGCGGCCGAGAGCCCATCGAGCGTCAGCCCGCGCTCGGTCCGGAAGTGCCGGATGCGGCGGCCGAGCGTGATCAGGTCGGGTGCCGTGGGGTCGGGCGTGATCGGGTCGGGCATCGTCGCGGCGTCCATGGCTTGACGGTAGATCAAGATCAGCCGATCTTCTCGCCGATCGGCGGCGAAAGTTCGTCGGTCCGGGCCCAGGGTGGGATCCACGCCACCATCCACGACACCGTCGAGCTGCCGGCTCGACCCCCCGCCCGAGAGGAAAGATGCATGACGCTCCTCGAGAACGCCACGGCCTCCGCGCGCCGCACCCGCCTGAGCGGCGTGCCGCCCACCGGCGGCGCGCGGCCGAACCCGACCCGGCACGCCGCGCTGCTCGCCTGGGTCGAGCGCGTCGCGGCGCTGACCCGGCCGGCCCGGATCGAGTGGTGCGACGGCTCCGACCAGGAGTGGGCGCGCCTGACTGACCTGCTCGTCGAGCGCGGCACTCTGCTCCGGCTCGACCCCGTGAAGCGGCCGGACAGCTTCCTAGCGCGCTCCGCGCCGTCGGACGTCGCGCGCGTCGAGGACCGCACGTTCATCTGCTCGGACCGCGAGCAGGACGCGGGCCCGACGAACAACTGGCGCGAGCCCGCCGCGATGCGGGCCGAGCTCGACGGGGTCTTCGCCGGCGCGATGGCCGGGCGCACGATGTACGTCGTGCCGTTCTCGATGGGCCCGCTGGGCGGCGCCCTCTCGCAGCTCGGGGTCCAGCTGACCGACTCGCCGTACGTCGTCGTCAGCATGCGGATCATGACCCGGATCGGCGCGGCCGCGCTCGCGGAGCTGGGGGCCGACGGCGACTTCGTCCCCGCCGTGCACTCGGTCGGCGCCCCGCTGGCGGTCGGCGTTTCCGAGGGCGGCCCGGGCGACGTCCCGTGGCCGTGCAACGAGACGAAGTACATCGCCCACTTCCCCGCGACCCGCGAGATCTGGTCCTACGGCTCGGGCTACGGCGGCAACGCGCTGCTCGGCAAGAAGTGCTTCGCGCTGCGGATCGCGTCGGTCATGGGCCGCGACGGCGGCTGGCTCGCCGAGCACATGCTCATCCTCAAGGTGACCTCGCCGCAGGGGCGCGCGTTCCACGTCGCCGCGGCGTTCCCGTCCGCGTGCGGCAAGACGAACCTCGCGATGCTCACGCCGACCGTCCCCGGCTGGCGGGTCGAGACGATCGGCGACGACATCGCCTGGATGCGGCCGGGACCCGACGGCCGGCTGCGCGCGATCAACCCCGAGGCGGGCTTCTTCGGCGTCGCGCCGGGCACGGGGCACGCCACCAACCCGACCGCGGTCGCCACGATGAGCCGGAGCACGATCTTCACGAACGTCGCCCTCACGGACGACGGCGACGTGTGGTGGGAGGGCCTGACCGACACCGCGCCAGCCCACCTCATCGACTGGCGCGGCGCGGACTGGACACCGGCGTCCACCGCGCCCGCCGCCCACCCGAACTCGCGGTTCACCGTCGCCGCGAGCCAGTGCCCGACGATCGCGGCCGACTGGGAGGCGCCCGACGGCGTCCCGATCGACGCGATCCTGTTCGGCGGCCGTCGTGCGACGAACGTGCCGCTCGTCGCGCAGTCGCTCGACTGGGCGCACGGGGTGTTCATGGGCGCGACCATCTCGTCCGAGCAGACGGCCGCGGCGGAGGGTGCCGTCGGCGCGCTGCGCCGCGACCCGTTCGCGATGCTGCCGTTCTGCGGCTACAACATGGCCGACTACTGGGCGCACTGGCTGGCGCTCGGCGAGACGCTCGGCGCGGCCGGCCGGCCGCTGATCTTCCAGGTCAACTGGTTCCGCAAGGACGCGGCCGGGCGGTTCCTGTGGCCGGGCTTCGGGGAGAACTCGCGCGTGCTCGAGTGGATCCTGCGCCGCGTCGAGGGCGCCGCCGCGGCGGACCTCGCGCCCGTCGGGCTCGTCCCCGCCGCGGGCGCGCTCGACCTCGACGGCCTCGACCTGCCCGCGGCCGACCTCGCGGCGCTGTTCGAGGTCGACCCCGCGTCCTGGCTGGCGGAGTGCGACCTCACCGAGGAGTTCTTCGCCCGGTTCGGGGCGGCCCTCCCGCCCGCCCTGACGGCACAGCTCGCCGCCCTCCGGCGTCGGCTCGACCCCGTGCCCGCCGGCCGGATCGCGCCCTGACCCGCCGGCCCGACCCACGGCCGCGGACGCCGCGGGGAGCGCCGGAGGCTGGCGGATAGGCTCACGTTTCGTGAACATCCTTGTGATTGGGACCGGGGCCCGCGAGCACGCGCTCGTCCGCGCGCTGGTGGACGGCTCCGGCCCGGCCGACCCGGTGCGGGTGCACGCGGCGCCCGGGAACCCCGGCATCGGGGAGCTCGCCGAGCTGCACGACGTCGACCCGTTCGACGGCCTGGCCGTCGCCGCGCTGGCCGTCGCCGTCGGGGCGGACCTCGTCGTCGTCGGCCCCGAGGGCCCACTGGTCGCCGGGGTCGCCGACGACGTCCGCGCCGCGGGCATCGCCTGCTTCGGGCCGAGCGGCGCCGCGGCCGAGCTCGAGGGCTCCAAGTCCTTCGCCAAGGAGGTCATGGCCGCGGCCGGGGTGCCGACCGCGATGGCGCACGTGTGCACGACCGTCGCCGAGATCGCCGCGGCGATGGACGGCTTCGGGGCCCCGTACGTGATCAAGGACGACGGCCTCGCCGCGGGCAAGGGCGTCGTCGTCACGTCCGACCGCGCGGAGGCGCTCGCGCACGGCGGGGCGTGCCTCGACAAGCCGGGCGGGACCGTCGTCGTCGAGGAGTACCTCGACGGGCCCGAGGTCTCCCTGTTCTGCCTCACCGACGGCGTCACGGTCGTGCCGCTCGCGCCCGCGCAGGACTTCAAGCGCGCGCTCGACGGCGACGACGGCCCGAACACCGGCGGCATGGGCGCCTACTCGCCGCTGCCGTGGGCGCCCGCGGGCCTGGTCGACGACGTCGTCGCGCGCGTGGCGCAGCCGACCGTCGACGAGATGGCCCGCCGCGGGATCCCGTTCGCGGGCGTGCTGTACGTGGGGCTCGCGCTCACGAGCCGCGGGCTGCGCGTCGTGGAGTTCAACGCGCGTTTCGGCGACCCCGAGACGCAGGTCGTGCTCGCGCGCCTGATCACTCCGCTCGCCGGCGTGCTGCACGCCGCGGCGACCGGCCACCTCGCCGACCTGCCGCCGCTGCGCTGGCGGTCCGACGCCGCGGTGACGGTCGTCGTCGCCGCGCACGGCTACCCCGTCACGGCGCGCCAGGGCGACCCGATCTCGGGCCTGGCCGACGCCGCTGCGGTGGACGGCGTGCACGTGCTGCACGCCGGGACCGCGCTGGCCGCGGGCGGCGAGCTCGTCGCCGCCGGCGGGCGCGTGCTGTCGGTCGTGGCGCTCGGCGCCGACCTGATGGCCGCGCGCGCCGCCGCGTACGCGGGCGTCGGGCGGATCGGCCTGCCCGGCTCGCACCACCGCTCGGACATCGCGCTCGCCGCCGCCGCCTCCGCCGTGCCGCCCGTCGTGCCGGGCTGGACGCACCTGTACGCGGGCAAGGTTCGCGACCTCTACCTGCCGGTCGCCCCGCACCCGGACGGCGACGTCGTGCTCGTCGTCGCGAGCGACCGGATCAGCGCCTACGACCACGTGCTCCCGACGCTCATCCCGGGCAAGGGTGTGGTGCTCACGCAGCTCAGCCTGTGGTGGTTCGGGCAGCTGAGCGACCTCGTGCCCAACCACGTCGTGAGCCTCGACGTCCCGGCCGAGGTCGCGGGCCGCGCGATGATCTGCCGCCGTCTCGACATGTTCGCGGTCGAGTGCGTCGCGCGTGGGTACCTCACCGGCTCGGGCCTGGTCGAGTACGTCGCGGGCGGCAGCGTCTGCGGCGTCGACCTGCCGGCCGGGCTCGTGGACGGCTCGCGCCTGCCCGTGCCCATCTTCACGCCCGCCACGAAGGCCGCCGTCGGCGAGCACGACGAGAACGTGAGCTTCGACGTGGTCGCGCAGGAACTCGGGGCGGACGACGCGCAGCGCCTGCGCGACCTCACCCTCGCCGTGTACGCCCGCGCCGAGGCGGTCGCGCGCGACCGCGGCGTGATCCTCGCGGACACCAAGCTCGAGTTCGGCCGGGCGACCGGCGGGCCGCACGCCGGCGCGATCGTGCTCGGCGACGAGGTGCTCACGCCCGACTCGTCGAGGTTCTGGCCGGCCGACGCGTGGGTGCCCGGTGGCGCCCAGCCGAGCTTCGACAAGCAGTACGTCCGCGACTGGCTCACGTCGCCCGAGTCCGGCTGGGACCGCGGCTCGAACCTCGCGCCGCCGCCGCTGCCCGCGGCGGTCGTCGCCCGCACGCGGGCGCGCTACCTCGAGGCGTTCGAGCGGCTCACCGGCAGCCCCCTCGACGAGCGAGTCACGCTCGCGGAGTAGTCCGGGCGCTCGCGGACTGCCCTCGGAACCCGCGCGACCTGCCCCCGACCGGGCGGGACCGCGCCTGGGTCCCGGGCGCCTGAACCTGTCCGACGCGCGTGGTGCTGCTGTGGCGCGTGGGACGGATGAGGCGCCCCACCTGTCTCTCAGGCCCCATCCGTCACACGCGCGTCGGTGCGGATCACCCGTCCGCGCGGAGCATGGTGCTGGAGTTGCTCGTGGGACGCGGGGTATGTCACACGAGCCCTACGGGCCCGCCCAGCACCATGCTCCGCGCGGAAGGCAGCGTCCGGGGCCCCGGACCGCGCGGGGCTACCCTCCGACCGAAGATCAGCCCGGGTGTGGCGTGACGCGGCTGGCAGCGGGGGTGCAGTGATGGGGGCGAAGCGGTGGAGAGCGTGGCGACCATGATGGGCGAGTCCGTGCTGCTGTCGGGAGGACGGGTGGCCGGCCTCCCCGGCCTTGTCGACCTGCAGTTGCGCGCCGGTCGGATCGCGGCGATCGAGCCGCACCGGCCGCCCGCCACCCCGCCCGCCGGCCCGCGGCCTGAGCGCGTCGAGCTGGACGGCCGCACCGTGCTGCGCGGCCTGCGCGACGGTCACGTCCATTTCTCCCAGTGGGCGCTCGCGCGGCAGCGGCTGGACGTGTCCGCCGCACCCTCGGCCGCCGCCGCGGCGGCGCTGGTCGTCGAGCGCCTGTGCGCCCAGCCGCCCGCCGCGGGGACCGCCCTCGTCGGCGCGGGCTTCCGGGACGGACTCTGGCCGGACCGGCCGACGGCGGCGCTGCTCGACGCCGCGCTACGCGCCGAACGGGCGCTCGACGTGCCCGTCGTCCTCGTGTCGGGCGACTGGCACTGCGCCTGGCTCAACTCGGCGGCGCTCGCGCGGTATGGCGCTGCTGGGCACCCGACCGGCCTGCTGCGCGAGGGCGAGTGGTTCGCGATCAGTGGAGCGGTCAGCGACGTGCCCACGGCGCTGCTCGACGCGTGGGTGGACGAGGCGGCCCGCGCGGCGGCCGCCCGCGGCCTCGTCGCGATCACGGACTTCGAGCTCGCCGACAACCCGTCGGCGTGGCGCCGCCGGATCGCCGCCGGTACCGACGTCCTCCGGGTCGCGGCCTCGACGTGGCCCGCCTACCTCGACCTGGCGATCGCCGCCGGGCACGCGACCGGCGACGTCCTGCCGGGCACCGGCGGGCTGCTCACGATGGGGCCGCTCAAGGTCATCAGCGACGGCTCGCTCAACACGCGCACCGCCTACTGCCACGACGCGTACCCCGGCCTCGGCCCGGGCCCGGCCGCCCGCGGCACGCTGTCGGTCGGCCCGGCCGAGCTCCGATCGCTGATGTCGCGGGCGCGCGAGCACGGCCTCACGTGCGCGATCCACGCGATCGGCGACCTGGCGAACACCCTCGCGCTCGACGCGTTCGAGGCGACCGGCGCGCGCGGCAGCGTCGAGCACGCGCAGCTGCTCGTGCCCGCGGACCTCGTCCGGTTCGCCGCCCTCGGCCTGGCCGCGAGCATCCAGCCCGAGCACGCGATGGACGACCGCGACGTCGCCGACCGGCACTGGGCCGGCCGGACGGCGCGCGCGTTCGCCTACCGGGACCTGCTCGCCGCGGGCGCCGAGCTCGTGCTCGGCTCCGACGCCCCGGTCGCGCCGCTCGACCCGTGGGTCGCGATCGCGGCGGCCGTGCACCGCGCCCGCGGCGGGCGCGAGCCATGGCACCCCGAGCAGGTCATCCCGCTCGAGGTCGCGCTCGCGGCCTCGTCCGGGGGCCGCTCCGCGCCGGCGGTCGGCGACGTCGCGGACCTCGCGATCGTTGACGTCGACCCAGCCGCGGCCGACGCGCGCACGCTGCGCGCCATGCCGGTCAGTGGGACGCTGCTCGCCGGCCGCTGGACATGGTGCACGCTGGAGTAGTGAGCCAACTGACCTCAATGATGCGTGCGGTGGTTTTCGAAGAGTTCGACGGTCCCCTCGTCGTGCGGAAGGTGCCGGCGCCGGCCTGCCCGCCCGCCGGCGTCGTCGTCCGCGTGGAGGCGACCGGGGTCTGCCGCAGCGACTGGCACGGGTGGCGCGGCCACGACGACGGCATCGCACTGCCGCACGTGCCCGGCCACGAGCTGGCGGGCACCGTCGTGGAGGTCGGGCCGGCGGTGCGCCAGTGGCACGCCGGCGACGTCGTGACCGTGCCGTTCGTGTGCGCGTGCGGCGAGTGCCCGGCGTGCCGCGCCGGCGAGCAGCAGGTCTGCGAGCGCCAGACGCAGCCGGGCTTCACCCACGCCGGGTCCTTCGCGGACCTCGTCGCGCTCGACCACGCGGACGTCAACCTGGTCCGGCTGCCCGCCGGCATGACGCCGGTGACGGCGGCGGCCCTCGGTTGCCGGTTCGCGACGGCGTACCGCGCCGTGACCGTGCACGCCCGGCCGCGCCCGGGCGAGTGGCTCGCCGTGCACGGGTGCGGCGGCGTCGGCCTCTCGGCCGTGATGATCGCGGTCGCGGGTGACGCGCGGGTCGTGGCGGTGGACGTGTCGGCGGCCGCGCGGGCGGCGGCCGTCGACCTCGGGGCAGAGGCCGCGATCGATCCGGCGGCGTGCGGCCCCGGGTTGCCCGACGACGTCGCGGCGGCCGTTCACGCGGCCACCGGCGGCGGCGCGCACGCGTCCCTCGACGCGCTCGGCAGCCCGGCGACGGCGCTCGCCTCGGTGCTGGGGCTGCGCCGGCGCGGCCGGCACGTTCAGGTCGGACTGCTGCTCGGCGCGCAGGCGCGCCCGCCTCTGCCGATGGACCGGGTCGTCGGCTGGGAGCTCGAGCTCTACGGCAGCCACGGCATGCCCGCGCACGCCTACCCCGCGATGCTCGCCCGCATCGCCGCGGGCGACCTGCGCCCGGACCTCCTCGTCGCGCGCGTAATCACCCTCGACGACGCCCCGGCGGCGCTCGCCGCGATGGGCGAGCCGCCGACGTCGGCCGGCATGACGGTCATCGCGCCGTGACGGTCATCGCCCCCTGACGCCGGCGCCGAGCGGGCGGTGGACGCGTGGCGTGCCGGCGGACCGCACTCGGTATCCTTGGCGCACAACCACCCGCGCACCTTTGGAGTGATCCCCGCATGGGACGTGTCGTCGTCGATGTCATGCCGAAGCCCGAGATCCTCGACCCGCAGGGCAAGGCCGTCGCCGGCGCGCTCCCACGGCTCGGGTTCGCCCAGTTCATCAGCGTGCGCCAGGGCAAGCGGTTCGAGCTCGAGGTCGACGGCGACGTGACCCCCGAGGTCCTCGCCGCGGCGCTCGACGCGGCCGAGACCGTGCTGTCCAACCCCGTCATCGAGGACGTCGTGCGCGTCGCCGCCGTCGCCGACGCTGCGACGATCGGTTCGACCGGCGCCGGCCGCTGATGCGCGTCGGCGTCGTCACCTTCCCCGGCACGCTCGACGACCGGGACGCCGCGCGCGCGGTGCGTCTGGCGGGCGGCGAGCCGGTCTCGCTCTGGCACGCGGACGCCGACCTGCACGCGGTCGACGCCGTCGTGCTGCCGGGCGGGTTCTCGTACGGCGACTACCTGCGCGCCGGGGCGATCTCGCGGTTCGCGCCCGTGATGGGCTCGATCGTCGACGCCGCGAACGGCGGCCTGCCGGTGCTCGGCATCTGCAATGGGTTCCAGATCCTGTGCGAGGCGCACCTGCTGCCCGGCTCGATGATCAAGAACGACCAGCTCACGTTCGTGTGCCGCGAGCAGGTGCTCTCGGTCGAGAACGCGTCGACGGCGTGGACGAACCAGTACGCGGCGGGGGAGCGGATCACCGTGCCGCTGAAGAACCAGGACGGCCAGTTCGTCGCCGACGAGCGCACGCTCGACGAGCTCGAGGGTGAGGGGCGCGTCGTCGTCCGCTACCAGGACTGGAACCCGAACGGGTCGCGCCGCGACATCGCGGGGATCACCAACGCGGCCGGGAACGTCGTGGGCCTCATGCCGCACCCCGAGCACGCGGTCGAGGTCGGGTACGGCCCCGACGGCGCGAAGGGCCCGCGCACGGGCACCGACGGGTTGGGGTTCTTCGCGTCGGTGCTGCACAGCCTCGTCGGCTGACGGCCGGTCGCCGTCGGCTGACGGCCGGTCGCGGCCCTACGCGGTCTGCGCGACCAGGGGTCGCCCGAGGGCGGTCTCGCAGGCCTCGACCAGCCCGCCCGCGAGCTGGTACTTCCCGCGGAAGATCGCGTCGAGCACCTCGAGGTCGAGCAGCACCTGCGGCCGGACCATCCCGCAGCCGAGCAGCGCGCCGAGGGCCGCCCGCTGCGGGCGGGTCATGCCGGTGTGCGGGTGCGAACCGACGGGTCGCAGCCCGTTGCGCTCGAGCCGCTCCGCGGCGGCGGCCAGCGAGTAGCCGAGCTGCCCGCCCGGATTCCAGCGGGGGAACGAGAGGTCGTCGGCGCGGTCCATGAGGCCCCGACGCTAACACCAGCGCCCCCGCTGCCCCCTCGCCGCCACCGAAGCTCGACTAGTGGGCGGAGGTGCGCAACGCCCGCTCGAGGTCGTCGATCAGGTCCAGCGGGTCCTCCAGACCGACCGAGAGCCGCACGGTCGTCTCGGCGATCCCCACCGCCGCCCGCCCGGCCGGGCCGAGCTTGCGGTGGGTGGTCGTGGCCGGGTGCGTGACGAGGCTCTTCGCGTCGCCGAGGTTGTTCGAGATGTCGATCACCTCGAGCGCGTCGAGGAACGCGAACGTGGACTTCTTCGCGACGTCGGCGGGCGTGCCGTCGCCCGCCGCGAGGTTGAACGTCACGACCGTGCCGCCGCCGGACATCTGCGCGCGCGCGAGCGCGTGCTGCGGGTGCGAGGCCAGGAACGGGTACCGCACCACCGCGATCGCGGGCTGCGCCTCGAGCCACTGCGCGAGCTGCAGCGCCGCGGCGGTCTGCGCGCGCACGCGCAGCGACATCGTCTCCAGCCCCTTGAGCAGCACCCAGGCGTTGAACGGGCTGAGCGACGGCCCGGTGTTGCGCAGGAACGTCTGGACCGGGCCGCGGATGTACTCGCGCGTGCCGAGGATCGCGCCGCCGAGCACGCGGCCCTGACCGTCGATGTGCTTGGTCGCCGAGTACACGACGACGTCGGCGCCCTGGGTCAGCGGCTGCTGCAGCACGGGCGTCGCGAACACGTTGTCGAGCACGACGACGGCGCCCGCGGCGTGCGCGAGCCTGCTCACCGCGGCGACGTCGACGAGGTCCTGCATCGGGTTCGACGGCGTCTCGAAGAACACCACCGTGGCGGGCGTGGCGAGCGCCGCCTCCCACTGCTCGGGCACGTGCGCGTCGACGTAGTCGGTCCGCACCCCCCACTTGGCGAAGATCTCGTCGAAGATCACCAGGCTCGAGCCGAAGAGCGCCCGCGCGGCGACGATCCGGTCGCCGGACCGCACGAGCGCCGCGAGCGCGGTGAAGACCGCCGACATCCCGGTCGCCGTGGCGTAGCAGGCCTCGGCCCCCTCGAGCAGCCGCAGGCGCTCCTCGAACGTCGCGACCGTCGGGTTGCCGTACCGCGAGTACACGAACCGGTCGTTCTCGCCCGCGAACGCCGCCTCGGCGTCGGCCGCGTGCTCGTACACGTACCCCTGGGTGAGGAACAGCGCCTCGGAGGTCTCGGCGAAGCCGGTGCGCACGTGGCCGCCGCGCACCGCGAGCGTGTCGGGCCGCAGGCGCGCGACCGGGAGCGAGCCGTCGGTCCACTCGGCCGGGCCGGGGATCGGCGTCGCCGCGGGGTCGCCGGTCACGACTGGCGCCAGGGCAGGCCCGCGGCGCGCCAGCCGGCCGCGCCGCGGTGCCCGGCGGCGTCGAGGTCACCCTCGAAGCCCGCGAGGATGTTGTACGCCGGGCCGAGCCCCGCGGCGGTCGCGGCGCGGGCCGCGGCGACCGACCGGACCCCGGACCGGCACAGGAACACCACCGGGCGGTCGTCGCCCGGCGCGAGCCCGGCGGCCGCGACCTGGTCGGCGAACGCCCGGTTCGCCTCGCCGCCCGGGTAGGTCGTCCACTCGACGAGCGCTGCCGACCGGCCGATCGCGGCGAGGTCGGGCCCGCCGACGAATCGCCACTCCGCCGCCGTGCGCACGTCCACGAGCACCGCTCGCTCGTCGTCCGCGAGCAGGTCCCACGCCTGCTGCGGGGTGAGATCGCCCGCGTACCCGGTCGTCGGGGCACCTGCCGCCGGGGCACCGGTCGTCGTGGTCTGTCCCGTCGCGGGGTCGGGTGCTGCGCTCATGTCGCCTCCATCGGTCCTGGCGGTAGCACCCGCGCCCGCGGCCCGGAGGTCGCGGGGGGTTGCTGCGGCGTCGTCGAGCCAGATCTCTCGGCCGCTCTGGATGGTTTGCCGATGGTACGTCGCCGCCCGCGACCGAGTCCACCCGGCCGCAGCCCGCCGCGGTGTCCACACCGCGGGACGCCTCGTCCGTCCGCTGAGACGGCAACGGCCGCACGTTGACAGGCCCCCGGGCGTAGCCGATCCTCGAACAAGGTCACGAGCACCAGCGTTCAGCCCCGGCTTGCTGGTCGGCAACCCTCCTCCGCGGTGGGGTGCCCCGGGTGACGACCTGGTCCCGGCCGTCCGGTCGGGGCAAGCGCGGGACGCCAGCCGGCGGTCCCACAGATGTACCGGAGGACCGTCATGACCGTCATCACCGATCGCACCGCTCCCGTCCCGAGTCCCCACGCGCCCGTCCCGAGCTCCGATTCGCCGGACGGGCCCGGCGCGCTGCTCGCCGTCGTCGGCGCGAGCACCCAGGTGCCGCTCATCGACGGCACGAGCCGCGCCTACGCGAACCTGGACTGCGCGGCGAGCGCGCCGGCGCTCGAGTCGGTCGCGGCCCGGGTCGCCGAGGTGCTCCCGCTGTACGCGAGCGTGCACCGCGGCGCGGGCTACCTGTCCCAGGTCTCGACCTCGCTGTACGAGTCCTCGCGCGCCACGATCGCCGCGTTCGTCGGGGCGCGCGCCGACGACGTCGCGATCATCACGCGCAACACGACCGACTCCCTGAACCTGCTGGCCGGCTGCGTGCCGGCGGGCGGCCGGGTCCTCGTGCTCGACCTGGAGCACCACGCCAACCTCCTGCCCTGGCAGCGCGACGGTGCGACCGTCCTCGCGGTCGAGGACACGGTGGCCGGCACGCTCGCGGCGATCGCGCGCGAGCTCGCGCGCGTGCCGTACGCGCTGGTCGCGACGACGGGCGCCTCCAACGTCACGGGCGAGGCGCTGCCCGTGGCCGACGTCGTCCGCGTCGCGCACGCGGCCGGCGCCCGCGTCGTGGTCGACGGCGCGCAGCTCGTGCCGCACCGCGGCTTCTCGCTCGCCGGGACCGACGCCGACTACGTCGCGTTCTCCGGGCACAAGACCTACGCGCCGTTCGGCGCAGGCGTGCTGGTCGGGCGCCGCGACTGGCTCGACGACGGCGCGGCGTACCTCGCGGGCGGCGGCGCGGTGCGCGACGTCCGCGCCGACCGGACCCTGTGGACGACGGCGCCCGCGCGGCACGAGGCGGGCTCGCCCAACGTCATCGGCGCGATCGCGCTCGCGGCGGCCTGCGAGGCGCTCGCGGGGCTGCCCGCGGGCGCGCTCGAGGCGCACGAGAGCGCGCTGCGGTCCCGGCTGGTCGACGGCCTCGACGCGATCGACGGCGTCCGGGTGCTCCAGCTCTGGGCGGACTCGGCCGAGCCGATCGGCGTCGTCACGTTCGACGTCGCGGGGCACGACCCGGGGCTCGTCGCCGCCTACCTCGCGGCCGAGCACGGCATCGGGGTCCGGGACGGCCGGTTCTGCGCGCACCCGCTGGTCGCGCGCCTGGGCGTGCCGGCCGGCGCGGTCCGCGCGAGCGTCGGGGTCGGCACCGACGCCGCGACGGTGGATCGGCTGGTCACCGCGGTGCGCGCGTACCTGGTGGCGGGACCGACCGCGACCTACGCCGTCGTCGATGGCTGCTGGACCGTGGCCGACGACCCGCGCCCGCTGCCGCACCTGCACGGCCTCGCGGCGCTGGCCCCGACGGCCGCGGCCTGCGCGCAGCCGTGACGGCTCGGCGCGAGCGGCCGGGCGGGGAACTTCCGGCACTGACGGCAGAATTCGCCCAGCGCGGGACGATCCGATCCGCAAGAATGCACGTCAGCCGCGAGCTCGCGCGCCGTCTCGCCCCAACCGAGGAGAGCCCATGACGCCGGAAAAGCTGTGGTGGTGGTCGGTCCGTCTGCACCGGCGCGGGTTGACGCCGCTCGCGCGCGTGCTCAAGGAGCTCAACTTCCACCTGTTCCACGCGGTCCTGCCGTACGAGTGCGACATCCAGCCCGACGTCACGCTCTGGCACCGGGGCGTGGGCACCGTGATCCACCCCAACACCCGGATCGGGCGGCGGGTCACGATCGCGCACGGGGTCACCATCAGCGCGGGCGCGCGTCAGCTCGGGTCCCCGCTGGCGGTGTTCCTCGGCGACGACGTCCTGGTCGGTGCGGGCGCCCTGATCCTGCCCAAACGCGGGCACGCGCTGCACGTGGGAGCGGGCGCGAAGATCGGGGCGCACGCCGTCGTCGCCTCCGACGTCCCGCCCGGCGGGATCATGCTTCCGCCGACGGCGTCGCTCCGGGTGGCCGCGGCCGACTCAGCCGGTGACCGTCAGGCCTAGGTTGTCCGCCATCGCCGGGGCCAGGTCCAGCAGCTGGCCGCCGGTGATCGTCGCGCCGCGCAGGTGGGCCAGGCCGCGCAGGCCGGCGAACTCGGCGCCGCGCAGGTCGACCCGGTCCAGCGCGGCGCGGGTCACATCCAGCACCGCGAGGCGGCAGCGCTCGAACGAGACCCGGGTCAGCCGCGCGCCCACCAGGTCGAGCTCGCCGATCGTGCAGTCCTCGAGCACGACGTCCTTGAGCGTGGCGTCGCGCAGGTTCAGGTAGTCGATCTTGCCGCCGCTGAAGCGCACGCGGGCGAGGTCCGAGCCGTACGCGGTGACCGCGCCGAGCCGGCAGCGGTCGATCGTCACGTCCCGCCACGCCGAATCGACGGCGCTGAGCGTGTGCGCACGCACCTCCGTCAGCTCGGTGTCGGCGAGCTGAGCGCGGCCGAGCGCGACGTCGTCGAGCACGCAGCCCACGATGCGCGAGCCGAGGAACCGGGCGTTCTCCGCCGTCTGACCGGTGAGGTCGAGGTCGCGCAGCTCGAGGCCGTCGTAGTCGGCCTCGGGCTCGAGCTCGCCCGCGAAGTGCTCGAGCTCAGGCAGGACGGTGGCCCCGACGCGTTTCTTCACCCAGCGAACTGTGCCACGGCCGCCGAGCCCGGGACGCCCGCGGGCAGCACGGCGCCCGTCAGGTGCGTGCGGCCGCTCCGGGGGTTCCAGCCCGCGTAGGCGAACGCCCCGTCGGGCCCGTCGGGCGCGATGCGCACGAGCACCGTGGCGGGCAGCAGCACGGGCGCGCCGAACTCGACCGTCCAGGTGAACGCGTCGGTCCGCGCCGAACCGACGCTCGCGAGCGCGCGGCCAGCGGTGTACATGCCGTGCGCGATCGCGCGCGGGAAGCCGAGCGCCCGGGCCGACAGCGCCGAGAGGTGGATCGGGTTGCAGTCGCCCGAGACGGCCGCGTACCGCCGGCCGACGTCGGCCGCGAGCCGCCACTGTCCGGTGGGCACCGGGCTTGTCGAGGCGTCGGCGGCGGCGGTCGGGCGGGCGGGCCGCGCGGCGCCGGCGCTCGCGCGGGCGGACGGGACGTCGTCGGTCGGCGCCCCGGGCAGGTGCAGGCCCCGGGCCAGGTAGGTCGAGACGCCGCGCCAGGCGTACGCGTCGTCGCCGCGGGCGTGGACCTCGGTCACGAGCTCCACCTGCGTCCCCCGGCGGTGCGGGCGGAGCGCCTGCGCATGCGCCCGCACCTCGAGCTCCTCGCCCAGCGTCACCGGTCGCCGCTGCTCGATCCGGTTCGCGACGTGCACGAGGCCCGCGAGCGGCAGCGGGAAGTCGGCCCGCACCATCAGCGCGGTCGCGAGACCGAACGTGAGCACGTGCACGAAGCCGGCGGGCAGCTCGTCCGACGCGCGCTCGCCGAGCAGGTGCTGGTAGGCGGTCAGGCGTCCGGCGTCCGCCCGCACGCCGGCCGCCACGAGGCTGACCGAAGCCAGCTCCCCGACGGGCCGCCCCATCCGTCGCCCGAGCGCAAGCCGCACGGACCGTCCCGCCCCCCGCAGATAAAGCCCCCCCATCCCCCCTATCGCCCCCACCCCGCCGCCCCGGCCCGCCACCACCGCGTTTTCAGAGGAATCGGTGCGCGCGGCGCTCACTTTCCCCTGAAAACCGGGAAGGGGGTGGGAGGGGTGGGAGGGGGAGTCGGGGGAGTCGGGGGCGGGGGTCATGCGCCGACCAGGTTCTGGCCGCAGACGCGCAGGACCTGGCCAACGATCCCGCCCGACTGGGGGGCGGCCAGGAACGCGACCGTCTCGGCGACGTCCTCCGGGCGGCCGCCCTGCAGGAGCGAGTTCGCCCGCCGGGCGATCTCGCGCTGCGCGAACGGCATCCGCGCCGTCATCTCGGTCTCGATGAACCCGGGCGCGACCGCGTTGGCGGTGCCGCCGAACGCCGTGAGCAGCGGCGCGGTCGCCCGCACCATCCCGATGACGCCGCCCTTGGACGCCGCGTAGTTCGTCTGCCCGCGGTTGCCAGCGATGCCGCTCGTCGAGGCGAGCGAGACGATCCGCGGCGCGCGCGTGAACTCGCCCGACGTGAGCAGCTCGGTGTTGATGCGCAGCTGCGCCGCGACGTTCACGGCGAGCACCGCGTCCCAGCGCTCCGGCTTCATGTTCACGAGCAGCTTGTCCCGCAGGATGCCCGCGTTGTGGATGACGATGTCGAGGCCGCCGTGCCGCGCGAGCGCGTGCTCGAGGATCCGCCGGCCGGCGTCGGGCGCAGTGACGTCGAGCTGCAGCGCCGTGCCTCGGGCCCGGTTCGCGACGGCCGCGAGCGCCTCGCCGGCCGCCGGCACGTCGACGGCGACGACGGTCGCGCCGTCCCGTGCGAGCGTCGCGGCGATCGCCGCCCCGATCCCGCGTGCGGCGCCGGTCACGACGGCGACCCGGCCCGCGAGCGGCACGTCCCAGTCCGCGGGCGGCGCGCCCGCGTCGGCGTCGACCGCGAGCAGCTGCCCGGACACGAACGCCGACCGGGTCGACAGGAAGAACCGCAGCGCGCCCAGCGCGGACGGCGCGTCGGCCCCGACGCCGTCGGCGAGCACGATCCCGTTGCCGGTCGCGCCGCCGCGCAGCTCCTTGGCGAGCGAGCGCAGCAGCCCGTCGACGCCCTGCCGCGCGGCCGCGACGGCGGGTGCGACCTCGGCGGTCGACGCCCGTGACACGGTGACGACCCGGCCGCCGCGCGCGAGCGAGCGCAGGGTCGCGCCCGCCGCGAGGACGGGATCGGAGAGCTCGCCCGGGTGGGTCAGGCCCGTGAGCACGACGACGACGGCGGCGTAGCTCGTGCCGGGCGTCGGGTGCCGGCGCACGTCGACGTCCCAGCCGACGAGCGCCTGCGCGACGGCGTCGGCGTCGGCGGCGCTGGCCGGGCCCGAGACCACCAGTGCGGGTCCGGCCAGCAGCGGCTGGCCCGGCCGGAACCGCGCGAGCGGCGCCGGCCGCGGCAGGCCGATCCGCCGGGCGAGGCCCTTGGTCAGCGGTGAGGTGACGAGGGTCAGGTACGGATCGGTCACGCCGCCTCCAGGATCGCGGTGACGCCCATGCCGCCCGCGGCGCACACGGACAGGAGGGCACGGACGGGGCGGTCGGCGTCGGGCGTGCCTGCGCGGGCGGCCTTGCGCTCGGCCAGGATCTTCGCGGCCGTCGCCACGATGCGCCCGCCCGTGGCGGCGAACGGGTGGCCGGCCGCGAGCGACGAGCCGGTCACGTTGAGCCGGTCCGGGTCGACCGACCCGAACGCGCCGTCGAGCCCGAGGCGCTCGCGGCCGAAGTCCGCGTCCGCCCACGCCGCGAGCGTCGCGAGCACGGTCGAGGCGAACGCCTCGTGGATCTCCACGATGTCGAAGTCCGCGAGGGTCAGGCCGTTGCGTTCGAGCAGCCGGGGGACGGCGAACACCGGCGCCATGAGCAGGCCGTCGCCGCCGTGCACGAAGTCGACGGCGCCCGACTCGGCGTCGACGACGACCGCCAGGGCCGGCAGGCCGCGGGCGGCGGCCCAGTCGTCGGACGCGAGGAGCACCGCGGCTGCGCCGTCGGTCAGGGGCGTCGAGTTGCCCGCCGTCATCGTGGCCGGCTCCGCGAGGTCGCGGCCGAAGGCTGGCGGGAGCGCGGCGAGCTTGGCGAGGGAGGTGTCGGGGCGCAGGTTCTGGTCGCGGGTCAGGCCCCGGAACCCGGTCACGAGGTCGTCGAAGAAGCCTGCGTCGTAGGCGGCGGCGAGCCGGGTGTGGCTCGCGAGGGCGAGCTCGTCCTGCGCGGCGCGCGTGATGCCCCACTGGGCCGTCGTCAGCGCCTGGTGCTCGCCCATCGAGAGCCCGGTCCGGGGCTCGTCGATGCGCGGTGCGGCCGGCGCCAGGTCTCGCGGGCGTAGCCCCGCGATCGCGGCGAGCTTCTGGCGCGGCGTCTTCGCGCGCGCGAGCGCCAGCAGCGCGTGCCGCAGACCGTCGCTCACCGCGATCGGCGCGTCGGAAGCGCTGTCGACGCCCGCCGCGATGCCCGACTCGAGCTGGCCGAGGCGGATCTTGTTCGCGAGGCCGACGACGGCCTCGAGGCCGGTCGCGCACGCCTGCTGGAGGTCGTACGCGGGGGTCTGCGGCGACAGGGCCGACCCGAGCACGCACTCGCGGGTCAGGTTGAAGTCGCGGGAGTGCTTGAGGACGGCGCCCGCGGCGACCTCGCCGATGCGCTCGCCCTGCAGCCCGAACCGGGCGACGAGGCCGTCGAGCGCGGCCGTGAGCAGGTCCTGGTTGCTCGCGCCGGCGTACGGCCCGCCCGCGCGGGCGAAGGGCAGGCGGTTGCCCCCGACGACGACGGCGCGGCGGGGCAGAGCCGTGCCCGTCGCGCCCTCGGGGGCGGCGGGCTGGGCGGTGGCGTTCGTGGGTGCTGCCATGGCAGGTCCTCTCGCGTCGTCGTTGAGCGGGCCGGAGCCGGGACCTCAGGCCCAGGCGGCGGGATCACCCGATGGTATGTGTCCGAGACCGACAGTACCTGATACCGTCGGTCTTGTGAGAGAAGTCACATCGGGCCCGTCGGCGTCGACGGCCGTGCCGCTTCCCGGGCCGGCCCTGCCCCGAGACACCCTCGCGTCCGGCCCGCGGGCGGACGAGCCCGGCCACCAGCTCGACGGCCGGTCGACCCGGTGGGCCGACCATCGCGAGGCGCGGCGAGCCGAGCTGGTCCGGATCGCCCGGAAGGTCGTGCACACGCACGGGCCCGACGTCTCGATGGACGAGATCGCGGCGGCCGCGTGCACCTCGAAGTCGATCGTGTACCGCTACTTCAGCGACAAGACCGGGCTGCAGATCGCCGTCGCCGAGGCGGTCGTGCTGCAGATCCAGGGCGCCCTCGAGGGGGCGTTGCGCGCCTCGCCGACGCCGCGCGACGGCCTGCGCGCGATGGTCAGCGTCTACCTCGAGATGATCGAGTCCTCGCCCAACGTGTACTTCTTCGTCACGCGCGAGGGGTCGCTCGAATCGGGCTCGCCGCTGGGCCACTTCCTCGACTCGGTCACCGGCCTCGTCGCGGCCCCGTTCGCCCGAGCCCTGATCGACGCTGGCTCGCCTGCCGACGGCGAGAGCCGGGTCATGGCGCAGATGTGGGCCGCGGGCGCGGTCGGCTTCGTGCGCGGCGCGGGCGAGAACTGGCTGCGCCGGCGCGACGATCCCGACGCGCTCGACCGCAGCGCCCTGACGATGCAGGTCGCGGCCTGGCTGTGGGCTGGCCCCATCGGCGTGCTCACGCGGGCCCGCGCCACCGAGACCGAGACCGAGACCGAGACCACCTTCCCGACCGACCCGCCCGCGACACCACTCGTACAGGAGCCCCGATGAGTTCCATGCCCGAACGCGCCGATCGCACCGCCGTCGACCCGAAGGCGCCGGACGCGACCGCCGTCGTCGACGTCGCGAAGCTGGAGGACCTGCTGCTCGGCCGCTGGGCCGACCTGCGACGCAGCGCGCGCGCCCTCGCGGGCGACCCGCGCTTCACCAAGACCGAGGGCCTGAGCATGGCGGACCACCGGGCCCGCGTGCTCACCCAGATCAAGACCCTCGCCGCCGGCGGCGACGTGCTGCGCGCCTTCCCGGCCGAGTTCGGCGGCTCCGACGATCACGGCGGGAGCCTTGCCCGGTTCGAGGAACTCGTCGCGGCGGACCCATCGCTGCAGATCAAGGCGGGGGTCCAGTGGGGGCTGTTCGCGTCGGCGATCCTGCACCTGGGCACCGCCGAGCACCACCGCCGGCTCCTGCCCGGCGCGATGTCCGTCGCGGTCCCGGGCGTGTTCGCCATGACCGAGACGGGGCACGGCTCCGACGTCGCGAGCATCGGCACGACCGCCGTCTACGACCCGGCGACCCAGGAGTTCGACCTGCACACGCCGTTCCGCGCCGCGTGGAAGGACTACCTGGGCAACGCGGGGGAGCACGGCACCGCCGCCGTCGTCTTCGCGCAGCTCGTCACCCGCGGGGTCAACCACGGGGTGCACGCGTTCTACGTCCCGCTGCGCGACGGCGAGACCATGGCGTTCCTGCCGGGCATCGACGGCGAGGACGACGGGCTCAAGGGCGGGCTGAACGGCATCGACAACGGGCGGCTGCGCTTCGACCACGTGCGCGTCGCGCGCGCGAATCTACTCAACCGCTACGGGGACGTCGCGGCCGACGGCACCTACAGCTCGCCGATCGCGAGCCCCGGCCGCCGGTTCTTCACGATGCTCAGCACGCTCGTGCAGGGCCGGGTCTCGCTCAACGGCGCGGCCGTGAACGTGAGCAAGCTCGCCCTGGTCATCGCCGTCACGTACGGCAACGAGCGCCGCCAATTCGCGGGCGGCTCGGACACCGACGAGGTCGTCCTGCTCGACTACGCCGAGCACCAGCGGCGGCTGCTCCCGCTGCTCGCCGCGACCTACGCCGCGAGCTTTGCGCACGAGCGGCTGCTCGAGACGTTCGACGGCGTCTTCTCGGGGCGCGACGGCTCGGACGAGGACCGTGAGGACCTCGAGACCCTGGCCGCGGCGCTCAAGCCGACCTCGACGTGGCACGCCCTCACGACGCTGCAGACGGCGCGGGAGGCGTGCGGCGGGGCCGGCTTCCTGACCGAGAATCGGCTCGTGTCCCTGCGCGCCGACCTCGACGTGTTCGTCACCTTCGAGGGGGACAACACCGTGCTCCTGCAGCTCGTCGCCAAGCGCCTGCTCGCGGACTTCGGGCGCGAGTTCTCCGGGATCGACGCGGGCGGGGTGGCCCGGTACATGGCCAACCGCGCCGCCGACGCCGCGCTGCACCGGACCCCGCTGCTACGGGCGGTCCAGGCGCTCTCCGACGGCGGCAACGTGCGGCGATCGGCCGGTCAGCTGCGCGACGCGCAGACCCAGCGCGAGCTGCTCACCGACCGCGTGGACACGATGGTCGCGCTGGTCGCGGGCGCGTTGCGGCCCGCGACCAAGGCCTCGCGCGCCGATGCCGCGGCGCTGTTCAACGCGCACCAGCACGAGTTGATCGAGGCGGCCCGGGCGCACGCCGACCTCGTCCAGTGGGAGGCGTTCACGGCGGGCCTGGCCCGCGTCGACGACGCCGGGACGCGGCAGGTGCTCACGTGGGTGCGGGACCTGTTCGGGCTCAGCGTCATCGAGCGGAACCTCGCCTGGTACCTGATCAACGGGCGGCTGTCGGCCGGGCGCGCGCGGACCGTGACGTCGTACATCGACCGGCTGCTGGGCCGCCTACGCCCGCACGCGCAGGACCTCGTCGACGCGTTCGGGTACGGGCCCGAGCACGTCCGGGCCACGATCACCACCGGCGCCGAGCGCGAGCGCCAGGACGAGGCGCGCGCCCACTACCGGGCCGAGCGCGCGTCCGGGGATGCGCCGGTTCCGGAGAAGTCGCTGCCGCGGGCGCGGCCCGCCCTGGCTCAGCCCTCCCCGGGCGCGCGCCCGGTCGGGACCGAGAACCTCACCGCGGCGAGCTGAGCGGCGGGCCGCCGGCGCCCCCACGCGGGCGTCGGCGGACCGGCTCAGGCGTCGGCGTCGGCGCGGGGCAGCAGGCGATCCAGGGCCGCGAACTGCGCCTGGGCTCGCGACGCCACACCCGTCAGGTCGCCGTGGCCCCACTGGCCCACGTCCGCGCCGACGCGCCGGCCCTGCACGATCGACGCCAGCGAGACCCGCGGGCCTTCGTACCCCACCAGGTCGAGCGTCGCCGCGGTCTTGTCGCTGTAGAGGATGGGCAGCACCGGCTTGCCGGCGGCGAGCGCGATCACCGTCGCGTGGAAGCGTGTGCCGACCACCGCGTCCGCCGCCCTCAGGACGGCGAGCGCCTCGTCGAGATCGCCTCGGTACCGGTAGGAGTCCACGCTGCCCTCAGGGATGCTGCCCCGCAGGCGGTCCTGGATCCGGTCGATCACCGCCTCGTCCCCCTGGAACCGGCAGAACGAGATGAACCGGACCCGCTGCCCGGTGAGGATGACCTCCCGCGCGAGGTCCACCAGGTAGGTCTCGTACGCCGATCCCGCCGCCGCGCCATGCGTGCCCGCGAAGTCCATGACCGACACGACAACGCCGCCGCCGGACGTCGCTGTGCCGTCCGACGTCGCTGTGCCGCCCGATGTTGCTGTGCCGCCCGACGGCCCAGCGTCGCCCGACCCCTCGGTGCCGGCGAGCCCCGCCGCGGCGCCGAACACGATGTCCGGCTCCACCCGGATCCCCGGCACGTCGGGAAAGGCGGCCCTCGACGCCTCGTCCCGGAAGCACACGTCGCGCGCGTCGCGCAGGATCGACCCGATCAGGTGCGGGTACTCCGCGCTGAGGTAGGGACCGAAGTTGGCGCCCAGGATCACGTACGGAACCGTGAGCGAGCGGTAGAAGGCGCGCTCCGCGCGCCAGTAGCCCAACGATCCCGGGTGCTCGATGAAGATGGACCCGCCGATGTGGACGAGAAGATCGGCGCCGGTCGGGACGCTCACCCCCGCCCGGGCCGGGGCGGGCCGGCCGACTCGAGCGCGGACCCGCTCGAGCACCGTCGGACGCGGTGCGCGCTGCACGATGCGCGGGTGCTGGTCGAACGTCTGATTGTGCTCGCGCGTCTCGATCAGGAAGCGCGCGTCATACCGGTCCGCGAGCATCCGCACGAACAGGTCGTCCCCGAGGTTGTTGCGTGCATAGAACCTGACCACAACCCGCTTCATCACAGCCTCCTCGACCATCGTCCCGAACGCACCGCTGGCTTCACCGCGCGCGCCTACCGCCGGCGGATTCCCTTGAGCTGCGTGAACAGCAGCACCACGCTGCCTCGGTCGCCGATCGTGATGAGGCCGGCGTAGAGGACGACCCCGGCGGGCAGCAGGACGGCCACGTGCACGAGGTCCGACTGCCCCGTCAGCAGCTGCGCCAGGCCCGTGACGCCGGCGACCGCGAGGAGCCCGGCCAGGATCGGCTTCCACACGATCCCCAGCGTGGTCACGGGGTTGATCCGCGCCGTCGTCCACAACAGCCAGAACCAGATCGGGGTCGAGACGAACAGCGCCACGAGGACGGCCGCGAGCGCGAACCAGCGCAGGTCGCCGAGGAATCCGCCCACGACGAACCCGGCGACGGTGAGCGTCCCGGTGATGGCCCGGACGGCCAGCACCTTCACCGGACGACCCATCGCCGTGATGATCGCCGCGTCGTAGTAGCGCAGCGCCTGGACGACCCCGAGGATCGCCAGGATCTGCATGACCGGCACGGACTCCTGCCACTGGTTGCCGAACAGCAGCGGGATGAGCCACGGGCCCGTCGCCGCCACGAGGGCGAAGACCGGCACGGCGGCCGTCGCCGTCAGCCGCACGGTCTGGTAGTAGGCCGACTGCAGGCGCGCGACCTCCCCGTTCATGCGCGAGAAGACGGGGAACATCACCTGGTTGATGCTGGAGGCGAACACCTCGACCATGATCCGGAAGATCCTGAAGGCGATGGTGTAGATGCCGAGGGCCGCGGCCCCCATCGTGCGCCCGATGATCAGGTCGTCGGCCCGGGACACGAAGGTCTCCAGGGTGCGGGCCCCCGCCACGGCCGAGCCGAATCGCATGAGGTTCGTGAACTGCGGCCAGCTGAAGTGCAGCCCCGGCGGCTTCCGGCTGGAGGCCCAGAGCAGGACGGTGCCGAGGAAGTTGTCGGTGAGCGTCCGGGCGATGAGGGAGAAGACCCCGAACCCGAGCAGGGCCATGGTCACGCCCACGATGCCGCCGCCGAGGGCGCCGAGGGTCCCGCGGATCGCGATCGGCCGGAACTCGAGCGACCGCTGGAGATCGGTCATCGGGACCACGGACAGGCTCGCCAGGACGAGCGACGCGGAGAGCAGGGCGATGACCGGCGCGGCGTCGGCGTTGCCCAGGAAGGCCGCGATCTGGCCAGACGTGGCCAGTACCAGGCCCGCCAGCAGGACGCCGATCGCCAGCGCCCCCCAGAAGAGGGAGTCACGCTGCAGGGAGGTGAACTCCTTGCTCTGTACGGCGGCCTGCCCGAGCCCGAGGTCGCGCGCGACATCGACGAAGGCCAGGATCGAGCTCGCGAGTGCCGCGAGGCCGAAGGCCGCAGGTTCGAGGGTGCGCGCGAGGATCATCAGCACGGCCAGATCGGTGATCCGAGCGACCAGGCGGCTCGCCGTCGTCCACGCCACGCCCCGGCCGGCGGACCCGGCCAGCGTCGCCGCCATCAGCGGTCCCGCCCCGCGCCGACGCGCCGCAGCGCCGGCGTGCGCATCGTCAGGTAGCGCTCGCCCACGCGCAGCGCGGCGACGACGACGGACGCGCTGCCGGGGCGGCGGCCGCGCAGCGCGAGGGCCAGGGCGAGGGTCAGCCGCAGCGCGGCCCCGACCGCCCGCTGGTTGAGCATGCGCAGGAGGACGAAGCGGTAGTACCAGACGAGGTACCTCGCCGCGAAGTCCGCCCGGGCGCCCGCAGCCTCGCCGAGGAACGCGCCGGGCGACGTGAGCAGCGGCGGCGCGGGGTAGGCCGATCCTCGTCCGGCGCTGAGCGAGCTGGCGTCCGTGTGGAACCGCACCAGCGCTCGGTCGACGAAGGCGAGCTCGTCCGAGAGCGCGACCCGGGCCCACAGGAAGGAGTCCTCACCGAAGGTGCAGTGGTGCTCGTAGTAGCCGCCACGCCGATCGAACTCGCTCCGCCGGATCACCGTGGCGCTGCTGTGCAGCGCGTCAACGACCCGCTTGAAGGTCGGCCCGTCGACCGATCCGTCCCAGCGCCAGCGGCCCCGAACCGACGACGGGCTCGGGATCGCCGTGCCGACGCCCGCTTCGATCCGGACCCACCCGCTCGCGGCCGCGGCCGCGAGCGGCTGAGCCTCGAGGGCACCGACGAGCGCCGCCAAGAACTCGGGCTCCCACTCGTCGTCGGCGTCGAGGAAGGCGACGAGCTCCTCCGCGGCGCCCGCGACCCCGCGATTGCGCGCGGCGCCCGGTCCCTGATTCTCCTGGCAGATCAGCTCGACCCGCTCGTCCGCCAGGAACGGCCGCACGCGATCGCGCGAGTCGTCGAGCGACCCGTCGTCCACGACCACGAGCCGCCACGAGCCGTACGTCTGGCGCTGGACCGAGCTGAGGGCTCGCTCGAGCACGGCGCTCTTGTTGTACACCGGCACCACGATCACGACGCGCGCCTGCGTCGCCGTCACCGGGCGTCCACCAGGCGGCGGGGGGCCAGCAGGCGGTGGGTCCGGTCGGCGCGCAGCCGGGTACTCGCCTGCCGCACCGTGACCCCGAGGCCCGCCCAGGTCCGCCGCTCGAGGTTCGGCGGAGCGGGTCGTTCCTGCGTGAGGCACGCCTCGATGGTCGGCAGCACGCCGGTGTCGAAGAGGAAGACCCACCCGTCGCCCACCTCGTCGCGCAGCTCGCGAAACACCGGCGTGTCGGGCAGGACGACGGGTCGGTCCAGGCTCAGCGCGAGGAGCGCGGCACCGGAGTTCGTCACCTGCAGGTAGTTCAGGATCACCACGTCGCACGCGCGGATGTGCTCCTGCAACGCCTCGTCGCCCAGTCGGGCGTCCAGCCACGTCGCGTTGCCGGCGCCGGCGACGGCGGCGCGCAGGACCCTGGCGTAGTCGTCGTCGCGCCCGGCCCCGATCAGCGTCAACGAGCAGTCGGTCGAGCTGGCGGCGAACGTCTCGACCAGCTCAAGGAAACCCCGGTACGGGCGCACCTCTCCGAACGACAGCACCTCCGCGCGCTCGGGCGGCGGCGCGCTCGGCCCGTGGACGGGGTAGGCCGGGTGCGTGATCACGCGCGTGACGCACCCCGGGCCGAAGCGGGCCCGCACGTCGTTGCCGGACGCCTGCGACATGACCCAGAACTCGTCCACGAGCCGTTGGAACAGTCGGATCCCCGCGCGGCCGACCACGTCCCCACGCTGGTCGTGCGGCTCGAGGTTGTGCACCGTCCAGGCAACCCGAGTGCCCCGCGCCTTGGCGACGAGGAGGGCGGCGAGCCGGCTGGCCATCACGACGGCCCGCCGTGGTGACCGGCCGACTCGGCCGAAGACGGGCTCCGGCCAGTGCACGTGCACGACGTCGGGGCGGGACACGAGGAGGCCGATCGAGCTCCACGCCCTGGCGTCCACGCCCGCACGACGCACGGCGTCGAACCACATGCTCGGGAACGGATTCGCGCCCGGATCGCTCGTGGCGGCGCTCGTCATGAGCGTGATCCGATCGCCAGGCGCCCCTGGGGCGCTCCCGCGCGGCCGACTCGGCACGCCTGCTACATCCACGCATTCCCCCGGTGCCTCGGTGAGCTCGAGAGGCATCGGGCACCGAGGTACGGGCCCGGGGCCGTTCCCGCTGGTAGGAGAACGCTCGCGCCGGACCTGCCCGCGTCGACCGCCTCGCGGGCAAGTATGGGTGTTTTGTCGGAGGCGAACAAGGATGAAGTCGACGGCGCCCGACGCGGTGTCGGCCGGCCGGCCGTGCGGCGCCCGGTCACCGCGGGTCGGTGGCCGAGGCGACCAGGGGGGTGAGGCGGACCCCCCAGGACACCCGCGCGAGGACCGCGTTGCGGCCCGCGGCGTCGAGCGGCCCGAGCGCCAGGGCGGCGCGCACCGCTGGGGCCCACTCGTCCCGGGTGCGGCACAGCAGCACCCGTTCGCCCTCGACGGCCACGGGCGGCAGGTCCGTCGCGACCACCGGGAGGCCGGCGGCGAGGTACTCGTACATCTTCAGGGGCGACATCGCGCGGGTCATCGGGGTGTCGTGATGAGGGATCAGGCCCACCCGCGCGGCGCTGACCACCTCGACCAGCTCGCGCTGGCCGAGCGAGCCCGTGAGGGTCACGCCGTCCATGGCCTCCAGGCGCGCGCGCTGCTCCGGGTCGAAGCACGGCCCGACGACGACGACCTCGGGCACGGCCTTGAGCACCTCGGCGAACAGGCTGTCGTCGACGCGACCCTCGACGGACCCGGCGTACACCGCGTACGGGCCCCGCTCGGTCCACTTGTTCGCCGCGGGTACCTCGCGCGGGGCCCAGAGCTCGGCGTCGACCCCGTTGGGCAGGGTCCGCGCCCGGCCGGGCGCGATCCGCTCGGAGAGCTCGTCCGAGATGGTGAAGATGTCGTCGCACCGGTCGCGGATGCGCCGGTAGGCCTCCTCGTACGCGGGCGACCAGGCGCGTCGCTTGGTGCCGTGCACGAAGTCGTCCTGGCCGACGTAGACCAGGCGGGTGATCCAGGGGGCGTCCGCGAAGGCCGCGACGAACGGGTCGTAGGTGATCAGCGCGGCGCCGTCCGTGGCCGACAGCCCGGCGGCCGCGCCGACCCGGCGGGCGTACCGGCGGAACTGGACCTCGAGGCCCGGCACGTCGAGCGGATCGGCGCGGCGCAGCCGGCGCGGGCTGATGCGGCGCACCGGCTTGCCGCGCACCGACAGCGTCTGCCGGGTCTTGAGCGTGCGTCGCCGGGCGACCTGGACCGGCCAGGACCGCCACGGGTCGGAGACGATCAGCCGGCCGACGTCGGCGCTCTCGGCCAGCGCGATCAGCGCGCGGTCCGGCGGGCGGCAGAACTCCCGGTCGACGATGTCGTCGACCGTCTCGAGGACGAGGGCGAGCACGACGGTTGGTTTGCGCAGTTTGTCACCCATGGTCAGAGAGTATGACGGGTGCGGCGCCGACCGGGGCCAGCCGGACGAGGAATCCGGCTGGCCGCAGTCGCCGGTGCCCTCAGTCGTCGGTGTACTGGACCTCGATCGGCAGCCCGGACGCGTCCAGGACGTTGTCCGCCCCCATCGGCACCCGCAGGGGGGTGAGCACCGAGCAGTTGTACCGCGTGGTGGCGCCGAACCGGTTGGCTCGCACGACGATGTTGGAGGACGCGATGGCCTCATGGATGTTGATGGTGCAGTTCCCGCCGTCGAGGTAGTTGTTCTCGACGAGCACGTTCGTGCTGAACATCGCGCCGGTCTCGCTGCCGAGCATCAGCGCCGAGTTGGTGAAGTCGCCCGTCGCGGTGGTGCGGGGGTCGAGGGTGTTGCCGCGGATGACGATGTTCTGGGCCGAGATGCCCTGGATCGCATCCGGGTGCAGGGCGCCGATGCGGACCATGTCGTGGATCCAGCTGGCCTCGATGGTGATGTCGGTGCCGAGGCGGACGCCGTCGCCGACGCCGTGGATGTTCGCCCGCCGGATCGTCGTGCGCGAGGCGTCCACGCCGATGTCGGTGAGCCCGCCGCCGTCGATCTCGACGTCCTCGAGCAGCAGCCCGGAGCGGACGCCGTCCATCCTGACGGCGCGGTGCTTGATCGAGTCCAGGCAGGTGATGCGGGTGTTGCGGATGGTGACGTTGTCGGCGAGCACGGTCACGCAGCCGGCCACGTCGAGGCCGTCGATCACCGTGCCCGGCTCCGTGATCGACAACGGCCCGCTGGGGGTCAGGACCGTCCCGGCCGGCACGCCGGTGTTCGTCGGGCCCGGGCGCGGGACCGGGACTGGCTCGATCGGGATCGGGATCGGGGTGGGGTCGATGGGGGCGGGCTGGGGGGCCACGAACAGGATGACGGCGATGTTCCGCCACGGGCTGCCGGGCGTCGTGACCCGCATCGTGAGCTTCGTGCGGCCCGAGAGCCCGCGCAGGTCGACGTTGACCGTCCCGAGCCAGTAGCCGTCGCGGGCCTCGATCGTCTGGTCGGACGCCACCCGCTTGCTGTTGAGGAAGAGGTCCAGGGCCGTGGCGGGGGTGGAGGACCAGAGCTCGAGCGGGAGGACGTGGTCGGGCAGCGTCTTGCCGGCGACGTTGACGCCGAGGTAACGGATCTGGTCGGGCGTGACCGCGGCCGCGCTCGGCAGCCATGCGGTCAGCAGGACCGCGGCGGCAGCCCCGGCGACGATCGTTCGCAGGCTGCGCAGGCGGAGTCGGCGATGTCTCATGGGTGGTCTGCTCCTTGGTGAGGGCTGTCCTTACTGAACCCATCGGCCCCGCGCCTGGCGCGATGAGGACAGCCGCCCGCGCCAGTGCTCGGCGCCGAGCGGTAGCTCCCCGCCCGCCCGCCCGCGAGCGGTGCCGCGCGGGCGGCGGGAAGCGGTGGACCCCTGGACCGACGAGCCGGTCAGCGCCCACTTCCTAGTCAGCCAGGACGGCCGGGGCCGGTCAACCCCGGTCGCCTCCACACGTCCGTCCGCACCGGAGTGAGATTCGTCACACCCGGGCGCTGCTGTCGCGGTCGGCGCAAGTTCGCCCGTCCCATTGCGCCCGATATGCACGACGTGCTGGATATAGTCACCTCCACGTCGCAGCCGCCGTGCCCATGCCCTCATCTGGGCGACACCGAGCGGCGCTTGCCGCCTGACCGCGACATCAGGGAGCCGCTTGTGCCGAGTCCTCGCCGACCGAACCGCGCCCGGCCGCCGCTCGGCGGCGCGCCGGTGCGGGCCCGCGGCCGGCGCTGCCTCGCCGGGCTCGCCGTCCTTGCCGGGCTGCTGGTCCTCGGCGGCTGCGCGGGCGACGCCCCGCCGCCCGCCCCGGCGCCGTCCTGGTCGCCGCTCGACTCCGCGACCGACCGGCCGGGCCCGGCCAGCACGGGCGTCCCCGCCGGCGTGGTGCTCACGCCCAGCGAGGGCGTGCGGGTCACCGAGGACGGCGCGGTGCTCGACGGCCTCGACGTGGCCGGCTGCGTGGTGGTGGCGGCCGACGACGTGACCATCCGCAACTCCCGCATCACCTGCCTCGACGCGCCCAACGACCGCGCCGTCGTCTACGACGGCTCGCGCACCGGGCTCGTCCTCGAGGACGTCGAGATCGACGGCGGCGGGCGCACCGACATCGGGGTGGACACCTCGAGCACGACGATCCGGCGCGCGAACATCCATGGCGTGAACGACGGCGTCCGCCTCGGCATCGGGGTCACCGTCGAGGCCAGCTGGATCCACGACCTGACCCGCATCGGCGAGCTGCACCCGGACGCGATCCAGGGCATCTCCGCGCAGGACATCGTCATCCGCGGCAACACCCTCGACCCCCGCAACGCCGTGACCGGCGATCGCGGGAACGCCGCGATCATGCTCGGCAGCGAGACGGGACCCAAGGTGAGCAAGAACGTCGTGATCGAGGGCAACTGGATCAACGGCGGCAACTACTCGATCAACATCCGCGAGGACATCGTCGCCGAGGGCTTCGAGATCCGGGACAACCGGTTCGGCACCGACACGACGTACGGACCGATCCTGATGCGCAGCACGGTCACGCTCGGCACCGGGAACGTGATGGACGCGACTGAGGCGCCCGTCCAGGCCGTCACCCGGGACGGCTGACGGCTATGGCGGCGTCACTGCGTCACGCGACCGGCACGCCTGTTGCCGGCGAGGACGAGGTCCTCGAAGGTGAGCGCGTCGGCCTCGCGCATCAGCGCCAGGCCGCGCTCGCTGCCGACCTGGGCGATCTGCTCCTGGTGGTCGTCGATGTGCTCGTCGTGGGCGAGCCGGCGCGGCACGAGCACCGGCACCTTCCCCGCCTCGAGGCAGCGCAGGAACGTCCCGACGCCCGCGTGGGAGACGACGACGTCCGCGCGGTCGATCTCCTGCTGGAACTCGGCGTCGGGCATCACGGCGCGGGCGTCGATGTCGAGGTCGGACGTCTCGGTGCAGCCCGTCTGCCAGACGATCGTGCAGTCGGCCGGAACGATCTCGAGGATGCGGTCGACGAGGCGGCGGAACTGCCACGGGCGCGCGGTGCCCAGCGTGACGAAGATCCGCTTCGGGACGCGGTCGGCGCCATCCTCGGCCGCCCGGAACGAGTCGAGCAGGCTGTAGCGGTAGGACCAGTGCGTGTCGGCGTTCGCGGGGTACTGGGTGAAGCAGTCCACCCAGGGCAGTCGCGAGAGCACGCGGCCGGCCACCGACGGGCCCGCGGGCCGCGCGAGGCTCTCGACGAAGGTCGGGCGCGCACCCACGAGCGGCGCGAGGGGGAGCGCAGTCAGGGCCAGCGCCGCGCCCGTGCTGTACACCCGGTCGACGTGGTGTCGGCGCAGTGCGGTCAGCACCTCGGGCGTGCGCCGCAGGACGGTCAGCCAGTCCCGGGCCTCCACCGGCGGCACGAAGACGACCCGCCGTTCGTCGCGGAGCAGGCTCTCGCTCTGCGCGGTGCGGTGGGTGATCCACAGGGCGTCACGGTGGCGATCAGGCTCGAGGAACGGCACCATCAGGGTCATCTGGACGAGGTGGCCCCCGGTCGTAGCGACGAAGGCGGGAACATGGACGTTGGCTCGGAGCACGGCGCCACTGTGGCACCCCGGACGGACCTGGATCAACAGGAGGTCTCGCCCGCGACCCGGACGGATGACGGCCCGCCGGCCGAGATCGACGTCTCGATCATCATCGTGACGTACAACGCGGGCGACTACGTGCGCGCCTGCCTGCAGACGCTGCTCGGCGTCGGCCGGCCGGCGGCGCGGTTCGAGGTGATCGTCGTCGACAACGCCTCCACGCCGCCGCTCGCGCCGCTCCTGCGCGAGTATCTCGACGAGTCCTCGATCGTCGCCCTCGAGGAGAACATCGGCTTCGGCCGGGCGTGCAACCTCGGCGCGGAGCGCGCCCGGGGGCGGCACGTCCTGCTCCTCAACCCCGACGCCGAGGTCCGCGGCGGCACCATCGACGCGCTCATCCGTGCCGCCGACGCCGAGCCCCGCGCCGGGGTGCTCGGCGGCCGAACAGTCACCCGAACGGGCGAGGTCGACCCGCACTCGTGCTGGGGTGCCCCGACCCTGTGGAGCTCGTTCTGCTTCGCGACGGCCCTGAGCACGGTGTTCGCGCGGTCGGCCCTCTTCGACCCCGAGTCGCTCGGAAAGTGGGCCCGCGACAGCGTGCGCGACGTCGACGTGGTGACCGGCTCGCTCCTGCTCGTCCCGATGCCCGTGTGGCGGGAGGTCGGCGGCTTCGACCCGGCGTACTTCATGTATGCCGAGGACGCCGACCTGTGCCGGCGCATCCGGCGCACCGGGCGGCGCGTGTGGATCACCCCCGACGCCGTGGCCCTGCACAGCGGCGGCGCATCCTCGAGCTCCGGAGACAAGACGGTGATGCTCATGAAGGGCCGCGTGACCTACGCGCGCAAGCACTTCGGCCGCGTCCAGGGCCCGGTGATCAGGGCGCTGCTGCTGGCCGGCGTGGCGCTGCGTGGCCAGGGGTTCCGGCTGCTCGGGCGCCGGGACGTGGGCTGGGTGGCCGCGTGGGCCCGGCGGGACGAGTGGCGTCACGGCTACCAGCTCGGCGCGGAGGCGACCCGATGACGGTCGCCTTGGTCGCCACGGTCCCGCACGCTGGGCACCGGCTCTACGAGCAGCGGCTCGCCGCGGCCCTCGCGGTGCACACGCGGGTCGCCTACCTCGAGCCTCCGACGTCGCCCCGGTCGTGGGCCGCGCTGCGCGCGGGCGGCTCGCTGGTCGACGGCGGGCAGACCCTCGTCCAGCCCGCGTGGACGGTGCCGTTCACGCGACGCCTGCGGCTCGGACGGCTGCGCGAGGCCGTCGCCGCGCGCGCCGCCGCCCGCGCGATCGGGCACCTCGGGCAGGAGCCCTCCGCCGTCGTCTTCACCGAGCCGAGCGGCGCGCTGCGCGCCTTCCCGCGCGCTCGGAAGGTGCTCCTCATCAAGGACGACTACGTGGCCGGGGCGCACCTGCTCGGCCAGGAGCCGGGCGCGGTCGAGGCACGGCTGCGGCGCTCGATCGCGATGGCCGACGCCGTCGTGGCGGTCTCGCCGGTCCTGCGCGAGCGGCTGCGGCGGTACGGGGTGGACGCGCAGGTCATCCCGGCCGGCTGCACGCCGGCCGCGCCCGAGGTCGGGGCGGGGACCGGTGCGCGGAGCTCGCGCGCGCCGCTGGCCGCGTTCATCGGCGGCGTCTCGCCGCGGGTGCTGCCCGGCCACCTGCAGGCGGTGCTCGACGCCGGCTGCGACCTCGTCGTCGTCGGCGGGATGTCCCGCAACTTCGCGCCGGGCCCGCAGCGGACCGCGATCGAGGCGCTGCTCGCCCACCCGCGCGTCCAGTGGCGCGGTCACGTGAGCGCCGACGAGGTCACGGCCGTCCTGGCCGACGCCGATCTCGGCCTGGTGCCGTACGACGACAGCTCCTTCAATGCGGCGAGCTTCCCGCTGAAGATCCTCGAGTACCTGGGCGCGGGGCTGCCCGTCGTGTCGACGCCGCTGCCCGCCGTCGAGTGGATCGACACCCCGCAGATCCGGGTCGAGCGCGACGCGGCGGCGTTCGGAGCCGCCGCGGCCCACCTCGCGCGCGCGGTCACCCCGGGCACGCGGGCGGCCTGCCGCGCCGTGGCCGGCGAGCACACGTGGGAGCGCCGGGCGCAGGCGTGGCTCGCCGTCCTGGGCGACCGCGACGGTCAGCCGCAGCGGGGGGTCGCGCGATGAGCGCGACGATCATCATTCCGGCCCACGACGAGGAGGCCGTGATCACGCGCTGCCTCGACACGCTGAGCGCGGGCGCCGCGCCGGGCGAGTGGCAGGTCGTCGTGGCGGCGAACGGCTGCACGGACCGGACGGTCGAGCTCGCGCGCCGGCACCCGTCGGCGCCGCTGGTGCTCGACCTGGCCGCCCCCGGCAAGCCCGCCGCGCTCAACGCCGCCGACGCCGTCGCGACCGGCTTCCCGCGGATCTACCTCGACGCCGACATCCAGGTCCCGGCCGACACGATCCGCGCCCTCGTCGCGACCCTCGCCGAGCCCGGCGTCCGGGTCGCCGCGCCCGCCGCGGCGTTCCGCACCGAGGGGTGCTCCGCCCTCGTGCGCTCGTACTACCGGATCTGGCGGGGGCTCCCGTTCCTGCACGAGGCCCACGTCGGGTCGGGCATCTTCGCCGTGGATCGCGAGGGCCACGAACGCGTCGCGCCGTTCCCGGCGATCGTGGCCGAGGACGAGTACGTGCGCCGGTCGTTCCGGGCCTCGGAGCGCCGCACGAGCCCCGGCACGTTCGACGTGCGCGTCGCCCGCACGATCGGCGCCCTCGTGCGCCGGGGCACCCGGACCCGGGCCGGCAACCGCGAGCTCGCCGCGCTGGCGGCGCTGCCGGCGCCGGTGGCCCCGGCCTCGAGCCGCGCGTACGTCCTCGCGCGCGCGCGCTCGCCGCGCGAGCTGCCGCACGTGGTCGTCTTCCTCGCGGTCACGGTCGCCGTCCGCGTCCTGAGCGAGCTCAAGCTGCGGCGCGGGGACACGCGCTGGGAACGCGACGACTCCAGCCGCACGCACCCCGACGGCTCGACCCCGGCGGCCGCCCGGCCCGCCTCTCCCGCGCCGGCCCCTGCGCCGGCGCGCACCGCTGTACCCGACCCCGACGGAATGGAATCACCGTGAATGTTGTGAGCGTGTTCGCAGCCGTCGCCCGACGGTGGTACGTCGCCGTGCTGATCCTCGGCGTGACCGCGTACGGAACGGTCCAGCTGTGGTCCGAGGCCGTTCCCGAGTTCACGTCCTCGAGCGTGCTCAGCGTCGTCGCGACCCCGTCGTACCTGGCCGTCCAGCAGTCGGAGGACCCCGCCGTCATCGTGACCAACCCCTACGGCGCCGGGACGACGACGCTCGCGAGCCTGCTCGCGGACAGCGTCGCGAACGGCAACGTCGTGCTCGCGCCCGACGGCGACGCCGTCGTGACCGTCGAGACGAGTGTGCTCCGCGCCGAGAGCTTCTTCACGGTCGAGGCGACGGCGCCGACGGCGGACGCCGCGCTCGCGGCGATGCTCGCGGTCGAGGCCCAGGCCCCGACGATCCTGGCCGAGATCCAGCAGCGCGCGGGCGCGCCGGCCGACCAGCTGTCCACCGCGATCCTGTCCCGGGCGCCGGGCGCGCCCGCAGAGGCCTATCCCGACCGGTCCCGGGTGGCGATCGGCGCCGCGCTCGCGGGCCTGCTCGTCACGGCCCTGCTGTGCGTGCTCATCGACGGCGCCGTGCGCCGCGTCCGGCGCGGGCGCAGGAGCGGCGCCCCGGCCCCGGCGCCGGCTCCCGCGCCGCCGGCCGAGCGCACCGCCCAGGCCGAGCGGCCCCGCTCGCACGCGCGGGCCGACGCCGGCGACTGACGTCGGGCAGCGCCGTCGGCCGCGCCCTCGGGCCGCGCGGGGCGCGCCTAGATGACTGATTCCAAGGGTTCAGTGGTCTCGAGGGGTTCGCGGCTCAGAAGGGTGGGTCGTCGGGCTGGGGTGTGTGCAACCAGGGTCGGTCGGGTGGCGGGGGTTCGGGGTTGGCGTCGACGGAGGGCCGTTTGTAGCGGTGTTTGGTTGGTGAGGTCCACCAGGTGTCGCCGGTGGTGGTGTCGAGGTCGGGGTGCCAGCCGCCGTAGGTCTTGGCCCGGTGATGGTGACGACACAGCGAGTGCAGGTTCTCCGGACAGGTCTGCCCGCCAAGATCGGGATGCTCGTGGTCGTAGGGGTCGCGGTGGTCCAGGTCGCATCGCCACGCCGGCATCCGGCACCCCACGAACGTGCACGTTGTGTCCCGGGCCAGGACGGTGCCGGTCAGGTCGGCGCCGGGCCGGTACCCGCGCGGCCCGATCCCCGTCACGCACCCGGTGGCGGGGTCGGTGAAGATCCGCCGCCACGTCGCGTCCGCCGCGATCGCCCGCACCAGATCCGCGGGGATCGGCCCGTACCCGGCCAGCTCCCCGGGCACCTCATCCAACCCCAACAACGTCGTCGCAGCCGCGGTCACCTGCAGGTGCGGGCGACGCCCCTGCTCCGTCTTCAAGACCCCGCCAGCCTTCGGAGTCCCGCCAGCCTGACCCGCCTGCCCGGGCTCCTGTCCCGCTGTGCCGGGTAGTGCGGTGGTGGGGGCGATGCCGTTGTCGAGGATGTCGGTGCAGAGGTCGGTCAGGGCGTCCGCGCGCCGGGCCGCGATCCCGCGTGGGTCGGCGGGGTCGGCGGAGGCGGCGATGGCGTCGATCGCGGTGTAGATCGTCATCGCGTCCTTGGCGGGTAGGTATGCGGTCAACCACGCCATCACCCCCGGCGCCGGGCTGACCCGCACATACCGGTCGGCGGCGTCGCGGGCGCGCCGTTCGGCGACGGCGGCCGGGTTCACGGTCAGCTCGACCTTGCGCAGGCGCGCCTTCAACGCCGGCACCGTCAAACCCGCCGCGACCGGCAGCACCGCGTCCAGGACGGCGGCGGCCGCGTCGTCGTCGAGGTGCCCGACGCCGTCGACCAGGGCGGTGGCCTTGCGGTGATCGATCACCCCGGCCGCCAACGCCTCATTCACCGCGGGCCAGGCCGCCAGCGAGGTGCCGAGACTGACCTTTGCCTCCGCCACCGACCGGGTCATCACCAGCACCGACGCGACCTCATCACCCACGAACTCACCCAGACGCTGGGCGTCGCGGCGGCGGGCGAGCTCGGCGATCATCTCGCCCTGCCGCGCCGCAGCCAGTGAGGTGACGCGTTCCCAGGCGGCGATCGCCTCGATCAACACCGCATCATGCACATCCCCCGGGCACAGACCCTCGAGCAGGTCCACCAACGGTGAGCCCGGCGCGTGCCCGAGCAGGGCCTCGGCCAATGCGATCTGATCGATCGGCCCCGCGATGCAGGACCCCGCGGCCGCGGCCTGCGCCAACGCCGCCCCCGCCTCCGCCATCACCCGCCCGAGCAACAGCCCGAACGTCACATCCACCGAGACCGATGTGGCGCCCGCGACCGCCGGGCCGGCCCCCGCCGGGCCCCCCGTTACCTCGTCATCGCTCGGTTCGAACATGTGTACAGACTAGGACGGACCACCCACACGCACCCCACCCCGATCGCCCCGGAACCGAACAGTGCAGCAACTCTGTGGAATCAGTCATCGAGTCGGGCTGCGGCGTGCGGCCGGGCCCTCGGGTGGCGTGGTCAGGCCGCGCGACTCGCCTGCTCGGCCGGGGCCGCCGCGTCGGGCGCGCCGTCGCGGCGGCGCGGCACGCCGATCCCGACGAGGCCGAGCAGAAGGAAGGCGATAAACGTCGCCTGCTGGAAAGAGAAGATGTCGAACGTCCCTGCGGCGACGCCGAGGCCGAGCAGCCCGGCGCACAGCGCGCCGTTCAGGCTGCGCTCCGCGGAGCCCCGCGGCAGGCGGGACGCGCTGTGCGCGGCGAGGGCGGCCCCGCCGCCGAGGAGCACGACCATGCCCAGCATGCCGACGAGCCCGTCGCGGACCAGGGTGCCGAGCCACTGGTTGTCGAGCACGCTGACGGTGGTGCGCTCGAACAACGGGCCGTTGCCCAGCCACGGGGACTCCTCGAACTGCGCGATGACGCTCGAGTAGTCGTTCAGCCGGCCCTGGATGCTGTTGTCGCTGGAGCTGTTGAGCACGAGGTCGGACAGGATGCCGACGATCTCGGGGGCGAGCACGACGCCCCCGACCGCGATCGCCGCGCCGATGACGAGGACCGTCCACCGGTGGGCCGGGCGCAGGAAGACGAGCATCACGCACGTGGTCACGACCACCGTCAGCAGCCCGGACCGGGAGAAGCCCAGCGGGATGCCGAGCAGCACCACGACGGCGCCCGCCGCCGCCCCGAGCCGCGCGGCCTTGGACCGGGCGTGCACGGCGAGATGGATCATCAGCGGGAGGACGATCGCGAGCACGACGGAGTACTCCAGCGGGCTCGAGGTCGAGCCGGAGACCCGGTTCATCCCGAGCCGGTCGACCACCCCCATCGGCGGGACGACGGTGGTCGTGAACGGCAGCCGGATGACCTCCGACCAGGCGTTGATCACCCCGAAGTACTGCAGCGCGCCGACGCTCACGCACACCACCGCACCCACCGCGAGCAGGCCGACGAGCACATGCGCCAGGCGGAGATCGTCGACGATCGACGCCGCCAGCAGGGCGAGCCCGGTCCCGGAGACGACGATGAGCACCGAGCGGTTGATCTCCGCGCTCTCGGGGCCGGTCATCGTGTGCAGGTGCGCCGTTGCCCACGCGAAGACGATGAAGGCCAGGTAGGCGACCGCGATCGCGGCGACCGGCCGCGGCCAGCGCCGCTCGTCGACGCGCAGGAAGGCCGCGAGCACCAGGAAGAACGCGAGGAGCCCCAGCAACCGCAGGGGGGTTCCGTTGGACCGTAGCGGCCCGACGAGGGCGAGCTCTCCCGGCAGGATGAGAAACAGGGCGTACGCGCACCAGAGCACGGCCACGGGCCGGCGTGCACGGACGGTCGGGGCAGAGCTCGGAGCTGGGCTGAGTGGCTGCAAGGCCGGGTTCTCCCCGCGGTCGGGTGGCGTCCAGTCGGGGCACCTTATCCGCTTTTGCCCTGATCGCACCGACGGGCTCGGGTGAAAGGCAGTGACACGCCCTCGTCACCGAGTGTTCACACAACCGATCCGGCCCAAATCTCGCAATCGGCCAGACCCGCGCTACCTTGGTAACTGCACGCAGTCCACTTTGCCCCGCATTCAGCCGACGACGCCCTTGGCGTCGCCTGGGTGTCAGGTGAGGAGAACCCCGTGAGAGTGGCTCTGGCACACGACTACTTGACCCAGCATGGCGGCGCCGAGCGAGTCGCGCTGCTGCTGACCCGGATCTTTCCGGGCGCACCGCTGTACACCAGCGTGTACAGCTCCGGGAGCACCTACGAGGGCTTCAAGGACGTCGAGGTTCGCACGTCGCGCCTGCAGCGCGTGGGCGCGTTCCGTCGCGATCCCCGCCTCGCGCTGCTCGCGCTGCCGCACGCGTGGCGGTCGATGCACGTGGCCGACGCGGACGTCGTCATCGCCAGCTCGACCGGCTGGTCCCACGGCATCTCGGTGCCCGCGCACACCCGCAAGGTCGTCTACTGCCACAACCCGCCGCGCTGGCTCTACCAGCCGGGGGACTACATGCCGAACCGCTACCTGCGGGGCGTCGTGTCCGCGGCGACGCCGTACCTCAAGGGGTGGGACCGCTCGGCGGCCGCGTCGGCCGACCTCTACGTCGTCAACTCCACCAGCGTGGCCCGGCGGGTCAAGGCCGCCTACGGCATCGAGGCGGAGGTGCTGCACCCGCCCGTCGCGATGGACGCCGACGCCGAGCAGGAGCCGGTGCCCGGCATCGAGCCCGGCTACTGGCTGACGATCGCCCGCGGGCGCGGGTACAAGAACACCCAGGCCGTCATCGACGGCACCCGGGCCCTGCCGGGCGCGCGCCTGGTGATCGCGGGGAGCGCCAGCCGGGAGCTCGGCGCCGGCGAGGACCACGTGAGCGCGGTCGGGATCGTGTCCGACGCCCAGCTGCGGTGGCTGTACGCGAACGCCCGCGGGCTCGTGTCCGTCTCGCAGGAGGACTTCGGGCTGACGCCGCTCGAGGCCAACGCGTTCGGCACGCCGGTCGCCGTCCTGCGGGCTGGTGGCTTCCTCGACAGCACGGCGGAGGGCGTCTCCGGGACGTTCATCGAGGCCCCCACGGCGAACGCGGTGCGGGACACCCTGCGCGACTTCCCGGAGTTCACCCCGGAGCTGGTGCGCAAGCACGCCGCCAACTTCTCCGAGGACGTCTTCTCGGCCCGGCTGCGGGAGATCGCCTCGTTCGCCCTCGTCTAGCAGCGGGACCTCTCGTCTAGCAGCGGCCCGCTCGTGGAGCAGCGGCCTGCTCAGCCCGCGCCGGCGCCGGCGTCAAGCCAGACCGCGGTCGCCGGCGGGACGGTGGCGCCGTCCGCCCCGAGCGGTCCGGACGCGGCCGCCAGCACCGCCCCCGTCCCGGCGGGCAGCAACCGGGCCAGCGCCCACGCGCGCGCCGACGCGTTGAGCACGACGAGCACCCCGGCCCGCCGCAGCACGAGGGTGCCGGGCGGCGACGGCAGCCACTGGACGGCGTCGTCCGCCGCGGACCAGAGCGCGCGGCGCGCGGCGATCGCCCGGTGCAGCACGCCCCACGGCGAGCCCGGGTCCGCCTCCTGGGCGTCGCGGGCCCGCGCTCCCCAGCCCGGCGGCGTCGGCAGCCACGGGCGCCCGGCGGTGAACCCGTGCCCGGGGGCGTCGTCGGTCCACGGCAGCGGGATGCGCGCGCCGTCGCGGCTGGGCAGCCGCCCGTGCGTGCGCACCGCCTGCGGGTCCTGCCAGTCGGCCGGCGCCACCGCGACCTGCGGGAGGCCGAGCTCGTCGCCGGCGTACAGGTAGAACGCGCCGGGCAGCGCGAGCAGGAACAGGTGCAGGGCGAGTGCGGCGGCCCGGCCACGCCCGGTCGCGACGCGCGTCGAGTCGTGGTTGCCCAGCACCCAGGCCGGCAGCGCGCCGACCCGCCCGTGGGCGTCGAGCTGCGTGGTCACGGCGCGCCGGATCGCCGCCGCGGACCACGGGGCGCCGAGCAGCGAGAACGCGAACGCCTGGCCGAGCTCGTCGGCGCGCGCGAACGCCGCCGTCCGGTCCGGCGGCCCCCACGCCTCCGCGACCGCGAACAGGTCGGGCCGCGCGGCGTCGAGCACGTCCCGCCACGAGCGGTAGATGCGGTGCACCTCGGGCCGGTCCCAGTGCGGGTGCGGGGCGCCGCGGCGCACCTCGCCGTAGGCGGGGTCTTTCGCGAGCCCGCCCGCGACGTCGACCCGGAACCCGTCGACCCCCCGCGCCGCCCAGAACCGGAGCGTGGCCGCGAAGTCCGACCGGACGTCGTCGTCGGCCCAGTTGAGGTCGGGCTGCTCGGGCGCGAACAGGTGCAGGTACCACTCGCCGTCGGGCAGGCGCGTCCAGGCCGGACCCCCGAACATGGAGGTCCACCCCGTCGGCGGCAGCTCCCCGCCGGGCCCGCGCCCCGGCCGCACGTGGAACCGGCGCCGGGCCGGCGAGCCGGGCGGGGCGGCGACCGCCGCGCGGAACCACGGGTGCTCGCTCGAGACGTGGTTGGGCACGAGGTCGACGACGACGCCGAGCCCGAGCGCGTGCGCCCGCGCCAGGAGAGCGTCGAAGGCCGCGAGGTCGCCGAACAGCGGGTCCACGCCGCGGTGGTCCGCGACGTCGTACCCGTGGTCGGCCTGCGGCGACGGGTAGAACGGCGTGAGCCAGAGCGCGTCGACCCCGAGGCGGGCCACCGCGTCGAGGTGCGCGGTGACCCCCGCGAGGTCGCCGACGCCGTCGCCGTCGGAGTCCGCGAACGAGCGGACGTAGACCTGGTAGACGACGGCGCGGCGCCACCAGCCCGGCGGGCGGGACCGGGGCGCCGCCGGGGTGGCCGCCCGCGTCAGGGGTTCACGGCCGGCCGTCGGCGTACCCGGCGCCGAACTCCTCCATCGCGATGAGCGGGCGGACCGTGCGTTCGACCGCCCCGCGCGTGAACGCCGTCTTGAGCATGTCCTTGCCGAGGACGTTGCCGAGCACGCCCATGACGATGCCCTGGTCGAGGGACAGGTAGCGCTGCGCCTGGGTGTTGCTGCGGACGGCGACGGCGTCGTAGAAGCCGCCGGTGCCGTACGCCCCGAGGGTCGTCTCGATCCTCGTCAGGTTGTCCATCGACTCGCGCGGCGCGTACGGCAGCGCGAGGAACGCCGCGTGCGGGGTCACCACGCCGTCGCCGAACGTCGGCTCGGGCTGGCCCGGGGCCGGGTTGGTGGCCGGGCGGCACTGGTCGTAGCCCAGGTCGACGTTCGTCTTCTCCTCGTCGGAGTAGTAGCCCTCGGGGTTCATGCCGATCTGGTCCACGCCGTACTCGCGGTAGCCGCCGAACGGGTCGCTCGCGGGCGAGAAGCCCCAGAAGCCGTAGCCGGCCTGGTCCATGCCGTGCTGGATCTGCGCGCGGACGGCGAGCGGGTGGTTGACGCCCCAGCTCTTCGGGCCCCACGTCGCCTCGGGGACGAACAGGTCGGGCATGAGCTCCTCGAACATGGTGCCGCCCCAGGTCGGGACGATGTTCATGCCGCGATACGGGAAGGCGCCCTCGAAGACGTCGACGCCGAGGTAGCTCTTCGTCTCGCCGACCGGCCGGGTCTCGAGCCAGGACCAGTCGCAGCTGGCCGGGAACGTCCGGCTCGTGGCGAAGTAGGCCTCGGCGGGGATCTGGCCGCGCGCGATGCCGATGTACGTCACGATGCGCGGTTCGGAGTTGAGGATGTCGTAGTGGTGGCAGGTGAACTGGACCGCGGTGCCGTTCGCGAGGGTGCCCGGGCACGCCGTGCCGCTCGGCGGGTCGGCCCAGAAGCCGCCGTAGACCATGCCGGGCCGCTCGCCCCCGAACTGGTTCAGGTCGTAGAACGCGCCGAAGTCCATCCCCGCGAGCACCCGGTCGGCCTGCCGGCGCACGGCCGGCTCGGCGGCGCGCACGACCATCAGGGCCGCCGCGAACCACCCGTTGTCGACGCTCGACAGGAACGGGTCGATCGTCTCGCCGCTGGCTGGGAACGTCGTGAGCTTGGCGCCCGTCGACTCGTCGTACCAGTTGTAGAACATGCCGCTCGGCTCGTGCCGCTCCATCCCCTCGATCGTCGTGAGGGTCTGCCGGAGCCGCTTCGTGGCCTCGCGGGAGCTGATCAGGTCGAGCTCCTCGGCCACGACGGTGCTCCACAGGTACGCGCCGATGTTGGTCGGCGAGGTGTAGCCGGACCGGGAGGCGGCGTCGAGGTCGCCCTCGATGTTGTCGGCCGGCAGCCCGGTCGTCTCGTCGGTCATCGCCGCGAACGACGCCCAGGTGTCGGCGGCCCAGCGCTTGAGCTCGGCGCGGTCGGCCCGGGTCAGGCCGGCACCGCCCGGGCGGGAGTCCTCGCGTGGCCCGCCGGCGATCGCGGGGGTGGCCGCGGCGGCCAGCAGGCAAGCCGCGGTGGCGGCGGCGAGCAGGGGACGGAGTCTCATCGTTGAGCCCTTCACTTGATGCCGGTGGTGGCGATTCCCTGGATGATGTGCTTCTGCAAGATGAGGAAGACGAGCACGACGGGCGCGACGACGGCGACGGCGCCGGCGAGCATCAGGCCGTAGTTGTTCTCGTTCTGGCCCACGCTGTACAGCGCGAGCGCGACGGGCAGCGTGTACTTGTCCTCGCTGCTCGCGACGACCAGGGGCCAGAGGAAGTTGTTCCACGACCCGAGGAACGTCAGGATGCCGAGCGTCGCCAGGGCGGGCTTGCACAGCGGCAGGATGATCTGGGCGAAGATGCGGAACTCGCCCGCCCCGTCGATCCGGCCGGCGTCGATGAGCTCGTCGGGCAGGGCGCTGATGAACTGCCGCATGAGGAACACCCCGAACGGTCCCGCCAGGAACGGCAGGATCAGGCCGGCGTACGTGTCGACCAGGCCGAGCCGGCTGACCAGCACGAACAGCGGGACGAGCATCACGATGCCGGGGATCATCATCGTGCCGAGCACGATCCGGAACAGCCAGGCGCGGCCCCAGAAGTCGATCTTGGCGAAGGCGTAGCCGAGCATCGAGCAGAACACGAGGTTGCCGAGCGTCACGAACACCGCGACGACGGCCGAGTTGGTGAAGAACTGCGGGAAGTCCAACCGCGTGAACAGCTCAGTGAAGTTCTCGAGCGTGAACGTCTGCGGCCACCAGGTCGGCGGGTTCGCCCGGATCTCCGCCTCGGGCTTGAGCGAGCTCAACGCCATCCAGACGAACGGCGTGACCATGACCACGAGGCCGACGCCGAGGGTGAGGTACAGCCACCACTGCGGCCGCGCCTCGCCGATGGCGACGGTCCTTGTCTTGTTCTGCTTGACGGCAGGCGTCGAGGTCGGGTCCTGCGTGTCGCGCATGACGGTGCTCATCGCGCGCTCCCCTCGCGTTCGGTCGTCTGTCGGGCTTTCCTGCGGGGCCGGGGATCACGCTCGGTGAGCAGGCGGAACTGGAGCAGGGTGAGCAGCACGATCGCGAGGAAGAGCAGGTAGCTCATCGCGGACGCGATGCCGTAGTTGCCGAACCCGAACTGCCGGTAGATGTAGAGCGAGACCGACAGCGTGCTGTTCAGCGGGCCGCCGCCGTTGGTCATCACGAGCGGCTCCTCGAACAGCTGGAGGTACCCGATGCCGGTCAGGACCGCGCCGAACAGCAGCGTCGGGCGCATGATCGGGACGGTGATGAGGCGCAGGCGCTGCACGGCGTTCGCGCCGTCGAGCGCAGCAGCCTCGTGCAGGGACGCGGGCACGCCCTGCAGCCCGGCGAGGAAGATGACGATGAGCGTGCCCATGGAGCGCCACACCGCCATCAGGATCATCGCGGGCATGGACCAGTTCGGGTCGCCGAGCCAGTTGGGCCCGTCGATCCCGAACCAGCCGAGAACGACGTTGATGATGCCGTTGTCGTCCTTGAGCAGGAAGCGCCACACGACCGCGACGGCGACGATCGACGTCACGACCGGCATGAAGTACCCGACCCGGAAGAAGCCGGACAGGCGCGTGATGCCCGTGTTCAGGGCGAGCGCGACCATGAGCGAGACGAACATGACGACCGGGACGCCGACCACCACGAAGTAGCCGGTGTTGCGTGCCGCCTGCCAGAACAGGGGGTCCGCGAGCACCGTCGCGAAGTTGTCGAGCCCGACGAAGTTCACGTTGAACGGGTTCTGAAGGTCCCGGCTCTTGATGTCGGTCACGCTCATCAGGAGCGACGAGATGACCGGCCACGCCGTGAACACGAGGAAGAGCAGGACGAACGGGGCGGCGAAGCCCCAGGCGGCGATGCTGCGACGGCGGCGCAACGGCGTCGAGCGTCGGACGGGGGCCGCGCCCCGCCCCGGGCTGTCGGCCGGAGCGGGGACGCGCGCAGCGGTGCTGGTGGCCATGGCCGCTACAGCCCCGTCCCGATGGCCTCCGCCTGCTGCTGGATGGCCGTGGCGGCCTCCTGCGGATCGAGCCCGCTGCGCGTGACCTTCTCGAGCTCGGTGTCGATGACCGTCGCGATCTGCTCCCAGTTCGGGATCGACGGGGGCGCGACGGCGGTCTCGAGCTGCGTGCCGAAGATCGCGAGCTGCGGGTCGGTCGCGAGCGTGCCGGTCTCCCAGGCTTCCGGGACCGACGGCAGGTCGCTCGTCGCCTCGTACCAGGCCGCCTGCGTGTCCGGCTGGCTCAGCCACTCGATGAACTTCCACGCGCCGTCGCGGTTCTCGGCGTTCTTGAACACCGCGAGGTTGCTGCCGCCGATGAACGACGCGAGCTGCTCGCCCGCCGGCAGCGGGGACAGCGTGAAGTCGGCGTAACCGGCCTCCTCGAGGATGCCGATGTGCCAGGGGCCGGAGACCATCGCGCCGAACTCGCCGGCGATCAGGGAGGACTCGAGCGTGCCGACCGGGACGTCCACGGGGGCGACGCCGTCGGTGAAGAAGGACTGGTAGTAGGTGAGCGCGTCGACGACCTCGGGCGTGTCGAGCGTGATGTTGCCCTCGTCGTCCAGGATCTGCGCGCCGGCCTGCCACGCGAACGGCATGAACGTCTGCCACGCACCCTGCTGACCGGCCTGCAGCGTGATGCCGTAGTCCGCGCCGGCCGCCTGGATCGCGGCGGTCGACGTCTTGAGGTCGTCCCAGGTCGCCGGCGACGGCGACACGCCGGCCGCCTCGGCCGCGGCGGTGTTCGTGTAGAGCACGCGGGTCTCGACGTACCACGGCATGCCGTACGCGACGTCGTTGACGATCGTCGTGCCCCAGGCCCCCGGGAAGAACGAGGTGCCGTCGATCGTGTCGGGCGTCGGGTCGAGCGCGCCGGTCGACGCGAACTCGCCCATCCAGGTCGTGCCGACCATCGAGACGTCGGGCGTCTGGTCGGCCGCGATGGCCGTCGCGATCTTGTCGTGCGCCGCGTCCCACGGGATCGCGGTGACCTCGACCGTGGCGTCGGGGTTCTCGGCCGAGAAGGCGTCGGCGAACTCGCCGAGCTTCTCGCCCTCGGTGCCCATGGCCCACACCGTGATCGTTCCCGTCGCCTCACCCTCGGCGACCGGGGCCGCCGACATGTCCTCGGCCGGGGCGTCGTCGCTGCGTCCGCAGCTGGTCAGGGCGATGAGCGTCGTCGCCGCGGCGAGCGTGGCGACAGTGACACGCAGGGGCTTTCTCATGCGAGGTCTCCTTCAGGGGTGGGATCCGCAGCTCGACCGGATCACCAGATCGGCGGTCAGGACGATGTGCCGCGGTGCGGTACGGGTGCGGCTGATGCGCTCGTCGAGCACCTCGGCCGCGTTGGAGCCGAGCAGCCGCATGGGCTGCCGGACGGTGGTGAGCGCGGGCCGGGCATGGCGGGCGGCCATGATGTCGTCCCAACCGGTGATCGCGACGTCGACGCCGACTCGCAGGCCGGCCTCCTCGGCGGCCACGATGGCGCCGAGCGCGATCTCGTCGTTCGCGCACACGAGCAGGTCGGGCCGGCGCGGGCCGGCGAGGACGGCGCGGGCGACCCGTGCCCCCGACTCCTCGTCGAGGTCGCACGGGGTCAGGTCGAGCCGCGTCCCGGACCCGGCGAAGCCCTGGAGCACGCCCGCCCAGCGCTCGGCCACGTCGTGGGACGCGTGCGGGGAGCCGAGGAAGCGCGCGGTCGCGAAGCCGTGCCCGCTCAGGTGGGCGCCGAGGGCGCACGCCGCCGTCGAGTTGTCGACCCGCAGGCTGTCCGCGCCGTCGATCGCGGGCCGGGCGAGCAGGACGACGGGCAGCCCCGAGGTGACGATCTCCCCGACCATCTCGTCCCCGACCGTCCGCCCCAGCAGCACGAGGCCGTCGACGCGGCCCGCCAGGTCGCGCGCGGCGGCGTCGGGGTCCGGCCTGCCGTTGGTGGACTGGATCAGGACGCTCCGGCCGAGGCGGGACGCGGCCTCCTCGTGCCCGAGCACGACCTCCGCGTAGTACGGCCCGGACAGGTCCGGGAAGACGATCCCGTTGGCGGCGTGCCGCTGCTGCGCGAGGGAGGTGCCGAGGTAGCTCGGCCGGTATCCGAGCTCCTCGACGACCCGGAGCACCTTCGTGCGCGTCGACTCCGCAACGGGCGCGGAGCCGCGCAGCGCGCGCGAGACGGTGGCGATGCCCACGCCGGCGCGGCGGGCGACGTCGTAGATGGTGGCCGGGTGGCCGGGCGCCGGGGCGGCACTCCGGCCAGTTCCATCGACCGGTGTGCCGCCCCGACCCGGTTCGCGAGCCGCTTCCTGACCCGTGCTCGAACCGGTCCCCTGGCCTGAGGAAGACGCCTGCCGCGGCACGGCATCGTCGTCAGGAAGCGCTTTCATATGACGAGGATCACATGAATTCGCCAAGTTTAGCAAATGGAAAATTCACGAAAGAGTATGAACTCGGGCAAAGGCGACATGCCACTTCGGGTCCGAGCGGGCGCCGGTACGCTGAGGCCCTCCCCAGCAGCTCTCTCGGCAGGCACTCGATGACCAGCACCGCTGAACGTCCGTTCCTCGACACCGTCGACCACGCGGCGGTGACCCCGCAGTCACCGCAGCCCTGGGCCGACCTCGGGCTCAAGCCCGACGAGTACCAGCGCATCCGCGACATCCTCGGCCGGCGGCCCACTGCGGCGGAGCTCGCGATGTACTCGGTGATGTGGTCCGAGCACTGCTCGTACAAGTCATCCAAGGTGCACCTCGCCCAGTTCGGCGAGAAGACGACCGACGCGATGCGCGAGCACCTGCTGGTCGGCATCGGCGAGAACGCAGGAGTCGTCGACATCGGCGACGGCTGGGCCGTGACGTTCAAGGTCGAGAGCCACAACCACCCGAGCTTCGTCGAGCCCTACCAGGGTGCCGCGACCGGCGTCGGCGGCATCGTGCGCGACATCATGGCGATGGGCGCGCGCCCGATCGCGGTCATGGACCAGCTCCGGTTCGGCGCGATCGACCACGCCGACACCCCGCGCATCGTGCACGGCATCGTGTCCGGCGTCGGCGGGTACGGCAACAGCCTCGGCCTGCCGAACATCGGCGGCGAGCTCGTCTTCGACGCCTCCTACCAGGGCAACCCGCTCGTCAACGCGCTGTGCGTCGGCAAGATGCGGCACGAGGACATCCACCTGGCGAACGCGTCCGGCGTCGGCAACAAGGTCGTCCTGTTCGGCGCGCGCACCGGCGGCGACGGCATCGGCGGGGTGTCGGTGCTCGCGTCCGAGACCTTCGACGAGCACGGGAAGTCGGCCGCGAAGCGCCCGAGCGTGCAGGTCGGCGACCCGTTCCAGGAGAAGGTGCTCATCGAGTGCTGCCTCGAGCTGTTCGCCGCGCGGGTGGTCGAGGGGATCCAGGACCTCGGCGGCGCCGGGCTCTCCTGCGCGACGTCTGAGCTCGCGAGCGCCGGCGACGGCGGCATGCACGTCGACCTCGACCTCGTCCCGCTGCGCGACCCCTCGCTGCGCGCCGAGGAGATCCTCATGTCGGAGTCGCAGGAGCGGATGATGGCCGTCGTCGCGCCCGACAAGCTCGACGCGTTCCTCGCGATCACCGCGAAGTGGGACGTCGAGACCGCGGTGCTCGGCGAGGTCACCGAGACCGGGCGGCTCGTGATCGACTTCAAGGGCGAGACCGTGGTCGACGTGCCGCCGCGCACCGTCGCGCACGACGGCCCGGTGTACCACCGCCCGTTCGCGCGCCCGAGCTGGCAGGACGGCCTCGCGGCCGACACGGTCGACGCCGCCGGCCTGGCCCGGCCGTCGACCCCGGCCGAGCTGCGCGCGACGCTGCTCGCGCTGCTCGGCTCGCCGAACCTGGCGTCCAAGGCCTGGGTCACCGACCAGTACGACCGCTTCGTGCAGGGCAACACCAAGCTCGCCCAGCCCGACGACGGCGGCGTCGTGCGCGTCGACGAGACCACGGGCCTCGGCGTCGCGCTGGCCACCGACGCGAACGGCCGGTACACCAAGCTCGACCCGTACACCGGCGCGCAGCTCGCGCTCGCCGAGGCGTACCGCAACGTCGCCACGACCGGCGCGCGTCCCCTCGCGGTGACGGACTGCCTCAACTTCGGCTCACCCGAGGACCCGGACGCGATGTGGCAGCTCGCCGAGGCCGTGCGCGGGCTCGCCGACGGCTGCCTCGTGCTCGGCATCCCGGTGACCGGCGGCAACGTCTCGCTCTACAACGGCACGGGCGTGCCCGGCCGCATCGACTCCTCGATCCACCCGACGCCCGTCGTCGGCGTGCTCGGGGTGCTCGACGACGTCGCGAAGGCGACCGGCTCCGGCTGGACCCACCCCGGCCAGTCGGTCTACCTGCTCGGGGTGACCCGGCCGGAGCTGGACGGCTCCGCCTGGGCCGACGTCGCGCACAGCCACCTCGGCGGGGTGCCGCCCCGGCTCGACCTCGCGGCCGAGCGGACGCTCGCCGAGATCCTCATCAACGCCTCGCGCGACCACCTCGTCGACGCCGCGCACGACCTGTCCGAGGGCGGCCTCGCGCAGGCGCTCGTCGAGTCGTCGCTGCGCTACGGCACGGGCGTGCGGGTCGACCTCGAGGCGCTCTGCGCGCGCGACGGCGTCACGCCGTTCGAGGCGCTGTTCTCGGAGTCGACGGCCCGCGCGATCGTCGCGGTGCCCCGCTCCGAGGAGGTCCGGTTCGCCGACCTGTGCGGCGCGCGCGGGTTCCCCGTCCTCAAGCTCGGCGTGACGGCGGACGAGCCGTCCGCCGCCGCGGCCGGCGACGCTGGTGCGGACGAGGCAGGCGAGCCCGGTCGCGGCGCGGCGGTCGAGGTGAGCGGCCTGTTCACGCTGCCGCTCGCCGAGGCCCGGGCGGTCGCGGACGCCACCCTCCCGCGGTACTTCGGCTGACCCCGAGCGGGCGGGTGGGCGCCATGACCAACGTGGTCGAGATCGCCGTCCAGGACGTCGCGGGCGTGCGCATCGCGCAGGCGGCCGGCGCCGATCGCGTCGAGCTGTGCGTCGCGCTCGCCGCGACGGGCGGACTGACCCCGCCGATCGGTCTGATCGAGGTGGCCGTCGCGACCGGCCTGCCGATCCATCCGCTCGTCCGCAGCCGCCCGGGCGGCTTCTGCTACGACGGCGTCGAGCTCGACGTCCTGGTGCGCGACGTCCGGGCAGCGGTGCGCGCGGGCGCGGCGGGCGTCGTCGTCGGCGCCTTGACGCCCGACTGGGCTGTCGACGTCGAGGCGATTCGCGCGCTCGTCGACGCCGCGGGCGGGGCGGGCGTGACGTTTCACCGGGCGCTCGACGTCGTCGCGGACGCGCGCGGCGCGCTCGACCTGCTCGCCGAGCTCGGGGTGACGCGGGTGCTGACGTCCGGGGCGGCGCAGGCCGCGATCGACGGCCGCGCGAACCTCGAGCTGCTCGCGGCGCACGCGGCGAGCACGGGCGGGCGAGTGCAGGTGATGGCCGGCGGCGGAGTGCGCGTCCAGGACATCGGCGCGCTGTTCGGCGCGGGGGTCGACGCGGTGCACCTGTCGGCGCGGCGGGCGGCGCCCGGCGCCGGCGCGTCCGGCCCCGGCGGCGGGCCGGACGGCTACGACATGACCGACGAGTCGATCGTGCGCGCGGCCGTCCAGGCGGCGCGCTCGGCGCCCGCCAGCGGCTGACCTCGGCCCGGCGGGCGAAAATTCCGTGGCGTTCGCGCGGGCGGCCGGCCTAGCGTCGGCTCATGGACAGCCTGACGGTCGGCTCGCAGGTACGCGTGGTGCGCGTGGATCGCGGCGCGGTGCTCGTCGTGCCCGCAGACGCGGCGAGCGCGCGCGGCCTGCCGGTGCGGGTCGAGCTCGACCGGGACGGGCTCGTGCCCGGTCCGCAGGGGCTGCGGTGGGCCCCCACGGTCGGCGACGTGGCGGTGTCGCGGCCGCGCGCCGACGGCGTCCCGCACCTTGCGGAGCTGCTGCCGCGGCGGACCGAGCTCGTGCGGGACTCCGCCGGGTCGACGTCGCGGACGCAGGCGCTCGCGGCGAACGTCGACGTCGTCCTGGTCGCCGAGCACCTGGACCCCGAGCCGGACCTCGGCCGGATCGAGCGGCTGCTGACCCTCGCGTGGCGGTGCGGCGCTCGGCCGGTCGTCGTGCTCACCAAGGCCGACCTCGTGCCCCGGGCGTCGATCGTGGCCGCCGAGGTGACGGCGGCCGCGCCCGGGGCGGACGTGCACGTCGTCAGCGCGACCGCCGACACCGGCCTCGAGCCCCTGCGTGCCCTGCTGCGGCCCGGCGTGACGCTCGTTGTGGTCGGGCCGTCGGGTGCGGGCAAGTCCACGCTCGTCAACGCGCTCGCTGGGGCCGAGGTGATGAGCGTCGGGGACCGGCGTGCCGACGGTCGCGGGCGCCACACCACGACGCACCGTGAGCTCATCGCGCTCGACTGCGGGGCGTTCCTGATCGACACGCCGGGGCTGCGCGCGGTCGGGGTGGTCGCCGACGCAGCGGCGGTCGAGGCGACGTTCCCCGACGTCGCCGAGCTCGCGCTGGCGTGCCGGTTCGCTGACTGCGCGCACGAGAGCGAGCCCGGCTGCGCCGTGCGGGCGGCGCTCGAGTCGGGGGAGCTGCCCGAGCGCAGGTTCGACAGCTGGCGGCGGCTGGCGCGCGAGGCGGCGTGGCAGGCCCGCCGGTCGGACGCACGTCTCGCCGCGCTCGAGAAGGCGCGCTGGAAGCAGAAGACCGCCGAGTACCGCCGCGAGGTGCGCGGACGCTGACGGCGTCTCGCCGCAGTGACCCCGCCAGTGCCGCGGCCGGCAGTCGTCCGCGCGGCGTGCGGCCCACCCCGCGCGGAGCACGTGATGTGAGGTGCCCAATCGGTCCAGAGTGACGTCCCAGCACCCCCACCAGCCCCACCCGTCACCTGCTCCGCGCGGAAGGTGCGGGATTGGGGGCGAACTTGGCTCGCGGGTGAACCTGCCCGACGCGCGAGTGACGGGTGGTGCCCGTGGGAGACGTGAGGCATCACGTGAGTCACGTGAGTCACGTGAGTCACGTGAGTACCCGGCGCGTCGGTGCGGTTCACCTGCCCCGGCGATGCCCTGCTGCCCGTCCCGTCGACGCCCCGCCGCCCGTTCCGTCGACACCCTGCCGCCGCCGCCGCCCACACGTACCCGAGTCCGCGGCGCCGTTAGCCTGGGCGCATGCCTCCCCGCCGTCGGACCGACCCCGCCGACGGGCGCGCAGCGCTGGCCGTGTGGCGCGCCGACCCCGCCGCCGCGCCCCGCGCGGCGACCCGGACCGCAGTGCGGTTCACGCTCGAGGAGCTCGCGGACGTCGCCCCCGGGCATGCCGTCGAGGTGCGCGTGCCGCCCGACGGCGCGGTGCAGGCGGTGCCCGGCCCGCGGCACACCCGCGGCACGCCGCCGAACGTGGTCGAGACGGATCCGGCCACCTGGCTCTCGCTCGCTACCGGGCTCCTGACCTGGGCCGACGCCGTCGGTCAGGGTCGGGTCTCCGCGTCCGGCGAGCGCGCCGACCTCACGGCCTTCCTGCCGCTGCAGGCTGCGCGGCGCCGGTAGGGTCAGATGCCGTGACCAGCCAGGAGCCGACCCCGACGCCCGACCGTGCGCTTCCCGACGCCGAGCTTCCCGTCGCCGAGCCCCCAGCCGCCGAGCTTCCCGACACCGAGCTCCCCGACGCCGAGCCCCGAGCCGCCGAGCTTCCCGACGCCGAGCCCCCGGTCGCCGAGCTTCCCGACACCGAGCTTCCCGACGCCGAGACGCTCGACCGCATCGCCGAGCCAGCTACCGTGCGCCGTGCGCCCCGGTACGCGGCGTTCATCCGCGCCGGGGTCCTGCTCGGCGCCGTCATTGGCTGGCTGCTCGCGGTGCTGTTCCCCGTAGCCGGTGACGAGCCGACGGCGGCCGTGACCGCCATCTGCGCGTTCACGCTGGCCTGCGTCGGGGCGCTCGCCGGCGCGGGGCTCGCGGTGCTCGCGGACCGGCGCGGCTGAGCTCGCCGGGCGTCCGGCGGGGCGGTGCCTGCCGGTGCCGGACGGGCGCCTGTGCAACCATTGACTCGTGGCCCCCCGCGGAGACGGACTTCTTTCCCACGAACTGCTACCAGGTGAGAAGGGCCCGCAGGATGCCTGCGGGGTCTTCGGAGTCTGGGCACCCGGAGAGGAGGTCTCCAAGCTCGCCTACTTCGGCCTCTACGCGCTCCAGCACCGCGGGCAGGAGTCGGCCGGCATCGCGACGTCCAACGGCGAGCAGCTGCTCGTCTACAAGGACATGGGCCTGGTCTCCCAGGTCTTCAACGAGACCGCACTGAACGCCCTCACCGGTCACCTCGCGATCGGGCACACGCGGTACTCGACCACGGGCGCGAGCACGTGGGAGAACGCGCAGCCCACGCTGGGCGCGACCGCTGGCGGGACCATCGCCCTGGGGCACAACGGCAACCTCACCAACACGGTCGAGCTCGTCGACCTCGTCGCCGAGCGGTACGGCTCGCAGCGGCGCGGCGAGCTCGCGCGGGGCAACACGACCGACACCGCACTCATCACGGCGCTGCTGACGGGGGACCCGGACCACACGCTCGAGGCCACGGCGCTCGAGGTGCTCCCGCGGCTGCGCGGGGCGTTCTGCCTCGTCTTCATGGACGAGCGCACGCTGTACGCCGCCCGCGACCCGCAGGGCGTGCGCCCGCTGGTGCTCGGCCGCCTCGAGCGCGGCTGGGTCGTCGCGAGCGAGAGCGCCGCGCTCGACATCGTCGGCGCGTCCTACGTCCGCGAGGTCGAACCGGGCGAGCTCATCTGCATCGACGCCGACGGGCTGCGCAGCTCGCGGTTCGCGCCCGTCGACCGGGCCGGCTGCGTCTTCGAGTACGTCTACCTCGCCCGGCCCGACACCTCGATCGCCCGCCGGTCCGTGCACTCGGCCCGCGTCGAGATGGGCCGCCAGCTCGCGCGCGAGTTCCCGGTCGACGCCGACATCGTCATTCCCGTCCCGGAGTCCGGGACCCCGGCCGCGGTCGGGTACGCCGCCGAGTCCGGCATCCGGTTCGCGCAGGGCTTGACCAAGAACGCGTACGTCGGGCGCACCTTCATCGAGCCGTCCCAGACGCTGCGCCAGCTCGGCATCCGGCTCAAGCTGAACCCGCTGCGCGAGGTCATCCGCGGCCAGCGCATCGTCGTCGTGGACGACTCGATCGTGCGCGGCAACACCCAGCGCGCGCTGATCCGGATGCTGCGCGAGGCGGGCGCCGCCGAGGTGCACGTGCGCATCTCGTCACCGCCGGTGAAGTGGCCCTGCTTCTACGGGATCGACTTCGCCTCGCGCGCCGAGCTCATCGCCACGGGGCTGACGCCGGCCGAGGTCGGCGCCTCGCTCGGCGCCGACTCGCTCGGCTACATCTCGCTCGAGGGCATGGTCGCCGCGACGGAGCAGCCGAAGTCCCAGCTGTGCACCGCGTGCTTCACCGGCTCGTACCCGATCGAGCTGCCGCCGTCGGCCGCGCTCGGCAAGCACCTGCTCGAGCAGTCCGAGCTGCCGCTGGGCGCCCCCGAGGACGGGCTGCACACGCTCGTCGGCACGACCGGTGGCGCGACGGCGCTCGAGCAGCCGTGACCTCCGCACCCGCACCGCACGCCCGACCCCAGGAGCCTCAGATCGCCATCACCTACGCCGACGCCGGCGTCGACACCGACGCGGGCGACCGCGCCGTCGAGCTCATGAAGGCCGCCGTCGCGCGCACCCACGGGCCGCAGGTCCTCGGCGGGGTCGGCGGCTTCGCCGGGCTCTTCGACGTGAGCGCGCTCAAGGCCTACGACCGGCCGCTGCTCGCGTCCTCGACGGACGGCGTCGGCACGAAGGTCGCGATCGCCCAGGCGCTCGACAAGCACGACACGATCGGGTTCGACCTCGTCGGCATGGTCGTCGACGACATCGTCGTGTGCGGTGCGGCGCCGCTGGTCATGACGGACTACATCGCCTGCGGGCACGTCGTGCCTGAGCGGATCGCTGACATCGTCCGTGGCATCGCGGCCGCCTGCGAGGTCGCGGGCGTCGCGCTCGTCGGCGGTGAGACCGCGGAGCACCCCGGGCTGCTCGCGCCGGACGAGTACGACGTCGCGGGCGCGGCGGTCGGCGTCGTCGAGGCCGCCGACCTGCTCGGGCCGGCCAAGGTCCGCGAGGGCGACGTCGTGCTGGCCATCGGATCCTCCGGGCTGCACTCGAACGGCTACTCGCTCGTGCGTAAGGTCATCGAGGTCGCCGGCTGGGCCCTCGACCGCGACGTCCCCGAGCTGGGCCGCACGCTCGGCGAGGAGCTGCTCGAGCCGACCCGGGTGTACTCGGCCGACCTGCTCGCCGTCGCGCGCGACGCGAGCGCGCAGGTGCACGCGTACAGCCACATCACCGGCGGCGGTCTTGCGGCCAACCTCGCGCGGGTACTTCCCGTGGGCCTCGCGGCCACGGTCGACCGGGCGTCGTGGACGATCCCGCCGGTGTTCGAGCTCGTCCGCGGCCTCGGTAGTGTGCCGTGGGCCAGCCTCGAGGCGACGCTCAACCTGGGCGTGGGCATGGTCGCGGTGACCGGGCCCGACGGCGCTGACGCGGCGGTCCGGCTGCTCGCGGCGCGGGGGCTGCCGGCGTGGGTCCTGGGGGTCGTCGGGTTCGACGACGGCGCACGGGGCGCCGATATCGTGCGGGGGTCCAAGGGTGTGCACGGCGGGGCCGTGCGGATGACCGGGAAGTATCGGACTCAGTAGCCCGCGCCGTCGTATCAGGTTGCTCGCCCGGGCCGCACGAGGCGACCCGGGCCAGGCCTACCGCTCGTCGGTGGCCCACCGCGTATAGGTGTCCGGGTCGGGCTCGTCGTTCGAGTCCGCCACGGGCCTACGGGTGGCTAGATCTGTACCGCCGGGAGATGTGAGCTCTTGCTCCAGCGCCCGGTAGTTGGTGTCCGGGCTGTAGTACTTCAGCTCCCGGGCAACCTTGGTCTGCTTAGCCTTCTGACGGCCGCGCCCCATGGCATCGACCCCCTTACATAGAAGCGGGGCTGGCTCCGTGCTTACACGTGCGGCCCCGGGGTGCTGATCGTCTGTCTGTTCCTTCCGAACTTTACATGGTCCGCAGGTATTCCGACCACCCAACCCGGTGCCCTGCGCCCACGGCCCCCCGCGGAGCGTCGCGCGTGGGTGGCCGGAGCCCGCGGTCGTCGGCACATCGAGGGGCGCGGCGCGCCGCGCGCACCCGGCGAATCGGCCTCACGTCTCTCATGCTGGACACGATTCTGCTGATAGCGAACAGCCTTCCGCTCGGGTCGAGCGCTCGGGTATATGCCGATCGGGCGAAGAGGGCGGGCGTTTGGCCCGGTAGGAGACGTTTGGGTGGATTCGGGTGGTCCCGAAACGGTCTGACTTGCCCCAAGTAGTGGACAAAGGTCCTTATGGGATTCTTCAGGCGTTTGGTACACATGTAGGTAGCACTTATGCATCGGGTGAGCCTTCGTGACCTTCGGAGACATCCGCACAGTCCGGAACCACCGGAGTGCACGTGTCCGTCACCGCATCCACCTGGAGACACCATGGCCGCATCGCCGAGCGAATCTGAGACCCTCCTCACCCCCTCCGAGGTTGCGGCGCTGTTTCGCGTCGATCCCAAGACCGTGACGCGCTGGGCGAAGTCCGGCAAGCTCTCGTCGATCCGCACCTTGGGTGGGCACCGGCGCTACCACGAGGTCGAGGTGCGGGACCTGTTGAACGGGATCCCGGTGCAGGGCACCGTCGACTGACGGCGACCCGCCCCGGACCGAGGTGAGCCGGCACGGCCGCCGGTGACCGCCAGGTCCGAAATCCGCTAGTCCGGCAGCGCCCCGGGGTCGAGAATGGGACGCGTGCCCCCAACCCCCGCGTCGACCCTGCCCGAGCCGGGTGCCGCGTACCGCGCCATCAGCGGGCGCGACCCCCGGTTCGACGGGCGCCTGTTCGTCGGCGTGCTCTCGACGGGCATCTACTGCCGTCCGTCCTGCCCCGCCCGGACCCCGCTGCCGCAGAACTGCCGGTTCTACCCGGCGGCGGCCGCCGCCGTCGCCGCCGGCTTCCGCGCCTGCCGGCGCTGCCGGCCGGATTCCCTGCCCGGCTCGCGCGAGTGGGACGCCCGAGGGGACCTCGCCGCCCGCGCGCTGCGCGCGATCGCCGACGGCGCGATCGACCGGTCGGGCGTCGGCGGGCTCGCGGACTCGCTGCACGTCAGCACGCGCCAGCTGCACCGCATCCTGGTGGCGGAGGTCGGGGCGTCCGCGCTTCAGCTCGCCCGCACCCGGCGCGCTCAGCTCGCCCGCATGCTCATCGACCAGACGGCGCTGTCGATGATCGACGTCGCGTTCGCGGCGGGCTTCGCGAGCCTGCGCCAGTTCAACGACGTGATGCGCGAGGAGTTCGGCGCGCCACCGTCGACGTTGCGGCGGTCCCCGGGCTCGCGGCCGGGGCGGGGGACGGCCGACCGCGCGCCCGTCGACACCGCCGAGCTGACGCTCCGGCTGCGGTACGTCGCGCCGTACGACGCCGCGGGCTGGCTCGCGCACGTCGTCGGCCGCGCGATCCCCGGGCTGGAGCGGGTGGACGACGAGCGCACGGTCACCCGGCTGCTGGCGGCGCCCGGCGGGCCGGCCCGCGTCACGATCGCGTTCGACCCGGGCGGCAAGATCGTCGCGCGGCTGGCCCTGGCGGACCTCGGCGACCTCGCCGGCGTCGTCGTGCGGATCCGGCGGTGGCTCGACCTGGATGCCGACCCGGGCCTCGTCGGGAGCGCGCTGTGCGCGGACCCGCTGCTCGGCCCGCTCGTGGCGCGCCGGCCCGGGCTGCGGATCCCCGGCACGACCGACCCGTTCGAGCTCGCGGTCCGGGCCGTGCTCGGGCAGCAGATCTCGGTCGCGGGGGCGCGGACGCTCGCCGGCCGGCTCGTCGCCGCGTACGGGGCGCCCGGGGTGGACGGGCTGCGGCTGTTCCCTGAGGCCGCGGTGCTCGCGGCCGCGGGGCCGGACGAGCTGCGCGGCATCGGGCTCACGGGAGCGCGGGCCGGCACGCTCGCGCGCCTCGCGGCCGCCGTCGCCGGCGGGCTGCCCCTGACGGTCGGGGCAGACCGCGCGCAGGTGCGCGCGGGCCTGCTCGCCCTGCCGGGCATCGGGCCGTGGACGGCCGACTACGTCGCGCTGCGCGCGCTCGGCGACCCGGACGTGTTCCCCGCGGGCGATCTCGTGCTCCGCAAGGCGCTCGCCGATCTCCCGGGCGGCGCCGGCCACCCGCTGGACATCGCCGCGGCCACGCGGCGCGCGGCCGCGTGGAGCCCGTGGCGCGGCTACGCGGCGCAGCACCTGTGGACGGCGTGGTCCGCCCGCGTCGCCGCCGACGCGCCGGTGCCGGCGTGACCCGGCGGCCGGGGGAGGGGGGGCGTGCGCTGTCCGAAAACCGCGAGCGCGACGTCCGCGCCGCGGGGGAGGATGAGAGCACGGCGGCAGGTCCGAGCAGCCGCACCGACAGGGAGCCCCCGATGCCCACCGCGCCCATCAGCACCGCGCCAATCAGCACCGCGCCCATCAGCGCCCCGCACACGCATTCCGCGCCCGCACCAGCGCCCGCACCTGCGCGCGCACCGGCGCCTGCGCCCGCGCCCGCCGCACCCTTCCTCCTCGCCGTCGTCCTGCCGACGCCGGCGGGCCCCCTCGCGGTCGTCGCCACGCCCGAGGACGGTGTCGTGCGGGCCTCCGGGTTCGAGTCCGTCGAGCGCACGGCGCACAGGCTGCCCCTCGAGCTACGCGACCGCGCCGTCCGCGAGCTGACGGGCGAGCAGCCAGCCGCCGAGCCGGCGATCGCCGGCGTCGTCGACGCCGTGCGGCGATACGCGGCCGGCGACGCGGCGGCGCTGGGCTCGGTGCCCGTCGAGCAGCACGGGGGACCGTTCTTCCAGGCGGTGTGGGCCGCGATGCGCGCGATCCCCGCGGGGCAGACGGCGTCGTACGCCGAGCTCGCGGCCGTCGCGGGCCGGCCGGCCGCGGTGCGCGCGGCGGGCAGCGCGTGCGCCCGGAACCTGGTCGCGCCGTTCGTCCCATGCCACCGCGTGCTGCGCACGGGCGGCGACCTCGGCGGGTACTACTACGGGACCGCGACGAAGCGAACCCTGCTCGTGCACGAGGGCGCCCTCACGGTCGCGGCGGGCGGGTCGCTGCCCGAGCTCGACCTCGGGCTCGAGCCCCTGCCCGCGCCCGCCGTCCCGAGCCACGCGCGGTGACCGGCGGACCCACCCGGGCCTGGCTCGGCCCGTACCTGCTCCTCGCGGTCTTGTGGGGGTGCAGCTTCCTGTTCATCGCGACGGCGCTGCGCACGTTCGCCCCGACGCAGGTGGCCTTCGGCCGGATCGCGGTCGGCTTCGTTCTGCTGGCGGTCGTCCTCGCGGTCCGGCGCGAGCGGCTGCGGATCCCCTGGGCCCGGGTCGGCGACCTCGTCATCGTCGCGACCGTGATGACCGCCGCGCCCTTCGTGCTCTTCGCGCTCGCGGAGCAGCGCGTGAGCTCGGTGCTCGCGGGTCTCGTCAACGCCACGACCCCGCTGTTCACGGCGCTGTTCGTGGGGTTGCTGCTGCCGCAGGAGCGACCCGACCGGGTCCAGCTCCTCGGTCTCGCCATCGGGTTCGGTGGCATCGCGGTGCTGCTCGGGGTGTGGAGGCCCGGCGAGATCGACGCCGTCGGCGGGCTCATGCTCGTCGGCGCGACCGTCTGCTACGGCTTCGGCACCGCCTGGAGCCGGCGCCGGCTCACCGGCACCGGCCTGTCCTCGATCCAGCTGCCCGCGGTCCAGCTTGCGATCGGCTCGGCGCTGCTCGCGCCCTTCGCCCTGACGACGCCGCTGACGGCGCCCGTCGCGCCCGTACCAGCGCTCGCGCTGCTCGCGCTGGGCCTGGGGGGCACCGGGCTCGCGTTCGTCCTGTACTGGCGCGTGCTCGAGCTCGCGGGGGCGACGGTGACGGCGAGCGTCACCTACGTCATCCCGCTCGTGTCGACCACGCTCGGCGTCGCCGTGCTGCACGAGGGGTTGCACTGGTACGAGCCGGTTGGCGGCGCGGTCGTGCTGGCGGGGGTCGCGCTCACCCAGTGGGGCGCGGCGCGCCGCCGCCCGCAGACGTCGGGTCAGGTCAGTGCCGGCGCGCGATGACCGCGGCGACGAGCCCGGCGACCGCCGCCGCGCCGATGCCGAGGTAGGTGCGCGCGCGGCCCCGATCCTCCGGGGTGGTCTCGGGATCGGTGCCGGCGTCGTGCACCAGCTGCTTGCCGAACGCGACGGCCTCGTTCGCCTTCGTGCGCGGGTCGAGCCGGAAGCTCAGCTGATCGATCGTGGCGGCGAGCTCGGCGCGCTGCTTCGCGAGCTGGGCCTCGAGGGCCTCGGGGGTGGGGCTGGTCATGACCGCAGGCCTTCCTTGATCGCGGTGACATCCTGCTTGACGTTCTCGGTGGTGCGCTCGGGCGTGGGCGGCAGGCCCCGATCGAGCGACTTCTTGCCGACGAGCGCGAGGATCGCGGTCACCACGAGCAGCGCGACCCCGATGATGAGGGCGGCTAGCCACGCGGGCACGGCCTCCGCGAGGCCGAGGATCGCCGTCGCGATGAGCACCGCGAACGCGAAGAACGCGAGGAGGCCGGCGGCGACGAACAGCCCGATGCCGATCGCGCTGGCCTTCGCCTTCTGGGCGAGCTCCGCCTTCGCGAGCTCGATCTCGGCGCGAACCAGCTGGGACGACTGTTCCGACAGTCGGCTGAACAGCTCTCCGATCGAGGGTCGTTCGCCTGAACCCGGTGTCGTCCATTGCGCGTCTGCCACGCTGATCACATCCCCTTGTGTCGTGCTTGCGTCCCTAGTGTGTCGGCTCTGGCCCGCTCGCGCGATTGCATCACCCGCACAACGTGCCGCAGATAGCAGTTCAGCCCCGTCCCGACGTGCGGAACAGGGCTGAAATGAGTGGTGGCCACGAGCGGGGTCGAACCGCTGACCTTCCGATTTTCAGTCGGACGCTCTACCAACTGAGCTACATGGCCAAACCGACTGCGCCCGGCCTGGTGGGGCCGGGCGCATGCCTTGCGACCCCGACGGGACTCGAACCCGCGACCTCCGCCGTGACAGGGCGGCGCGCTAACCAACTGCGCTACGGGGCCTTGAGTGGGACCGTGACTGCCACGGTACCGGCAAGACCTCAAACTAACGAACGTGCTCGAACTTTCGAACGTGTACGTACCCCCAACGGGATTCGAACCCGTGCTACCGCCGTGAAAGGGCGAGGTCCTAGGCCGCTAGACGATGGGGGCGAAGACGACGCCCTTGACGTCAGAGGCGCCGTGAAACCTCGGAAAGCATAGGGCAGAACCGCAGGAGAACCAAAGCGGGCCTGCCCGGGGCCCGGGCGGGGGAGGATACGAGCGTGGTGAAGATGACGCTGGCCGAGTTCGAGGACGCAGTCCGGGACGCCCTCGACGAGATCCCCGAGGAGCTCGCGGCCCAGATGGACAACGTCGTGGTGCTCGTGGAGGACGACCCCCCGGCCGACGACCCCGACCTGCTGGGGGTGTACGACGGCGTGCCCCTGACCGAGCGGGGCGAGTTCTGGGCGACCGGCGCCCTGCCCGACCGGATCACGATCTTCCGCCGGCCGACCCTCGCGATGTGCGACTCGCGCGAGGAGGTCGTCGAGGAGGTCGCCGTCACGGTGGTGCACGAGATCGCCCACCACTTCGGCATCGACGATGATCGGCTGCACGAGCTCGGCTGGGACTAGGGGAGAGCGATCGCATGGGGACGCAGGGGCTTCGGTTCGGGATCGTGCTGCTGCCGCAGGACAGGTGGCCCCTGGCCCGGGAGAAGTGGCGGCGGGCGGAGGAGTACGGCTTCGACCACGCCTGGACCTACGACCACCTCGCCTGGCGTTCGCTCGCCGACGAGCCGTGGTTCGCCACCGTTCCACTGCTCGCGGCCGCCGCCGCGGTGACCGAGCGCATCGGGCTCGGCACCTGGGTCGCGAGCCCGAACTTCCGCCACCCCGTGCCGTTCGCGAAGGACGTCATGGGGCTCGACGACGTGAGCGAGGGGCGCCTGCTCCTGGGCCTGGGCGCCGGCGGGGCTGGCTTCGACGCCGAGGTCACCGGCCCCGCGCCGACGCCGCGCGAGCGCTCGCGGCGCTTCGCCGAATTCGCCGAGCTGCTCGACGAGCTGCTCACCCACCCCGTGACCACCCGCGTCGGGGAGTTCTACGAGGCCCACGAGGCCCGCATGATCCCGGGCTGCGTGCGCCAGCCCCGCGTCCCCTTCGTCATGGCCGCCAACGGCCCGCGCGCGATGGCGCTCGCGGCGCGGTTCGGGCAGGGCTGGGGGACGTTCGGGCCCTCGTTCCCGGGCGAGGAGTCGCCCGACCTGTCGCCCGCGCAGGCTCAGGAGCGCTGGTGGGACGGGCTCGCGGCCATGACCGCGACGTTCGACGACGCCGCGCGCGCGGCGGGCCGGGACCCGGCGTCCATCGACCGGTACCTCAGCATCGACGGCGCGCCCGTCTTCTCGCTCGAGTCCTACGCCACCCTGGCCGAGGGCGCGGAGCGCGCGGCCGCGCTCGGCTTCACCGACGTCGTCGTGCACTGGCCACGGGCCGAGGGCATCTACGCCGGGTCCGAGGCCGTCCTCGAGGAGGTCGCGGCGCGCCTGCCCGAGCTCCGCGCGACCGCCCCGCGCTAACGGCTAACGGCTAACGGCTGACGGCTGACGGCTGACGCCTGACGGCCGGACTGCTCACCGCTCGCGACCGCGAGTGTGGGCGTTCGGCTGTCAGACGCTTGAGTGTGGGCGTCTTGCGGGTCCGGGGCGATCGAAGGGGACCGATTGCCCACACTCGGGCCGGTGGGGACCGATTGACCGCACTCGCGCCGCTACGCAGCCGTGCGGGCCTGGCGGGCTGCCCAGGCGCTCGCGACCATCTCGTGCAGCGTGTGCCGCATCGTCCAGCCGAGGTCGCGCGCGGCGAGCTCGCCCGAGGTCACGATGCGGTCGGGGTCGCCCGGGCGGCGGGCGGCGATCTCCGGCTCGAACGCGATGCCGGTCACCTCGGCCATCGCGGTCATGATCTCCCGCACGGACACGCCGTCGCCGCTGCCCAGGTTGTAGACGCGCTCCAACGGCTCGCCCGCCGCGAGCGCCTGCGCGGCCGCGACGTGCGCGAGCGCGAGGTCGGCGACGTGCACGTAGTCGCGCACGCAGGTCCCGTCTGGGGTGTCGTAGTCGGTGCCGTTGATGCGCGGGGTGCGGCCCGTCGTGAGCGCGTCCAGGACCATCGGGAAGAGGTTGTGCGGGCTGGTGTCGGGCAGGTCGGGCGTGCCCGAGCCGACGACGTTGAAGTAGCGCAGCGACGTGTGCCGCAGGCCGACGGCGCGGCCCTGGTCGCGCAGCATCCACTCGTCGATGAGCTTGCTCTCGCCGTAGGGCGACTCGGGCTGAGTCGGGGTGGACTCGGTGACGAGGTCGGTGCGGGGCGTGCCGTACACCGCGGCGCTCGAGGAGAAGACGATGGCGTCGACGCCCTCGGTGGCCATGGCCTCGAGCACGGACAGCGTGCCGGTCACGTTCTGCTGGTACGTGTGCAGCGGCCGGGTGACGCTCACGCCCGCGTACTTGAACCCCGCGACGTGGATCACTCCGGACACCTGGTGCTCGGCGAGCACCTGCCGCACGAGGCCGGTGTCGAGGATCGAGCCGCGCACCAGCGGCACGTCCGCGGGGACGAAGCCCGCGTGGCCGCTGGACAGGTCGTCCAGGACCACGGTCTCCAGCCCCACCTCGACCAGTGCGCGCACCACGTGCGACCCGATGTACCCCGCCCCGCCAGTTACCAGCCACGTCATGCCGCGAGCCTACCGACCGGCGCGAGTCACCTCGCTATCCGTGGAATGCTCAGTATGCTGAGTATCAACGAAGGACCGGGGGGCAGGCATGGTCAAGATCGCACGTTCGGCGGCGTGGCCCGGGGCCACCACGGGGCTTGCCGAGCCCCGCCCGACCGGCGCCCAGCGCACCGCGCTCCGCACCGGGGGGCCGGAGCTCGCCGACCGCGACGCGACCGACTACCCGGCCCCGAACTCGCTCGCGGCGCAGATCGAGCGCGGGCTCGAGCAGGTCGCGCAGGCCCTGGACGCGCACCTGCGGTCCGGGCGCGAGGGCGCCGAGCTGATCGCCCCCGGCTACGGCGCGCTCTGGAGCGCGCTCGCCGACCAGGTCGGCGGCGGCAAGCTGCTGCGGCCGCGGTTGACGCTCGCGGCCTACCTCGGGCTCGGCGGGTCCGACGTCGCCGGGGTGGCCCCGGTCGCCGCGGCCCAGGAGCTGCTCCACACCGCGATGGTCGTGCACGACGACGTGCTCGACCACGACGAGACGCGGCGGGGACGCCCCAACCTCGCCGGGACCCGCCGCGCGGAGCTGACCGCGGCCGGGGTGACGGGCAAGGCCGCCGAGGACCAGGTGCTCGCCGCCGCGCTCCTGGGCGGCGACCTCGCGCTCACGGGCGCGTTCGACCTCATCGCCCACGCGCCGCTCGCCCCCGAGCTGCGGATCGGCGCGATCGAGCTGCTGGTGCGCAGCGTGACCACCACGATCGGCGGCGAGGTGCTCGACGTCGCGGCGCAGCTCGCGGCGCCCACCAACATCGACGCGCTCCTGATCGCCGAGCTCAAGACTGCGGCCTACAGCTGCACGGGCCCGCTCGCGGTCGGCGCGCTGCTCGCCGGCGCCGACGACCGCACGCGCGCGCAGCTCGAGCGGCTGGGCGTCGCGCTCGGCGTGGCGTTCCAGCTCATCGACGACGAGCTCGGCGTGTTCGGCGACCCCGCCGCGACCGGCAAGTCCGTCCTGTCCGACCTCCGCGAGGGCAAGCGCACCGAGCTCCTGCGGCTGGCCTACCTCGCCGCCGACGCCGACGGCCGGGCGGTGCTCGACCGGTACGTCGGCGACCCCGGGCTCGAGGCCGACGGCGCGGCGCGGGTCCGGGCGGTCATCGTGGGCAGCGGGGCGCTCGAGCGCACCCGCGCGGTCGCGGCCGGCGCGGCGCGCACGGCCCGGGAGATCGCGTGGCAGCTGCCCGCCCCGCTCGCCGCCTACCTGCGCGACCTGATCGACCAGCTCGCGGGCAGGGACTGCTGATGGCGGGCCTGACCGGGCTGGCGCTCTACGACGAGACCGCCGCGCGCGTGAGCCGCGCGGTGCTGGCCGAGTACTCGACGTCGTTCGGGCTCGGCACACGCCTGCTCGGGGCGCGCGGGCGGCGGGGGATCGAGGCCGTCTACGCGTTGGTGCGGATCGCCGACGAGATCGTGGACACCCGTGGCGGCGCCGACGCCGGCGCGCTGCTCGACGAGCTCGAGGAGCAGACGGCGCGCGCGCTGGAGTCCGGCTACTCGACGAACCTCGTCGTGCACTCGTTCGCGCGCACCGCGCGGCGGACCGGAATCGGCGCGGCCGAGCTCGACCCGTTCTTCGCCTCGATGCGGACGGATCTCACGGTGCGGGTGCACGACCAAGCCAGCTACGAGCGCTACGTCTACGGCTCCGCCGAGGTGATCGGGCTGATGTGCCTGGCCGTCTTCCTCGACTCCGCGGCGCGCCCGGGGGTGCCCGCCCGCCGGCCGGACGCGCGCCTGCGCGCCGGCGCGCGCGCCCTCGGCGCGGCGTTCCAGAAGATCAACTTCCTGCGTGACCTCGGCGCCGACTACGGCGACCTCGGGCGCAGCTACTTCCCCGGCGTCACCCCCGAGACCCTCGACCAGCCGGCCGTCGACGCGATCCTCGCGGAGATCGCCGCCGACGTCGCGACCGCCCGGGCGGCGCTGCCGGGCCTGCCGCGCCGGGCCCGCTGGGCGGTCGCTTCGACGCTCGGGCTGTACGAGCGGCTCACCGCCGAGCTCGCCGCGACGCCGCCCGCGGAGCTCCTGACTCGCCGCGTGCGCGTTTCGGGGCCGCGGAAGCTCGCCGTCGTCGCCCAGTCCATCGGCCGCTCGTGACCGCGGTGGCCGAGCCGTCGGCCGCGCACGACTCCGCCGCCGGCGCGGGCGCTGCCGGGCGCCGCGTCGTGGTCATCGGGGGCGGCATCGCCGGCCTCGCCGCCGCCGCGCTGCTGGCCCGCGGCGGGGCGAGCGTGACGCTCGTCGAGCGGCACGAGCACGTCGGCGGCCGGGTCGGGACGCTCGAGCTCGACGGCTTCCGGTTTGACACGGGCCCGTCGTGGTACTTCATGCCCGAGGTGTTCGAGCACTTCTTCGCGCTGTTCGGCGAGCGCATCGAGGACCACCTCGACCTCGAGCGCCTCGACCCCGCCTACCGGGTCTTCTTCGAGTCGGCGCCCGGCGGCCCGGCGCAGACCCTCGAGGTCGGGGCCGACCCCGAGGAGAACTGGGCCCGCTTCGACGCGTGGGAGCCTGGGGCCGGCGAACGGATGCGCGCCTACGCGGCCGAGTCCAGCGAGGCCTACCGCACCGCCCTCGACCACTTCCTGTACACGACCTTCGCCCGCAGCGACCGCGCGCTGAGCGCCGACGTGCTGAGGCGGACCCCCACGCTGGCCCGCCTGCTGTCGGAGCACCTCGCGACGCGCGTCGAGCGCACCGTCCAGGACCCCCGACTGCGGCAGGTGCTCGGGTACCACGCCGTCTTCCTCGGCTCCTCGCCGTACCGCGTCCCGGCGCTCTACTCGCTGATGAGCCACCTCGACCTCGTCGACGGCGTCCGCTTCCCGCGCGGCGGCATGTACACGCTCATCGAGGCGATCGAGCGCCTCGCCCGCGCGCAGGGCGTCGAGATCAGGACCGGCGCCGACGTCGTCGCGATCGAGGTCGACCCGGCACCCCGCTCGGCGCGCAGCCCGCGGCGCACCGGCCTCGCCCGCGGCGTGCGGCTGGCGACCGGCGAGGTGCTGGCGGCCGACGTCGTCGTCTCCGGCGCCGACCTGCACCACACCGAGACCGCGCTGCTCGCGCCCGAGCACTCCGCCCGGCCCGAGCGGTCGTGGGACCGCAGCGGGCCCGGCATCTCCGCCCTGCTCGTCATGGCTGGCGTGCGCGGGGAGCTGCCTGAGCTCGCGCACCACTCCCTGTTCTTCACCCGGGACTGGCCGGGCAACTTCGACGACCTGCTCGGTTCCGGGCCCGCGAGCCCGGTCGGGTCGCTGCACGTGCCGGAGGTCGGGTCGATCTACGTGTCCCGGACGACCGCCACCGATCCGGCCGCCGCGCCTCCCGGCCACGAGAACCTGTTCCTGCTCGTGCCGTTCCCCGCCGACCCCACGCTCGGCTCGGCCGACGGCTCGGGCCCCGACTCGCGCGCCGCGCTCGAGGCGCACGCCGACCGCTACCTCGACCAGGTCGGGCAGTGGGCCGGGATCCCGGGCCTGCGGGAGCGCGTGGTGACCCGCCGCGTCGTCGGGCCCGCCGACTTCGCCAACGACTTCTCGGCCTGGCGCGGCGGCGCCCTCGGCATGGAGCACACGCTGCGCCAGAGCGCGATGTTCCGGCCCGGGAACGTCTCGCCCCGCGTGCCGAACCTGCTGTACGTCGGCGGCGGCACGATCCCCGGCGTCGGCCTGCCGATGTGCCTGATCAGCGCCGAGCTCGTCGCGAAGCGGCTGCTCGGGGAGACCTCCGCGAGCCCGCTGCCGGCGCCGCTGCGCCCCGGCTTCCTCGCCGCCGCGCGGGCGCGGGGGTTGTGGCCCGGCGCGGCGACCCGGGCCGCCCGCCGGTGATCCGCTTCGCGTACCTGGGCGCCCTCGCGGTGTCGCTCGGCGGGCTCGCGCTGCTCGACCACCGGTTCCGGCTCGCGTTCTGGGCGCACGGGCGCCGGGCGGCCGCGTGCGTGCTGACCGGCGTCGTCGGATTCCTCGCCTGGGACGGCGCGGGGCTCGCCCTCGGCATCTTCGCCCGCGGCGACAGTCCGCACATGACCGGGCTGCTGCTCGCGCCCGAGCTGCCGGTCGAGGAGCCGTTCTTCCTCGCCCTGCTCTGTTACACGACGCTGCTCGTGTGGCTCGCCCTGGACCGGCGCGGTCGGTCGGCGCGGTCGGCTCGCGCGCCGCGGAGGGCGGATCGATGACGAACGCGCTGCTCAACCTGGCCGTGCTCGCGGCGCTGATCCTCGGGCTGGGGCGGCACCTGCGGGGGCTGCGCGCCGGCCCGATCGTGGGGGCCGCCGTGGTGCTGGTCGCGATGACGGCGGTGTTCGACACGGTGATGATCGGGGTCGGGCTCTACGTCTACGACCCCGACCGCATCCTCGGGGTGTACGTCGCGGGAGCTCCCCTCGAGGACTTCGCCTACCCGCTCGCCGCCGCGATCGCGATGCCCGCGCTCTGGACGCTCTTCGGGGCCCGGGAGCGACGGGCCCCGGGTGAGCCCGGCGGGAGCGGGCCGACGTGAGCGGCCGCGCGTCGACCACCCGCGCCGCGGCCCTGCGCTCGATCGTCGCGGCGTCGCGGCCGTTCTCCTGGGTCAACACCGCCTACCCGTTCGCGGCGGGCTACCTGCTCGCCACGGGGGGCCGGGTCGACGTCGCGCTCGTGGTCGGGACGGTCTACTTCCTCGGCCCGTACAACCTGCTGATGTACGGGATCAACGACGTCTTCGACTACGCCTCCGACCTGCTCAACCCGCGCAAGGGCGGGATCGAGGGCGCGCTCGCCGACCCGGCCACGGCGCGCTCGGAGCACCGGCGCATCCTGTGGGCGTGCGCTGCGACGAACCTGCCGCTGCTCGGCTGGCTGCTCGCGCTCGGCGACGCGGCCGCGGGCGCGGTCCTCGCGCTCGTCGTCTTCCTCGTCGTCGCGTACTCGGCGCCGGGGCTGCGCTTCAAGGAGCGCCCGGGGCTGGACTCCGCGACGTCGGCGATGCACTTCGTCGGCCCGCTGCTGTACGCGCTCGTGCTCGTCGGCGCGGACCTGACCGCGCCGAGCGTGTGGCCGGTGCTCGTCGCGTTCTTCCTGTGGGGGATGGCCTCGCACGCCTTCGGCGCGGTGCAGGACGTGCGGGCCGACCGGGCCGGCGGGATCGCGTCGGTCGCGACGGCGGTGGGCGCCCACGCGACCGTCGTCGCGGCGACCGTCGGCTACCTCGCGGCCGCGGCGGTGCTGCTCGTCGTGCCGTGGCCCGGCTCGCTCACGGCCCTGGCGCCGCTGCCGTACGCGGTCAACGCGGCGAGCTTCTGGTCCGTGCGGGACGCGGACTGCGAACGCGCCAACCGGGGCTGGCGCCGGTTCCTCTGGCTCAATCTCGTGACCGGTTTCGCCGTCACGATGGTGCTCATCGCCGTCGCCCGGACGGCCTGAGCCGCGCGCGCGATCGTCCTACGCGCTACGCGCGATCGTCCTGTGCACGACGCCGCCCGCCGACGCTGATGCGTCGGCGGGCGGCGGTCGTGCGTGGGGCTCAGCTCAGGCGCGGCTGCGGCCGCTGGTCAGGCGAGCGGCCAGGGTCACGCCGACGACGGCGAGCACGACCTGGAAGAGCAGTTCGATCCAGTCGATCCCGCCGGTGTCCGACGACGCGACCGCGTTGGCGAGCGCGGTGCCCAGGAGCGCCGCGACGATGCCGACGACGATCGTCAGCAGGATCGAGATGTTCTGCTTGCCCGGGGCGAAGAGACGGCCAAGTGCGCCGATGATCGCGCCGATGATGATGGCTGTGATGATTCCGCTGACGCTCATGTCTGGTCCTCCCGTGACGTGTGAGGGCCGAGTTCGACCTCCGAGTCGGAAACGCTATTGCCGGATCCGCGGGTCCGCATCTCGGGCAGGACGGGGCAATCTGCGGTATGAGGACCGGGTGCAGCGTGCCCTCGCGGCCGCGGTGCTGCGGCCCTGACCTGGGCTGGAACCGCCCCCGACGCGCTGCGTCTAGCCTGGGCAGATGCTCCGAACCGAAGTTGTGGACGAAGCCGTAGGAGTCGCCGGGCCGATCGTTGCGGTGGTCGGGGCCGCCGTCCTCGCCTTCGTGCTTGCGAGCCTGATCTCCGCCGTCGTGCGGTCGATGGCGCGCCGGTCGAACCTCGCCCTCGACCTCATCAAGCGGGCCCGGCGGCCGCTGCGCGCGGTGCTCATCATCGCGGCGGTCTGGATCGCCCTGCGGCTGTCGACGGACTCGGCGCCGTGGCGGGTCACGGTCGAGCACGCGCTGCTCATCGGCCTCATCGTCGCGGTCGCGTTCCTTATCGGCGCGCTCGCCTTCGTGGTCGAGGACGCCGCGCTGGCGCGGTACCGGATGGACGTGCCCGACAACCGGCACGCCCGTCGGGTCCGCACCCAGATCACCGTGCTGCGCCGGCTGACCGTCGTGATCCTCGCGTTCTGCGCCATCGCGGGGGTGCTGATGACGTTCCCGAGCGCCCAGGCTGCCGGCGCGAGCCTGTTCGCCTCCGCCGGCGTGATCTCGATCGTCGCCGGCCTCGCCGCGCAGAGCTCCCTCGCGAACGTGTTCGCCGGGCTCCAGCTCGCGTTCACCGACGCGATCCGGGTCGACGACGTCGTCATCGTCGAGGGCGAGTGGGGCCGGATCGAGGAGATCACGATGACCTACGTCGTCGTGCACGTGTGGGACGACCGGCGGCTCATCGTGCCGTCCACGCACTTCACGACGACGCCCTTCCAGAACTGGACCCGCCGGGACGCGAACCTGCTCGGCACCGTCGAGTTCGACCTCGACTGGTCCGTGCCCGTGACCCCGATGCGGGCCGAGCTGACGCGGCTGCTGGACGAGAGCGGCGACCTGTGGGACCACCGGGTCGGCATCCTGCAGGTCACGGAGGCCACCGGCGGGTTCGTCCAGGTCCGGGCGCTCGCGAGCGCGATCGACGCGCCGACGCTGTTCGACCTGCGGTGCTACGTGCGCGAGGGCCTGGTGGACTGGCTGCAGCGCGAGCAGCCGGCGGCCCTGCCCCGGACCCGCATCGAGGGGATGGCCGACGTCGCCCCGCGCGCCACGCCGCCCGCCGTGCGGCCCGCCCTGCCCGCGCCTTCGGCACCTTCTCTGCCCGCGCCGCCGGTGCCCGTCGAGAACCCGCCAGCCGACGTCGTCGGCGGCGACGTCGCGCCGACGCCCGTCGCGCCGACGCCCGACGTGCCAACGCCCGACGTGCCGACGCCCGACGTGCCGACGCCCGACGTGCCGGCCCCGACCGCGACGTTCCCCGTCACCCCGCCCGACCTTGCCGATGCCCCCGTGCGCCGCAGCGCGATGCGGGCGCCGTCGTCGGCCGACACCGTCCGGATCGCGACCCACAACGACGCCCGCCTGTTCACGGGCAGCATCGACGCCCTTGAGCGGGCGCAAGCCTTCGGCGGCCCCGGCCGAGAGGTGCTCGACGAGCGCGAGCAGACCGCCGAGCGGGCGCTCGGGCAGACCGGCGAGACGGCTAAAGCCGAGGCAAAGGAACCGCCGCGCCGTTGACGCTGCGGGCGCTCAGCAGGCGGGTTTTGGCCTCATGATTTGCATCTGGGGCCTGAACTTGTGACGGTGGTGGGGACCGAAGGCGCCCGCCGGTCCCGAATTCGGGGACGTGGCCGGGGCGCCGCAAGCCGGCAATCCCACCAGGAGCAATCCATGCTGACCCTGACCGAGAACGCCCGCACGACCGTTGATGGCCTCACCACCGAGGCCGGCCTGCCCGATGGCGGCGGCCTGCGCATCGCCGCCTCCGCCGCCGAGGACGGCGGCTTCGACCTCGCACTCGTCGCTGAGCCCGCCCCGGGCGACGCCGTCGTCCAGTCCGGCACGACCAAGGTCTTCCTCGAGCCGGCGGCATCCGACGCGCTCGCGGACCACGAGCTCGACGCCGACCCGGCGCAGCCCGGCACGAGCTTCACGGTCGTCCCGCAGGCCTGACGCCTACTGGCAAGTCCGGCTCGGCCCGGAGGCCGCCCGCAGCGAAAGCCGCGGGCGGCCTCCGCTGCGTCTGCGGGCGCTGCCGAACCGGGAGCGGATCGATGGGTGGGCCCCGTCGGGCTCGAACCGACGACCAACGGATTAAAAGTCCGATGCTCTACCAACTGAGCTAGAGGCCCGGGGGAACGCGTTCCCGCTCGCGCCAGCCTACGCGGGGACTCGGGCGCGCACCGCCGGACGACGGCCCGCTGCGTCCCCGAGCGACCCGCCCGAGCCCTCCGGCGCGCCGAACTGAGTCGTGGTCACGCGATCGACCTCGCGGCGACCACAACTTCCAGTTCGTCGGTGCCCAGCTCGTCAGACCCTCGTCGGCGCGGGCGAATCGGCGCGCCTAGGCCCGCCGCCGCCGCGTCACCCCCGACAGGGCGGCGCCGCCCGCGAACAGGGCCAACGCGGCGAGCCCGCGACGGACCGAGCTCGCGCCGTCGCTATCGACGCCCGCGATCTCGACGGAGTATGCGGTCGCGCCGGCGGCGCCCGCGGGGGCGCCGTCCGCCATCCCCCCGGTCGCCGCGCGATCGGCGCCCGCCGTGATGACGGCGTACTTCAGGCCGTTGTCGGCGGCGGTGGACATTCCGCTGGTGACCAGCTGCGAGGTGCCCTCGGTCGACAGGCGCTGCGCGCCGTCGACGAGCGCCGGCGCCGCGTCCGATGCCTGGCGCAGCCCAGCCGGTCCGCGCCGGCCGCGAGCTGGCCCGTGCCCGCGGCCAGCGACCCGGCGCCGGCCGAGAGGGTGCCCGCCCCGTCGCCGAGCGCGGCCAGCCCGCTCACGAGCGTCTGCCCGCCCGCCGCGATCTGGTCGACGGCGCCCTGGAGCGAGTGCACCCCGCCGCGCAGCGTCGCGCTCGCCTGGGAGTCGCCGTCGTGCCCGTCGCCGGCCCGGACCTTCGTGACGACGCCGCTGGAGGACGGCGAAGACGGCGACGGCGCGGCCGCTCGCGGCGTCGGGCAGCACCGCGGCGCGCAGGAGGGAGGCGAACCAGGCCGCGACGAACCCGAGGGCGAACCCGCCCGCCCGCTGGGCCGGCGACCGGTCCGGGACGAGGCCGAGCGCGCCCCCGAGCGCGGCGCTCGTTAATGCAAGCCCTGCACCCCGAACCCGAGGCGTCCGACGTCGGAACAAGACCGGTTGCGAAAATCGCGAGGAAAGCACCCGTGAGCACGTGTCGTCTCATGACCACCTCATTGTGGTGAACGGCGCGAATGGAGCGAAGTAGCGCGTTGTCTACCAGTGGTCAGACACCTCGGCGCGGCATTACTAGGTACTTTCGTCCCGGTATCAGGTAAACCGCTAGTCGGCTGTTAGCTCATGACGGCGGATCCAGGTCAGCCCGGAGCCGACGCGCGGCAGCCACCCGGCCGGCGGGTCCTCCCCGACGCGGCCGTCGACGGCCTCCCGGAGCAGGTCGGCGTGGCCCGTGTGCCGGCCGTACTCCTCCACGAGGTCGCACAGCAGGCGGCGCAACGAGGGATGGACGCCGGCGTCGTCGCTGAGGTCCGCGAGCTGGTCGAGCCCGCCGCGGGCCAGTGCGGCCTCGAGTCGAGCGCGCGAGCGGGCCACGGCGTCATCCCAGATCGCGTACAGCTCCGCCGGCGAGTTCTGCGCGGCCGAGAGGAGCTCGGTGTGGTTGTCGGCCCAGTCCTGCGGCCGCCACATCGGCCCGGGGTGCTCGCCCGCCAGCTTGTAGGTGAAGGTCAGGTCCTCGATCGCGGCGAGGTGCTTGAGCAGCCCGCCGAGGGTGAGGGACGAGGCGCCGACGCGCTGGGCGAGGCCCGCGGCGGAGAGGTCGTCGGCCTTCCAACGGAAGGTCGTGCGCAGCCGGTCCAGCATGGCCACGAGGTGCTCGACCTCCGTGCCGGCGAGCGGCGGTTCCCAGGGGCTGTCGGCAGTCGTCATGCCTCGACCGTACGGTCGCCCGGCGTCGGGCGCCGCCCCAGACCTGAGGGGTTTGTCCGGGCGAAATCTGGACACATGTTCATCAATCACCCGTTCGGCTCTGCACAGGCTGTGAACAGGTCCCTAGATTCACGTTCATCGCTCGATCATTCGGGCGATGAGCGAGGCATTGACATCCCTGGCGCACCAACGGTCGCCATTTGCCGGGAATCGAGCCAGAGGCGAGACCGACGCTCGGTCGCGGTTCTAGCAAGGGATTTCCTCATGAAGAAGAGCACTGCCTTTCGCATGTCCGGATTCATTGGTACGGCGGGCGTGACGGTCGCCCTCGTCGCGGCCGCCGTCGGCGGTACCGGCGCGTACTTCACCGACAGCGAGGCCGGCAACCTCAGCGCCAGCTCCGGTCACCTCATCCTCAACGTCAGCAACACCCACCTCTCGCTCACCGACCTCGTGCCCGGCACGGACAAGACCGCGAACATCGACTTCAACGTCGATGCGAGCGGCAAGTCGGACGTCTGGCTCGTCTTCGACACGACGACCGCCGCGTACGGCGCGTTCTCCGGTGCCAACGGCGCGGCCGCGTACCCCGCCGGCGGGCTCGGCCGGTACGGGCACTTCGCGGTGTCCGTCAACAGTGGGCCCGCGCTGTTCCAGTCGTACAACCTCGTCACCGGTCCCAACGGCTGCTACATCGACGCCGACGGCCACGGCGGCAGCGCGACCCAGGCGACGAGCCCCACGAACAACCCGCCCTACTGCGGGGTCCCGGCCGCGATCAAGCTCGCCTCGGGCCTGACCTCCGGCCAGGGCGCCACGGCCAACGTGACGTTCGGGCTGACCGGCAAGGTGACGACCCAGAACACGCCGTTCGCGGACGTCCCGTTCACGATCGTCGCGACGCAGGCGGGCGTCCGGCCGGACGCGCTGAACTTCTGATGACCGACCGAGCGGCGGGGCTCGGAGCCGCGCCCCGCCGCTCGGCGCTCGGGCGGGCGGCGATGGCGCTGCTCGTCCTGCTCACGCTGGTCGCCGTGGCCGGTGGGGTCGTCGCCTGGACCCAGGGCTACCGGCTCTACGCGGTGCGGACCGGCTCGATGGCGCCGGCGTACCCGACGGGGACACTCGTCGTCGTCGCCCCCCTCGCGCAGGAGGTCCCGACCACCGGATCCGTGATCACGTTCCGGATCGGGGACGGCCTCGTCACGCATCGCGTGTTCGCCACCTCGGCCGGCGGGCTGACCACCCGGGGCGACGCCAACCCGAGCCCCGACGCGTGGACCCTCCCACTGGATCGGGTCGTCGGCAGCGTCGTCGCCGCGGTCCCGAACGGCGGTTACATCCTCGTCTTCTTCAAGCAGCCGACCGGCGCGCTGACCCTGGTGTCCGGGCTCGTGTCGTTGACCTTGCTCTGGACCCTGTTCTTCCCGGGCGGCGAGCCAGCGCCCGGCGCCGAGCGCGCGCCGCGGCCGGTGCACGCTCGCGCCTGAGCGGGCTACAGCGGGCTACCCCCGGTCGGCCGCCCGCGCCACGGCCAGCGCCCACGCGACCAGGGGCACCTGCAGCGGCAGGCGTCCCCACGCGATCGCGGGGCTCGACGCCCACGACCGGCCGCCCGGGTGGGCGGCCAGCGCCATCGTGACGTTGCCCGGGAAGACGGCGACGAACAGCGCGGCGCTCGCGAGGCCGCCGACGCGGCGCGTGCGGGGCACCGCCACCGCCACCGCGCACGCGAGCTCGGCGGCGCCGCTCGCGAGCACCCAGGCCCGAGGGTTGCCCAGCGCGCGCGGGATCAGCGACTCGAACGGTCTGGGCCGCACGAAGTGCGCGGCTCCGGCGGCGGCGAGCAGCGCGGCGAGCCCCGCGGCGGTGACGAGCGTGCGGGCGGGTGCTGCGTCGTCGTCGGCCATCACCTCACGCTACCGGCGCGGGTCAGGGCAGCGGGGCTGCGATCAGCAGGGAGCCGCCGACGACGGCGGTCGCGACCGTGATCGCGCCGAGCAGCAGGATCCACACCATCGTCGGCACGTGCGTGAGCCGGGCCAGCAGTGCGGGGTCCGAGCCGGGGCTGCGGCGGCCGAGCAGCTCGAGCACCGGCCGCGGCGCGCCGAGCAGCAGGAACCACGTGATCGCGTACGCGCTCGCGGCCTGGACCTGCGCCGAGCCCCACCACGTGACCGCGACGAGCGCGGCGCCGGTGACGAGCACCGACCACAGGCCGAACCAGTTCCGGATCTGCACCAGCATGAGCGCGACCAGCAGCAGCAGGATCCACAGCACCCCGACGGCGTGCCCGCGCGAGGTGAGCCACGCCGCGGCGAGCCCGAGGACGCCGGGCCCGATGTACCCGGCCGCGGCCGTCGCGACCATGCCCGGCCCGCGGGGACGGCCGACGGACACGGTCAGCCCGGAGGTGTCCGAGTGCAGCCGGATCCCGGCGAGGCGCCGGCCCGTGAGCACGGCGACGGTCGCGTGCGACCCCTCGTGCACGAGGGTGATCGCGTGCCGCGCGAGCGGCCACAGCTGGGGGAGGGCGACGACGAGCGCCGCGACGACCGCCGTGGCGAGCACCACCGTCGACGACGGCGCGGGCTGGGTCCCGGTGGCCCGTCGCCAGATCTCGGTCAACAGCTCCACGTCTACCTGTGCTCCATGCCCGCCACGGTACGGGGGCTGCGCCCGTAGTAGGACAGCGCCCGGTCGGGTGGGACCGCCGGCGCGAACCAGAAGCCCTGCCCCGCGGCGCACCCGAGCTCCTGGAGCACCGCGAGCTGCTCAGCCGTCTCGATCCCCGACGCGACGACGTTCAGGCCGAGCGCCGTGCCGATCGCGACCGTCGCGCGGACCAGGTTCTCGGTGCGGTCCGTCGCGCTGGCGCCCAGGCCGTGGATCCACGAGCGATCGATCGTGAACGAGTCGACGGGGAACCGGTGCAGCGTCTCGAGCGAGGAGTGGCCGGTGCCGAAGTTGTCGATCGCGAGGCGCAGCCCGGCATCGTGCAGGGCGCGCATGTGCCGCAGCGCCGCCTCCGGGCGGTCCATGAGCACGCCTTCGGTCACCTGGAGCGTGAGCCGGCCGGGGTCCAGGCCGTGCCGCGTGAGGCGTTCGAGCAGCTCGGTCAGCAGCGGCTCGTGCCAGAACTCGCGCGTCGAGAGGTTCACCGCCACGCCGGCCACGCCCGTGCCCCACTCCGCGAGCTGGTCGCAGACGGCGTCGACGATCTGGTAGCCGAGCTGGACGCTCAGCCCCATGTCTTCCACGAGCGGGAGGAAATCGGCGGGCAGCAGCAACCCGCGCTCGGGGTGCCGCCACCGGACCAGGGCCTCGAACCACTCGGTGCGGCCGGAGACGAGGTCGACGATCGGCTGGTAGTGCACCTCGAACTGGCCGGCGCCGTAGGCCCGCCGGATCTCGGCCTGCAGGCTCAGCTGGTGCACCGCCTGCGCGTTCATCTCGGCGTCGAAGAAGGCGATCGACCCGCGCTCGGTCGCCTTGGCGTGGTACATCGCGGTGTCGGCGTCGCGCAGGATCGCCTCGGCGCTCGCGTAGCCGATCGCGCTCGTGGCGACGCCGAGGCTCGCCTGGACGGCGAGCTCGTGCCCGTCCAGGTCGATGACGCGCGCGAGGCCCGCCTGCACGCGGCGCGCGACGGTGAGCACATCGGCGCCCTGGACGTCGTGCAGCAGGATCGCGAACTCGTCCCCGCCGAACCGCGAGCCCGTGTCCACCGTGCGCAGCTGCTCCTTGATCCGGGCGCCGACCTCGTGCAGCAGCCGGTCGCCGATCTGGTGCCCGAGCGAGTCGTTGACGAGCTTGAACCCGTCGAGATCCAGGAACAGGACCGCGAACGGCGTCTGGGAGCGCCGCCACATGTCGAGCGCGTGCTCGAGCCGTTCCAGGAACAGCCGCCGGTTGGGCAGCGTGGTCAGGGCATCGTGCAGCGCGCTCTCGCGCAGCTGGTCCTCGAGCGAGCGTCGCTCGTCGATGTCGGCGAGCGAGCCGACCAGTCGCCGGACCGGACCGTCGGTGGGCGACTCCGGCGCCCGGCCGGTCACGTCGGTGGCGGGCCCGTCGTCAGCGGCGCGTACGCCGAGGGCGCGGCAGAGCATCCAGTGGTAGGAGCCGTCCGGGAACTCGAACCGGAACTCGGACTCGGTCGTCTCCTGCTCGCCGCGGACCACGGCGCCGATGTGCTCGCCGAGCTCGGCGCAGTCGTCGGGGTGGACGCGGGCGCGCCACTCGTCCAGGTCGGTGTGCGGCAGGCCGGGCTCGAAGCCCACGAGCAGCACGCAGCGGTCGGACACGTAGAGGCTGCGGGTGCCCAGCTCCCACTCCCACAGGCCGTCGTTCGTCGCCCGCGCCACGAGGGCGTACCTCTTCTCGCTCACGCGCACGGCGGCCTGCAGGTGCTCGGCCTCGAGCGCGCCGCACAGCAGGGCCGCCCAGTGGTAGTAGGTCTCGCGCGCCGACGTCGTGTCGATCTCGCCGACGACGCACAGCATGCCCCACTCGTGCTCGCGCGTGTGCACCGGCAGCACGATGCAGAGGCTGTGCTCGGAGGCGGCCGCCGCGGCGTCGACGAGGGCCGCGGGCGGGAAATCCTGGACCGTCATCGTGGTCCCGACCAGGTCGGGCTGGTTCCCTGCGGGGTCGTACCGGCCGACGACGCGCAGCACGCCCGACGCGGGGGAGTCCTCGTCCCACAGCGCGAGCACGCCGGCGCGCACGTGCGTGCCCTCGAGCCAGCCGAGGTGGCGCGGGTTGGCGCGCGCGGCGTCGAGCAGCCCGGCGTCGACGACGTACTGCTCCTCGATCGCGGTCTCGCCGTGCTCCGCCTGGCGCAGGAAGGCGCCGGCCTGCAGCTGCCAGAGCTCGGCCTCGAGGCGCGCGGCGCCGGTGTCGGTGGTCGCGCCGGCGTCGGTGCCGTCCCGTTCCGACGGGCTGCGCTGCAGGTACGCGATCACGGCGCCGGTCACCTGGCGCAGCACGTCCGGCCGCGGCGCGAGCCGGCGCAGCGACGCCGTCAGCGACCGGATCTGCTCGCCGGTCGCGGCGTCGCGGGCCGCGACGGCGAGCTCGGTCGAGCGCACGACGGCGCGGATCGCGCTCTCGGTCGCGTCGGACGTGCCGCCGAGCCGCGCGGGTGCGCTGAGGGCGTTCGCGAGCGCCTCGTGGAGCTGGTCGAGCAGGGGCGGGGCCTGCGGCCCCTCGGTGGCCCGACCCGCCTCGGTGAACCGGGTCGTGAGCGAGTCGCCCGCGCAGCCGCAGGACTCGCGCAGCGCGAGGGAGACGGCCGTCGGCGAGTGCGTCGTGTTCGGTACGTCCTCGCCGCGGATCTGGGCGAGCACCAGCCGGCCGGCCAACGCCCCGACCTCGTCGAACCGCTGGTCGACGCTCGAGAGCGTCGGCGCGGAGAACACGGCGGCCTCGGTGTTGTCGAAGCCCACGACGGCGAGATCCTCGGGCATGCGCAGCCCCGCCTCGGTGAGCGCCCGCATGAGGCCGACGGCGTTGCGATCGGTCGCGACCATCAGCGCGGTCGGCCGGGGGGAGGCGGCGAGCACGTCGCGGGCGGCGCGCGCGCCGCCGGTCTGGGCGTTGTCGGGCGCGCCGAACAGCAGGTCCGGGTCGACGGCGAGGCCGTGCTCGGCGAGCGTGCGCCGGTAGGCCGCGAGGCGGCGTCGGACGTCGTGCTGGGCGAGGTTGCCGACGAAGCCGATGCGGGTGTGCCCGTGCCCGATGAGGTGCTCGACGGCCGCGTTCGTGCCGAGCTCGTTGTCCGGGATCGCCAGGGGCGCCTCGAAGTCCGGCAGCCGGGTGCTCACCAGCACCACGGGGGTGCCGCCGTCGCGCAGCGCCCGCAGGTAGGAGCCCCGGACGGCGCTCGTGATGGACACCGCGCCGTCGACGTGCGCCCACCCGACCGGGATCGCGAAGCTGCCCGGCGTGCCGACCTCGTCGCTGTGGGTGCCCGGCTCGAGCGTCTGGACGACGACGAGACGCCCGCCCGCGGCTGTGACCTCCCGGCGGAGCCCGGTGAGGAACTCGCCGAAGTAGTGACCGCCGATGCTCGGGGTCAGCACGAGCACGGACAGGGGCTTGGTCACGACACCACCTTCCGTCCACTGGTCGGGGCGGTCCGAGCGCCTCACCGTTGGATTGCGCAACAGTAATATCGACGCCCCGCGACGAAAGTTGAGGGCTCGGCCGGACCGTGCTGCGCGCCGCTGTGAGGACCGTCACCGGCCCACAATCAGGGCGAACGGAGCCGGGCAGGTTACCCTGGTGCAACGAGGGCCGCTTTCTGCGAGCCCCGACGTCGTGGAGCACCTGCGAGTTCACGCGGCGAGCCCAGACTATTCCAGCGCCGGAAAGGCGACTTTCACATGCCTACGTTTACTGATCTCGGTGTGCCCGAGACCATGGTCCGCTCCCTCAGCGAGAGCGGCATCACCTCGCCGTTCCCGATCCAGACGGCCACCCTGCCCGACACGATGAAGGGCCGCGACGTCCTCGGCCGGGGCCGCACCGGCTCGGGCAAGACGCTCGCGTTCTCGCTGCCGATGGTCGCGCGGCTCGCCGCCTCGACCGGCCAGCGTCGCCCGGCCCGCCCCCGCGCCCTCGTGCTGGCGCCGACTCGCGAGCTCGCGAACCAGATCGCCGAGGTCATCGAGCCCCTCGCGCGCACGCAGCGCCTGAGCGTGACCACCGTCTTCGGCGGGGTGTCCCAGGGGCGCCAGGTCAGCGCGCTCAACGGCGGCATCGACATCCTGGTGGCGTGCCCCGGCCGCCTCGAGGACCTCATCAAGCAGCGCCTCGTCTCGCTCGCGGGCGTCGAGATCACCGTGCTCGACGAGGCCGACCACATGGCCGACCTCGGCTTCCTGCCCGGCGTCAAGCGCCTCATGGACCAGACCCCCAAGGTCGGCCAGCGGCTCCTGTTCTCCGCGACGCTGGACAACGGCGTCGACGCGATCGTCAAGCGCTACCTGACGAACCCGCTGCACCACTCGGTCGACTCGGCGGACTCGCCGGTCGAGAAGATGACGCACCACGTGCTCGCGGTGCACGACACCGAGTCCAAGCGGCTCGTCGTCAACGAGCTCGCGTCCGGCACGGGCCGCCGCCTGCTCTTCACCCGCACCAAGCACCAGGCGAAGAAGCTCGCCAAGCAGCTCACCGCCGCCGGGATCCCCGCGGTCGATCTGCACGGGAACCTGAGCCAGCCCGCGCGTGAGCGCAACCTCGCGGCCTTCGCCGCCGGGGACGTGCGCGTCATGTGCGCGACCGACATCGCCGCGCGCGGCATCGACGTGCACGACATCGAGCTCGTCGTGCACGTCGACCCGCCGGCCGAGCACAAGGCCTACCTGCACCGCTCCGGGCGCACCGCCCGCGCCGGGCACGAGGGCGTCGTCGTCACCGTCATGCTCCCGGAGCAGGCCGGCGACGTGAAGACCCTCACGCGCCAGGCGCACATCAACGTCACGCCGCAGCGCGTCGGCCCCGGCTCGCCGGTCATCGCCGCGATCGTCGGGGACGTCGCCGCGATCGTCATGCCGACGGCGCCGCCCGTGTCCGTCCCGCACCAGGGCGCCCCGCGCTCCGGCGGCGACGCCGGCGGCCAGGGCCGTTCGCGCCGTGGCGCGGGCGCCGGTCGCGGCCGCCGCGGCGGACCCGCCACGGGCTCGGGTGCGGGCGCCGGCCAGGGTCGGTCCGCCGGCGCCGGGCGCGGCGCGGGCGCCGGGCGCTCGGCCTCCGGCTCCAGCCGGCCGGCCCAGGGCGGCTCGAACGTCATGTACTCCTCCACGACCGGCGGCCGCAGCGGCGCCGCCGCGATGTCGCAGAACTCGGACGCCGGCCGGCGCCGCGCGCGCTGACGACCGACTGATCTCCCCTCGGGGGAACCGATCCGGCGGGGCCGGTGTTGTCTCAGGCGAGAGCCGGGAGAGCACCGGCCCTCCGGCTTGTGCCGAGGATCTGCACCGAGGAGGAGTCATGGCCTACGCCGTCGAGCGCACCGAGGACGAGTGGAGGGTCGAGCTCGACCCGCAGGAGTTCGCCGTGCTGCGACTGGCAGGCACCGAGCGGCCGTGGACGGGTGCGCTGCTCGACGAGAAGCGCACCGGCATCTACCGCTGTCGCGCGTGCAGCGCCGAGCTGTTCCGCTCGGACACCAAGTTCGACTCGCACTGCGGGTGGCCGAGCTTCTACTCGCCGCTCGCGGGTGAGGCCGTCGTCCTCATCGAGGACCGGACGCTCGGCATGAAGCGCACGGAGGTGCGGTGCGCGAGCTGCGGCTCGCACCTCGGGCACGTCTTCGACGACGCCCCGCAGACCCCGACCGGCGACCGGTTCTGCATGAACTCGGTCTCGCTCACCTTCGAGCCGGACGCGGCGCCCGCGTCCTGAGCCGAGGCGTGGCGCCGCGCTGACGGTGGCTGTCAGTCGTCGGCGCAGCGTGCCCGGGCCGCCGCCGCGGCCTCCTCGATGGTCTCGTTCAGGTGCGCCAGCGACGCTGCGAGGGTGGTGACGTCCTCGGTCGACCACGACGTCAGGGCGCTGCGCAGCCACCGCCGCCGGGAGTCCTGGGTGGTCGTGACCACGTGCGCGCCCTCATCGGTGAGCTCGAGCAGCTGGCCCCGGGCGTCCTGCGGGTCGGGCCGGCGCCGCAGCAGGCCGAGCTCCTCGAGCTTGTGCACCTGCCGGGAGATCGTCGCGCGGCCGACCCCGATGTGCGCCGCGAGGTCGCTGCTGCGGACCCCGGGCTGCCGCCCCACGTACGTGAGCAGCAGGTACGCGCTCGACTCGAGGTCCGGGTGCAGCTGCTGCGACATCGCGGCCGAGGCCGACCGCGCGCGGCGCATGAGCAGGCCCAGCTCGCGCTCGACCTGCGGGACGGGATCCGCGCCGGTGTCGGTCATGCGCTCACCAGGACGGGTGCGTCCTCGGCGGCGAGCTGCTCGCGGCGCTGGTCGAGGCCGGAGCGCGTGCCGAGCGGCACCTCCCGCAGGAACACCACGGCGAGCAGCGCGACGAGCCCGAGCGGGACGGCGATGAGGAACAGGTCGGCAATCGCCTCGCCGTACGCCGACTCGACCACGACCCGGACGGGCGCCGGCAGCAGGGCGACGTCGGGGATCGTGCTCGTGCCGGCCCCGAGGGCGGCGGGATCGATCCCGATCCGGGCGAGCCCGGCGAGCATCAGCGAGGTGATCCGCGCCCCGAGCACGGCGCCGAGGGCCGAGACCCCGACGGCGCCGCCGAGGGTCCGGAAGAACGCGACGGTCGCGGTGCCGCTGCCGAGGTCGGAGACCTCGAGGGTGTTCTGGGTCGCGAGCACCAGGTTCTGCATGAGCATCCCGACGCCCGCGCCGAGCAGGAACATGTACAGGCCGACGAGCAGCAGCGAGGTGTCGTACCGGATGGTGCCCATCAGGGCGAGGCCGCCGGTCATCGTGACGGCGCCCGCGATCATGAAGCGCTTGTACCGGCCCGTGCTGCTGATGATGCGCCCGCTGATCGTGGACGAGATGAGCATCCCGATCATCATCGGGATGGTGAGCAGGCCCGACTGCGTGGGCGACTTGCCGCGCGCCACCTGCATGTACTGGCTGAGGAACACCGAGGTGCCGAACAGGGCGACGCCGACGGCGACGCTCGCGACCACGGCGAGCACGAGGGTCCGGTTGCGGAACAGGCGCAGGGGGATGATCGGCTCGGCGGCGCGGGACTCGACCCACACCGCGATCGCCAGCACGGCGAGCGAGCCGAGCAGCGCGGCCGCGCTCGCGCCCGAGATCCAGTCGTACCTGTCCCCGGCGAACGTCACCCACAGCAGCAGGCCGGCGATGCCGACGGACAGGAGGGTGGCCCCGGCGTAGTCGAGGCGCACCACGCGGCGCACCCGCGGCGGCAGGTGCAGCGTGCGCTGCAGCACGATGATCGCGGCGATGGCGACCGGGAGGCCGACGAAGAAGTTCCAGCGCCAGCCGGGGCCGTCGGTGATGACGCCGCCCAGGAGCGGTCCGCCGATCATGCCGAGGCCCGTCACGGCGCCGAGCAGGCCCATGTACCGGCCGCGCTCGCGCGGGGAGATGATGTCGGCGATCAGCACGGTGCCGAGCGCCGTCAGACCGCCCGCGCCGATGCCCTGGAACGCGCGCATGCCGATGAGCATGCCGATCGAGCCGGACAGGCCGGCCGCGGCCGACGACGCCACCGTGATCACGAGCGCGATCTGGATCAGCAGCTTGCGATCGACGAGGTCGGCGAGCTTGCCCCAGATGGGCGTCGAGATCGTGGTCGTGAGCAGCGTCGCGGTCACGACCCAGGTGAAGGAGGACTGCGTCCCTTCCAGGTCGGTGATGATGCGCGGCAGCGAGGACGAGATGACGCTCGTGGCGAGGATGGCCACGAACATCCCGAGCAGGATGCCGGACAGCGACTCGAGCACCTCGCGGTGGGTCATCACCGCTCGCGCGGGGGCAGGGACGGGGCTGGACGTGAGGGCGGGGTCCGCGGCGGGCATGGTGTCTCCTAGTAGTTGCTGCAGGCAACTATACGCAGAACTGTTGCCTCGGGCAACAGAAGTGACGGACGTCGCATGCGGCGCGCGCGCAGGACCGAATAGAGGGCAACGGCGAGCCCGCGGGGCGACACTTTGGGAATGACCAGTGCAGAAGGTGCCCCCCGGCGACCGCGGCGCCCGGCGATGCTCGACCCACGCGCGGCCGACGAGCTGCCGGGCGACACCGACCCGGCGCTGCGCGCGGAGATCGCGCACACCACGGCCGGCGCGATCGTGCACCAGGCGCGCGCGCTGGAGGACCCGGAGGTCGTCGAGCGGCTGGTGCGGCTGGTCGAGCAGGAGGGGCTCGACGTCGTCGCCGCGCTGTGGGCCGACAGCCCGCCCGGGACGCTGCCCGGCGCGCTGTGGCGGCTGTACGTGCTGCGGGAGTGGGTGCGGCGCGATCCCGTGACGCTCGCCGAGCGGTACCGCAGCGGCGCCGGCGTCGCGCAGGTGCCCGGCGTCGTCGCCGGGGTGGCGATGCCGCCGGGGCCCGACGACGTCCGCGAGGTCGCCGACGCCGTCCTGTCGGGCGTCTTCGCGGGCGATCTTGCCGTCGCGCTGGAGCGCGGCGCGGCGTTCTGCCGGGTGCTCGCCACCGGGGCGGCGTTCGACGCCGACGACGTCGACGAGCACGACCCCGGCGGCGCGTTGCGCCTGACCAGGGGCGCGGCGTCGCTCGTGCGGACCGCCGAGGAGCTCGAGTCGGCGGCCGACCTCTGGCGGCGCAATCGGCTCGACTGACGGCCGCGAGAGTCCCCGTTCGGGTCACTGCTGGCGCACGGCGGGCGGCTGTACAGTAAGCGTCGACGTCGGGCCGCGGTAGCCCCGGGCTCCACATATCGCCGCTTCGAGCGGCCTTCGCGCCGACAGGCGCTTCCCGGTCCGGCGTCACCTCAGGCCGCCTGTGCCGGCATCTCGCCGACGTTGCGTCCGGTGCGCGTTCACCCGGACGCGTCCTCGACCTGTGCCCGGACCATGTCCTAACGGAGCCCTGACAGTGCGCCTGCGCCTGACCCCGCGCGATACCCCGTTCTTCGATCTGCTCGCCGACTCCGCGGCCAACCTCGTGATGGGTGCCAACCTGCTCGCCGAGCTGCTCGGCGCCGACAGGCAGACGCGCAAGGCGATCAACAAGAAGCTGAGCCTCGCCGAGCAGGTGGGCGACGAGGCCACGCACACGATCATGCGGCGGCTGAACAAGACGTTCGTCACGCCGTTCGACCGCGACGACATCTACAACCTCGCGTCCGCGCTGGACGACTGCATGGACAACATGGAGGAGGCTGGCGACCTCATCGTGCTCTACAAGCTCGACGAGCTGCCGGCCCGGGTGTCCGAGCAGATCCAGGTGCTGCAGCGCTGCGCCGAGCTCACCGCCGACGCGATGCCGCGGCTGCGGTCGATGTCCGACCTGGGCGAGTACTGGGTCGAGGTCAACCGCCTCGAGAACCAGGCGGACAAGGCGCACCGCAAGCTCCTCGCGCAGATGTTCGACGAGATCACCGACCCCATCCAGCTGATGAAGCTGAAGGAGGTCGTCGAGAAGCTCGAGGATTCGGTGGACGCCTTCGAGAAGGTCGCCAACACCGTGGAGACCATCGCGGTCAAGGAGTCCTGAGTCGCGGTGGAGGTTGCACTTGTCGTCATCGTTGTCGTCGTCGCGCTCGGGTTCGACTACACGAACGGGTTCCACGACGCGGCCAACGCGATCGCGACGTCGGTCTCGACCCGTGCGCTGACGCCGCGCGCCGCGCTGATCATGGCCGCGGTCTTCAACCTCATCGGCTCGCTGCTCGGGGTCGAGGTCGCGATGACCATCGGCTCCGGGATCGTCGACCTCGGCCCGGAGACGGGCACGCACGGTCTCGTGATCGTGCTCGCGGGCCTCATCGGCGCGATCACCTGGAACCTCATCACCTGGCGGCTCGGCCTCCCGTCGTCGTCGACGCACGCGCTGATCGGCGGGCTGATGGGCGCGGGGCTGGCGTCCTCGACCACCGTGCACTGGTCGGTGATCCTCGACAAGGTCGTCATCCCGATGGTGCTGTCGCCGATCGTCGGGTTCGGGCTGGCGTTCCTGCTCATGGTCGGCGTGCTGTGGATCGTGCGGAACATGGCGCCGGCCAAGACGAACCGCCGGTTCCGGCTCGCGCAGACGGGGTCGGCCGCGGCCATGGCGCTCGGGCACGGGCTCCAGGACGCGCAGAAGACGATGGGCGTCATCCTGCTCGCGCTGGTCGCCGGCGACATGCACGACCTCGAGGACGGCATCCCGCTCTGGGTCAAGCTCGCCTCGGCCGGCGCGATCTCCTTGGGCACCTACTCGGGCGGCTGGCGCATCATGCGCACGCTCGGGCGCAAGATCATCGAGCTGGACCCCGTGCGCGGCTTCGTCGCCGAGACGGTCGCGGCGTCGGTGCTCTACACGACCGCGCTGGTGTTCCAGGCCCCGATTTCCACGACGCACACGATCACCTCGGCGATCATGGGCGTCGGCGCGACGAAGCGGCTGTCCGCGGTGCGCTGGGGCGTGGCGGAGTCCATCGCGGTCGCTTGGATCCTCACGATCCCGATGTCGGCGCTCGTCGCCGCGATCATGTACCTCGTGCTGCACCCGTTCCTCGGCTGACGCGGCCCCCGCGGTCAGTCCAACCCGGCACCGACGAGCACGCGGTCCGTCTCGACGTCCGCCAGCGGCGCGAGCAGCGCGAACCGGCGGCACGCCTGCTCGCTGCGATCGGGCCGGTCGTACGCGCCGAGGCTCCACACGACCGGCTCGCGCCCGAGCGTCAGCGCCCACCGCCAGCGCAGGTCCTCCGACCGGCACACCGAGGCGGACAGCAGGTCGACGGTGGCGATCAGCTCGGCGATCGCCGCGCGGGCGGCCTGCTCGGTGGCCGCCGGCGTCGCGCCCTGGGCGAGCCCTCGCCCCGCGGGGCTGAGCAGGCGCCACCACAGGGCGCCGTCGGGATCGCTGGCGAGCTTGAATACGGGAACGAACAGTCGCATCAGTGCGTCTCCCTCGCCAACGACGGGCCTTTCGTCGCAAGTAAACGCGCCGCCCGCGTCGGCAGGTGAACGCCGAAGCGAACCGCTGGACAGCATGTGATGAACGGTGCGCGTCGCGGCGCTGTGGGCCGGCTTAGGAAGCCTCGACCGCTGCGCCCGGGCGGTGCTGCTCGACGCCGAGCACCCGCGCGCCCTTGGGCGTCTGGCCGACGTGCGCGACCAGGAGTCCCGCCGGGCGTAGGTAGGGGTCGGACGTGGGCAGCGCACTCGCGACGGGCCGGCGGGAGTGCTGGCCGAGGACGTCCAGCACGGTCGGCAGCACCGGCCGGTGCGTGCACATGACGACGTCGCGGCCGGCCTCGAGGAAGCGGTGCACCTCGGCCGCGACCCGGCCCGGGGAGCGCTCGTGCGCGGCCTCGGTGAGCTCGGAGTAGCCGGGGGTCAGGCCCGCGGCCCGCGCGTAGGGATCGATCGTGCTGGCGCACCGCTCCCACGCGCTCGTGACGACCTCGTGCACGCCGAACGCGGCCAGCACCGGCACGAGCGCGTCGGCCTGGCGCCGGCCCGCGGGCGTCAGCGGCCGGTCGGTCTCGTCGCCCTTCCAGGATGAGCGGGACGTGGCGCGCGCGTGGCGCGCGACGATGAGCACGGAGGTGTCTAGCCGGCCCTTCGCGTGCAAGTGCACGAGGGTGGCGAGCGGCTCGGCGTCGGCGCTGCGCGTCAGGCTCCGCTCCGCCTTCTCGACGCTCATCCAGGCGAGGTCGTCGATCTCCTCCGTCGTCGCGGGGGTCACCGGGAGCCTGGCGGCGAGCGCGGGCGCGTCGGCGCCGGTCGCGGCGCGGGCCGCCCACAGGTGCACGTGCTTGGCCCGGCCGTCGGCCAGCCGGTAGCGCAGCCGCGTCAGCGGCAGCCCGAGCACGATCGGCTGGCCCGTCTCCTCCGCGACCTCGCGCGCCGCGGCCGCCGGCCAGGACTCGCCGGGGTCCAGCTTGCCCTTGGGCCAGGACCAGTCCTGGTACCGGGGCCGGTGCACGAGGAGCACCTCGAGGGAGCCGTTCTCGACCCGCCAGACGAGCGCGCCGGCGGCCTGGACGGGCCGCGACCGGGAGGACGAACTGCTCATCGCGTCCGCGCGGGGCGCCGGCGCTGCGCGATGTGCCACGCCTGCAGGTCGAGCAGCGGGGCGCCGTCGGCGTCGACGTGGTGGCGGAGCCAGGTGCCGTCGGACTGGAGGTGCCACGAGGAGGTCGCGTCGTCCATCGACCGGTCGCTGAGCTCGACGAGCTCGGTCACCTGGTCCGGGTCGACGATGCGGATGAGCGCCTCGACGCGCCGCTCGAGGTTGCGGTGCATCAGGTCGGCGGAGCCGATGAACACCTCGGGCCCGTTGCCGTCGCTGTTGGCGAAGGCGAACACGCGCGAGTGCTCGAGGAACCGGCCGAGCACGGACCGGACGCGGATCGTCTCGCTCATGCCGGGCACTCCGGGGCGGACGGCGCAGATGCCGCGGACGACGAGGTCGATCGGCACCCCGACCCGGGACGCGCGGTAGAGGGCGTCGATGACGGCCTCGTCCACGACCGAGTTCACCTTGATCTTGATCCACGCGGGGCGGCCGGCCACCTGGGCGGCGGCCTCGCGGTCGATCCGCTCGATCAGGCCGGACCGAACCGAGCGGGGCGCGACGAGCAGCCGGTGGAACCGCGACTTCGGGGCGTACCCGCTGAGCTGGTTGAACAGCCGGGTCAGGTCCTGGCCGACGTCGAGGTCGCACGTGAGCAGCCCGAGGTCGGTGTAGTGCCGGGCCGTCTTGGGGTTGTAGTTGCCGGTCCCGACGTGGCAGTAGCGGCGCAGGCCGTCGGCCTCCTGGCGGACCACGAGGCTGAGCTTGCAGTGCGTCTTGAGCCCGACGATGCCGTAGACGACGTGCACGCCCGCCTGCTCCAGCTTGCGCGCCCACGAGATGTTGGCCTGCTCGTCGAACCTCGCCTTGATCTCGACCAGGGCCAGCACCTGCTTGCCGGCCTCGGCGGCGTCGATCAGGGAGTCGACGATCGGCGAGTCGCCGGACGTCCGGTACAGCGTCTGCTTGATGGCCAGCACGTTCGGGTCGGCCGCGGCCTGGGCCAGGAACGTCTGCACCGACGTCGAGAACGAGTCGTACGGGTGGTGCAGCAGCACATCACGCGCGCGGATCGCGGCGAAGATGTCCGTCGGCTTGGAGCTCTCGACCTCGGCCAGCTGGCGCTGGGTCGTGGGGACGAACCTCGGGTAGCTCAGGTCGGCGCGGTCGAGGTCCGCGATGAGGTTCAGCCCGGTGAGGTCGAGCGGCGCGGGCAGCTCGTACACCTCCTGCTCGGAGACCCCGAGCTCGCGCACGAGCAGGCTGCGGATGCGCGGCTGGATCTTCTCGGCGAGCTCGAGGCGCACCGGCGGGCCGAACCGGCGGCGCAGCAGCTCCTTCTCCATGGCCTGCAGGAGGTTCTCGGCGTCGTCCTCCTCGACCTCGACGTCCTCGTTGCGGGTCACGCGGAAGGTGTGGTGCTCGAGCACCTCCATGCCGGGGAACAGGTGGTCGAGGTGCTGGGCGATGACGTCCTCGACGGGCACGAACGACATCGGGCCCTTCTTCGCGGACCCGGCCTGCGGCGTCGGCGCGCTGGGCCGGCCCTTCGCGTCGACTGCGATGAACCGGGGCAGCAGGGGCGGGACCTTGACGCGCGCGAAGTGCTCCTTGCCCGTGGCAGGGTTGAGCACCAGCACGGCGAGGTTGAGCGAGAGCCCCGAGATGTACGGGAACGGGTGCGCCGGGTCGACCGCGAGCGGCGTGAGCACCGGGAAGATCTGCTTGCGGAAGAACTTCTGCAGCCGCTCGTGCTCGGGCGGCGCCAGCTCGTCCCAGTGCACGAGGGTGATGCCCTCGGCCGCCAGGGCCGGCTGGACCTGGTCGGCGAAGACCCGCGCGTGCCGGTCCATGAGCTCGTGGGTGCGCTCGCTGATGGCCTCGAGCACCTGGTTCGGGCTCAGCCCCGACGCGGCGGTCACGGCCAGCCCCGTCGCGATGCGGCGCTTGAGCCCGGCGACCCGGACCATGAAGAACTCGTCGAGGTTGGACGCGAAGATCGCGAGGAACCGCACGCGCTCGAGCAGCGGCTGGAGCGGGTCCTCGGCGAGCTCGAGCACGCGCTGGTTGAAGGCCAGCCAGCTGAGCTCGCGGTCGCTGAACCTGCCCTCGGGCAGCGGCGCCGCGGCGTCCAGGACGTCGGCGACGGCGGGCGCGATGGGGGCCGGCTCCTCGACGGGAGGGACGGGACCGATGGCGGAGATCGGCGGGGTGCGCAACTTCACGGGCCGCAAGCGTGCGGTCGACGGTTCGCTCATGGCGACATAGTCCCACCGTTGGGTGAACACTGGGAATCGCGGGGCTGGCTACGCGAACTGGACGTCGAGCCCCGCCCGCGTGAAGCCGGCGCGGGTATACGCCGCGATCGCGACCGTGTTGTCGCCCTCGGTGTACAGGATCGCCCGCCGCAGCCCGCGGCCGATGAGCTGGTCCAGTCCCAGCCGGGTCAGCGCGCCGCCGAGGCCGAGGCCCTGCGCGTCCGGATCGACGCCGAGCGCGTAGATCTCCCCGGCCGCGGCGTCGGCGCCGTCGCCCGGGTGCACCTTCAGCCAGATCGAGCCGAGCAACGCCCCGTCGCGTTCGGCGAGCAGGAGTCCCGCCGGGTCGAACCACGGCTCGCACTGGCGCGCGTCGAGGTCGCGCCGGGTCAGCCGGCCCTGCTCGGGGTGGTTCGCGAACGCACGGGCATTGACCCGCAGCCACGCGTCCTCGTCGCGGCCCGGCACGAACGCGCGGACGACGACGCCCGGCGGCAGCGCCACGGCCCGGGCCGGGTCGGGCGGGCTGGGCGGCCCGACCGGGTCGGGCGCGGGCGGCGCGGCCGGGAGGTCGGCGGTCATGAACCACAGCTCGCGGACGACGGCGAGCCCGGCGCCCGCCGCGAGCGCGCGGGCCGCCGGCAGGTCGCCGTGCGCCCAGACGGACAGCGGCCCGGGCGCCGCAGCGAGCGCGCCGTCGAGCAGCTGCCGGCCGACGCCGCGGCGGCGCCACTGCGGCGCGACCGCCAGCTCGGCGCTCGCGGCCTCGGGCGCCGTGAGCGCCACCTGCGCGTAGCCGGCCAGTTCGCCGCCGGCCGCCCGCGCGAGCAGGTGCGCCGTCGTCGGCTCGGGCGCGGTCAGCCCCAGCAGCGGCTGCTCGCCGAGCGGCGCGACGCCGTCGGCCGACGCCGCGGCGCCGGCCAACGCGCGCACGTCGGCCGCGATCGGGGCCTCGAGGGGGCCGCGCAGGACGGTCAGGTGCGCCAGGGTCATGGCGACCATCCCATCACGCCGGCTCAGTCGGCGGCCGCGCCCACCGGCTTGTCGAGGCCGGCCGCGATCAGCGTCATGACCGACGAGTCCGCGAGGGTCGTGGCGTCCCCGACGGCGCGGTGCTCGGCGACGTCGCGCAGCAGGCGCCGCATGATCTTGCCCGAGCGGGTCTTGGGCAGCTCCTGGACCACGAGGATCCGCCGCGGCTTGGCGATCGCCCCGATCTCCTTCGCCACGTGCGCGCGGAGCTCCTCGACGGTCTGCTCCGTCTGCTCGATCCCGCCGCGCAGGATGACGAACGCGACCACGATCTGCCCAGTGGTCTCGTCCGCCGCCCCGACGACCGCGGCCTCGGCCACGGACGGGTGCGAGACGAGGGCCGACTCGATCTCCGTCGTGCTCAGCCGGTGGCCCGAGACGTTCATGACGTCGTCGACCCGCCCGAGCAGCCAGATGTCGCCGTCGTCGTCCTTCTTCGCGCCGTCGCCCGCGAAGTACAGGCCGGGGAACCGGGACCAGTAGGTGTCCTTGAACCGCTGCGGGTCGCCCCAGATGCCGCGCAGCATCGCGGGCCAGGGCCGGGTGAGGACCAGGTACCCGCCCCCGCCGTCGGGCACGGGGTGCGCCTCGTCGTCGACGACGTCGGCGCTGATTCCGGGCAGCGGCACCTGGGCGGAGCCGGGCTTGAGCGTCGTGGCGCCCGGCAGCGGGGAGATCATGATCGCGCCCGTCTCGGTCTGCCACCAGGTGTCGACGATCGGCGTCCGGTCCGCGCCGATGACGCGGCGGTACCAGATCCACGCCTCGGGGTTGATGGACTCGCCGACGCTGCCGAGCACGCGCAGGGACGACAGGTCGTGGCCCGCGGGGTACTCCTCGCCCCATTTCATGCAGGTGCGGATCGCGGTCGGCGCCGTGTAGAGGATCGAGACGCGGTACTTCTCGACGATCGACCACCACCGGTCCCGTCCAGGGGTGTCGGGGGTGCCCTCGTAGATGACCTGGGTCGCGCCGTTGACGAGCGGGCCGTAGACGACGTAGCTGTGGCCGGTGACCCAGCCGACGTCGGCCGTGCACCAGTACACGTCCGTCGCGGCCTTGAGGTCGAACACGTTGAGGTGGGTGAACGCGACCTGGGTCAGGTACCCGCCGGTGGTGTGGAAGATGCCCTTGGGCTTACCCGTCGTGCCGGAGGTGTACAGGATGAACAGCGGGTGCTCGGCCTCGACCCACACGGGGGTGTGCTGGTCGGAGGCGGTGTCCACGACGTCGTGCCACCACACGTCCCGGTCGTCGGTCCAGGCGACGTCCTGGCCGGTGCGGCGCACGACGAGGACGTGCTCGACGGTGGTCGGGCCCTTCGCGAGCGCCTCATCGACGGCCGGCTTGAGCGCGGCCGGCGCACCGCGCCGGTAGCCGCCGTCGGCCGTGATCACGAGCTTCGCCTCGGCGTCGGCGATCCGGGAGCGCAGCGCCTCGGCCGAGAATCCGCCGAAGACCACCGAGTGCGGGGCACCGATCCGGGCGCACGCGAGCAGCGCGATGACCGCCTCGGGGATCATAGGCAGGTACACCGCGACCCGGTCGCCCGTGGTGATCCCCAGGGCGCCGAGGGCGTTCGCGGCCCGGGACACCTCGCGCTGCAGGTCGGCGTAGGTGATCGAGCGCGTGTCGCCCGGCTCGCCCTCGAACGCGATCGCGACCCGGTCGCCGTTGCCGGCCTCGACGTGCCGGTCGACCGCGTTGTAGCAGGCGTTGAGCGAGCCGTCGGCGAACCAGCGCGCGACCGGGGCGTTCGACCAGTCCAGGACCTCGGTAAAGGGCTCGTGCCAGGTGATCAGGTCCCGGGCCTGCTCGGCCCAGAACCGTTCGGGATCGGCCGACGCCCATGGGTAGAGCTCGGCATGGGCGTTGGCCTGCGCGCTGAACTCGGCGTCCGGTGGGAACCGGCGCAGCTCGGTGCTCAGATTCTCGAGTCCCGCTGCCTGGGCGGGGTTCTCGGTGCGAGATTCTTCCGTGGTCACAGTTCCTCCGGCGCGCAGCAGCAGTGATGCGTGGTTCGGGCGGATCGGTCCGCTGGGGGGGACTCTAGTGCGCCCCAGCGAACTTGGTTGGTCTACTCGCGAACCTGGTCGTCTACTCGGCGGGCGACGCGCTCCGGCGCTCGCGGAACGCGCCGAGTGCGACGCCGCGGCGCCGCACGAGCGACAGCGCGGTCGCGGCGGCGAGCAGGAGGATCCCGAGCACGAACAGGCCGCCCGTGGTGGCGGCTGTGATCGAGTTGAGCACGGCGGTGCTGTTCTGCTCGGTCGAGAGGAGACGGACCGTCTGGCGGTGCGCGTCGACGGGTGCGAACAGGTAGGCGGCCCCCACGAGCACGGCGGTCAGGCCGCCGGTGAACGGCGCCGCCGGCGTCCAGAGCCCGAGCAGGATGATGCCGCCCGCGACCAGGGCGCCCAGGGTCACGAGGACGATGCCGAGCGTCTCGGGGGTGATGTCGGAGCGGCCGACGCCGTCGGCCAGGATGCGAGACTGACCGAGCGTGACGAGGAAGATCGCCAGCAGCGTCAGGGCCAGGCCGACGAGGATGCCGAGCAGGTGCCCGCCGACGCTGGTCGTGGGCGGGCCGGTCGGCACCGGGAAGGTGCCGGTGGCCGGGGTCCGGTTGCGGTCGCGGCGCGGGACCTCGTCCCCGGCGGGGGGAGTCGGCGCGGCGTCGGCATCGGCCGTGGTGGGGGCGGCGGAGGGCGCGGGGGCCGGCGCGGGCGTGGGCGACGTCGTCGTCGTCGGGGTCGAGGGCAGCGGCGCGCTCGCGGGGTGGATGCCCGGCGACGTCGCCGGCCGGTCCTCGGCGTGCGGGTCGCGCTGCTCGGGGGTGCTCATGGGGTGCTCCTTCGCGGTGCTGCGGCGTCGGCCCCTGCACTGGCAGGGACCACGCTCACGCTAGGGCAATTCGGCCGACGGCGACGGGTGGCGCGGCTCGGCAGGCTCAGGACCGGGTCGCCGCGAGGGGCTCGTGCACGGCGGACGCGGGCGCGGCGTCGGCCGCGACGTCGTGCGCGGCCGGGCTGGCGTCGTCGTGCGGGCGGCCGGCGATCACGGCGTACGCGGCGCCGACGACGATCGCGCCGCCGACCAGGTTGCCCAGCCCGACGAACAGGAGGTTGTGGCCGAAGTCCGCGAGCGAGGCGCCGGGCAGGCCGCCCAGGACGCCGAGCGAGAAGGTGGTCATGTTCGCGACGACGTGCTCGAAGCCGGACGTGATGAAGGCGAGCAGGCACCAGAAGATGACGAACAGCTGCGCGCCCTCGCTCTTGAGTCGCATCGCGGACCACATCGCCAGGCAGACGAGCATGTTGCAGAGCACGCCGCGCCAGAACAGCTGGCTGCTGGCCTCGTGGGACTTGCCCTCGAGCATGGTGGCGATCATCTTGCCGGCTGCGGTCTCGGGGGCGAGCACGCCCGACGCGTGCACCATCGAGGCGAAGATCGCCGCCCCGACGAGGTTGCCCACGAAGGAGAACGCGAGCGTGCCGAGCGCGGGCCGCCAACCGATCGTGCGGCGCAGCACGCCCTGGGTCAGCGTCATCATGTTCGACGTCGCGAGCTCGCCGCCGGCGGCGAACACGAGCGTGAGCGCGACGCCGAAGACGAGGCCCTGGACGAGCTTGGTCCACGGCGAGTCGTCGAGCAGCAGCCCGCCCGCGGCGCTGACCATGAGCACGACGGCGACGCCGATGTAGGAGCCCGCGAGGGCGGCCTGCACGAGGTACGCGACCGGTCGCCGCGTCATCGAGACCTTGTGCGCGGCGTACTTGACCTGTTCGTCCATGGTTTCACTGATTGTCAGCACTGTTCCAGGGTCCCGTACCGATCGCGGCGGCTCGCAGGACCAAAGCCCGGGAATGGGCGGGCCGGGTAGGCCCGTTGCCCTGGGGTGACCAGCCGACTGTTCGAACCTCTGACGCTTCGGGGCACCACCTTCACCAACCGCGTCTGGCTCGCGCCGATGTGCCAGTACTCCGCCGTCGACGGCGTGCCGAACGACTGGCACCTCGTGCACCTGGGCGCGCGCGCCGTCGGCGGCTTCGGCCTGCTGCTGACCGAGGCCGCCGCCGTCGTGCCCGAGGGCCGGATCAGCCCGCAGGACGCCGGCCTGTGGAACGACGAGCAGGCGATCGCGTGGGGCCGCATCGTCGACTTCGTGCACGAGCAGGGCACGCCCATCGGCGTGCAGCTCGCCCACGCCGGCCGCAAGGCGTCGACGTACCGGCCGTGGGGCGCGGGCCGCGGCTCGGTGCCCGCGGCGGACGGCGGCTGGACCGCCGTCGCGCCGTCGGAGTCCGCCTTCCCGGGGTACGCCGCGCCGGTCGCGCTGACCGCGGCGGAGCTCGCCGAGATCCCGCGCGCATTCGCCGCCGCCGCGGCCCGTGCGGACGCCGCCGGGTTCGACGTCGTCGAGGTCCACGCCGCGCACGGCTACCTGCTGCACGAGTTCCTCTCGCCGCTGTCGAACGACCGGACCGACGAGTACGGCGGCTCGCTCGAGAACCGCGCCCGGCTCACGGTCGAGGTCGTCGACGCCGTGCGCGCCGTCTGGCCGGACGACAAGCCCGTGCTCGTGCGGTTCTCCGCGACCGACTGGACCGATGGCGGGCTGACCGTCGACGAGGTGACGCAGGTCGCGAAGGAGCTCGCCGCGCACGGCGTCGACCTCGTGGACGTCTCCTCCGGCGGCAACGTGCCCGCGCAGATCCCCGTCGGGCCCGGCTACCAGGTGGCCGCGGCGCGCGCCGTCCGGGACGGTTCGGGGCTGCCGGTCGGCGCCGTCGGCCTGATCACGACGGCGCACCAGGCCGAGCAGGTGCTGCTCGACGCGGCGGCCGACGTCGTCCTGCTCGGCCGGGCCGCCCTCCGCGACCCGATGTGGCCCCACCGAGCGGCGGCCGCCCTAGCGGACGCCGTCCCCCTCCCCGCCCAATACGCCCGAGCCCCCTACCCCACCCCCTAGCCCCCCACCCCACCCCCACCCCCACCCCTCCCGAGTTTTCAGAGGTATCGGTGCGTGTGGCGGACCGATGCCTCTGAAAACGCGGCTGGGGGAGGGCAGGGTGGGCGGGGGTTAGGGGGTGGCGGCGCGTTCTACTGCCGCCGCTACGCGGTTCGTGACGTCCGGGTGGAAGACGCTGGGGACGATGTAGGTCGCGTTCAGCTCGTCGTCCGTCACCACGCTGGCCAGCGCCGTCGCCGCAGCCAGGAGCATCGACTCCGTGATGCGGTGCGACCGGGCGTCGAGCAGCCCGCGGAACACGCCCGGGAACGCGAGCACGTTGTTGATCTGGTTCGCGAAGTCCGACCGCCCGGTGCCGACGACCGCGGCGTGCAGCGCGGCGTCGTCGGGGTCGACCTCGGGCCGCGGGTTGGCCAGGGCGAAGACGATCGACCCGGGCGCCATCGTCGCGACGTCGTCGCCCGTGATCACGTCGGGCGCCGAGACGCCGATGAACACGTCCACGCCCACGAGCGCGTCGACCAGGGTCCCGGTGAGGCCGCGCGGGTTGGTGTGCTCGGCCGTCCACACGAGGGTCGGCGCCAGCCCGGGCCGGGCGGCGTGCACCACCCCGTCGATGTCGGCGACGACGACGTCGCGCGCCCCCGCCGCGAGCAGCAGCTTGAGCACCGCGGTGCCCGCCGCGCCGGCGCCCGAGAGCAGGATGCGCACGTCCGGCAGCGCCTTGTCCACGACCCGCAGCGCGTTCGTCAGCGCAGCGACCACGACGATCGCCGTGCCGTGCTGGTCGTCGTGGAAGACGGGGATGTCGAGCCGCTCGCGCAGTCGGCGCTCGACCTCGAAGCAGCGGGGGGCGGAGATGTCCTCGAGGTTGATGCCGGCGAACACCGGCGCGATCGCGCACACCGTCTCGACGATCTGGTCGACGTCGGTCGTGTCGAGCGCGATCGGGAACGCGTCGATGCCCGCGAACCGCTTGAACAGCACCGCCTTGCCCTCCATCACAGGCAGGGCGGCGAGCGGGCCGAGGTTGCCGAGGCCGAGCACGGCGGTGCCGTCGGTGACGACGGCGATCGTGTTGCGCTTGATCGTGAGCCGGCGCGCGTCCTCGGGGTTGGCGGCGATCGCCTCGCACACGCGCGCGACGCCCGGCGTGTAGACCATCGACAGGTCGTCGCGGTTGCGCAGCGGCACCTTGGACTCGATCGAGAGCTTGCCGCCCAGGTGCAGCAGGAACGTCCGGTCGCTGACCCGGCCGACGACGACGCCGGGCAGCGCCCGCAGCGCGGCGGTGATGTCCTCCGCGTGCGCCTCGCCGCGCGTCGCGCACGTGACGTCGACCGTGATCCGCTCGTGGCCCGACGCGGTCACGTCCAGCGCGGTGACGATGCCACCCGACCGCTCGATCGCCGTCGTGAGCTCGCTGACCGCCGTCGGCCGGGCCTCGACCTCGAGGCGGGCGGTGATCGAGGACGAAACGCTCGGCGCTGAGGTCATCGGCCGATTGTGACATCCCGGCTCGTGCCGTGGGGCGCCGGCTCACGCGCGCCGACGTCCGCCTACGCTGGCCGGCGTGACAGACGACGCCCTCGCCCCCCTCGCCGAGCTGCCGGGGGTCGCCGACGCGATCGCCCGCGCCCGGGTGGCGTGCGAGGAGCTGCGCTGGCACGAGGCGTTCCGGCGGCGGTGGCGCGCCGTGCGGGCCGAGGCGACGGTCCGCTCCGCGCGCGCGAGCGCGGCGGTCGAGGGGGCCCGGGTGCCGGTCGGCGCGCTGCGGGACGCGCTGCGCGGCGCCGCCCCCGCGCCGCTGGGCGCCGACGGCCGGCTCGCGTTCGGGGCGTTGCGCGCCGCCGCCGAGGTCGAGCGGTTGCTCCCGGACCTGGGTGCGCGGGACCGCCCCGCCGGCCCGCCGTTCGGTCAGCTGCTCGCGCGCCTGCACGCCGCGGCGACTGCCGACATCGCGATCGCCGACGGCGGCGGGACCGCTGCCGGGCGCCCGCGGGGTGATGGCGCGCCGCGCGACCTCGGCGGGCTCGGGCCGGCGCCTGCAGCGGCCGAGACCGCCGCGCGGCTCGACCTGCTCGGCGAGCTCGTGCGCACCTCGCGTGCGCCGGCCCTCGTGCTCGCGGCCGTGGTGCACGGCGAGCTGCTCGCGCTGCGTCCGTTCGCCGTGGGCAGCGGGCTCGTGGCCCGGGCGGCGTTCCGGCTGCTCGTCGCGCAGCGGGGCCTCGACCCGACGGGTGCCGTCGTCGCCGACATCGCGTGGCTCGACCAGTCCGGGTCCGCGAACGTCTACCTCGGCGCGGCGGCCGGCTTCGCGACCGGGACGCCGGCGGGGGTCGCCGCGTGGCTGATCGCGTGCGCCGACGCCGTCCGGCTCGGCGCCGACGAGGGCCGCGCCATCGCGGACGCGGTGCTCGCCGGCCGGCTCGAGGCGCCCGCGGCGGGTTGAGGGCCGGGCTGCCGCGCCGGACACGACAACGGCGCCCGGCGGGGGCGCCGTTGTTGACAACGCGGCGGGACGGCTATCAGGCGTGCAACGTCGATGTCGCTACGGGACCAGCCCGGTCGACATGTCCTCCCGAGGACAAATCGCGCGTGGGTGCCTTCTCGTCGGTTCTGTTGTGTCTGCATTGGTACTCCGATTCCCGTCTGCTGGGAAGAGTGGAGAGCAAACGCGCAGGTCCGCGGCTCGGGCGTGCCGGATGCCGGACGGTCTGCCCGGATGGTGGACCGATCAGGCGTGCGTGACCCGCCGCGCGACGACGCGCCAGCCGATCGCCCCGACGGCCACCGCGGCGGCGACGGCACCGACGGCCACGACCACCGGCGTCGGCGGGGTCAGGCGCGAGCGCAGGGACACCGGCCGCCGGAACGTCAGCACCCCCCAGCCGCTGGCGAGGGCGAGCCGGCGCAGCGCGCGGTCGGGATTCACCGCGAAGCCGTGCCCGACGGCGGCCAGCATCGGGGCGTCCGTGATCGAGTCGGAGTAGGCGTAGCTCGCCGCGAGGTCGTAGCCCTGCGCCGCCGCGAGCTCGCGGATGGCGCTGGCCTTGTTCTCCCCGTAGGCGTAGAAGTCGATCCCGCCCGTGTACTTGCCGTCGGCGACCGTCATCCGCGTCGCGATGACGCGGTCGGCGCCGAGGACGGCGGCGATCGGCTCGACGACCTCGGCGCCCGAGGCGGAGACGACGACGACGTCGCGGCCGGCCGCGTGGTGCTCCTCGATCAGGGCGACGGCCTCGGCGTAGACCGTGGGGTCGATGAGGTCGTGCAGCGTCTCGGCGACGATCTGCGAGATCTGGGCGACGTCCCAGCCGATGGCGAGCTCGGAGAGCCGCGCGCGCAGCCGTTCGGTCTGGTCGGCGTCGGCGCGCCCGACGAGGTAGACGAACTGCGCGTAGGCGGTGCGCAGCACGTCCCGGCGCGTGATGAGTCCGCCCGCGAGGAACGGACGGGAGAACGCCGTCGCGGACGAGGTGGCGATGATCGTCTTGTCCAGGTCGAAGAACGCGGCGGCGGCGTCCGCGGTCGGTGTGCCTGCCATCAATCGGCCCCTCTCCTGCCCGGCGTCGGGCGCACGAGGGCCCGCCCGGCGAGCCTAACCACGCGCGACCGGCCGACCCCAGGCGTGGGCCGCGTCGCGCCGTGCACATGCGTTCAGCCGTGGGCGCGGTGGGAGCTGCCCCGCGGGCGACGATGAGGCCGGCCAGGGGGTGGGGCTGCCGCCGGGGGTGGGCGGGCCGGTGTGGGCGGGCCGGGGTGGTGCGGGGCGCGCGGGAGCGGGAGGTGGGTGCCGGTGCCGGTGGTCGGTGTCGTGGGTGCGCGGGGCGGGCTCGGCGCGTCGTCGCTCGCGGCGGCGCTCGCCCGCCGCCTGGCCCGCGGTGGTTCGACGCCGGTCGCGCTCGTCGACCTGGACGGCGCGGGCGGCGGCCTCGACGTGCTGCTGGGGCTCGAGGAGGCCGGCGGGCTGCGCTGGCCGGACCTGCGCGGCGCCCGCGGCGACGTCGTCGGCGACGAGCTCACCGCCCTGCTGCCGCGGTGGTCCGGCGTCACTGTGCTGAGCGCGGACCGCTCCCGGCCGGGCGCGCCCGGCGCCGAGGTCCTCGCCGCGGTGCTCGACGCGCTCGGCGCGTGCCACGCGCACGTCGTGCTCGACCTCGACCGGGCGCAGGCCGTCGCGGGAGACCCGGCGCGGCGCTGCGCCGTGCTGTTCGTGCTCGCCGGGCGTGACCTGCGGTCGGTCGCGGGCGTGCTCGCGCTGCGGGCGGCCGCGCTCGGCGCGGTCGCCGATGTGCGGCTGGTGGTGCGCGGCCCCGCCCCCGGCGGCCTCGGCGTGCTCGAGCTCGCGCACGTCGTCGACCTGCCCGTCGCCGCGTCGATGCGGCCGCAGCGGGGGCACGCGGCCGCCCTCGAGCGGGGCGGAGGGCCGGTCGCGCCCGCGCGCGGACCCCTCGCCCGCGCGGTCGCCCGGATGTCGGCGGGGCTGGGATGACGGCCGTCGCGGACGCCGACCCCCGGGTCGATCTGGACCTGCTCGCGGACGTGCGGGCGCGCCTGGCCCGCGCCGGCGCGGCCCCGTCGGCGGAGCACGTCACGCGCGTCGTGCGCGAGTGCGGCGCGCTGCTCGGCAGCCGTGCGCTCGCGGACCTGGTCGCGGCGGTGCGGGCGGAGATGCTCGGCGCCGGCCCGCTTCAAGCGCTGCTCGACGAGGCGCAGGTCACGGACGTGCTGGTCAACGGGCCGCGGGACGTATGGGTCGAGCGCGCGGGCCGGCTCGAGCGGACCGCGGTCGACCTCGGGACGCCGGCGCAGGTGCGGGCGCTCGCGGTCCGGCTGGCGGCCGCCGGCGGCCAGCGGCTGGACGACGCGAGCCCGCTGGTCGACGCGCGCCTGCCCGACGGCACGCGCCTGCACGCCGTGCTGCCGCCGGTCGCGGGCGGCGGCACCCTGCTGTCGCTGCGGGTCCTGCGCCCGCGGGCGTTCACGCTGGCCGGGCTCGTGGCCGCCGGTGGCGTCGCGGCAGCGTTCGAGCCGGTGCTGCGGGCGCTGGTGGCCGAGCGGGCGAACGTGCTGGTCTCGGGTGCGACGGGGTCGGGCAAGACGACCCTGCTCGCGACCCTGCTCGCGCTCGTGCCGCCGACCGAGCGAATCGTCTGCATCGAGGAGGCAGGCGAGCTGGAGCCCGACCACCCGCACGTGGTCCGGCTGCTCGCCCGGCGGGCGAACGTCGAGGGGGTGGGGGAGGTGGGGCTGCCGGATCTCGTCCGGCAGGCGCTGCGGATGCGGCCCGATCGCATCGTGCTGGGGGAGTGCCGCGGGGCCGAGGTCCGGGAGGTGCTCACCGCCCTGAACACCGGGCACGAGGGCGGCTGGGCGACCGTGCATGCGAACACCGCGGCGGACGTACCCGCCCGGCTCGAGGCGCTCGCGGCCCTCGCGGGCCTGGACCGTGCCGCCGTGGCGGCGCAGGCGGCGAGCGCGCTCGACGCCGTCGTGCACCTGCGCCGCGACGGCGGGCGCCGGTACGTGGCCGAGGTCGCGGTGGTCGCGCGAGCGCCGGACGGCGAGCTCCGGGTCTCGGCGGCGCTCAGGGCGGCCGGGGCGGGGTCCGGGCCGGTTGAGCGCGGGCCGGGCTGGCCGCGGCTCGCCGAGCGGCTGGGGAGCGGGCCGGCGCCGTGAGCATCCTGCTCGCGGCGGCGATCGCCGCCGCGGTGCTGGCGTTGCGCGGACCGTGCGGACGCGCCCCGCGCGCGCTCGCGGCCCCGCGAGGTCGGATCGAGGGCCGCGGCGGCGGTCGCGCCGGCGTGGGTGTTCGCGTCGGAGCCAGTGGTCGGGCTGCCGGTGCCGGTGGCCGGGCTCATGTCGGAGTCGGCGCCGGCGCTAGGGGCAGGGCGGGCGCCGCGGCCGACCTGGCCGTCGTCGTCGTCGAGGTCGCGTCCCAGCTGCGGGCGGGAGCCGATCCGCGGCAGGCGTGGGAACGCACCCTCGGCGTCGCCGTCGGCCCGACCGGGCTGCCGCGTCCCGATCAGCTCGAGGCGCTCGTCGGCACGGGCGGGCACGCGCATGTCGTGGCCGTCCTCGCGGCCGGGCGGCTGGCGGGGGCGCTCGGCGCGCCGCTCGCGCCGGTGCTCGAGCGCGTCGCGGCCGCGCTTGGCGAGGCCGGGGAGGCCGAGGGTGAGCGGCGCGCTGCCCTTGCCGGGCCGCGCTCGACGGCATGGGTGCTCACCGCCCTGCCGGTGCTCGGGGTCGCGCTCGGTGCGGCCGTCGGCGCCGACCCGATCGGGGTGCTGCTGGGCGGGGGCGCGGGAACGGCGGCGTTGCTCGCCGGGCTCGCGCTGCTGGCCGTCGGCCGGTGGTGGATCGCGCGGCTCGTGCGCGCGGCGGTGCGCCGCGGGACGGGGTCGTGAGGCTGTTCGTCGTGGTTACTGCATGCCTGCTCGGTGCGGGCGCGCCGTGGGCCGCGGTCCGGTCGCGGGTGCGGCTGCGGGGACTGGGCGGGCCCCTCGCAGCGCGCCGTGACGGTCGCCGTCCGTCCGCCGCAGCCCGGCGCGGCCGTCCGGGCGCCCGGCCCGCGCCGGCTCGACTCGACCTCGTCGTGCTGCTCGACCTGGTCGACGTCGCGATCGCGAGCGGGGCGAGCCTGCCGCGCGCCGTGGGCGCCGTCGGGCAGGCGGCCGACGCCGAGGCGCTGGTGCGGGCCGCGTCGGCGCTGACCCTGGGCGCCGACTGGAGCGCGGCGTGGAGCGGCGCCCCAGCGTGGCTCGCGCCCCTGGTCGACGGGCTCGCGCCGACGTGGGCGACGGGCGCGACCCCCGGCCCGGCGCTGCGCGCGACGGCCGACCGCGTGCGGCGCGCGCGCCGGGTCCAGGCGCGGGAGGCCGCCGGGCGGCTGGGCGTCCTGCTCGTCCTGCCGCTCGGCCTGTGCTTCCTGCCGGCGTTCGTGCTCATCGGGCTGGTGCCGGTGATCGCGTCCCTCGCGGCCGGGGTGCTCGGCTGACCATCCGGCTGACCATCCGGCTGACCATCCGGCTGACCATCCGGCTGACCATCCGGCTGACCATCCGGCTGACCATCCGGCTGACCATCCGGCTGACCTCCCGCTGACCCACCGTGCTGCCCCCCGCTGACCCACCTCGCTGACCACCTTGCTGACCCACCCCCAGGCCGCGAGGGTGCGCGCTCGTCCCCCGGGGGACGGCCCGGTCGCGCGCGGCGGGCGGCGACTCGCGCACGGTGGGGGCTCGTCCACCACCCGAGGAAGGGATCACCATGGTCAACCACGTCCACCCGCACCGCTTCGCCCCGCTCGCCCGCCGGCTCCGGCGGCAGGGGGCGGACGCCGGCATGGCCACCGCCGAGTACGCGATCGCGACCGTCGCGGCGGCCGGGTTCGCGGGCCTGCTCATCGTCATCCTGCGCGGCGACGCCGTCCGCGGGCTGCTGCTCGGGATCATCGAGCGGGCGCTGTCGTTGTGAGCGGGCGCGGGCCGGTTCGCCGCCGCGAGGCCGGCAGCGTCACGGCGGAGCTCGCCGTCGCGCTGCCGGCCGTGACGCTCCTGCTCCTCGCACTGCTGGTGCTCGGCGCAGCCGCGGCCGGCCAGCTGCGGTGCGCAGACGCGGCCCGTGCCGGCGCGCGCGCCGCTGCGCTCGGGGAGACCGCCGCCGAGATCGCCGCGATCGCGGAGCGGCTCGCAGGCGACGGCGCGACGGTGGCGGTCACCGGCACCGGCACCGGCACCGACGGCTGGGTGACGGTCACGGTCAGCCGGCCCATCGCCGCGGGTCCGTTCGGCGCGGGCCCGCTGCACGCCCACGCGTCCGCGAGCGCCCGGGTCGAGCCGTGACGACCCGTACTGCTGGCCCGGGTACGCGTGTCGCGCGCACGCGTGCCGCGGGCGAACGTGGCGCGGGCGAACCTGCCGCGGGCGAACCTGCCGCGGGTGAGCGGGGCGGGGGCGAGCGGGGCGCAGGCACCGTGCTCGTGCTCGGCCTCGTGGCGGTGACGCTCGTGCTGATCGCCGCGCTGGCGCTGGTTGCCCGGGCGCAGGCCGCCCGTGGTGCGGCGCAGGCGGCGGCGGACCTCGGGGCGCTCGCGGCCGCCGAGGCCCTCGTTCGTGGCCCGGATGGCCCGGACGTTCGTGCACCGGACGGCCCGGATGGCCCGGACGTTCGTGCACCGGACGGCCCGGGCGGCCCAAGCGGGCTCGACGGCTCGGCCTGTGACCTCGCCGGCCAGGTAGTGAGCGCGAACGGGGCAACCCTCACCGCCTGCCGCGTGCTGGGCGGCGGCGTCGTCCGGGTGAGCGCGTCGGTGCCCGGAGGACTCGGCACCGCCACTGCGAGCGCGCGAGCGGGACCCGCCTCGGCCGCCGGCTGACGTGGTCCGGCAGGTCGCCGACGCACGACGTGCCGGAGCGGTACGTGGCTGTCGATCCGGTCGAGTTCGTCCCCGCGCGTCGAGTTCGTCCCTTCTAAGGGACTACCTCGCCGCTAAGGGACTACCTCGCCGCGAACGGACTACCTCGCCGCAGATGAACTACCTCAGCTCGGCGTTTCGGCCGTGCTTGCGCTCAGGCCGGCCTCTCCGGGCTCCGGCGCGTAGGCGAGCACCGCGTCCAGGAGGCGGATCGCCGCGGCCTTCTCGAGCGGGTTGTTCGCGTTGCCGCATTTGGGCGACTGGATGCACGCGGGGCAGCCCGTGGCGCAGCGGCAGCCCGCGATCGCCTCGCGGGTCGCGCGCAGCCAGGTGGCCCCGAGGTGGAAGCCGCGCTCGGCGAAGCCCGCGCCGCCCGGGTACCCGTCGTACACGAAGACCGTCGCCCGCTCGGTGTCGACGTGCATCTCGGTCGACACCCCGCCGAGGTCCCAGCGGTCGCACGTCGCGAGCAGCGGCAGGAGGCCGATCGACGCGTGCTCCGCCGCATGCAGCGCCCCGGGGGCGAGCTCGGCCGTGATGCCCGCCTCGGCCAGCACGGCCGCGGGGACCGTCCACCAGACCGCGGCCGTCGTGAGGGTCTGCACCGGCAGGTCGAGCTCCTGCGAGCCGAGCACGAGCAGGTCGGGGATGCGCTTGCGCTGGAAGCTGAGCACCTGCGTGGCGACGTCGACCTGGCCGAAACCCCAGGTCACCGGCCCCCAGTCGCGCTCGTCGCGGGTTGAGCGGATGTCGATCGACGTCTGCCAGCGGGCCCACGTGCCGAAGTCGACGTCGCGGCGCGCGACGAGCGCGACGGCGTCGTCCAGGTGCAGCTCGGTGACCACGAACGTGATGCCCTGATGCGTGTAGACGGCCCCGGGGTGGACCGTCGCGTCGGCCGCCGCGAAGTCGACCGTCCCCAGCATGCGGCCGGTCTCCTCCTCGACCACCCGCACCGGGTCGCCGCCCGTGCCGCGCAGCGAGGTCAGGCGTGCGGCGCTGTCGTGGCGCGTCCAGTACCAGCCCGACGCGCGCCGACGCAGGGCGCCCCGCTCGACCAGCACGTCCAACAGCTCGCGCGTGTCCGGGCCGAACAGGCCGAGCTCCTCGGCGCGCAGCGGCAGCTCGGCCGCGGCCGCGCACAGGTGCGGGGCGAGGACGTACGGGTTCGCGGGGTCGAACACCGTCGCCTCGACGGGCGCGGCGAAGATCGCCTCAGGGTGGTGCACGAGGAACGTGTCCAGCGGGTCTTCGCGCGCGACGAGAGCCACCAGGCCGTCGGCGCCGGCGCGCCCCGCGCGCCCCGCCTGCTGCCACAGCGACACCCGGGTGCCGGGCCAGCCCGCGATGAGCACGACGTCGAGGCCCGAGATGTCGACGCCGAGCTCGAGCGCGTTGGTCGTCGCCAGCGCCCGCAGTCGCCCGGTCCGGATCGATGACTCGAGCGCGCGCCGCTCCTCGGGCAGGTAGCCGCCGCGATACGCCGCGACCTGCCCCGCGAGCGAGGGGTCGACCGCGGCGAGGTGGCGCTGGGTCACGATCGCGACCGACTCCGCGGCGCGGCGCGAGCGCGTGAACGCGAGGCTGCGCGCCCCCGCGACCGTCAGGTCGGCGAGCAGCTCCGCGATCTCGGCCGTCGCCGACCGGCGGGGGCGCTCGCCGTCGACGACGTCGATGTCGACATCGACGACGGCCTCGTCCGAGGCGCCGGTCGCCCACGGGTCGACGGCGAGCGGCGCGCGCGACCACGGCGCCTGCGTGCCGGGCAGCTCCGGCGGCTGCCACAGGGCGAACGTCTTGCGCCCGGCCGGCGAGGTGTCGTGCGTGATCGCGACGACGTCGGCGGCATCGACCCCGAGCAGCCGGGAGGCGCTCGCCGCCGGGTCCGACGTCGTCGCGGACGCGAGCACGAACGTCGGGCCCGGGCCGGTGCCGTAGTGCGCGGCGAGGCGCCGCAGCCGGCGCAGCACCGCGGCGACGTGCGCCCCGAAGACCCCCCGGAACGCGTGGCACTCGTCGACGACGACGTACTGCAGGGACGCGAGCAGGCGCGCCCAGCGCCGGTGGCCGGGCAGGAGCGAGAAGTGCAGGAAGTCGGGGTTCGTCAGCACCACGTCGGCGTAGTCCTGGACCCAGCGCCGTTCGGCCATCGCGGTGTCGCCGTCGCACGTCGCCACGCGCACGTCGCGCGAGTGCGCCGCGGTCAGCAGGCGGTCGAGGGCCGTGAGCTGGTCGGCCGCGAGCGCCTTCGTCGGGCACAGGTACAGGACCGACCCGCGGCGCTGCACCGACTCGATGCGGCCCGGGTCGAGCAGGCCGGCCCCGATGTCGGCGCGCACCGCCGAGAGCGCGGGGAGCCAGAACGCGAGCGACTTGCCGGACCCCGTGCTCGTGGCCAGCACGGTGTGCCGGCCCGCCCACGCGGCGTCGGCCGCCTCGACCTGGTGCCGCCACGGCCGTTCCACCCCGAGCGCGCGGTAGCCCGCCACCAGCGACGTGTCCGCCCAGGCCGGCCAGTCCACCTGCTCCCCGGTGCGCGCCGGGATGCGCTCGACATGGGTGAGCCGATCGGCCCGGCGCCCGCCCGCGAGCAGCACGTCGAGCAGCCGCTCCGAGTCACCCACCGCAGACCATCCGTGCATTGTCCCATCGACGGCAGCGTCCTTCGATGGCAGCGTCTCGCCGACGGCACCGGCCGTTGGGCCGGACGGGTGGTGTCTCCCGGCGCATACAGGTCACCGACGGGCGTATCGCGCGGCCTCGCGCACACACCGGCGGCACTTTGGTTAGATGCTCTTCGATTGAAGGAGTAGTGCCCATGGAGGTTTCGGTCACCAGTCACGAGCGGGGTGACTACACGGTCGTGGAGGTCGTCGGCGAGATCGACGTCTACACGGCCTCCGTGCTGCGCGAAAAGCTCGCGGAACTGATCGACGCCGAGCACACCGACCTCATCATCGACCTCACCGGAGTCGGCTTCCTCGACTCGACCGGCCTCGGCGTCCTCGTCGGCGCGCTGAAGAAGATCCGCGGGTTCGGCGGCCGGCTGCTGCTGGTCATCGACCAGGAGAAGGTCATGAAGGTCTTCCGGATCACCGCACTGACCCAGGTCTTCATGATTCACGCGACGCTCGAGGGCGCGCTCTCCGCCTGATCCAGCGATTCGTCTGACTAGACTTCGGCGCGTCCGCACGGCAACGAGGCCGGGTGGTTCAGGGGACCCGCCAACGACCGCACAGTCGCCAAGGAGGACGGATGCTCACGCTCGGTTCAACGAGCCTCACCATCGTTGCAGGTGTAGCCGCCATCGCCGTCGCGTGCCTCGTCTTCGCGATCGTGCTGCGTCGACAGGTGCTCGCCGCGAGCGAGGGCACGCAGAAGATGCAGGAGATCGCCACGGCGATCCAGGAGGGTGCCTCCGCGTACCTGCATCGGCAGTTCAAGACGCTCGCGTGGTTCGTCGCGATCGTGTTCCTGCTCCTGTTCCTGCTGCCCGGCGAGACCGGGATCAAGGTCGGGCGCTCGGCGTTCTTCCTCCTCGGGGCGGGCTTCTCGGCCGCCATCGGGTACCTCGGGATGTGGCTGGCGACGCGCGCGAACGTGCGGGTCGCGGCAGTCGCCTCGGCGCCCGACGGCCGGGCCGCCGGCGCCCGCATCGCGTTCCGGACCGGCGGCGTCGTCGGCATGTGCGTGGTCGGGCTGGGGCTGGCGGGTGCCGCGAGCGTCGTGCTGATCTACCGCGGCGACGCGCCCGCCGTGCTCGAGGGCTTCGGCTTCGGTGCCGCGCTGCTCGCGATGTTCATGCGCGTGGGCGGCGGGATCTTCACCAAGGCCGCCGACGTCGGGGCCGACCTGGTCGGCAAGGTCGAGCAGGGCATCCCGGAGGACGACCCGCGCAACGCGGCGACGATCGCCGACAACGTCGGCGACAACGTCGGCGACTGCGCGGGCATGGCCGCCGACCTGTTCGAGTCGTACGCCGTGACGCTCGTCGCGGCGCTCATCCTCGGCAAGGCCGCGTTCGGCGAGCAGGGCCTGGTGTTCCCCCTGATCGTGCCGGCGATCGGGGCGATCACCGCCGTGCTCGGCATCGCGATCACGCGGGTGCGCGGCAACGAGAGCGGGCTGGCCGCGATCAACCGGGGGTTCTACATCTCCGCTCTCGTGGCCGCGGCGCTGTCGGTGCTCGCGGCCTTCGTCTACTTGCCGGCCAGCTTCGCCGACCTGCCGGGCATCGGCGGCGAGCTCGCGGGCAACGGGGGCGACCCGCGGGTCGTCGCGGCGGGCGCCGTGCTCATCGGCATCGTCCTCGCGGGGGTCATCCTGTGGCTCACCGGGTACTTCACCGGCACGACGTCCAAGCCCACCCTGCACGTCGCCCGGACCTCGCTGACGGGCGCCGCGACGGTCGTGCTCTCCGGCATCGGCATCGGCTTTGAGTCCGCCGTGTACACCGCGGGCATCATCGCCGCGGCGATCTGCGCCGCGTTCCTGCTCTCGGGCGGCTCGGTCCTGCTCTCGCTGTTCCTCATCGCGCTCGCCGGCTGCGGGCTGCTGACCACGGTCGGCGTCATCGTCGCGATGGACACGTTCGGACCCGTGAGCGACAACGCGCAGGGCATCGCCGAGATGTCGGGCGACGTCACGCCCGAGGGCGCGCAGGTCCTCACCGACCTCGACGCCGTCGGGAACACCACGAAGGCGATCACCAAGGGCATCGCGATCTCGACGGCGGTGCTCGCCGCCACGGCGCTGTTCGGCTCGTACTCCGACACCGTGCGCACCTCGATCGCCGACCTCGGCGACGCGGCGGCCAACCCCGGCCAGATCGCCACGGCCATGATGGCGTACGACATCATCTCGCCCATCACCCTCGTCGGGGTGATCCTCGGCGGCGCGACGGTCTTCCTGTTCTCGGGCCTGCTGATCGACGCCGTCACGCGCGCCGCCGGGGCGATCGTGTTCGAGGTGCGGCGCCAGTTCCGGGAGAACCCGGGGATCATGACGGGCGAGGTGCGGCCCGAGTACGCCCGCGTCGTCGACATCTGCACGCGGGACTCGCTGCGTGAGCTCGCGACCCCGGGGCTGCTCGCGGCGTCGGCCCCGATCGCCGTCGGCTTCGGGCTCGGCGTGGGCCCGCTCGCCGGGTTCCTCGCCGGCGCGATCGCGACCGGCGTCCTGATGGCCGTGTTCCTGGCGAACGCGGGCGGCGCGTGGGACAACGCGAAGAAGATCGTCGAGGACGGCAACTTCGGCGGCAAGAACTCCCCGGCGCACGAGGCGGTCGTCATCGGCGACACCGTCGGCGACCCGTTCAAGGACACGGCCGGGCCGGCGATCAACCCGCTCATCAAGGTGATGAACCTGGTCGCGCTGCTGATCGCGCCGGCCGTCGTCGCGGTGAGCGTCGGCGCCGACGCGAACACGACGCTGCGCCTGGCCATCGCGCTCGTCGCCGCGTCGGTCGCGTTCGGCTCGGTCATCTGGTCGCGGCTGCACGCGGCGAAGGTCGACCTGCAGGCGCGGCTCGAGCAGGAGGCGGCCCACCTGCGGACCTGACCGCGGAGGGTCCGCCGGGGGCTGGGACAATGGCCCGGTGAGCATCGCCCCGTCCCAGTCCAGCGCCCCGCACGCCGACGCCACCGAGCTCGAGGCGCTGCGCGCCGATCTCGCGGCGACCCGCTACACGGTGCCCGCCGTCGAGGCGCTGCTCGGCCCCCTCGCGGCTGCCGCGCTGCACCGCGAGGAGCGGCTGCCGGCGCTGCGCGCCACGCAGGCTGCACGCTCGGGGGCGGACGCGGGCGTCGCCGCGCTCGTGCGGCTGTTCGTGCTCGGCGCCGACGCACCCCGCCGCGCCGTCGACGCCGCGCTGCCGCGCCTGCGCACCGACGGCGCCGCGCGGCTCGGCCTGGTCGAGGCCGCCGGCTCCGGACCGGACGACCCGGTGCGCGCCGTCGTCGACCTGCGACCCTACGAGGCGTCCGACGCCGCGGGCACGGTCGACTGGTGGCTCGCGTCCGACCTCGGCGAGCTGGCGACCGGCCGGGCGCTGCGGACCGACCACGTGCTCGGCGTCGGCGGGGCGTCGACGACGCTCGCTCAGGTCACCGTGCGCGACCCGCGCGAGCGCGTGCTCGACCTCGGCACGGGCTGCGGCATCCAGGCGCTGCACGCCTCGCGGCACGCCCACGCCGTCGTCGGGACGGACATCTCGGCCCGCGCGCTCGAGTTCGCGCGGTTCAACACCGCGCTGGCGGGGCTCGGGCCCGACCGGATCGCGCTGCGGTCCGGGTCGATGCTCGAGCCGGTCGCGGGCGAGCGCTTCGACCTCGTCGTGTCGAACCCGCCGTTCGTGATCACCCCGCGCGCTGCCGGCGTGCCCGCGTACGAGTACCGCGACGGCGGCCGCGCGGGCGACGCGATCGTGCGCGAGCTCGTGACCGGCGTCGGCGCCGTGCTCGCGCCGGGCGGCGTCGCGCAGCTGCTCGGCAACTGGGAGGTGCGCGCCGGCGAGGACTGGGACGAGCGGGTCGGCGCGTGGCTCGACGAGTCGGGCCTCGACGGCTGGGTGATCCAGCGCGAGCTGCAGGACCCGGCCGAGTACGCCGAGACCTGGATCCGCGACGGCGGGGCGACGCCGGACCGCGACCGGCCGGGCTGGGACGCCCTGTACGCCGCCTGGCTGGACGACTTCGCGTCGCGCGACGTCGCGGCGATCGGCTTCGGCATCCTCACCCTGCGCCGCCCGCTCGCGGGCCCGCCCAGCCTGCGCCGCCTCGAGGAGCACACCGGGACGGTGCACCAGCCCCTCGGCGGGCACCTCGCCGAGAGCCTCGCCGCGCACGACTGGCTCGAGGCCACCGACGACGCCGCGCTCGCGGCGGCGCACCTGAGGGTGGCCGCCGACGTGACGGAGGAGCGCTACCTCACCCCCGGCAGCCCGGACCCGACGGTCGTGCTGCTGCGCCAGGGCGGCGGGCTCGGGCGCGCCGTCCAGGCGGGGACCGCGCTCGCGGGCTTCGTCGGCGCGTGCGACGGCGAGCTCGCGGTCGGGTCGCTCTTGCGCGGCCTGGCGGCGGTGCTCGACGTCGCGGCCGACGACGTCGCCGCGGACGTCCTGCCCGCGGTGCGGGGCCTCGTGCGCGACGGCCTGCTGCTGCGGAGCTAGCCCGGCCAGACGATTCACAGGTAGCGCATGGGTTCGCGCTAGGGGTGCCACAGTGCGGGTGCCTAGTTTCGGCGACGTTGAGGTGCTGCGACGTCGTGAGGAAAATCATGCGCAAGCTGTTGAGGCGGATCCGTCCGCGGACCCGGGTGGTCGCCGGGATCCTCGTCGTTCTGGTCGCGGGCGGCGGCGTGTACTGGTTCGGGGTCCGGGACACGACCGCCGCCGCCGCGTCGACCGGGCCGACGACCCAGTCCGTGGCCGCGAGCCTGACCACGATGGAGCAGAGCGTCGCCGCGAGCGGGACCCTGACGCCGACGGTGCAGGAGGACGTGAGCTTCGCAGCCAGCGGGACGGTCACCGCCGTCGCCGTCGCGGTCGGCCAGACAGTCACCGCCGGCCAGACCCTCGCGACGATCGACACGCTGACCCTGAACGCGGACCTACTCAAGGCCAAGGCCACGCTGGCCTCCGCGCAGGCCAAGCTGTCCGATAGCGAGGACGACGCCGACGGCACGGACGAGTCGGACTCGCAGATCGAGTCGAACTCCGCCGCCGTCGACGTCGCGCAGGCCGCGGTGGACGAGGCCGAGGCGGCGATGGCGGACGCGACGCTGGTCGCCCCGGTCGCCGGGCTGCTGACCGCGGTCGGCGTCGAGGTCGGCGACGCCGTCACGGGCTCCAGCTCGTCCAGCTCATCGAGCTCGGACGCGGCGGACTCCTCGACCGGGTCGATGGGGGCCTCCACCGGCTCGACGACCACCAGCACCTCCACGGCGCAGTTCACCATCGTCGGCACGGACTCCTGGGAGGTCGACGTCACGGTCGACGACTCCGACGTCGCGCTGATCGCGGTCGCCGACCAGGCGGAGATCACCCTGGACGGCGCGGAGGCGCCGATCTTCGGCACCGTGAGCGAGATCGGCCTCATCGCGACGGCCTCGTCGGGCGTCGCCACCTACCCCGTGGTCGTCGCGGTGACGGGGACCCCCGAGGGGCTCTTCGACGGCGTCGCGGTGGACGTCGTGATCGTCTACGAGCGGCGCACCGACGTCCTCACCGTCCCCAGCGCCGCCGTGCGCACCGTGGACGGCGAGTCGACGGTCACGCAGGCCGGCGCCGACGGCGCCGACGTCACGACCGCCGTCACCGTCGGGGCCACGGTCGACTCGATGACCGAGATCCTTACAGGCCTGGTCGAAGGCGACGAGGTGCTCGTGACCGTCGTGCAGACCTCGCAGCAGACGACCGGGGAGGACCGGATGGGCGAGCTGCCGGAGGGCTTCACCCCGGGCGAGCTGCCCGAGGGCTTCGACCCCGCCGACCTGCCCGCCGGCATGGGCCCGGGTGGGCAGAACAATGGCTGACGTCCTGACGGCCGACCCGGCCGGCGCCGCGGCGTCGCTCCTGGCCCGCAGCGGACGCCCGGAGCCCGTCATCGAGCTTGCGGACGCGGGCAAGACCTACCGCACCGGCTCGATCGAGTTCGAGGCGCTGCGCGGCATCGACCTCGAGATCTCCGCGGGCGAGTACGTGGCGATCATGGGTCCGTCCGGCTCGGGGAAGTCGACGCTGATGAACATCATCGGCTGCCTCGACGTCCTGACGCGGGGGAGCTACCGCCTCGGCGGCGAGGACGTCAGCGAGCTCGACGAGGCCGAGCTGGCGGAGATCCGCAACCGCCGGATCGGGTTCGTCTTCCAGCAGTTCAACCTGCTGCCGTCGCTGTCGGCCCTGCGCAACGTCGAGCTCCCGCTCGTGTACGGGCGCGTACAGCGACACGACCGCAAGACGCGGGCGACCGCGGCGCTCGAGCGCGTCGGGCTCGGGGACCGGCTGCAGAACAGGCCCGGGGAGCTCTCGGGCGGGCAGCAGCAGCGCGTCGCGGTGGCGCGGGCGCTCGTCGGGGAACCGGCGCTGCTCCTGGCCGACGAGCCGACCGGAAACCTCGACTCCACCTCGACGCTCGACGTGCTCGCGCTGTTCGACCAGCTCCACGCGCAGGGCCGCACGATCGTCCTGATCACCCACGAGCTGGAGGTCGCCGAGCGGGCGGCCCGCATCGTGTGGGTGCGCGACGGCGTCGTCCACACCGACGAGGTGACGCGATGACCTGGATTGAGACCCTGCGCACCGGGCTCGCCGCAGTCCGCGCCCACGGCCTGCGCTCGACCCTGACCGTCCTCGGCATCCTCATCGGCATCGCCGCGGTGATCCTCACCGTGGGCCTCGGCCTCGGCACGCAGAAGGACGTGAGCGAGCAGATCAGCGCGCTCGGCAGCAACCTCTTGATCGTCACGCCGGGCAGCAGCACCGACAGCTCGGGCGTGCGCGGCGGCTTCGGCTCGAGCGCCACGCTCACGCGGTCCGACGCGCAGGCGCTCGCCTCCGAGGTCAACGCGCCCGACATCGCGGCGGTCGCGGCCGAGAAGACGAGCTCCCTGTCGGTCGAGACCAGCGAGACCAACTGGACCACGACCGTGATCGGCACCGAGGCCGCGTGGACCGAGGTCCGGGCCCGCGAGCTTGCGTCCGGCTCGTTCTTCACGGATGCCGACGACGAGGCCGGTGCGGCCGTGGTCGTGCTCGGTTCGGAGACCGCGACCGAGCTGTTCGGCGCGACCGACGCCGTCGGGCAGACCGTGACCATCGAGGCCATCACCTTCTCGGTGGTCGGCGTGCTGACCGAGGAGGGCGCGAGCTCCACCAGCGACCTCGACGACATGGCGGTGATCCCGATGTCCACGATGGCCGACCAGGTCGTGGGAGGGACGGCGAAGAACTCGGTGTCCACGATCTACCTCCAGGCGGCGTCGGCCGACCTGCTCTCCGCGGCGAACCAGGAGGCCGAGTCCCTGCTGCTCAACCTGCACTCGATCACCGACGCGGACAGCGCCGACTTCTCGATCAACAGCCAGGACTCGCTCGTGAGCACCGCGACGGCCGTCTACCGGACGCTGACGATCCTGCTCACCGGGATCGCGTGCCTGTCGCTGCTCGTCGGCGGCATCGGCGTCATGAACATCATGCTGGTGTCCGTCACCGAGCGGACCCGCGAGATCGGGCTCCGCAAGGCGCTCGGCGCGCCGCCGTGGGCGATCCGGCGCCAGTTCCTCGTCGAGGCGACCGTGCTCGGCCTCGCCGGCGGGATCCTCGGCGCCGTGCTCGGGATCGTCGCCGCCAGGCTGCTTCCGGACCTGCTCGACACCTCCATCGTGATCTCCCAGCCGGCGGTCGTCGGCTCGATCGCGGTCGCGATGGCGATCGGCCTCACCTTCGGTGTCTACCCGGCCACCCGAGCCGCTCGACTCGCCCCGATCGATGCGCTCCGCAGCGAGTAGCACCCCCCACTACTGCCGTCGTCCAACGTCAAGGAGACCTTCATGTCACGCCTTTCCCCCACCCGCACCCGCTCGCGGCTCGTCCTCTCGGCCTCGGCCGTCGTGCTCCTGCTCGCGCTGACCGGCTGCTCGGGCGACTCGTCCGCCAGCACGTCCGACGCCACCCCGAGCGAGGCCGCGTCCGCGGACGACGGCGCGCAGGCCGGCGGTCGTGAAGCCGGCGGCGAGATGCCGGGCGGCGGCGGCGTGACCGGCACGATAGCCGCGATCACCGGCGCCGTGCTGCAGGTCCAGGGCAGCGACTCCCAGACGGCGGTCACCTACTCGGCCGACACGGCCATCACGCAGACCCTGGCGGCGGCGCTCGCCCAGGTCTCCGTCGGCTCGTGCGTCGTCGCGATCTCGGCCTCCGCCGACGATGCGGCCGACGACGCCGCGGTCGCGGCCGCGGCGACGAGCATCGCGATCTCGGCGCCCGTCGACGGCGAGTGCGCCGCCGGGGCGGGGTTCGGCGGGGGGATGGCCAGCGGCGAGATGCCCAGCGGCGAGATGCCGACGGACATGCCGACCGACATGCCCGCGGACATGCCTACTGATATGCCGACGGACATGCCGAGCGGGATGGGCGGCTTCGGCCAGTTCACCACCGGGCTGGTCACGGCCGTCGACGCCAGCACGATCACCGTCCAGGTGACTGCGCAGGACGACACGACCTCGAGCGCGACGGTGACGGTCGACGCCGCGACCGCGTACACGACCACCGCGGCGGCTGACGCCTCGGCCATCGCCGTCGGCCTGTGCGCCGTCGCCCAGGGCGAGAGTGACGACAGCGGCCAGCTGACCGCGACGTCGCTGGTGCTCTCCACGGCGGGCGACGACGGGTGCTCGACTGGCTTCGGTGGCATGGGTGGCGCCCGGTCCGGAAGCGCGCCGAGCAATGACTGAGCGCATGTCGGGACGCAAGCTCGCGGCCCGCCGCAGGACGCGGCGTCGCCGGATGTACGCGAGCGGGGCCGCCGTGCTGGCGCTCTGCCTCGCCGGCGGCGGGGTCGCGCTCGCAGCGACCCGCGACACCGGGCCGACCTATCGCACCGCCGCCGCGTCGATCGGGTCGGTCGAGCAGACGCTCGACCTCACCGGATCGGTCGCGTCCGCCGGGCTGTACGACGCCTCGTTCGACGTGGCGGGAACCGTGGCGAGCGTCGCGGTCTCGGTGGGCGACACCGTGGCGGCCGGAGACGTGCTCGCGACGCTCGACACGGCGGATCTCCAGGAGGCGGTCGACGACGCGCAGGAGTCCCTGACGCAGGCGTCCGATCTGTTGGCGTCCGACCTGGAGTCGCAGACGGCCACCACGAGCACCACGGCCACGACCGCGAGCACCAGCACGGGCGCGACCACGACCACGACCACGAGCCCGAGCACGGCCACGGCCACGGCCACGACGAGCGCGCCGTCGTCGGCCAGCACGACGAGCACGGCCCCCGCCGCCACCACCGACCCTGCCGCCGCGGCGGCCGCCACGGCTGCGCTCGCCGGGGTGACGACGGCGGTCGCCGCGGTCGCGGCTGCCCAGGACGCGCTGCTCGCTCAGTACGACGTCACGGCCGCGGCGCTCGCGACGAGCTCGGCGAGCGTCACGGACTCGCAGGAGGTCTGCGCTGCGTTCACCGCGGCGAGGACCGACGACGCGACGTCCGACGACGCGACGACGGACGACCCCGCGACCGACGACCCCGCGACCGACGACCCGGCCGCCGAGGCCGACGCGGACGATCCCGCGCCGACCCCGGCCGGCGATGACGAGACGGCGACCGCGCTCGCGGACTGCCAGGCCGCGATCACCGCCGTGCTCGCGAACCAGACGAGCGTCGACGACGCCCAGCAAGCACTCACGACGCTGGCCGGCACGCTCGACGGCGCAGTGACCGCCGCGCAGGCTGCCGTCACGGCGGCGCAGGTCGCGGTCGCGGCGACCGGTAGCTCGACGACGGGGACTCCCACGACCGGGACTCCCACGACCGGAACTCCCACGACCGGGACGCCGACCACCGCGACGCCCACCACCGCGATGCCCACCACCGGCAGCACCGCCACCGGCTCGACGGCGAGCGCGACCCCGACCGGGACCACGACGGCCACGGCGCCGACGTCGGATGCCTCGTCGACGGCGTCGACGGCGTCGACGGCGTCGACCGGGACCGCCGGGGCCACAGTCGTCGCGTCCGCGGCGACGATCCTCGCCGACCGGGCCGCGGTCAGCGTGGCCGAGGCCAACGTGGCCGTCGCCCAGAGCAACCTCGACCGCGTCAGCCTCACCAGCCCGGCCGCCGGCACGATCGGCGCCGTCGCGATCGAGGCCGGTGACACCGTCTCGGCCTCCTCGACGACGGCGGTGATTACGGTGATCGGCAACGATGGCTTCGTCGTCACCACCACGGTGCCGCTCGCGTCGATCGACCTCGTCGAGGTCGGCCAGGTCGCCGAGATCACGGTGGCGAGCACGACCGACGTCCTGACCGGCTCGGTCAGCAGCATCGGCGTGCTGAACGCGTCGACGGACTCCTCCGACCCGACGTACGCCGTCGTGATCGCGATCGACGCCACCACCGCGCTGCTGTTCAACGGGGCGTCGGCCGAGGCCACCGTCATCGTCGGCCAGCAGGACGACACGCTCACCGTGCCGAGCTCGGCCGTGCACGTGGTTGGGTCGAGCGCGACGGTTCAGGTCCTGGCGGCCGACGGGACGACCGCCGACGTCGAGGTCACGACCGGGGCCGTCGGCCCGGAGCTGACCGAGATCACCTCCGGCGTCACCGAGGGCGACGACATCGTCCTCGCCGACCTGTCCGAGGTCCTCGTGGGCTCGGACGAGGAGACGGACGCCAGCCTGACCAGCCTGTCCGACACGGACGAGAGCACCCAGCTGGGCGGCGGCTTCACCGGCGAGCTTCCCGCCGGAATGGTCCCTCCCGGCAGCTGACCCTCCCCGGCTCGACGGGCCCGCCTTCCCCGCTCGGGGAGGCGGGCCCGCGTGCGTCCGAGAGTCGTCGCGAACCGGCGGGGCGCGGTTTCACAGCGCGGGTCCAGGTTCGCCTCAGCGCCGGTGCAGGCGCGCGCGGAAGGCTCGGCGAACGTGCAGCTGGCTGGCCGGGCGCGGTCCCGCGTCGACCCGCGAGCTCGCTCCACGAGAGGACCAGCCATGACCGACCCGAGCGGGACTCGTCCCGGCGCCCAGCCCGATCCGACGCAGCCCGATCCGACGCAGCCCGATTCGACGCAGCCCGATTCGACGCCGCCGGCCCCGCCCGGTGCGCCCGCCGTCCCTTCCAGCGGCTACGCGGGTCATCCGGCGCCGCCGCGCCGGGGCCTCACGCGGCGCCTCTCGCGCCGGCCCCTGCTCGCCGGCGCGCTGGGTGCGGTGCTGGTTGCCCTGATCGCGTTCACGGGCGGGGTCGCCGTCGGACGAGCCACCGGGGACGACGCCGGCGGCCCGACGAGCGTGCGAGACGGCGGCGTGCGCGACGGCCTGGGGCCGCGCGGTGACGTCGAGCGCGAGGACGACGGCGACGGGATGCGCGGGCGCCTGCCCGGCCAGCCCGGCAGCGGCGACGAGCGCCGCCCCGACGTCGACCCGGGACCCGGCGCCGACGCCTGATCGGCGCCGTTCAGGCGCGGACGGTCAGGGCGCGGCCGGGAGGGTGACGGTCAGCGCGGTGCCGACGGCGTCGGGGTCGACCTCGATGGTCCCGCCGTGGGCGGTGACCACCGCGTGCACGATCGCCAGTCCCAGGCCCGTGGAGCCCGCGCCGGGGGACCGTGCGGCGTTGCCGCGCGTGAACCGCTGGAACAGGCGCCCGCGCAGTGCCGCGGGGATCCCGGGGCCGTCGTCGGCGATCCGCACGGTCACGGTGGCGCCGTCCGCGCGCACCGTGGTGCGCACCGTGGTGCCCGCCGGCGTGTGCACCCGCGCGTTCGAGAGCAGGTTGACCAGCACCTGCTGCAGGCGATGGTCGTCGCCGACGACGACGGCGCTCGGCCGGCAAGCGGCCTGCTCGTCATCGTCGTCGAGATCGTCCGGGTCGTCGGAGTCGGTCGCGCCGCCGCTTCCGGGGAGGTCGAGCAGCCAGACGTGGTCGGGGCCGGCCGCGTGCGCGTCCGCGACGGCGTCGACGGCGAGCGCGGCGAGGTCGACCTCGTCCGTGCCGAGCGGGCGACCCGCGTCGAGGCGCGCGAGCAGCAGCATGTCCTCCACGAGCGCCGTCATGCGCAGCGCCTCGGACTCGACCCGGCCCATGGCGCGCACCGCGTCCGGGGGCAGGTCGCCGGGCAGGTGCCGGACGAGTTCGGCGTAGCCGCGGATGGAGGCCAGCGGCGTGCGCAGCTCGTGGCTCGCGTCGGCCACGAACTGCCGCACCTGGGTCTCGCTCTCCTGGCGGGCCGCGAGGGCGTGCTCGACGCGGCCGAGCAGCCGGTTCAGCGCCGCGCCGACCTGGCCGACCTCGGTGCCCGCGTCGGTGTCGACGGGATCGACGCGCTCGGGCAGCGCGACCTCGCCCCGGTCCAGCGGCAGCTCGGACACGCGGGTCGCGGTCGCCGCGACGCGGTCGAGCGGCCGCAGCTCGCGGCGCACGAGCATCCTGCCCACGACGAGCGCGAGCAGGATGCCGGCCGCGGCGACGGCCGCCTCGACGGCCATGTACTCCCGCACCGTCTTGGTCGCCTGCTCGGTGGACAGTCCGGTCACGACGAGATCGCCGTCGCTGGTCGTGGACGCGACGACCCGGTACGCGCCGAGCGTGCCGAGTTCGACCGAGTGCGGGCGACCGTCAGCTCGGATCGCCTCGAGCGCCGTGACCTGCGCCGTCGTGAGCGTCTGGAAGTCGCCGGCGGAGTCGATGTAGCCCGACCGCGCCGTGCCGTCGTGCACGAAGAGGTTGATCGTGCCCGCGCCTTGCCCGGGCACGTTGAGGCCGGGCGGAAGCGCGTCGGCCGGGAGCTGCGACGCCGCGGGCGGCGTCGACCCCTCGGTGGACCGGTCGGGCGCCCGCAGGGATCGGTCGCTCGCCGCGATGAGCTGGGAGTCGAGCTGCCCGACGAGAGATCCGCGCAGGGCGAGCGTCGAGACGACCCCGGTCGTGGCGGCCATCGCTGCGAGCAGGGCGACCAGCACGAGCACGAGTCGACGCCGCAGCGTCCAGCGGGCCCGCGGGACCCCGGGCGGGCGCCGGGCCGCGCTCACCGGGCGGCGGGGCTGTCGGCCGGCTTGAGGACGTAGCCGACGCCGCGCAACGTGTGGATCATGGGCGCGCCGCCGACGTCGATCTTGCGCCGCAGGTAGGAGACGTACAGCTCGACGATGTTGGCCTGGCCGCCGAAGTCGTACTGCCAGACCCGGTCGAGGATCTGTGCCTTCGACAGCACGCGCTTGGGGTTGCGCATGAAGAACCGCAGCAGCTCGAACTCCGTCGCGGTCAGCCGGATCTCCTGGCCCGCGCGCGTCACCTCGTGGCTGTCCTCATCCATCGTCAGGTCGCCGACGACGAGCGTCGCCTCCTCGCGCTCGGCCGTGGCACCCGTGCGCCGGAGCAGGGATCGAAGGCGGGCGACGACCTCCTCGAGGCTGAACGGCTTCGTGACGTAGTCGTCGCCGCCGGCGGTCAGGCCCGCGATGCGGTCCTCGACCGCGTCCTTCGCGGTCAGGAACAGGACGGGCACCTGCGGGTTCGTCTGCCGGATGCGCCGCAGCACCTCGATCCCGCCGAGGTCGGGGAGCATGACGTCGAGCAGGATGACGTCGGGGTCCATCGCCTTGGCGGCCTTGATCGCGGCGTGCCCGGTGAGGGCCGACTCGACCTGCCAGCCCTCGTACCGCAAGACGGTGGACAGCAGCTCGCCCAGCGTCGGCTCGTCGTCGACGACGAGGGCCCGGATCGGCGAACCGTCCGCGCGGGTCAGGTGGTCGCGCCCGCGGGCGGCTGTGGTGGTGGACATGACACCACCTTCGTCCCGCCCGCTGTGCTGTACCTGACCCGTACCTGTGAGGATCCTGTGGTGTCAATTCACAGTCGATGCGGCCGGCGCGTCCAGGCGGCTCACAGTGCCGCCGATGAGTCTCGGTCCTGTGGCCGCCCGCTCCGGGCGGCCCGGAGGAGGTCACCATGAGTACCGCCCTGCAGGAGACGACCCAGCCCGCCCAGGTGCTCGACCCGGCCTGGATCACCGCGACGGTGCGGCCGGCGGGCACCTTCGGGACCAGCGACAGCGGCCGGCTGCGCGCGCTGCTCGGCGCGCTCTCGGCCTGCGCGTCGATCGTCGTGCTGGATCTCCAGGCGGCCCGCCTGGGCGGCCGCGCCGGCGCCGTCGTCGACGCCGCGGCGGGTGCCTGCTGTGCATCAACGCGGATGCCCCCACGCGCGCGTGCCTCGCCGCCGCCGGCGGCCACGCCGTGCTGCTCGACCACGCGCCCGGGGTCGCGCCGTCGCCTACCGTAGGTGGGTGAGTACCTCCGGAGCCGTTGCAGCCTCGCGGCCGGCGCCCCGTTCGTTCGCGGCGCCGGGCCGCTCCGCGCGCCGTGGCGTCCTGCTGGGCCTCGCCGTGGCCGTCGCCTCCGCCGCGGGCGTCTGGCTCGTGTGGCGCATCTTCGTCGCGTCCGCCGCGGGGCAGCGCGTCGACCAGGCAGCGTTCGACGGCGCCCTCTATGGCCGCACGCGCCTGTGGCAGGTCGCCCAGCCGGTGCTCGACGTGGTCTCGGTGCCCTTCGTCGCGCTCGTGCTCGTGGTCGCGGTGCTCATCGCGGTGGTTCGCCGCCGGTGGGGCCTCGCTCTGCAGGTCGCGGTGCTCATGGGCGGGGCGAACCTGACCACGCAGCTGCTCAAGAATTTCGTCTTCGACCGGCCCGAGTTCGCGTCCGGGTACCTCAACACGCTGCCGAGCGGGCACACGACGGTCGCCGCGTCGGTGGCGGCAGCCTTCGTGTTCGTCGTCCCGCCCCGCGCCCGGCCGTCCGCGGCCGTGCTCGGCGCGGCCTACACGGCCGTGACGGGCGTCTCGACCCTCATCGGGCGCTGGCACCGGCCGAGCGACGTCGTCGCCGCCGTGCTCGTCGTGCTGGCCTGGAGCGGGCTCGCCTGCGCGCTCGCGGCCGCCTCCGGACCGCGGCAGCCGGACGGCGCGGCGGCCACGGTGACGGCCGAGTTCGCCCGCCCGCTCGTGCCGAGCGGCGCGGGCGCGGCGCGGCGTCGGCGGCCGAACGCGCTGGGCGTGGGCGGCATCCTGCTCCTGGTCGCGGCGCTCCTGGCGGCGCTGCCGGCCGCGTATTCGCTGCACCGGTTGTGGACCACGTCCGGGGACCTCGAGACCCGGGCAGAACTCCTCGTGGCGTACGCCGGCGGGGCGTTCGGTGTCGTCGCGGTCACCGCCGCGGCGTTCGCCGCGCTGCTCGTCGCGCGGCACGGCGCTGGCCGGCCCTCTTGACGAGAGGTCGTAGAGTGCCCGATCGACGGCATTGATCGCGGCGCAGTCATCTCGCCGCCTCGTCAGATCCCAGGAAGCAGGTCCGCATGTCCCGCAAGCTCGTCATCGTGGAGTCGCCGGCGAAGGCGCGCACGATCGCCGGCTACCTCGGCGCCGGTTACGAGGTCGAGGCCAGCGTCGGGCACATCCGTGACCTGCCGCAGCCCTCCGAGCTGCCCGCGGATATGAAGAAGGGCCCGTTCGGCAAGTTCGCCGTCGACGTGCACAACGGCTTCGAGCCGTACTACGTCGTGGATGCGGACAAGAAGAAGAAGGTCGCGGAGCTCAAGCGGCTGCTCAAGGACGCCGACGAGCTCTTCCTGGCCACTGATGAGGACCGCGAGGGCGAGGCCATCGCGTGGCACCTGCTCCAGGAGCTCAAGCCGAAGGTGCCCGTGCACCGGATGGTTTTCCACGAGATCACGCGCGAGGCGATCCAGCGCGCGCTCGAGAACACCCGCGACCTCGACGCGCACCTCGTGGACGCGCAGGAGACCCGCCGGATCCTCGACCGCCTGTACGGCTACGAGGTCTCGCCCGTGCTCTGGCGCAAGGTCCGCCAGGGCCTGTCCGCCGGGCGCGTGCAGTCCGTCGCGACCCGGCTCGTCGTCGAGCGCGAGCGTGAGCGGATGGCGTTCCGGGCCGCGGACTACTGGGACGTCAAGGCCCAGTTCGCGACCGACGACGCCGGCGAGCCCGCCTTCGGCGCGCGGCTCGCGACCGTCGACGGCGCGCGCGTCGCGACCGGCCGGGACTTCGACGACCAGGGCTCGCTGACCTCGACGACCGTGGTCCACCTCGACGAGTCGGCGGCGCGCACGCTCGTGACCGCGCTCGAGCACGCGGACTTCGCCGTCCGCAGCCTCGACACCAAGCCGTACACCCGCAAGCCGGCCGCGCCGTTCACGACGTCGACGCTGCAGCAGGAGGCCTCGCGCAAGCTGCGCCTCGGCTCCCGCCAGACGATGCGCACCGCGCAGTCACTGTACGAGAACGGGTACATCACCTATATGCGGACCGACTCGCCCGTGCTGAGCGTGCAGGCGATCGACGCCGCGCGCCGCCAGGCGGCCGAGCTGTACGGCCCCGAGTTCGTGCCGAGCTCGCCCCGCGTCTACTCCACCAAGAGCAAGGGCGCCCAGGAGGCGCACGAGGCGATCCGCCCCGCCGGCGACTCGTTCCGTACCCCCGCGCAGGTCGCGCGCGAGCTCTCCGGCGACCAGTTCAAGCTCTACGAGCTGATCTGGAAGCGCACCGTCGCCTCGCAGATGGCGGACGCGCGGGGGTCGACGGCCTCCGTCAAGATCGGTGCGCGCGCCAGCGATGGCCGCGACGCTGTCTTCGCCGCCTCGGGCACGGTCATCACCTTCCGCGGTTTCATGGCCGCCTACGAGGAGGGCCGCGACTCGGACCGCTACGCGGACGACGCCGCCGCGCCGTCGGCGGGCAAGGGCGACGAGGCCCGGCTGCCGCAGATGGCCCAGGGCGACGCGCTGACCGCGAGCGACCTCGACGCCGACGGGCACCAGACGTCCCCGCCGCCGCGCTTCACGGAGGCGAGCCTGATCAAGGCGCTCGAGGAGCGCGGCATCGGCCGGCCTTCGACGTACGCGGCCACGATCTCCGTCATCCAGGACCGCGGGTACGTCTCCAACCGCGGGCAGGCGCTCGTGCCGAGCTGGCTCGCGTTCGCGGTGACCCGCCTGCTCGAGGAGAACTTCCACTGGCTGGTCGACTACCGGTTCACCGCGAGCATGGAGGAGGACCTCGACGCGATCGCCGCCGGGGACAAGAACCGCGTCGAGTGGCTGAGCCGGTTCTACTTCGGCGACGTCGACGGCGCCGGGGCGGGCGAGGTCGAGGGCCTGAGCCACGCCGTCGAGAACCTCGGCGAGATCGATGCCCGCGAGGTCAACTCCATCCCGATCGGCGAGGGCATCACGCTGCGCGTCGGCCGGTACGGCCCGTATCTCGAGGACTCGGCGGCCCCGCTGACCGACGGCGGGGACCCGCGTCGCGCGGCCGTCCCGGAGGAGCTCGCGCCCGACGAGCTCACCGTCGCGAAGGCCCGCGAGCTGCTCGAGACCCAGGCCGAGGGCGACCAGGTGCTCGGCACCGACCCGGTGACGGGCACGTCGATCGTGGCGCGCAACGGCCGCTACGGCCCGTACGTCACCGAGCTGCTGCCCGAGCCCGAGCTGGACCCGGCCCTGTCGGCCGCCGCGAAGAAGAAGGCGCTCGCGGCGCTCCCCAAGCCCCGCACGGGATCGCTGCTGAAGTCCATGCAGCTGCAGACCGTCACGATCGACGACGCGCTCAAGCTGCTCTCGCTGCCGCGAACCGTCGGGATCGACCCCGAGTCGGGCGACCCGATCACCGCGCAGAACGGGCGCTACGGGCCGTACCTGAAGAAGGGCACCGACTCGCGCACGCTCGCGACCGAGGACTTGATCTTCGAGGTCACGCTCGAGGAGGCGCTGGCGATCTACGCCCAGCCCAAGCGCGGGCGCGGCGGCTCAGCCGCCGCCCCGCTCCGCGAGCTCGGGGTGGACCCCGTCTCCCAGAAGCCCGTCGTGGTCAAGGAGGGCCGCTTCGGCGCCTACGTGACCGACGGCGAGACGAACGGGACCCTGCGCACCGAGGACTCGGTCGAGGCGATCACCCTCGAGCGCGCCTCCGAGCTGCTCGCCGACAAGCGGGCGCGCGGGCCGGTCAAGGGTCGCAAGACCGCGGCCCGCAAGGCCGCGCCGAAGAAGGCCGCGCCCAAGAAGGCTGCCGTGAAGAAGACCGCGGTGAAGAAGGCTGCCGTGAAGAAGACTGCGGTCAAGAAGACTGCGGTCAAGAAGGCTGCGGTGAAGAAGGCCCCGGCGAAGAAGGCCGCCGGCACGACGGCGCCCGCGAAGGCCGCCGCGACGGCGTCGGCGGCCGTGCCCGCGAGGGCGACCGCCGCACGCTGACGCGTCCGGCGCGCGCTGACCGCTTGCGCGGGCGGCCGCGGCGGGCTCCCGTCTCCCCCTGCGAGACGGGAACGGCGACCGGTCCCGGTAGAGACGATCGCTGCGCCCAACGTACGCCGCCGCGCGGGCGCGGTCCCGCGGGGAGTCATCCGCGCAGGTGGCGGCCGGGGACACGCCGGCCGGTGCCGTCAGTGCGCCGGCGCTAATGTGAGCGCATGGCACATGTCGAGGATCCGCGTACCGCTCCGTCCATCCGCTGGGGAATCCTCGGCGCCGGCAACATCGCCGGCTCGTTCGCCGACGCCGTGAACTCCCACACCCGGTCTCCGCTCGTGGCCGTCGGCTCCCGCAACCGCGATCGCGTCGAGCGGTTCGCCACCGCGCACGGCATCCCCACGACGCACCAGGGCTACCGCGGCCTGGTCGAGGACCCGCAGGTCGACGCCGTGTACGTCGCGACCCCGCACTCCGAGCACCGGGCGCACGCCCTGCTGGCGATCGCCGCGGGCAAGCACGTGCTCGTCGAGAAGTCGTTCATGCGCAACGCGGGCGAGGCGGAGGAGGTCTTCGCCGCGGCCAAGGCCGCGGGGGTCTTCGTGATGGAGGCCATGTGGACGCGGTTCCTGCCGCACGTCGCCGCCCTGCGCCAGGTCATCGCCGCCGGCGAGATCGGCGAGATCGTCAACCTCTCGGCCGACCACGGCCAGTGGTTCGCGCCCGACCCCGCGAGCCGGCTGTTCGACCCGAAGCTCGCCGGCGGCGCGCTCCTGGACCTCGGCGTGTACCCCGTCTCCTTCGCGCACGACTTCCTCGGGGTGCCCGAGGCGGTCAGCGCCGTCGGGGCGCTCACCGACACGGGCGTCGACGGCCAGGTCAGCATGGTGCTGTCGTACGCGGCGGGGGTGCAGGCCACGTTGTCGACCACCCTGTGGTCGAAGACGCCGACGACGGCGAGCATCTCCGGCACCGAGGGTCACATCGCGATCGAGGGCAGCTTCTACGCGCCGACCTCGTTCCGGGTGACCCGCCGCGACGGCGCCGAGTGGACCTTCGGCCGCGGCGAGAGCGCCGGGCTGCAGTACGAGGCCGCCGAGGTGGCGCGGCGCATCGTCGCGGGCGAGACCGAGAGCCCGACCATGAGCTGGGACAACACGCTCGCCGTGATGCGCACCCTGGACGAGATCCGCGCGCAGATCGGGCTCGTGTACCCGGGGGAGTAGGCCCCCGGCCGACGGGGCGACGATGCCGGGCAGGTGGGCGGGGCCGGATACTCTGGCGCACGTGATCCACCCGCCCAGCCCCGGCCTCTTTCTCTCGTTCGAGGGCGGGGAGGGCGTCGGCAAGTCCACCCAGGCCCGGCTGCTCGCCGATTGGCTGCGCACGACCCTCGGGCGCGAGGTTGTGCTCACCCGCGAGCCCGGCGGCACGACGCTGGGGATCGAGCTGCGCAACGCCGTGCTGCACGGCGCGGAGATCGACGCGCGCACGGAGGCGCTGCTGTACGCGACGGACCGCGCGCACCACGTCCACTCGCTCGTCCGCCCCGCGCTGGCGCGCGGCGCCGTGGTGATCACCGACCGCTACCTGGACTCGTCGGTCGCGTATCAGGGCAACGGCCGCGACCTGGGCGCGGCCGAGGTCGAGAGGCTGTCGCTCTGGGCGACCGAGGGCCTGCTGCCGCACCTCACGGTGCTGCTGGACCTCGACCCGCGGATCGGCCTGACGCGCCTGACGGGCGACCCCGACCGCCTCGAGCGCGCCGGCATCGACTTCCACGCCCGGACCCGGCAGGCGTTCCTCGACCGCGCCGCCGCCGAGCCGGCCCGGTGGGTCGTCGTCGACGCCTCCCGCGGGGTCGACGAGATCCACCGCGAGGTCCGCGCGCGCGCCGAGGCGCTGCCCGGTCTCGCACCCGTGGCGCGCGACGGCGAGGTCGCCCGGTGAGCGTGTGGGACGACGTCGTCGGGCAGGAGAGCGCGGTGGCGGCGCTGCGCGCGGCCGTCAGCGACCCGGCGGCGATGACCCACGCGTGGCTGATCACCGGGCCGCCCGGCTCGGGCCGGTCGAACGCCGCCCGCGCGTTCGCGGCGGCGCTGCAGTGCCTCGAGGGCGGCTGCGGCCACTGCACCGCGTGCACGACGGCGCTCGCGGGAACCCATGCGGACGTCACCGTGGTCGCGACCGAGACCGTCGGCATCAAGATCGAGGAGACCCGGTCGCTGGTCTCCCTGGCCCAGCGCGCGCCGTCGGGCGGCCGCTGGCGCGTGATCCTGGTCGAGGACGCCGACCGGATGGCCGAGCGGACCTCCAATGTGCTGCTCAAGGCGATCGAGGAGCCGCCGCCGCGCACGGTCTGGCTGCTGTGCGCGCCGAGCCCCCAGGACGTCGTCGTGACGATCCGGTCTCGGGCCCGGTCCGTCGCGCTGCGCGTGCCCCCGGTCGAGGCCGTCGCCGCGCTGCTCGTCGCGCGTGACGGCGTCGACCCGGCGCTCGCCGAGGTCGCCGCGCGCGCCGCGCAGTGCCACATCGGGATCGCGCGCCGGCTGGCCCGCGACTCGGACGCGCGCGATCGGCGCGCCCAGGTGCTTGCGATCCCCGGCACCATCCGCGGCGTCGGCGACGCCGTGCTCGCCGCCGGGCGCCTCGTGGAGGTCTCGCAGGCCGAGGCCAAGGCGGCGACCGAGCACCGGGACGCAACCGAGAAGGCCGCCCTGCTGCGCGCGATCGGCGCCGAGGGCGCGGCGACGCTGCCGCCGAGCCTGCGCTCGCAGGTGACCCAGCTCGAGAAGGACCAGAAGGGCCGCGCGACCCGGGCCCAGCGTGACGTGCTCGACCGCTCGATGATCGACCTGCTGTCGCTGTACCGGGACGTGCTCGTCGTGCAGCTCGGCGCCGGGGTCGAGCTCGTGAACGTCGCGCTCGGCGAGCAGGTCAAGGTGCTCGCGGCCGCGAGCTCGCCGGCGCAGACGTTGCGCCGGATGGACGCGATCGGCGCGGCCCGTACGCGCCTGGGCGGCAACGTCGCGCCCCTGCTCGCGATGGAGGCGATGACGATCGCGCTGCGGCCGCAGGGTTAGGCGGGCTGCCCTGAGGCGTCACGCAGGTGCACGGTGAAGGACGCCCCGCCCTCCGGGGCGGTGCCGGCGCCGATCTCCCCCCCGAGGCGGCGCACGAGGCCGTGCACGAGCGACAGCCCGATCCCGACGCCGCCCGGCCGGTCGACGCGGTACCGCTCGCCGAGCACGCCGGGCTCGAACGCGACGGCGTAGTCGGCGGGGGCGAGCCCTGGGCCGCCGTCGCGCACCTGCAGGACGGCGACCGTACCCGCCGGGTCCGAGCGGGCCGGTGCGCGCAGCGCCAGCACGACGGGTGCTCCCGCGGGAGTGGCCCGCACGGCGTTCTCGGCCAGGCCGTCGATCACCTGGCGCAGGCGCCCGGCGTCCGTTCGCAGCGTGAGCGCCGCGCCCGCGGGTTCGACGCGGAGCTCGACCCCGCGCGTGGCGGCGCGGGCGCGCCACACCGTCGCTGCGTCGTCGAGCAGCGCGCCGAGGTCGACGCGGGCGACGTCGAGCGGGAAGTCGACCGCGCCCAGCCGGGCCAGGTCGAGCAGGTCGTGGACGAGCCGTTCGAGTCGCAGCGACTCGGCGAGCACGACGCGGCCCGCCTGCGCCGCGTCGTCGCCCGTGACCACGCCGTCCGCGATCGACTCGGCGAACCCGCGCACCGCCGTCAACGGCGTGCGCAGCTCGTGCGAGACCGAGAGCAGGAACGCGCGCTGCCTCGCCTCGCTGCGCTGGAGCGCGTCGGCGAGGTCGTTGAGGCTCGCGGCGACGTCGGCGACCTCGGGCGGGCCCTCGACCGCGACCCGGACGTCGCGCCGCCCCGCGCCCATCTCGCGCGCGGCGTGCGCCGTGCGGCGCAGCGGCCGCGTCAGGAGCAGCGACAGCGACCCGCCCGCCGTGACCCCGACGAGCAGCCCCACGCCCACGCTCACGAGCACGGAGCGGAGCACGATCGGTCGGCGGGCGAGAACGCGGGCGTCGCGGCGTGCGCCGCCGTCGGTGCCGCGCAGGGTCTGCGCCGTCGTCCCAGCCGTGGCGGTGTCGGCCCGGTCGGCCGCGGCCAGGGAGCGGGCCGTGGCGATGCTCGCGAGCATCGCCGCGACGAGGGCGACCCCGACACAGAGCAGCGTGATGCGGGCGGTGATCGAGAGGGGACGCCGCGGCGGGTTCACCGCACGTCGCCGCGTTCGTCGGCGGCATAGCCGACGCCGCGAACCGTCCGGATCGGGCACCCCGCGCCGAACTTCGTGCGCAGCTGGGAGATGTGCACGTCGACCGTCCGGCTGCCCGCGGCCGCGCTGTAGCCCCAGACCGCGCCGAGCAGCTCGTCGCGTTGCCAGACGCGGCCCGGCTGCCGCACCAGGTGCGCGAGCAGGTCAAACTCGGTCGCCGTCAGCGCGACCTCGGCGCCCTCGTTCCACGCGCGACGCTGCGCGGCGTCGAGCACGACCGGGCCGAGCGTGTGCCGGCCGCCGGCGGCGTCATCGGGCTGCGAGCGGCGCAGCACCGCGTGCACCCGGGCGACGAGCTCGCGCGGGCTGAACGGCTTCGTCACGTAGTCGTCGGCGCCCAGCTCGAGGCCGAGCACGCGGTCGACCTCGTCGTCGCGCGCCGTCACGAACAGCACGGGGGTCCGGTCTCCGTCGGCGCGTAGGCGCCGGCAGACCTCGATGCCGTCCATGCCCGGCAGGCCGATGTCGAGAACGACGGCGACAGGCCGATGGCTGCGGATCGCCTGCAGCGCCGTTGCACCGTTCCCGTAGGTCTCGACCCCGAACCCATCGCGGTCGAGGTACAGCCGGACCAGGCTGGCGACCGCGGGGTCGTCCTCCGCCACGACGACGAGGCCCTTGCCGGGGGCGGCGCGGTCCGCCCGCGGGTCGTGCCGGCTCACGTGGTCGGTCACTCTCGTCACCCCGTCACCCCGTCGCGTCCGCGGCCACGTCGGCCGCTACCTCGTCCCCGAGCTCGTCGGCCGCGGCCAGCGCCGCCTCGAGTTCGCTGAGGTCATCCTCTCCGATCGCCGCGGCGGCCGACGACCCGGCGGTCGGCCGTTCTGCGGCCGATTCTGCGGCTGGTCCTGCGGCTGGCTCCGCCGAGTCGTCCACGAGGCCGCAGGCCGCGACGGTCAGCGCGAGTCCCAGGGCCGCTGCGGCCGCCCGCGCTCCACGCCGCGCTGCCCGCGTCACGAGGCGGTCCCGGTGCTCGACGTGCAGACGGTGGCCTCGGCTGCCGCGATCCGCACGGCCGCCCGTTCGAGGTCCTGCACCCGGCTCTCGCGGCGCGTGGCACGCGCCTCGAGCCGCCCGGCCGCGGCCTCGCGACCGGCCGCGCGCGCCGTCTCGGCGCGCTGCGTCAGCGCGGCGACGGAACCCGCGACGTCCTCGTCCCCGTGGATCCGGGCGATGAGGTCGGCGATCTGCTGCTGCGCGGCGGGCGCCTTCGCGCACAGGGCCTCGACCCGAGCGGGGTCGAGCGTGAGGTTGACGTCCCCGTCGTCGTCGGTGACGACGGCAGGGTTCGCGGACGGGGCCGTCGCGGGCGTCGCCCAGGTGGCGCCCGCGGTCGCGGTGAACAAGGCGCCGATGGTGAGCGTCGCCGCGATCACGGTGGCGGCGCGGCGGTTCAGGTGTGCGGTCATGGTGGCATCCGATCGTCGAGGTGGGTGCCGGGCTCTCCGGCAGTCCCGACGATGCCGCGACCGGGTCAGGTGACCGTTCGCCGATTGTTCGGATCGTGCAAGGGGATCGTGCAAGGGGATCACGCACGGGACGTGCCAGGGGATCACGCACGGGTGTCCTGAGCTCACGGGAGCCAGGCGCCCGCAGACATGAGGGTCCGGCCGGCGAGCTCGTCCGCCTCCCGCCAGGCCTGGACCCGGTCGGGCCGCAGCACGACGTAGACGTAGCCGCCGCCGGCCGTGCGCGGGTCCCAGTCGGCCTGTGCCGCGAACCCGTCGGCCAGCCCCTGGGGCGCCTCGCCGACGCCCACGACCAGCCCGACCGCGGCGTCGACCACGACGACGTCGCGGGTCGGGCCGAGCGCGAGCCGCGCCCCCGCGTGCGCGGCGAGGTTGCGGCCCGTGCGCGAGCCGCGGTCGACCGCGATGACCACGCGGTCGCCGAGCCACGCGATCGACAGCGGCACGAGGTGGGCACGTGGGGCCCCGCGTGCGTCGACGGACGCCGTGCCCACCCACGCGTCCAGGGCCGGCGTGGCCAGCAGCGCGAGGGTGTCTGCCCTGCGCTGCTGGCCGGTGCGGGGGCCCGCCGCGCTCACGGCGCGGGCTGCAGCAGGCCGATCGTGTTGCCGTCGCCGTCGCGGACCGTGGCGATCAGCTTGCCGCCGCCGACGTCGCTCACGGGACGCAGCGCCTGCGCGCCCGCCTCGAGCAGGCTCGCGAGCGCGCCCGCGATGTCGTCCACGTGCCAGTAGCCGACCGGGCCGGTCATGCCCTGGCGGTGGCCGTTCGGATCGAGGCCGATCTCCTGGTCGCCGACCGAGAACCCCACGTAGTACGGCGAGTCCGTCGTGGGCTCGGCGGCGAGCAGGCGGCTGTACAGCGCCGTGGCGCTGGAGAGGTCGGTGACCGGGACGATCACGGTCTTGATCCCGGACAGCTGGGTCGTTCCTTGCGTCATGGCGGGCTCCTCGGCTCGTTGATCAGTCCGCGGCGGCTGCCGCGTCACTGCTATGACGCCCGGCGGCGAGAGAAGGTGACGATGACGCCCGGTGACGAGAGAAGGTGACGCCTGGGCCGGATACGGTTGGGGGGTGCTTCGCCCCACCCCCGCCGTCCCCCGTCCCACCGATCTCGCCGCCGGCCGCGCCGTGCGCCGCGCCGCGCGCCGGCTGCCGGGCGCCGCGGTCGCCGTCGCCGGCGTCCTGGCGCTGCTGCTCGCGGGCTGCACCGCGCCGAAGAACCAGACCGAGGTCGACAACGAGGTCGAGGTGGGGGCGACCCCGTCGGCGACGAGCGACGTGCCCGCCGAGCTGCGGGAGTACTACGAGCAGGCGATCGACTGGACGGCGTGCGGCGAGTTCCAGTGCGGGACCGTGCGCGTGCCGGTCGACTACGCCGATCCGGCCGCGGCCTCGATCGACCTCGCGGTCAAGCGCTCGGTCGCGACGGGCGGGGACGCGATCGGGTCGCTGCTCGTCAATCCCGGTGGCCCGGGCGCGTCCGGCGTCGACTTCGTCGACAGCGTGGTCGGCGTCGTCGGCCCGGGCGTGGTCGAGCAGTACGACATCGTCGGCTTCGACCCGCGAGGCGTGGCGAGCTCGAATCCCGTCACGTGCCTCGACGACGACGCCAAGGACGACCTGCTCTCGGCCGACTTCGACTACTCGACGGACGCGGGGATCGCGGCCGCGGAGGACGCCTACGCGGCGATGGGCGCGGCCTGTGCCGCGAACACGGGTGAGCTGCTCGGGCACGTGGACACGGTGAGCGCCGCGCGAGACCTGGACGTGCTGCGGGCGACGCTCGGCGACGAGGCGCTCTCGTACCTCGGGTACTCCTACGGCACGCTGCTCGGCGCGACGTACGCGGGGCTGTTCCCGGAGAAGGTCGGCCGCGTCGTGCTCGACGGGGCGTTGGACCCGTCGCTCAGCTCGGATGAGCTCGGGCTCGGGCAGGCGGTCGGTTTCGAGAACGCGCTGCGCGCCTACGTCGAGGACTGCCTGGGCGGTTCCGGGTGTCCGCTGACCGGGACGGTCGAGGACGGCCTCGGCCAGATCCACGACCTCGTCGAGGGCGCGCGCCGGAGCCCGCTGGCCACCTCGAGCGACCGCCAGCTCACCGGGACGCTCGCGTTCTACGGGATCGCCGTGACGCTCTACGACAACGGCAGCTGGCCGGTGCTCACCCAGGCGCTCGTCCCCGCGCTCACCGAGGACGACGGCTCGCTCCTGCTTCGCCTCGCGGACATCTACAACGACCGCAACGACGACGGCTCGTTCGCGTCGAACTCGACCGAGGCGTTCACCGCGATCAACTGCCTCGACGGCGCGTCGTCGGCCGACCCGGCGGCGATGCGCGCGTCCGCCGCGGCGACCGAAGCCGCCGCCCCGACGCTCGGCTACTACTTCAGCTACGGCGGCGTCATCTGCGCCGACTGGCCGTACGCCTCGACCGGCACTGCGGCGCCGATCACGGCCGACGGCGCGGCGCCGATCCTGGTGATCGGCACCACCAACGACCCGGCCACGCCGTATTTGTGGGCGCAGAGCCTCGCGGAGCAGCTCAGCTCCGGCGAGCTGCTGACGTACGAGGGGGAGGGGCACACCGCCTACGGCCGGTCGAACGACTGCATCCTCGGCGCCGTCGACGCGTACCTGCTCGAGGGGACGATGCCCGCACCGGACACCCGCTGCTGACCAGTTCAGAAGGGTGGGTCGTCGGGCTGGGGTTCGTGGAGCCGCGGCCGGTCGGGTGGCGGCGGCTCGGGATTGACCTCGGTGGCCGGTCGCTTGTAGCGGTGTTTGGTGGGTGAGGTCCACCACGTGTCGCCGGTGGAGGTGTCGAGGTCGGGGTGCCAACCGCCGTAGGTCTTGGCCCGGTGATGGTGGCGACACAGCGAGTGCAGGTTCTCCGCGCAGGTCTGCCCGCCGAGGTCGGGGTGGTCGTGGTCGTAGGGGTCGCGGTGGTCCAGGTCGCACCGCCACGCGGGCATCCGGCACCCCACGAACGTGCAGGTCTTGTCCCGCGCCAGGACGGTGCCGGTCAGGTCGGCGCCGGGCCGGTACCCGCGCGGCCCGATCCCGGTCACGCACCCGGTGGCGGGGGCGGTGAAGATCCGCCGCCATGTCGCGTCTGCCGCGATCGCCCGCACCAGGTCTGCGGGGATCGGCCCGTACCCGGCCAGCTCCCCGGGCACCTCATCCAACCCCAACAACGTGGTCGCAGCCGCGGTCACCTGCAGGTGCGGTCGACGCCCCTGCTCCGTCTTCAAGACCCCGCCCGGCTGACCCTCCTTCCCTGGCGGTGCGTTGGTGGGGGCGATGCCGTTGTCGAGGATGTCGGTGCAGAGGTCGGTCAGGGCGTCCGCTCGCCGCGCCGCCACACCGCGTGGGTCGGCGGGGTCCGCGGAGGCGGCGATGGCGTCGATCGCGGTGAACACGGTCATCGCGTCCTTGGCGGGTAGGTACGCGGTCAACCACGCCATCACCCCAGGCGCCGGGCTGACCCGCACATACCTGTCGGCGGCGTCGCGGGCGCGCCGCTCGGCGACGGCGGCCGGGTTCACGGTCAGCTCGACCTTGCGCAAGCGTGCCTTCAACGCCGGCACCGTCAATCCCGGTGCGACCGGCAGCACCTTGTCCAGGACGGCCGCGGCCGCGTCGTCGTCGAGGTGCCCGACGCCGTCGACCAGGGCGGTGGCCTTGCGATGATCGATCACCCCAGCCACCAACGCCTCATTCACCGCGGGCCACACCTGCAGCGAGGTCCCGAGACTGACCTTCGCCTCCGCCACCGACCGAGACATCACCAGCACCGACGCGACCTCATCACCCACGAACTCAGACAGCCGCTGCGCGTCGCGGCGGCGGGCGAGCTCGGCGATCATCTCGCCCTGCCGCGCCGCAGCCAACGACGTCACGCGCTCCCAGGCGGCGATCGCCTCGATCAACACCGCATCATGCACATCCGACGGGCACAGACCCTCAAGCAGGTCCACCAGCGACGAGCCGGGCGCCTGCCCCATCAAGGCCGTAGCCAACGCGACCTGATCGATCGGCCCCGCGATGCAGGACCCCGCGGCCGCGGCCTGCGCCAACGCCGCCCCCGCCTCCGCAAACACCCGCCCAAGCAACAGCCCGAACGCCACATCCACCGAGGCGCCCGCGACCGCCAGCCCGGCCCCCGCCGGGACCCCCGCAACTTCGTCATCGCTCGGTTCGAACATGTGTACACACTAGGACGGACCACCCACACGCACCCCACCCCGAAGTCCAACCTGTGCACAGCCTCACCGCCGGCTGCGGCACCCGGTGGAATCACCCATCTAGGGCACGCCTGGCCCGAGCGGAGGCGGTCCGTCCATCGTCGCGCCGGCGCTCGTCGGGGCGGGCTCCTTGAGTTCGATGAAGATCGAGCGAGTCTCGGTGTCGCCGATGTTCTGGCCCCGGTGCTCTTGTGCGGGCAGCCAGGTCACGAATCCGGCTGGCAGGTCGACGTCGCGCTGGGCCTCGCCCAGGGTCAGCCGGCGCCGGAACGACGACAGAGTCACCATGACGCTGTCCGGGTGGGCGTGCGGGTTCGTGGCCGCACCGGGGGAGTCCGTGTACTCGAGAACCCGCACGCGCTCGTTCTCGAAGACGACGACGTATTTGTCCGGATCCGTGCTGATCGGGTCGAGGTTCATGCCCTGAGTCTTGCGCGGGTGTCAAGGGCCGCTTTGGACCCAGCGGCTCGGGTAGGTACAGTGGCTCCCGCCCGTCCAGGCCGATCAGGTCGCGGACGTGCCGCCTTAGCTCAGTCGGTAGAGCGTCTCACTCGTAATGAGAAGGTCAACAGTTCGATTCTGTTAGGCGGCTCCACCATAAAAAGAGCCCGTCACCTGCGTACCAGCAGGGGACGGGCTCTTCGCTACTCCGGGTCAAATCAGGGGTTCTGAAGCAGTCCCGTCAGGCGCTCAGGCACATCCGCCGGGAAGCGAATCACCTCCTGGCCCGTGAGTTGCCGACGGTACGCCCGTCGCGAAGACCGGCGGGGTGCTCAGGTGTCGCCATCGGCGCGCTGGTAAAGCCTCCTCGCGCGCAGGTTGGCGGCCACCGCGTCGCTTGGTGCTGCCTGACCTGGAGCCGACGTGGTGGGTTCAGGTCAGGCAACCCGCTCAGCTGGGTGCGGCGCGTCCCTCAAGACGGCTAGGACGAGGTGGAACAATTGCGGCATGCCGGACACTTCACGCACCGATATGCACGCACCGAAGGGGGCCAGCGCCGGCATCAGCGCGTTCGTGACAAGCGTTCTTGACCAGCTCGCCATCAGTGCCTGGCTCCCGGCGGCCATGCTCATCGGCGTCGGTACGTTGCTTGTCCAATTGCACACCAACCTGAACCTTGACCTTCCAGCGGCAGTCAACGACATCGCCTCCGCGCCCTGGGGTGTCCTCGTCATGTTGGTGTTTGGCCTGGTCCTCACGACTATGGTGACGCAAGCATTCTCTTTCGGGGTCATCCGTGTGCTTGAAGGCTATTGGGGGCCGCGAATATTCGTGGACATGCTGACAAGGTCCCGGGTGAAGCGCCACGTTCGGCTCGCCCAGCGGGCAAAGAATCGAGTTATTCGCCTTCAGCAGCAACTGTTCGAGTCGGCGCGTCCGAGGCTCCTTCGTGAGGAGGACTCGGCGCACGTCGACGTCTGGGAGGCCGAGGTTTACCAGATTTCCCACGAAAAGAGGCGCCAGGGTGATCCCAAGATCATCGCAGAGGCCAGCGAGATTGATTGGCGAGAGAAGGCTGATCCGGGGCTAGCGGCTCTCTTCTACCGAGCGTTTCAGCGGCAGGACGATTATCCGACGAGGCCGAGTCGAATACTCCCGACTGCGCTCGGAAATGTTCTGAGGGCCTCCGAGGAACATCTTAGATTGAAGGGAACTGCACTTGAACGGTTCGTGATGGAGAATTATGACGCGGTTCCGCCTCGTCTGATGACACAGCACGACCAGTTCCGCGACAGGCTTGACATGTATTCGCTGCTCGTTCTGGTATTCGGAGCGCTTGCGGCCAGCTCGCTTCCCTTGCTCTACTTCCCCGCAGAGTCGCAGGCGTGGCTGCCGCCGGTGGGCGGTTGTGTCGCGATGGTGAGTCTCGGTTGGCTGAGCTACCGAGCGGCCATCGCGTCGGCTCGGGGATACGGATCTACCCTGCGCTCGATACGCGATGAGGTTGCGAGAAGGGCGAGGGCCAGCGGTTCGGCTCCAACCCATGCGGCCACGAGTGTTGCTACTCAGATGCCGGTTCCATAGGTACGTTGTGGCTGGGGCAATCGGGCTGTAGCGCGGCGTGCACCGGCCCGACTCCGCAATTGGGGCGTGGGCAGACCCACTCTTGTGCCGTGACTGATCCGGTGCCCGGGACCCTGTCGTCACCCATGTTCGGATAGTCCCGCCGAGTACTCGCTCAGGTCAAGGCTTTCGCGCTTCGCGATCGACTGTGCAGCCGGTGTGAAGTCGCGAGCGTGCGGGTTCCCATCGGAGTTGCGTCGAGCCGATCCTCCGCACGAGGGGAGCGCCCCAGTGGATGCGAACGACCGCGGAGGCGGTGCGGGTGCGTAGCGATCTGGACGGCTGTGAATCCTGACGTGGGACAACGGGTGTGCATCTTGCTCTCACGCCGGGGCGATGACGGACTCTGACCAAAGCATCTATGCAGGACCGATGGCCTGCCGCGCCGAAGCCACCCGCGTCGGTCGCTGGTGGAAGGTCGCCGTACCCACGATCGACGGCCTCAGCCAGGCGCGCCACGTCGGCGAGGCAGAGCTCATGGCCCGTGAACTCATCACGGTAACCCTCGATGTCGAGCTCCCGCGGATTCAGTTCGGCGCGCGTGGTGTCGGTCAGCGAGAACGCTCCGGCTTTCGACACGGTGTAGGGGAGCATGCCTGCACCGAGGATGCCGAGCAGGTTGACGTTCAGCACCTGCCGGGTCCGGGCCACGACCTCGGCGTCGAGCACACTTGCCCCGGTCGTGGATGCCGGCGTTGTTGACCACCATGGTCTGGTCCGGAATCGCCCGGGTCAGGTCGTCGATGGTCGAGGCATCGGTGACGTCGAGGCGGATCGGTCGCACGCCGGCGAGGTCCACGGCGTTCGGATCCCGCGCCGGCGTAAACGGTCGCACCGGCCTCGACCAGCAGGGCGCGGGCCGAGCGGGAGATCACCAGGCCACGACGCCGTCGTCGTCGAAGAACCCGCCGCTGGGGCCGTCAGCAGGCAGCGTGGCGAGTCGGATCGCGACCTGTGCACCCTGCTCCGGCGTGCGCGGGGCGGCGGACCCGGTGAAGTAGGTCGCGACGTAGCCAGGACAGGCCGCGTTGATGATGACCTTGGTATCGGCGAGGCGTCGCGCGTACTGGACCGTGAGGCTGTTCGACAGTGCCGATCTGTACACCGAGGGACAGATCGCTGTGCTCCCGGCGGACCATCCGCTCGCCATGCGCGCCGAGCTGACGCTCGCGGAGGTCACCGCGGTGCACGACCTGCCGGTCGCCCGCTGGCCACGCCGCGACGGCACCTACCCCGAGGGTCCCGGCCCGGAGGTGCGCACCCAGTCGCAACTGGCGCAGCTCGTCGCGCTCGGCCGGACGCTGCTGGTCATCCCGGCGTCCAGCCGGTCGTGGCAGTGGCCCGAGCACGTCGCGGTGCCGGTCGTGGACGCGCCCGCGATCACCACGGTCCTGGCCTGGCCGCGCACCGGGTACTCCCCGGCGGTGGCGGCCCTCGTGCGCTCTGCGGTGGCGGTCTGAGAGGCGCCGTGCGCGCCGGACGGTGCGTCGACGCGGAGACGAGCGCCCGGCTCGACCGACGTCAGGGGCGCGACGGCGCGGCCCGAGCTAAGCGCCAGCTCCGCCGTCGACCGGCACGATCGCGCCCGTCACGTAGGAGGCTCGGTCGCTGAGCAGCCACGCGGCCACTTCGGCGATCTGGTGGGGCTCGGCGAGTCGGCCGAGCGGAATCGACGCCGTGATCTGCGTGACGATGCCGGGGGTCGCGGCCTCCCACGCGTCGATCATCTCCGTCGCGGTCCCGCCGGGTGTGATGCCGTTGACCCGGATGCCGTCGCGGGCCCAGCTGACGGCGGCGGTCTCGGTGATGCTGTTGAGTGCGCGCTTCATGGCCCCGTACGCGGGCAGGGCGGGGTTCGCGCGTCGGCTGCCGATGCTGGACGTGTTGACGATCGCGCCACCGGTGCCTCGTCGCATGAGTGCTGCCTCGGCGGTCATGGCGGTCCAGTGCGCGCGGAAGTTCACGGTGAACTGCTCGTCGATGTCTTCCTCGGCCGTAGCGTCCAGCGGGCCCACCTGCCGTTGGGCCGCCGCGCCATTGTTGAAGGCGCCGTCAAGGCGGCCGTGCAGTTCCTCGACGCGGTCGACGGCCGCGCGGATGCTCGCGCGGTCGGCGAGGTCCACCGTGACGGCGTCGGCGACGCCTCCGGCTGCGCGGATAGCGGTGGAGAGACGCTCGATGGCGTCGGTGCTCCGGGCGGCGAGGACGACGGCGGCGCCCTCTTGCGCGAAGAGTCGAGCTGCGGCCGCGCCGATGCCCCGGCTGGCGCCGGTGATCAGCACCACCTTTCCGGTGAGCAGGCCGATCGGGGTGGACTCGATGGTGGTTGTCATGCCATCAAGCGTCGTGCCGAACGGGAGCCGGAGCCAGGCACAGTCGGTACGACGATCCGCCGCCGGATCGAGTGCAGACTGCAGTATGGATAAGAAGGAGCTGGGGGTGTTTCTGCGCAGCCGACGCGAGCGGCTCCGCCCGGAGGATGTCGGCCTGATCGCCGGTCATCGGCGCAGAACGCCCGGGCTCCGCCGGGAGGAGGTCGCAGTGCTCGCGCACATCTCCACGGAGTACTACAGCAGGCTCGAGCAGGGGAGGGCGCCGCGACCGTCGGGCGAGGTTCTCGCCGGGATCGTGGGCGCGCTGCGGCTCACAGAAGCGGAGTCCGATCATCTCCATCGGCTCGCGGGCACCGTGCCGCGCCTGTCAGGCAGGCACCGCCGCGAGGTCCGGCCGAGCATCCTCGCGCTCCTTGAGCGGCTCCCGATGACGGCCGGGTTCGTGATGTCCGTGACGTTCGAGGTCCTCGCCTGGAACGATCTGGCCGCGGCCCTGATGGAAGACTTCGAGGCCCTTGCTTTGGCCGATCGCAACCTCGCGCGCAGAGCCTTCCTCTCGCCGATGCCTCCTGGCGCGACACTGTATGGAATCTCCGACGGCGCCGAGTTCCGGCGCCACGTCGTCGCGGAGCTGCGGGTGACGCTCGACCGCTATCCGACGGATCCCGCGGTCACCGGACTGATCGACGAGCTCCGCGAGGGCAGCCCCGAGTTCGCTGCCCTCTGGGAGCGGCGCGACGTGCCGGGCGCGTCGATGCTCACGAAGACCTTTCGGCACCCAGACGTTGGCGAGATCACCGTCGACTGCGACAGCCTGACGCTCACCGATCAGGATCAACGCCTCGTGCTGTACACCGCGCCGCGAGGATCACGCGACGCTGAAGCGCTCGCGCTCCTGACGGTGCTGGGGCCTACGGCGGTGGGTTCGACCAAAGCCCGCTAGCTGGCGGGTGTGCCCTGGACCTTGGCCCTTGACAGATATTCCTGTCAAGGGCCAAGGTGGCGTCATGCAGGACATCGAGGTCATCGAGAGCGCGGAGGCGGCGTCCGCCGCGCTGGACCCGGTCCGGGCCCGGCTGCTCGGCGAGCTCGCCGTCCCGGCCTCCGCCGCCGGGCTCGCCGCCCGGGTCGGCCTCGCGCGCCAGAAGGTCAACTACCACCTCAAGGCGCTCGAGGCGCACGGCCTCGTCGAGCTGTCCGAGGAGCGCCGGCACGGCGGGCTCACCGAGCGTGTGCTGCAGGCGTCGGCGGCGTCGTACGTCGTGTCGCCGGCGGCGGTCAGCGCGTCCGCAGCCGACCCGGACGCCAATGCCGACCACCTGTCGGCGGGCTACCTCGTCGCGCTGGCCGGCCGGCTGGTGCGCGAGGTCGGCACCCTGGCCCGCCGGGCCGGCGCGTCCGGCAAGCGCCTGCCGACGTTGACCATCGACACGCAGATCGGCTTCCGCTCACCGTCCGACCGGGCCGCCTTTGCCGACGACCTGACCGCCGCGGTGCTCGACCTGGCTGCCCGGTACCACCACGACGACGGGCGCCCGTACCGGCTCGTCGTCGCCGCCCACCCCATTCCCGAGGAGAACCCATGAGCACGACCTTGACCGTCCCGTACCGCCTGGAGTTCGCCGTCGAGGTCCCCGGGTCCCCGGAGCAGGTCTGGCAGGCCGTCGCCACCGCGACGGGCATGAGCGCCTGGTTCCTGCCGACCGAGATGCAGGAGCGCGAGGGCGGCTCCCTGCACTTCTCGATGGGCCCGGAGATGGGCTCGGACGGCCACGTCACCGGCTGGGACCCGCCGCGTCGCATCGAGTACGAAGAGGACTGGGCCGCCCTCATGGGCAAGGACCCGGATGCGCTCAGCCCGCTCACGTCGGAGTTCCTCGTCGAGGCGCAGTCCGGTGGCACCTGCGTCGTGCGCGTCACGAGCAGCGGCTTCGGGACGGGCGCCGCCTGGGAGTCGGAGTTCTGGGACGACATGGGATCGAACTGGTTGCCGTTCTTCGACAACCTGCGGCTCTACCTGGCCCACTTCCCCGGCCAGGAGGCCACCCAGTTGGACGTCACCGCCTCCCACCCCGGCGACGAGGAGGCGCTCTGGGCGACGCTCCACGACGCGCTCGGCCTGGGCGGCGAGGGCGCGACGGTCGAGGTGCGCGGCGCCACCGGCACGGTCGAGCGGGTGGGCGAGCGGCAGGTGCTGGTCCGGCTCACCGCACCGGTGCCCGGGATGCTGAGCGTCTACACGCACGACGAGGGCGATGGCAAAGCAATGGCGGGCGTGCGGGCCTACCTGTTCTCCGCCGACGCCGCGGACTACGTGCGGCGCGAGGAGCCGGCCTGGCGGGCCTGGCTGCAGGGCCTGACCGTCGCGCGCTGACCCGGGTGGCCCCGGCGTTGGTCACACGTGGCCTGAGGCCCGCGTCAGTGGGGTGACGGGTAGGTGGGCAGACACGAACCGGGGGAAGGGTGGTCACGTGGACCAGACAGCGCTGTTCGAGGCCGAGCGGCCTCGCCTGGTAGGGATCGCGAGCCGCGTGCTCAGCGACCATGCCGAGGCGCAGGACATCGTGCAGCAGGCATGGCTGCGGCTGAACGCGACGGACGCCGAGATCGAGAGCCTGCCGGCCTGGCTGACGACCGTGACCACCCGGTTGTGCCTCGACCGCCTGCGCTCACGGACCCCCGTGCCCGTGGGCGACGTCGCGCTCGAGCCGACCGTCAATGACCCCGCCGACGACGTCGCGCTCGCCGAGACCGTCGGCCTCGCCCTCCACGTGGTGCTCGAGCGCCTCACCCCACGCGAACGGGTCGCCTTCGTGCTGCACGACAGCTTCGGCTTCGAGTTCCCGATGATCGCGACTGTCCTGGACACCACCCCGGCGGCCGCGCGCAAGCTCGCCTCGCGGGCACGGGCCAAGGTCACTCAGCCCCATCCCGAGGACCGCCTCGCCGAATGGGAGGTGGTCGACGCCTTCATGGCCGCCGCCAAGAACGGTGACTTCGACCGGTTGCTGCACCTGCTCGCACCCGACGCGATCGTCGCCGCCGACGACGCCGCGGTGCTGGTCGGCACGCCCCAGCAGATCGAGGGTCGCGACGAGGTGGCGACGTTCTTCAACGGCAGCGCCAGGGCCGCCCTCCCGGTCTTCGTCGGCGGCCGGCCCGGTGCCGCCTGGTTCCAGCACGGCGCGGCCAAGGTCGTCTTCGACTTCACGATCGACGGCGGTCGCGTGCGGTCCATCACGTTCCGGGCCGCGCCCGACGTGCTCGCGCAGGTGGTGCGCCGCGACGGCGGCCGGCCACGCGCCTGACCCGGTCACACCTCGTCCGTCCCGAACGTCAGCACACCAGGACGCCCGCACCGTGGAGCGTCCGCACACAGGACACCCGAGCAGAAGGACGTCGACGATGAAGAGCATGACCTGCAAAGACCTCGGAGGGCCCTGCGACCTCGAGCACCGCGGCGAGAGCGCCGACGATGTGATCAACGCCCAGGACCGGCACCTCAAGGAGGCGGAGAAGGCCGGCGACGCGACCCACCAAGAGGCCCGTGATGCCATGAAGAGCCGCTGGCGCCACCCCAAGCAGTCGATGGGCTGGTACCGCGACACCAAGGCCGCCTTCGCCGCCCTCCCCGACGCCTGAGGCCCTCGCCCGGATCAGCCCGTGCGCGCCGCACTGGGTGTGGACGTCAGCGAGCCTCGTACGCGGCCAAGGGCAGGCGGTAGGCGAGGTCGGCCGCGGTGTCGACGGCCTCGTCCAGGTCGAGCCGGTGCTCAGCCACGAGTCGCGCGAGGTACCCGGCGTCGATCCGGCGCGCGAGGTCGTGACGCGCGGGGATGGAGCAGAAGGCGCGCGTGTCGTCGACAAACCCCGACATGTTGGAGAAGCCCGCCGATTCGGTGGCGGACTCGCGGAACCGGCGCATCGCCTCGGGCGAGTCGAGGAACCACCACGGGGCGCCGACGCGCATGGCGGGGTAGACGCCCGCCATGGGTGCGAGCTCGCGGGAGTACACGTCTTCGTCGATCGTGAAGACGATGGTGCGGAACCCGGGATGGTGCCCGAACGCGTCGAGCATGGGGCGCAGCGCTCGGGTGAACTCGAGCGCGACGGGTATGTCGTAGCCGTGGTCGGACCCGAAGAGAGCGGTCTGGGCGGTCGCGTGCCCGCGCTGGACGCCGGGGTGGATCTGCATGACGAGGTGGTCGTCGGCGGCCATGGCGGCCGTCTGGAACAGCATGTGCGCACCGAAGCTGGCGGCCTCGCCGGCGGTGACCCGATCAGCGGCCGAGTCGGTCGAGCTGCGCATGCCCTTGTCGAAGAGGCGGGCGGCGTCGGCGTCGGGAAGGGGCGTGGTGTCGGGCAGGTACGGCCCGTGGTCCGTCGCTCGTCCGCCGGCGGCCTTGAAGCGCAGCCGCTGGGCGCGCAGGGCGTCGAGGTAGGCGGCGTAGGAGGTGACGTCGATCCCGGCGGCGGCACCGGTCCGCTGGACGTCGGCGGCGAAGGTGGGCGACTGGATGCTCAGCACGGCGTCGGGTCGCAGGGTCGGGACGACGCGACTGCCGAGACCCGCTCCAGCGAGGGCGGCGTGGTGCTCGAGCGAGGCCCACGGGTGGTCGGTCGTGGCGATGATCTCGATGTTGAACCGGTCGAGCAGGGCGCGAGGCCGAAAGTCCGGCAGGTCGATCGCGGCCTGGATCTGGTCGTAGAGGGCGTCAGCGGTCGCTGCGGACGGCCGCTCGGCGACACCGAAGATCTCCACGAGCGCGGTCTCCATCCAGAACCGGGTGGGGGTACCGCGAAAGTGCTGCCACCCGGCACAGAATCGTCGCCAGATCTCGCGGGGGTCGCTCTCGGCGGGCTGCGAGCCGTCGAGCGACCCGACGCCGAGGCGCGGGAGGGTCTCGCCCTGGGAGACCAGCATGCGCAGGAGGTAGTGGTCCGGGACGACGAGGAGCTGGGCCGGGTCGACGAACGGCGCGTTGTCTGCGAACCATTCGACGGGGACGTGCCCGTGCATGGAGACGATCGGCAGGCGCGCGACCGACGTGTAGATCTCCCGGGCGATCGGACGGGTGACCGGGTCTGCAGGCAGCGCGCGGTCGGGGTGCAGGGTCCACGCGGCCGTCATGCTGAGGCCGGGGGCGGCCCAGCTCGTGCGCTCTGCACTCATGGTGCCGGTGTTGCTCGACGTGTCGGTCACGGTTCAGCGCTCCTGGTGCGTGCGGTGTTCGACGGGTGTGGGGCCTCGAGCCGGTGCGCCGGTCAGGCCCCGGTGGGGGCGGGCATGGCGGTCGGGGAGATCGCTTCCTCGGGCCAGGCCGACTCGTACGGGTGGCCGGTCAGCTTCTCGACGACCGCGCGGGCCTCGGCGGTGACCTCGTCCTTGGAGCCGCCGGCCTCGAGGCGGTCGATCTCGGCGCGCAGGACTGCGTGGCTCTGCGGGTCGAGGTACATGAACCGTGAGATGGCGAATGCGAGAGCGATGAGGACGAGCGGCCCGACGATCACGACGAGCGCGATGGTGTGCTGGGTGCCGGAGCTCTGCACGAGGGGGCAGGAGTCGATGCACGAGGCGTCGAGCTGCACGCCGCCCTCGCTGCCGGGCTTGAGGAAGCCACCCAGGTCCAGCAGCCACGAGACGATGAGGGTCGCGACCGCGCCTGTCGACTTGCGGCCGAAGGTCATCACCGCGGCGTAGATTCCGGCGCGGTCCTGGCGGGTCATGATCCGGTCGACGTCGGGGATGAACGGGAAGACGTTCCACGGCGTGAACTCGAGGACGGATCGTCCGGCCTGATACGCGAGGCCGACGATGACGAGCAGCACCATGGTCGAGGACGGCTGGACGAGGTAGATCGCGCCGAGGGCGAGCAGGCAGGCGATGATCACGGAGTAGGACATGGCAAACAGGTAGCGCGGGCCCTTCCGGATCATGAGGAATGCGGCGAGCACCGTGGTCGGCAGCCCGATGATGGACAGCGCCTGGAGGGTGAGGCCGAAGGACTCGCTGCCGTTCACGGCGTACACGACGAAGAACGTCAGCGCGGTGGCGAAGATGTCCTTGCCCGTGAAGGAGAAGAGATAGATCGCCAGGTGCTTGCGGAAGCTCGAGTTCTTGAACGTCGAGCCGAAGTCCTTGAGGTTGTCGGCGACAAGCTTGCCGACAGGCACCTTGGGCTGGGCTTCGAGCTCCGCGAGGAACTCCGGGGTGAGCTTGCGCTCCCAGGTGGTGAAGTACGTCGTGATGACGGCGCCGGCGAACAGTACGGAGAAGATGAGACCGGTGATGAAGTAGGCGTGCGGGTTGTCCGTCTCCTTGATCTGGGCCGGGATGAAGAAGACGAGGAACGTGCCCGTGGCCGACAGGAACATGCGGGTCGAGCTGAGCTTGGTCCGCAGCGTGTAGTCGTCCGTCATCTCAGTGGGGAGGGTCTCCCACGGGATGAGAATCATCGCCATGATCATCTCGACGGCCAGGTAGACGAACAGGTAGTACCAGAAGCCCTGGTGAGAGATCCACAGCAGGGGGAAGACGACGAGGAGCATCGGTGCGCCGATGAGCAGGAAGAAGTGGCGGCGGCCGAACTTCTTGCCCAGGCGGGTCCGATAGAAGTTGTCGGTCAGCGGGCCGATGATGAGGCTGACGACCGCGTCGACGATGCGGGCGACGAAGAGGATCGTGCCGGCTTGGACCGCGCTGACGTTCCCGTAGGTCGTGAAGAAGTACAGCATCAGGCCGCTGATGATGGTGTTCCAGCCGCCGCCCATGAGGTCCAGGACACCGAAGCCGATGCTCCGGGCGAGCGTGATGGGTCGGGCCGTGTACACGCGCCGGGCCGAGTGGTCGATGAGTGGGCTCACGTCGTTGTGCCTTCTGCTCGAAGGTCCCAGGTCCGTTCCTGGGACACGGTGGCGTCGGTTGATACACGGCGCCTGTACAAGCATCATGCGGGGACGCGTCCCGCGAATGCAAACGTTTGCAGTGTGACATGGGGCACACCTGACCCCCTGAGGCCCCATCGATCAGGCTTGGCAGCTGGCCCTGTCGCCCTTCCGCGGACCAGGCGACGGAGCCAGTGATAACGTTTGCACTCAAAGGAGGTCGGTCCGAGTGATCACGATTCGCGATGTCGCACGTGAGGTGGGTGTCTCCATCACCACCGTGTCGCGCGCTCTCACCGATCCAGAGAAGGTCGCCCCCGCGACGCGGGAGCGCATCGTCGCTGCTGCGGACGCGCTGGGCTACACGCCGAACCGGGCCGCCAGCGGGCTGCGCGCGGGGCGCACGAACACGATCGGGCTGCTGGTCCCGGACCTGTCCAACCCGTACTTCGCCGCGGTCGCGATGGGTATCGCCGAGCGGGCGCGCGTGCACAAGGTGGCGGTGTTCGTCACGGACTCTCAAGAGGACCTTCGAGCGGAGGTCGACCTGTTGCGCGGCCTCGTCCAGCAGACGGACGGTGTCGTCCTGTGCTCACCGCGCGCGGTGCACGAGGACCAGGCGGTCATCGGCACCAAACCTCTCGTGGTGGTCAACCACGAGCTCCCCGGTGCCCAGTCCGTCGCCGTGAATGACCTCGCGGGGGTCGCGTCCACGGTCGACCACCTCTACTCGCTGGGCCACCGGCGCATCGCGTATGTCGGCGGCCCCGCGACGTCGTGGTCCGACGCGCGGCGTCGCAGTGCGCTCGCCCATGCCAGGACGCGCCTGCCCGACCTCGAGGTGGTGGAGCTCGGTGCGCACGCGCCGACGGTCGACGGCGGCAACATTGCCGCTGGGGTCGTCGTCGCGTCGGGAGCCACGGCGGTGATCACGTTCAACGACCTGGTGGCCATCGGGCTGGTCAGGCGGGTGCACCGGCTGGGGCTGCGGGTTCCGCACGACCTGTCGGTGGTCGGGTTCGACGACACGTACCTGGCCGACCTCGTCACTCCCGCGCTCACGAGCGTGCACGGTGACCTGAGCGAGATCGGCCGACGCGCGACGGACCTGCTACTCGCGGAGCTCCGCCCGCCGCGGCACGCGCCTGCGTCGACCACCCGCGAGCCGGTGCTGCTGCCCGTGCAGCTGGTCGTGCGCGAGTCGACCGCCCCCCTCCTGTCACGCACCTCGGGCTCGACGGGGGCACGGCCTCCTGAGCTGAGCCCGCCGCTCGCGCACCGCGACCCCCCGTGATCTGCCCGACAAACAGTCCGTCCCCCACTGAGGAGCCAACGATGGCCAGCACCGAACCCAGCGTCGCACCAACCACCGACCTGCCGAGGCTGCTCCCTGGCGCCCCGCTCCTGGCCGGCGTGACGGGCCCGCGGGTCGTCCCCGAGAGCGTCGGCATCGTGCACCTGGGCTGGGGTGCGTTCCACCGCGCGCACCAGGCCGTCTACACCGAGGACGCGATGGCGCTCACGGGCGACCTCCGCTGGGGGATCCTCGGCGACGTCGAGAGGACGCCGCAGCTCGTGGACGCCGTGCGCCCGCAGCAGGGCCGGTACACCGTCCTCTCCGTCGGCCTCGACGAGGCGGGCGACGTCGTCGAGTCCGCGCGCGTGGTCGGCTCGGTGGTCGATGTCGCGTATCCCGGCGACGAGACGCCTCGCCTGCTGGACGCCATGGCTGCGCCGACGACGCACCTCATCACCCTGACGGTGACCGAGAAGGGCTACACCCGCCGCCCCGACGGTCGCCTGGACACGGACCAGGCCGCCACGGACATCACCGCGCTCGCCGCCGAGGAGGCCGAGGGCTCCGACGACGCCTCGGCCGCACGTCCGGCTGCGACGGCGGTCGGCCTGCTGGTGCGCGGGCTCGCGATGCGCCGCCGCGCCGGGGGCCAGCCCTTGACCGTGCTGTCGTGCGACAACATGCCCGACAACGGCAAGGTCCTCAAGGCCGTGGTCGACCAGCTGATTGAGACCGCGCTCCCGGGCGCGACGGGCGCCGCGCTGCGCACCTGGCTCGCCGCCTCCGTGACGTTCCCCGGCTCGATGGTCGACCGCATCACCCCCGCCGCCACCCCCGCGGTGCTCGACACGGTGGCCGCGTTCATCGGCGCGCGCGACGAGGCCGCGATCATCGCGGAACCCTTCGCGCAGTGGGTCATCGAGGACAACTTCGCCGCCCCGCGCCCGGCATGGGAGCTTGTCGGCGCGGAGCTGACCGATGATGTCGTGCCGTGGGAGAACGCGAAGCTGCGGCTGCTCAACGGAACGCACTCGCTGCTCGCGTACTCGGGTCGTCTCGCCGGGCACTCCACGCTCGCGGAGACCGTGACGGACCCGGCGATCATCGAGCACGCGCGGGCGTTCATGTTCGACGACGCCCTGCCGACACTCACCCCTCCCCCGGGTGCCGACCTGCGCGGGTACGGCGAGGAGCTGCTGCGCCGCTTCGCGAACCCGGCGACCGGGCACACGACGCGCCAGGTGTCCACCGACGGCACGCAGAAGATCCCGTTCCGCTGGGGCGTCGTGGCCACGTGGAACCTCGCCCAGGGCCGCGTGCCCCAGGGTGTGGCCTATGGGCTCGCCGCGTGGACCGAGTTCGTGCGACGTGCCGTGCGTGACGGCGTCGACCTGGGCGACCCGGCGGGGGCGCAGCGTCTGGCGGAGCAGGCGCGGGAGATCGGCCTCGACGACGTCGCGGGCGTCGCGACCGTGCTCCTGGCGCTGCCCGGCGTGCTGCCCGACGGTGCTGGCACGGACCCGCGCCTGATCGCGGCCGTCGTCCAGCACGCCACTGCCCTCGCCCGCGCCGGCAACGGGTTGTCATGACCGATCTCGCCCGCACGGACCTACGCCTGGGCATGTCACCGACCATGGAGGAACGACGATGAAGATGAGCTTTCGTTGGTACGGAGACGGGAACGACACCGTCACGCTCGACGAGATCCGGCAGATCCCCGGGGTCGAGACGATCGTCTGGAGCCTGCACCACAAGCAGGCGGGCGAGGTGTGGGAGACCGCGGAGATCGAGGCGGAGATCGCCCGGATCACCACGATCCCTGCGGAGGCCGCAGCGCGCGGCGTGACCAAGACGCTTGACGCCGAGGTGGTCGAGTCGGTCAACGTGCACGAGTCGATCAAGCTGGGCAAGACCGTGCTCGGTCTCAGCCGCGACGAGGCGATCGAGAACTACATCACCACGATTCAGCGTCTCGGCCGGGCCGGCGTGAAGGTGATCTGCTACAACTTCATGCCGGTCTTCGACTGGCTGCGCACCGACCTGTGGCACCCGCTGCCCGACGGCTCGACGGCGCTGTTCTACGAGAAGGCCGTCGTGGACCGGATGTCGCCGGAACAGCTCATCGCCGACATGGAGGCCAGCTCGGGCGACCTCACGCTGCCAGGCTGGGAGCCGGAGCGGCTCGCGAGCTTCAGCGAGCTGAACGCGGCGTACGTGGGCGTGACGCACGCGGACATGTACAGGAACTACAAGTACTTCCTCGACGCGATCATCCCGACGTGCGAGGAGTACGACGTCAAGCTGGGCGTGCACCCGGACGACCCCCCGTTCGACATCTTCGGCTGGCCCCGCGTCGTGTCGAACAAGGAGGACCTGGCGACGGTGCTATCGCTCAACGACAGCCCGTACCACGGCCTGACGCTGTGCCTGGGTTCGTTCTCGGCCAATCCCGAGCACGACGCCGTCGATGCCGTGACGACGTTCATGGACCGCATCCACTTCTCCCACGTACGCAACCTCAAGCACTACCCGAACGGAGACTTCTCCGAGGTCGGCCACCGGGCGCAAGAGGGCGACGTCGACACCGTCGGCATCATGACCCAGTACGCGAAGGCCGGGTACACCGGGTACATCCGCCCCGACCACGGCCGGCACCTGTGGGACGAGAACACCACGCGCAAGCCACGCCCCGGCTACGGGCTGTACGACCGCGCGTTGGGCATCCAGTACCTGCTCGGGGTGTGGGACGCCGTCGAGTACAAGGCCGTCGATCCCTCGCCGAGGACGCCGGGCACACTCTGACTTGAGGCCAGGTCCGTTGGTGCGCGCGCCACGGACCCGAGCACTACGAGATCGCGGCTCCTGATGGAGCAGCTCGGCGCGAATGGCCCCCGCACGGGTAGGTTCGCGGGGAGAGCCAGGAAGTGGTGGTGGGGCCATGCCGGGTGGACCGGACCGAGGAGCGGGCGCGCCGTCGGGTGCGGGGCGTCCCGACGTCTCCTCACCCGCGGCCGGGTGGTACCCGGTGCCAGACGGCGCGGGAACGGCCTGGTGGACCGGCCGGGCCTGGTCGGACGGGAGTCAGGACAGGCCCGCGCCGTCGGCGGACTCGTCGACCCGGCCCGCGCTCGCGGTCAGCGCCGAGCCGTCGCACCTGTCCGACGACGACGTCACGGGCGCGGTCAACAGGCCCGCGCGGGCGGCGTTCCTCCTCGGCATCGCCGCGCTCGTGGTCAACCCGTTCCTGCTCACCGGCATCGCCGGCGTCGTCGCGGCGTGCATCGGCCTGCAGCGCGCGAGCCTGATGGGACAGCACGGGTTCGCCCCGGTGGGCCGGCTCCAGGCCGTCGTCGGACTCTGCCTCGCCGTGCTGGGGACAGTCGTGTCGGTCGCGTTCAAGAACTCGATGTTCTAGGCCGGGCTGTGCCGTCGATCGCCGCCCTGTTCCGTAGATCACAGCGATTACGGTGCCTCGTGCCTTCAGACGGCGGCCGCGGGAGCCGATAACTCAGAGGCAGGGATACTCGTTCAGGCCTCTGAGACCCCGCCGAATCGCCGAGGCCCCCCGATCGGAGCCGTCGTCACCTGATGCCCCACGCGCCGGAACCGACCACCCGGCGCGAGCTTCGGCTGGCAGAGCAGGCCGCGCAGCACCGGCACGCCGTCCCTCGCCTGGTGCGCGTGCCGCGGCCGCGACTTTTCGGGCTTCTCCTGCGGCCCGTCCCGCTCGGCGCCGCCGCCCTCGCAGCCGTCGCCGTCGGCTCCGCGGTGCTCGGCGGCGGGACGGCGCAGGTGTACGCGAACGGCGTCGCGACCGCGCAGCACGAGCGCCTCCTCGCGAGCGCCGCGCTCGAGACGGCGCTCACGACCGCGAACATCGCGCGGGCAGACCGGGCGAGCGGCGACCGGCTCGGGGCGCAGGCCGTGGGCTACGCGGGCGCGAAGCGCACGGAGGCGCTCACCGCGGCCCGTGCCGCCGTCGCGAACGCCCAGGCCGTCGCCGCCACCGCCGTGACCGACGTCGCGGTCGACGTGCTCGCGCCGCTGGACTCGGCCGCCGCGAACCTTCAGGTGCTGATCGCGCAGGCCCCCGCAGACCTTGCTGCCACCTCGGCCGTGGACGCGGCACCAGCGGCGACCGCAGCTGACCCGCTCACGGACGCACCGGCGTCGGCCGTCGAAGCCACGGTGGATCCCGCCGCCGACTCCGAGCTGGCCGTCGATGGCGCCGACGAACCGGCGCCCGAGCCCAGCGCCGAGGTCGCGGCGGAGTCGCCCGCGGCCGAACCCGAAGCCGAACCGACCGTCGCCGAGAACCTTCGGCTCAGCGCCGAGATGCTCGCGGCGGCCCAGGCAGTCAGCGAGCTCTCCGTCCAGGTCCAGGTCACGGCCGGGGAGAACGCCGCCGCCGTCGTGGCCGAGCAAGAGGCCGCGGCCGAGCTCGCGCGGAAGATCGACACGGCCGTGGCGGCGGACAACGGGGAGATCCCGGCCGACGTGCTGTGCGCACCGTCGTTCGCGCCCAAGGCGCTGCTGCGATGCGACGCGGTACCCGCGCTCGAGGAGCTGGACGCCGCGTTCGCCCGGAAGTTCGGCCGGCACCTGTCGATCGTGAGCTCGTACCGGACCTACGACGAGCAGGTCACGGTCAAGGCGCTGCGCGGGGGGCTCGCCGCATCCGCCGGCACGTCGAACCACGGCCTCGGGATCGCGGTCGACTTCGCGAACTTCGGCTCGGTCGGGGACTTCACCGCGGTCTCGTACCTGTGGATGAAGGACAACGCCTCCGAGTTCGGGTGGTTCCACCCCGCCCTGATGGAGGCCGGGGGCTCCGGGCCGCTCGAGCCGTGGCACTGGGAGTTCGACGCCGAGACGAACGACGAGGACGTCGCGGACAGCTAGCGACGGCGTCGACCGCTAGCGACGGCGTCGGCTATCGCGGCCGGTCGCGGTCCCGGCTCGGCTGGACCCGCTTCGGTTCGCCCGGCATCTTCGGGTACTCGGGCGGGTACGGCAGATCCTGCGCGCCGTGGTCGCGCTCGTCCCGGTCGGCGAGCTCGAGGAGCGGCTCGATCGAGTACTCGGTGCGGGCCGGTGCATCGGGACCGGCGTCGCCGTCGACCGCCAGTGCCGCGAACAGGTCGCCGACCTCGGCGAAGCGCGCCGGCATGGTGGTGACGTCGAAGTCGTTCGGGGTGACGTCGGGCACCTCCTCCCAGCGCAGCGGCGCGGAGACCGTCGCCCGCGGGTTCGCCCGGACGGAGTAGGCGGACGCGATGGTGCGGTCGCGCGCCATCTGGTTGTAGTCGATGAAGATCTTCTGGCCGCGCTCCTCCTTCCACCACTTGATCGTCACCTGGTCGGGCATCCGCCGCTCGAGCTCGCGCCCCAGCGCGATCGTGGCCCGGCGGGCCTGCGTGAAGCTCCACCGGGGTTGGATCGGCACGAAGACGTGCAGCCCGCGCCCCCCGGACGTCTTCGGCGTCCCCTCCAGGCCGAGCTCCTGCAGCAACGCGCGCAGCTCGGGCGCGACCCGCGCGGCGTCGGCGTAGTCGGTGCCGGGCTGCGGGTCGAGATCGATGCGCAGCTGGTCGGGCGACTCGACGTCGGCGCTGCGCACCGGCCAGGGGTGGAACGTGATCGTGCCGAGGTTGGCTGCCCACGCGACGACGGCGAGCTCGCTCGGGCACACCTCGTCCGCCGTCCGGCCGCTCGGGAACGCGATCCGGGCGGTCCGCACGTAGTCCGGCGCGCCCTGCGGCACGCGCTTCTGGTAGAAGGCGTCGCCCGTCGAGTCGGCCCGAGTCGCGAGCTTCGCGCCCTCGAACACGCCCTTGGGCCAGCGCTCGAGCGTGGTCGGCCGGTCCTGCAGCGCCCCGAGAATCCCGTCGCCGACGGCCAGGAAGTACTCGACGACCTGGAGCTTTGTCACCCCGCGCGCGGGGAAGTACACCTTGTCCGGGCTGCTCACCCGGACGGTGCGGCCGCGCACCTCGAGCTCGACGGCGGGCGTCTTGGCTGCAGGCATGGCCCCAAACTAGCCAGGATCGGCTCGCGATGGCGGCTGGGGCAGCTTTCGGCGCCGGCGAGTGCCGGCTAGAGGGCGATCGCCGGGCGCGGCACCGGGACCCGCGCGATCGCGGGGCCGGCGATCGCGGCGGCGGCGGCCCGGAGCTCGTGCATCGCGCCGAGCAGGATGCGGTTGAACGCGATGGGGGCATGGCTGTTCACGTCGTGGCCGGCGCCCGGCACGACGGACAGCCGGATCGCCGGGTGCGCTGCGACGTAGCGGCGCTCCTCGAACCGCAGGACGTCGCGCTGGCCGTTGACGAGCCAGACCGGCACGAGCAGGCGGCGCAGGTCGGCGAGCGAGGAGTGCCCCTTCATCGCCGCGAGCATGTCGGCGACGACGTGCCAGGTCCCGCCGGCCGGCCGGAAGCGCCGGGCGAGCTCCACGGACAGGCTGCGGTAGGCGCCGACGGGCTTGCCGCGGATCTCGGTCGAGCACCCCGCGAGCACCACGCCGGCGACCTTGCCGTGGTTGCGGGCCGCGTAGGCGAGCGCTGCGTACCCGCCGAGGGAGAGCCCGACCAGCAGCGGCGGTACGGGGAAGGTGCCGACCGCCAGTTCGATCGTGTCGAGCGCACCCTGGAGCGTGAACCGCTCGCCCGCGCGGGTGCCGTGACCGGGCAGGTCGACGGCGATCGACTCGTGGCCGGACAGCGCCATGGCCCTGACCTGCTCATCCCAGATGGCCGAGGACGTGCGAACTCCGTGGACGAAGACGATGGGCGCGATGGGTTGCGATCCTCATTCGTGGTCGGATGCGCAGCCGGAACCGGGTGTCAGGTGTGGCCGCGCCGCGTCTCGACGACCGATGATCTCCCCACGGTAGCTGCCCTTCCTGGGAGGAACCTGACGGCGCAGGACATCTGCCGCGGCTACGGTGTGCGCCATGGAGTCCGTGCGCTGGGGAATCATCGGGGTCGGCAACGTCACGGAGGCCAAGAGCGGACCCGGCCTGCAACGGGCCGAGCGGTCCGAGCTCGTCGCCGTGATGCGCCGGACCGGGGACAAGGCTGCCGACTACGCGCGCCGGCACGGGGTCGCGCGCTGGTACGACGACGCGGACGCGCTGATCGCGGACCCGGACGTCGACGCCGTGTACATCGCCACCCCGCCGGACTCGCACCGCGACTACGCGCTCCGGGTGGCCGCCGCCGGCAAGCCGGTCTACGTCGAGAAGCCGATGGCGCGGACCGCGGCCGAGTGCGACGCCATGATCGACGGCTGCGCGCTCGCGGGCGTCCCGTTGTTCGTGGCCTACTACCGCCGCGCGATGCCCCGGTTCCGTCGGGTCCGTGAGCTGCTCGACGGCGGCGCGATCGGCACGCCCCGCGCCGTCGCCGTCCGGCTCCAGCGCCGCGCGGCCGACGTCGTCGCGTCGGTCCCCGGCGACACGACCGAGTCGCTTCCCTGGCGGCTCCGCCCCGAGATCTCGGGCGGCGGGCTCTTCGTCGACCTCGGCTCGCACACGCTCGACCTGCTCGACTGGCTCCTCGGGCCGGTGACGCGGGTGACCGGCGTCGCGGCCAACCAGGGCGCGCACTACGGGGCCGAGGACCTGGTCGCGGGGGTGTTCGAGTTCGCGTCGGGCGTGTGCGGAACCGGCCTGTGGGCGTTCGACACCGCGGAGAACCGCGACGAGATCGAGATCGTCGGGACGACCGGGACGCTGACGTTCTCGACCTTCACGACCGAGCCGCTCCGGCTGCGCGGGCCCGACGGGGACCGGCTCGTCAGCGCCGGGTACCCCGAGGTGGTCCAGCAGCCGCTCATCCAGACCGTCGTCGACGAGCTGACCGGGCGCGGCACGTGCCCGAGCACCGGCGAGAGCGCGGCGCGGACGGCGCGGGTGGTCGACACGCTGCTGCGGGACTACCGCCGCCAGCGGTAGCTAGCTGTTGATCGCAAGCGGTCGTGCACAAGCGGTCGTGCACAAGCGGTCGATCAGGAGCGGTCGTGCACAAGCGGTCGATCAGGAGTAGCGGTGCGTCGTCTCCGAGTGGCCCGCCGGTCGCTTGCAGGACTTGCCGCCGATGCTGCTGCGGTGCCCGCAGAGCTCGGTGACCGGTGCGTCGGCCGCGGTGTCGGCCGGGCGGGCCGTCGCGGGCGCCGCCGCGCGTGCCTTGGAGGCGCGCGGCGCCTTCGCGGCGCCCGGGGCCTTGGCGGCCGTGGTGGCGCTCGCCGCTCGTGGGCTCGTTCCCGCATGGGCCGCGTCGTACCGCGCGGCGCGCATCGCGCGTTGTGCCTCGAGTTTGCTCATGTGCCGAGCGTAGAGGACGGCGCGGACATGTATCCCACGGCGCACCTGGGAGTCCTTGAAGTGTGACCCGGTACCTGGTGGGTGACCCGGCCGCCGGCAGGGAGGTGATCGGCGTGGACGCACGCACGTCGACGGAACGGGACGAGATCTCCACCGCGGACGTCCACGACGCGAAGCACCGCTGGCTCGTCGCGCACGACGGCGGCGGCCCGGACGCGCTCGTCGACCTCCTCTACCAGGACTACCTCCACCTGGTGTCGGCGCACGCGCGGCAGATTGCCGACGACCTCCGGCGCCTGTGATCGCTCGGGCGACTACCCCGAACGCATTCTCAGGGCCACCCTCAGGGATCTACCCGATGCGCCGACGGCGTGCGCGTCGCGATGCTGGACGAGTCCAGATCGCCGCACGTCTCATCGAAAGAAGACCCCCACCGTGACCGACATCCATGACTCCTTCGGCCGCAACGGGCTGGTTCGTCCGCGTGAGGGCCGCGTCCTCGGCGGCGTCTGCGCAGGTCTAGGCCGTCGCTTCGGGCTCGACCCGTGGCCTGCCCGGGCACTGTTCGTCCTCGTCTTGATGCTGCTCCCCGGCAGCCAGCTGATCGTTTACCCGGTGCTGTGGATCCTCATGCCGCTCGAGGCCCCCGTCTCCGCTCGTGGCTAGCCCGGTCGTGGCGCCCGGCGCGACGGGAGGCCATCGGTCGGGCAGAGTGGCCGCATGGGCGATGCAGACGTGCCGCGGGCGAAAGCCGCGGAGTCGTCCCGCACGCACCTGAGGTCGATCACCGGCGGCCGTCAGGATGCGCCCGGGTCAGCCTCGCCGACGGCATTCCCGCCGGGCGGGGGCTCGGTGGGAGGGCGGGCAGCCCGGCCCGAGCTCAGCCTGCCGGCGCGCACGTCCTCCGGGCGGCCCGCCCGGCACTGGGTGATGAACGAGCTCGCGGCCGACGGCGTGTACGGCCTCGCGAACCAGATCATCGAGCTCCTCACGGGCGAGCTCGTGGCGAACTCGGCCCTGCACGGCCCGGCGGACGGGACCATCCGCGTCACGGCGTGGCGCACGGGAGCGATCGTGCGCGTCGCCGTCCGGGACGAGAGCCCCGCCGAGCCGGTGGTCCGCCACCCCGAGGTGACGGCGGCGAGCGGTCGGGGCCTCCTGCTCGTCGCGACCCTGTCGACGGACTGGGGGATCGAGCGGCACGGGGCCGACGGCAAGACCGTCTGGTTCAGCGTCGATCTCGATCGGCACTGACGGCGTCGGCCGCGCCGAGCTCGACCTCGACGGTGAGGGCGCGATGGTCCGAGACGCCCAGGTCGAGGCTCGAACCGGCCGAGGTGACCCGGACCGCGCCCGCGCCGAGGATGTGGTCGATCTGCCGCACCGGCCGGCCGACGGGAAACGTCATCGCCGTGACGAGCGGCCGCATCCGGCTGGCCCGCGCGGGAAAGGCGCCCGCGAGATTCAGGTCCCCGAGGACGATGCGCGGTCCGGGCAGGTCGCGGCTCCCCGCCAGCACACGGGCGAGCTGGAACGCGTTCCAGCCGGGGATGAGCGTGAGGTGGGTCGTGACGACCGTGAGCGGCCCGTCGGGCGTCTCGAGCACGGCGACGACGGCGGCGCGCGGCTCGTCCCGGACGAGGGACGGCCGACGGCGGACGCCGACCAGCGGCACCCGCACGCGCAGCGTCGGCAGCCGGAGCGTGCGCCACTGCCGCACGGGGAACCGGCTCAGGAGCGAGATGCCGTAGCTCGACTCCGTGGGCGGATGGTCGCCGGTGGCGGCTGACCAGCTGCCCGGCACCCCGGCCATGGTCGAGACGAACCGGTACTCGCGCGCCCCCATGGCCGCGGCGGCGACCGCCGTGAGGTCGGCGCCGTGCGAGCGCGGCTGGCCGCAGTCGACCTCCTGCAGCGCCAGCACGTCGGCGTCGAGGTGCCCGACGGCGGCGGCGAAACGCTCGGAATCGACACGGCCGTCGGTCAGGGACTTGCCGTGCAGGATGTTGAAGGTCGCGAGCCGCATCGAGCAGATTCTCTTCCGTTGCCATGCAGGGCCGCCCCGAAGCGTATCCGCGTTCGGCCCGCCCCCGGCCTACCCCCCGTAGCGCCCGACGAAGTTCGCGAGGATGCGCGGCGGGACGTCGACGCGCGCGTCACGGACGCCGTCGATCACCCGCTCGGCGTCGCCCGCGGGGAAGTACCCCTCGTTCCGGTAGGTCTGGATGCGCAGCACCAGGCCCGGCACGTCCAGCTCGGGGTGGAACTGGGTCGCGTAGAGGTTGGACTTGACCCGGAACATCTGGATCGGGCACGCCTGCGACGAGGCGAGCAGCGTCGCGCTGGCGGGCAGCGTCCGGCAGGCCTCCTTGTGCCCCACGAACGCGTCGAACGTCGTCGGGATCCCGGCAAGCAACGGGTCGGCCGCGCCCTGCTCGGTCAGGGTGATCGGGACGGCGCTGACCGCCTCGCCGTAAGTGAGGTCGATGACGGCGCCCTCGTGCACCCCGAGCGTGCCGACGCCGTAGCACGCGCCGAGGAACGGGAAGTCGCGCTCGACCACCTCGTCGAGCAGGAGCTGCAGCTCGGCCTCGACCCGGCGCTGGACCGCCGACTTCGCGTCCGCAGGGTCGCTTGAGTTGAACGGGCTGCCGCCGACGAAGATGCCCGCATACCGGTCGAGGTCGATGGCCGGCAGCGGGGCTGCCTCCATCCGGACGCGGTGCAGCGCCTGCGCCGGCAGCCCGGAGAACTCGATGAACGCCTCGAACTCCTGGTCGGCGGCGTCGTCGTCCGTGCGAGAGGCGAGCAGGAGGAATGGCTTCATAAGGGGGGAGCGTAGGGCGGCCCCGGCCGGGCCGCATGCGCCGCCACGCCCTGGTGTCTGTCGGGGCTCTGAGTGTTCGCTGTGCCCCGAACGGGTGCGGCCTTTGTGGGAATCGGGTGATTGTGTCTGGTTGGTCCGGCTTCGTCGGGACGAGGCGGGGCCGCCGCCCTACCGTGAGCGAACGGTGGGGAGCGCCGGGAAAGGCGGGGAGCGATGACCGAGCCATCGGGCACCGCGCTCGCGCACGTCGGCGAGTTCGGGCCGTACGACGCTCTTGCCGACCGCGCGCACCGGCTGTACCTCGACGGGTATGCCGAGCGCGCCGTCCGCGCCTGCCGTGAGGGCCTCGTCGTCACTCGCGGCGGCGGTGACCTGCCAACCACGCGCTTCCTGCGGTATATCGAGGGCGTCGCGCTCCAGGGGGTCGGCCGGCACCGCGAGGCGGTCACGGTTGCGCTCGACCTGCTGCGCGACGTCGACGACGAGCCCGACCTCATGTGGCGCGCGAAGACGCTCGCGCTCCTGGCCCAGTCGTCCAACCGGGTCCAGGAGGTCAGCCGGGCGCTCGACGCGCTCGCCGAGGGGGCGTGGCTGGTCGCCCAGACCCGCCCGGGCCGCTACAGCCACGTCTCCGCGAGCATGGCCGTCGCGCACGCGCTCCGGGCCGTGTACCTGTTCGAGCAGTCGGACGACGTGCTGGCCGGCATCTGCACGGGCGAGGACCTCGACCTCGGTCTGCAGGTGGAGCACGAGCGGGCCCTCCTGAGCGCCCTGTGGGCAACGACCCTGCTGCTCGTCGGGGACGAGCCGGCCGCAGGCGCGCAGCTCGTGCGCTGCGCCGAGCGGTCGCTGCGGATGCGGCGCATCGCGCTGCTCGTCGGCGATGGCGAGATGGCCGCGCGCGCGGAGTCCATCGAGGCGTACGCGACGAGCCGGCTCGGCGCGACGCAGCTCGCGGTCGCCCGCGCCCGGGCGGCGAGCGGGCGGTTCCGGCGCCGGGACGAGCTCGTCGAGACCCACCTCGTGCGGCTCGTGCTGGGCGAGGCGTCGGCGCTCGCGGGTGACCTCGGCGAGGCCCGTCGGCAGTTCGACGCCGCGCAGTCCGCCTCGGCTCGGGTCGGCCGGGACATCTGGACGGCGGCGGCGGTCGAGGCGCTTGCGGGGGTCGAGGTCGCGGAGAACGGCAGCCACCCGGGGCTGGTGCTGTGGAGGAACCTGGCCCGGGCTGCGCTCGGGCGGGTGTGGGCCGAGCGCGAGAGTCGGTTCGCCGCGCTGCAGGTCCGCAACCAGGTGCGGGCGCTGACGCTCGAGACCGACCGGATGGGTCAAGTCGTGCTGCTCGACCCGCTCACGGGGCTCGGGAACCGTCGGATGCTGGCCGGCGTGGTCGAGCGGGCGGGCCCGCTCCTGTCGGCGGTGTTCGTGGACGTCGACGACTTCAAGCTGGTCAACGACCGCTTCTCCCATGAGGCCGGCGACGAGGTGCTCCGGCGCCTCGCCGTGATCCTGAGCTCGCACTGCCGCTCGGGCGACGTGCTGGTTCGCTACGGCGGGGACGAGTTCGTGATCCTGGTCTTCGCCGGGAGCGCCGCGGCCCAGGAGGTCGCGAGCCGGCTGCTCCACGCGGTCCGCTCGGCGCCGTGGTCGCAGGTCGCGCCCGGCCTTGCCGTCACGGTCTCCGTGGGGGTCGGCCAGCCGGCGACGGCGCGCGGCGCGATCGCCGCCGCCGACGCGGCGCTGTACGCCGCAAAGCGCGCTGGCCGGGACGGCATGGTGACCGTCTGAGCGGCCCCCTGTTCCCCTCGAGGGCGCACTAGGCTACGCTGACGCGTGAAGTTGCTGTGCATCGAACGTCTTGAACGCTTCTAGCTTCGGCTGTTGCGCTTTTTGTTCCTACCCCGGAGCGGACGACGAACACTGCGACGAGCGATCCCGACAGTCGGGGTCGACCGAACGCTCCTGGAGGAGATTTTATTATGGCTACTGGAACCGTGAAGTGGTTCAACGCTGAAAAGGGCTTCGGCTTCATCGCGCCCGACGACGGCGGCGCGGATGTCTTCGCCCACTACTCCGCGATCTCGAGCAGCGGCTACCGCTCGCTCGACGAGAACCAGAAGGTTGAGTTCGACGTCACCCAGGGCCCGAAGGGCCCGCAGGCCGAGAACATTCGCCCGCTCTGATTCGAACACACCTGAGTCTTCCGACCCGGCCGTCCGCGGCTGAGCCGACCTAAGGCTTGCACCACCACGAGTGCCCCGGCTTCGGCCGGGGCATTCGTGCGTCCGGGACCGTGCGTCCTGAGCGGTGTGCCCGGGCCTGTGTGCCCGATGCCCAACGGGCTCAGGGGCTCAGGGCACCTCGGTCACGTCGACCTCGTACGTGAACCCGTCGAGGATCTCGGCCGCGTGCTGATGAGCGGCGGCGGAGGCGACCGCGAGGTCAGGCGCCTCCCCGAGCACGACGAACGTCACCCCCCGTTCGGCGATCGCGTAGGAGTCCTGCGCGTGCAGGGCGTCGGCCATGCCGGCGCGCGCCTCGTCGTCGAGCACGTCGGAGACGGTGATCTGGGCAAGGTAGGCGGCCATAGTTCCCATTCTCCCGCCCCGGTGGCGCGTGTCCGGGCGCGGAGCGGTGCGTCCGTGCGGCTCGCAGCGTAGGTTCGGACCAGTGCAGAACAAAGGAGTCCTCCATGAGCGGGCCTGACGCCGCGGCTCCCACCGAGGCCTGCGCGCGGGCGGTGGTCGGACCGACCGGCGACGCGGAGCTGGTCGTGGACGGCATCGTGTACCGATTCTCGGCGTCGAACGCGGCCGAGGCCGACGGCGTCGTCACCGAATTCATGGCCACGAGGGCTGCCCACCAGGACCGCGTCCTCGACCTGCAGATCGAGGACCCGGACGGCGAGTGGAGGCTGACCATCTACCCGGACGGCACCGTGCAGGAGGGCGGCACCCCGATGCCGGAGCGCCGCGGCCGGCGCCGCCTCGCGGACGAGATCGACGACGTCGAGTTCGAGCCGCCGCAGCGCGGAGATCCCAGCCCGTTCTCGCCCGTGCGTAGCTCCGCGTTCGGCCGACCCGATCCGGCCGGCCCCGAGCCCGTGGTGACAGCAGCGGTCCCGACCGACCCGGTCCGGGTCGCCGCCGTCCCGCCCGAGCCGCCGCGAGCCGCCGCCGCCCCGACCGAGCAGGCGGTCGCGGCGTCGCCGGGGCAGGGCAGCCTACCGACGCTCGACGACCTCCTCGCGACGCGGCCGGAGCCGCCGGCGGGACCGGCCGCGCGCGGCTGGCAGGCCTCCGTGCGGCGACTGACCGGCGGCCTCATCGCGCCGACGCCCGGCCGGGCGGAGCTCCTGCACCGCGCGGCCGTCCACTCGGTGCAGCGCAGCCTCAACGGTCCGAAGACGATCGTCGTGCTCAACCCGAAGGGCGGCGCGCACAAGACGACCGCGACCCTGCTGATCGCCGCGAGCTTCGGGATCCACCGCGGCGGCTACACGCTCGCGTGGGACAACAACGAGACCCGCGGCACGCTCGGCTGGCGGTCGGCGCACGCCCGGCACGCCAACACCGCGGTCAACCTCCTGCAGGATCTCGACCGGTTCGCGCACCTGGGTTCGGCACGCGTCGGCGACCTGGACAACTACGTGCGGGCGCAAGGCTCGGCCCAGTTCGACGTGCTGGCCTCCGACGAGGACGCCGCCTCCGCCGCCTCGATCGACGGCGCCGCGTTCACCGCCCTGCATCGCACCCTCGCGCGGTTCTACCGGGTCATGGTGATCGACACCGGGAACAACATGCGCGCCTCGAACTGGCAGGCCGCCGTGGCGGCCGCCGACCAGCTGGTGATCGTCTCGACCATCCGCGAGGACACCGCCCAGTCGGCCGCGTGGGCGATCGACGCGCTGCGGGCCACCGGCCACGCCGACTCCGTGCGCCGCGCCGTGACCGTGCTCTCAGCGCCCTCGGCCGACGTCGATCCGAAGCTCAGGGCCCGCTTGCACACGCACTTCGGCCAGCTCACCCGCGCGGTGCTCGACGTGCCGCACGACCCGGCGCTCGTGCCCGGCGGCCCCCTGCGCGTCGACGCGCTGGCGCCGGCCACCCGAGAGGCCTGGTTGCACGTGAGCGCCGCGGTCGCCGAGGGCCTCTAGCCGCCGCCGACCAGTGCCGCACGTGGCGCCGGCGCCGGTCCCGGCGTCGGCGTAGGCAACCGCCAGCTGCCGGACGCCTGAACCTGACAGCCGCGCGAGTGACTCCTGGGGCTGCCGTGACCCACGAGACACCCCCTCCACCCCAGGAGTCACTCGGGTACCACGCGCGTCGCTGAGGTTCACTCCCGCGGTCGGCAGCACCACCCGTCCGCGCGGAACATGTGACCCGTGGGGCGCCGGAGGCCTCGGCGCGTGCCTCAACCGCCTCAGCAGTCCCACGCGCTCCATGCTCCGCGCGGACGGCAGCGTCTCCCGCGCCGACCGGCGAGAGTCGCCGTCGCACCCGTGCAAGAACCCGCACACACGCGACACAGAGCAGGTATAGGTGGCCGTACGACGTCGGGAACAATGGTGGCTGAACAGCCCGCGCTAGTAGCCGATGGACCAGTGGAGGCGCCCGTGCCGACTCGCGACGACGCGTGGTTCGAGGGCCTCTTCCGTGCGCACGCAACCGCGCTGTACCGGTACTTCGCGCGGCGCGGCCCGCTGGACGACGCCGAGGACCTCACGGCCGACGTGCTCGCGATCGCGTGGCGCCGCCGCGACGACGTGCCCGACGGCGCCGAGCTGCCGTGGCTCTACCGCACCGCGGGGTTCGTGCTCGCCAACCACCGCCGCAAGGGTCGTCCGGTGCCGGTCGCCGAGCTGCCCGACGACGTCGACGACGCGGACCCCGCCGACCTCGCGCTCGCCGACGACGAGGTCCGGCACGTGCTTGCCGCGCTCGGCGCGCGCGACCGCCGGATCCTGCTGCTCCACGCGTGGGAGGGGCTCGACGGTCAGCAGCTGGCGGCGGTGCTCGGGATCTCGCGCGGGGGAGCCGACGCGGCCCTCTCCCGCGCCCGGAGCCGGTTGCGGGCCGCCTGGGCGGAGCTCCCGAGCGCGTGAGCGCGCGAGCGCTCGAGCCCCCGGTGCAAGTCTGGCGGGCTCGGGCACATAGGCCGGGTAGACGCAGCAACCACCCCGACCGAACCCGCGACCTGCCCCGAGGAGCACCCGTGAACGACACGACCGGTCCAGAGCCCGAAGGGCCCGACGCCGCCTTCGACCGGCTGCGGGCCGCCGACCCGGCCGCCGGCCTCGCGGCGGACGTCGACGCCCTCGACGCCGCGGTCCGCCAGCGGATCGCGGCCGCGACCCACGACGCGACGGCCCCCGACGAGCTGTCCGTCGCGCGCGCGCGCCGCGGGCGCGCCGCCTGGCTGTCCGTCGCCGCCGTCGCCGCCGGCGCCCTCGTGTTCGGTTCCGCGGGCTACGCGCTCGGCAACGCGGGGGGTTCGGGCGATTCGACGACGGCCGGCGCCGTGATCACCCTCGGCCAGCAGGGGAGCGCCGAGCAGGGCGCGGCCTCCGACGCGGCGAACGCCGCTCCCGAGATGGCCACGAGCGACGTCGGCCGCAGCGCGCTGAGCTACCCGTCCGGGTACGGCAGCCGCACGACCTTCACCTCGACCGGACTCTCGGATGCGGCCGGTTCGGCGCAGGCCTGGGCCTACGACCCGGCCGCCGCGTTCAACGCCGCGACCGCCGAACGCGTCGCCGCGGCGCTCGGGCTCGCGGGCTCGGCGGCGCTCGTGGACGGGATGTGGTCGATCGGCCCGAACGACGGCACCGGCCCGTCGCTGCAGCTGCAGCCCGACGGGCTCGCGAGCGTGAACTTCTACGACCCGACCCGTGACCCGTACGCCTGCCAGGCCAGCGGGGCCGAGCCGGCCGAGGAGGGCGACGGGACCGACCCCGACAACGGCGCCGTTCCCCTGCCCGGGCCGCCGAAGGACTGCGCGACCGCCGAGGTCGGCGCCGCGCCGCAGGGCGACGCCGCGGTGGCCGCGGCCCGGGACCTCCTCGGCTCCCTCGGCGTGGACGCCGACGCGTTCGAGTACGAGACGCAGGACTCCGGCGTCGTCGGCGCGTCCTACGTCTCCGCCTACCAGGTGGTCGACGGCGAGCGGACCGGCGCGGCCTGGAGCGTCGGGTTCGCCGGCGACGGCATCCAGTCGCTGAACGGGCCGCTCGCGGCGGTCACCTCGCTCGGGTCCTACGACCTCGTGAGCGAGCAGGAGGCGGTGTCCCGCCTCAGCGACCCACGGTTCGGGGCGAGCTACAGCTACCCGATGATGTACGCCAGCGGCATCGCCGACGACGCCGCATCCTCGGTCCGTGAGTCCGCCGAGCTGGGCGCGACGACCGATCTGGGCACGTCGACGGAGGTCGCCCCGGCGCCCGAGCCGACCCTTCCGCCTGCGGTCGAGCCCGGCAGCGCCTTCGCCTGGCCGGTCACGGAGGTCACGCTCACCTCGGCCCGCCTCGGCCTGACGATGTACACGCTGCCCGACGGCGCGAGCGTGCTGCTGCCGGCCTACGTGCTCTCGAGCGCGGACGGCCAGAGCTGGTCGGTGGTCGCGGTCGCGGACTCCCAGCTCGACTTCACCCCGCAGGGCTGACGGCGCGAAAGATCGCCCACTGTTCGCTTTCCGCCGTCCGGCGGCGGGCGTTACGCTTGGCGAGACGACCCGACGTTCCCAGCCCCCTGCGGATGCGTCGGGTCGTCCTCTGTCTGCGCATCGTCCGGTCTGCTCGGCCGGCACCAGGACGCCGTGCCTACCAGGACGCCGTGCCTACCAAGGACGCGGTGCCTACCAAGGACGCGGTGCCTACCAAGGACGCGGTGCCTACCACGACGCCCTGCGGCGCCCCGGCGGCAGCTCGCGCCGCAGCGGCCCGGGACCGCGCGGGGAGATCACGTCCCACCACCGCTCGACGACCGTCCCGGCGAAGAATCCTGCGGCCACGGTCGTGAGCCCATCGGTCCACTCCGTCAGGAGCGCGTCAACGCAGGACTCGTCGCCCGCCCGGTCGCGCAGCTCCGCGAGCAGGGACGGCTGGTGGGTCTCGAGGTAGCCGCGGACGGCGAGCCGGACGTCGGCATCCGTCAGCGGCACGTCGCGGACGACCGCGGTCGTGGTCAGCTCGGTGGAGCTCAGGCCCTGGAAGGAGCGGGGCCACGGGCTGGTCGGCTCGTACTGGTCGCAGTCGGACGTCTGGGCAAGGAAGACGAGCTCGCCGTCGATGGCGGAGCAGGAGTCGGTCGATCGCCGGCCCTGGGTCTCGGTGGTCACGGTCAGTAGCAGCATCCCCGAATCCTCGCGCGAGCCACCCACACGCGAACCCCTCGCCCGCCGGTAGCGTGCAGCCATGCCGGACCGCGCACCGTTGCTCTTGCTGGACACCGCCTCGCTGTACTACCGGGCCTTCTTCGGGATCCCCGACAGCGTCCGCTCGCCCGACGGCCTGCCCGTCAACGCGGTTCGCGGGCTGCTCGACATGACCGCGAGCCTGCTGCTGAGCCGCCGGCCCGACCGGCTCGTGGCGTGCTGGGACGACGACTGGCGGCCGGCGTTCCGGGTCGCCGCGATCCCGTCGTACAAGGCGCACCGCCTCGCCCCCGGGACGACGGACGTCGAGGCGACCCCGGACCTGCTCAGCCCGCAGATCCCCGTCATCGTCGAGGTGCTCGCCGCGCTCGGGATCGCGCGCGTCGGCGCGGCGGGCTTCGAGGCCGACGACGTCATCGGCACCCTGGTCGCGCGCGAGGGCGCCGTGCCCGCCGCACGCCGGCAGCCCGTCGAGATCGTCACCGGCGACCGCGACCTGTTCCAGCTCGTGGACGACGCCACCGGCGTGCGCGTGCTGTACCCCTCGCGCGGGGTGTCCGACCTCGACGTCGTGGACCAGGCCCGGCTCCGGGACAAGTACGGCGTGCCGACGGGCCAGGCGTACGCCGACATGGCGGTGCTGCGCGGCGACCCGAGCGACGGCCTGCCCGGCGTGCGGGGGATCGGCGAGAAGACCGCCGTCGCCCTGCTCGCGCGGTACGGCGACCTCGCCGGGATCCTGGCCGCGCGCGACGCGCGCGATCCGGGCCTCACGGCGACGCAGCGCACGCGCCTGACCGAGGCCGCCGACTACCTGGCGGTCGCGCCCGGCGTCGTGCGGGTCGCGCCCGACGCCCCGCTCGCGCCGTTCGACGACGCCGTGCCGCGCACGCCCGCCGATCCGGACGCGCTGGTCGCGCTCGCCGAGCGCTGGGGGCTGGCCTCGAGCGTGACCAGGCTGGTCACGGCGATGTCCGGCGAGCGCTGACCCGCCCCGGCGAACGCCACCCGCTACGGGGTGGGGACCTGCTCGAGGACGAACACCGGGATCTCGCGCGCCGTCCGGCGCTGGTAGTCCGCGTACGGGGGGTACGCCGCGACCGCGCGCTCCCACCAGAGGCTCTTCTCCTCGCCCGTGACCTCGCGCGCGACCATGTCCCAGCGCTGCGGCCCGTCCTGCAGCTCCACGAGGGGGTTCGCGACGACGTTCGCGTACCAGACGGGGTTCTTCGCGGCCCCGCCGAGCGAGGCCACGACGGCGTAGGCCCCCTCGTGCTCGACCCGCATGAGGGCGGCCTTGCGCACCTTGCCGGACGTCGCGCCGAGCGTGGTGAGCACCACGACCGCTCGCCCGCCCAGCGTGGTGCCCCGCAGCCCGCCAGAGCTCTCGTACAGCGCGACCTGGTCGCGGGTCCGCTTCTCGCGGCTGGGCTCGTACGCTCCGATGAGTGGCATCCGACAAGTCTGCCCCCGCTCGGCCGACCCGGCAGGGCAGGGCAGAATGCACACCTGCCCGGGCATCCGGGCGCGAGACGAGGAGCGCCACGTGATCACGGTCAGCACCGACGGTTCATGCCTGCGCAACCCGGGCGGCGCGAGCGGCTGGGCGTGGGTCAACCACGACGGGACGACGGCGTCCGGCGGGCTGGCCTCGGGGACGAACCAGATCGCCGAGCTGATGGCGGTCCGCGCCGCGATCGAGGCGCACCCCGGCCCGGAGCCGCTCCAGATCGAGTCCGACTCGCAGTACGCGATCAAGTGCGCCTCGGTGTGGGTCCAGGGCTGGAAGCGCAAGGGCTGGCGCACCGCGAGCGGCTCGCCCGTGCAGAACCTCGCCGTCGTGCAGGGGATCGAGCGGGCCATCAGCGAGCGCACCGGGCCGGTCGCGTTCACGTGGGTGCGCGGGCACGTCGGCAACGAGTTCAACGAGCGTGCGGACGTGCTCGCCGGGCGGGCGGCGCGCGAGGCGCTCGCGGGCCGCGGCACGCCGGAGCGCGACGAGAAGGTGGCGGACCTGCTCTTCTGACCGCCGCGCCGAAGCAGACCGCGCTGCCACCCGGCGTCCCGCGTCAGTCGACCGACACGGCGTCAAGCACCCGCAGGCGCGCGGCCCGCACCGCGGGCCAGCCGGCCGCGAGCACCCCGGCCACGACGGCGAGGACGAGCGTCCAGCCGACCGTCGCCCACGGGATCACGAGCGTCGTGAGCCCGACGTCGGAGAAGACCGCGGGCATCGCCGCGGCGAGGGCGATCCCCACCGCGACGCCGACCACCGTGCCGAACAGTGCGGTCAGCACCGACTCGATCGTCACCGTCCCGGCCAGCTGCAGGCGTCCGAGCCCGACGGCTCGCATCAACCCGATCTCGCGGGTGCGCTCGATCACCGACAGCGCGAGCGTGTTGACGATGCCCAGGATCGCGATCACGACGGACAGCGCGAGCAGCGCGTAGAGGATGACCAGCACCTGGTCGACCTGCTCGGCGAGCACGCTCGCGAACTCGTCGTTGTCCAGCACCGCGACCACCACGAACGGCACGACCGCGCGCGTGAGGTCCGCCCGGAGTCCGGCGCGGTCGGTGCCGGCCGCGGCCGCGACGAACACCAGCGTGACCTGGCGCCCGGTGGCGGGCACGAGGCGCTCGAACAGCGGCTCGGGCAGCACGACGGGCGCGGGGATCGCGGGGGAGTCGATGATCGCCCCGACCGTCGCCGTCGTCGACCGCGTGGCGGACGTGAGCGCGAGCGACGTGCCGAGCTCCCACCCCGCGTCCTGCGCCGCGCCCCGTTGGACCGCGACCTCCCCGGCGGCCAGGCGTGTGAGCGAGCCCGCGGTCGTTTCGATCTCCATCGTCCGTCCGAACGCGCCGGGGTCGAGCCCGACGACGGTCGTGGGCGTCCGGTCGCCCGACCCCGCCGCCCCCGAACCCGCCGCCCCCGCGCGCGCGATCAGGACCGAGCCGAGCGTGACGGCGTCGGCCGCCGCGACGCCCGGGACGCCCGCGATGGCCGGCAGCGCGTCCGCGGGCAGCGCCCCGGTCGCCGAGCGGAGCACGAAGTCGGCCGTCGAGGTCTCGGCGACGATCGCGCGCGTGGAGCCCTGGGCCGACGCGGCGAGCACCCCGGACGCACCGACCAGCGCCATCCCGATCATCAGCGCGCCCGCGGTGGTGGCCGTGCGGCGGGGGTTGCGGGTCACGTTCTGTCGGGCGAACCGGCCGATGGGCCGGAACGCCAGCACGAAGCCGACGGCGAGCACGCCGAGCGCCGCGCGGGCGATCGCGGGTGCGAGCCCGAGCATCCCGAGCACCACCGCGGCCGCGCCCACGCCGAGCAGCGCGGGGGCGTCGACCCGAACGGCGCCGAGCGGGCCGGCCCCGATCAGCTCGGCGTCGAGGCCGGGCCGCGCCACCGCGACGGCCACCGCCGCGGCCCCGGCGACCGTCAGCAGGCCCCCGACGAGCGCCCGCACCCGCAGGCCGCGCTCGTCGCCCACGACGTCGTCGCGCATCGCCTGCACCGGCGGCGTGAGCGCGGCGCGCCGGGCCGGCAGCGCGCCCGCGCACAGGCTCACGAGCGTGCCGATGAGCAGCGAGAAGGCCACCGTTCGCGGGTCGAGCGGGATCCGGCCCGACAGCACCATGCCGAACCGGTCCAGCACCTCGCGCAGGCCGCTGACGAGCGCCAGCCCGGCAACGACCCCGAGCGCCGAGCCGACCAACCCGACGACGCCTGCCTGGACCACGATCGACGCGAACACCTGCAGGGGCGAGGCGCCGAGCGCGCGCAGCAGCGCGAGCTCGCGCATGCGCTGGCGGACCGACATCGCGAACGTGTTGGCGATGATGAACGCGCCGACGAACAGCGAGATGCCCGCGAACACGAGCAAGAACGTCGCGACGAAGCCGAGCGCGGCGTCGATGTCGGCGCGGACCTCGGCCCGCAGGAGGTCGCCGGTCACGGCCTCGGCCCGCGAGCCGACGACTGGGTCGAGGCGGTCGACCAGCGCCGCCGGCGTGACGTCGTCAGCCGCGTAGACCGCGATCGACTGGACCATCCCGTTCGCGGCGTAGGCGGCCGTCGCGGTGGGCACGTCGAGGAAAAGCACGGTGGCGCCCGCGAGCGGCGCGCCGAAGTCGACCCGCCCGACGACCGTGACCGTGCGGACCGCGCCGCCGATCACGGCCGTCGTGCGCTCGCCGAGGGCGAGGCCGGACTGGGCGAGCGTCTGCGCGGCGAGCGCGATCTCGTCCGAGCCCGCGGGCGCGCGGCCGGCGTCGACCCGCACGGTCGGGTCGTCCGGGTAGAGCGCCTGCGCGAAGCTGGGCGCCTGGCCCCGGGTCACCGCCGCCCCGTCGGCGCCGACGAGGACCGCGGGGCCGACGATGTCGGGCAGGGCGAGCTCGACCCCGGGCACGTCCGCGACGTCGTCGGCGAGGGCGATCGGGATGGCGTTGCGGGCGTCGCCGACCTGCCCGCCGGTCGCGGACGCGGAGCCTGCGGCCGCCGAACCGCGCACGTAGGCGTCCCCGGCCAGGGAGCTCTCGACGATGTCGTTGAACGTGGACGCGAGCATCGTGCGCAGCGAGAACGTCCCCGCGACGAACGCGACGCCGAGGGTCACCGCGAGCACCGAGAGCACGAACCGCACCGGGTGGCTGCGGATGGTGCGCAGCGCGACGCGGCGCATCAGCCGAGCTCGCGCAGCGCGTCGAGGATCGTGCCGGCCGTCGGCCGGGTGAGCTCGCCGACCAGGTGCCCGTCGGCGAGGAAGAGGACGCGGTGGGCGAACGACGCCGCGTTGGGGTCGTGCGTGACCATCACGACGCTCTGGCCGAGGTCGTCGACGGACGCCCGCAGGAACGTGAGGACCTCGCGGGCGGACCGGGAGTCCAGGTTGCCGGTCGGCTCGTCGGCGAACACGATCGCGGGCCTCGACACCAGGGCCCGTGCGCACGCGACCCGCTGCTGCTGCCCGCCGGATAGCTCGCTCGGGCGGTGGTGCAGGCGGTCCGCGAGCCCGACCGCCGCGATGACGGAGTCGAGGTGGGCCTGGTCGACGCGGCGGCGTGCGATGTCGAGCGGCAGGGTGATGTTCTCGACGGCGGTGAGCGTGGGCACCAGGTTGTAGGACTGGAACACGAACCCGAGCCGGGTCCGGCGCAGCCGGGTCAGCTGGCGCTCGCTCATCCGGGTGATCTCGGCGCCGTCGACGACGACGCTGCCGGACGTCGCCCGGTCGAGCCCGGCGAGGCAGTGCATGAGCGTCGACTTGCCCGAGCCGGACGGTCCCATGATGGCGGTGAGCTCGCCGCGCACGAGGTCGACGTCGATCCCGTCGAGCGCGCGCACCGCGGTCTCGCCCGCGCCGTAGGTCTTGACGAGCGTGCGTGCCGTCGCGATGGCCGGCGGGGCGGGTGCGGCGTGCCGAGGCATGGGGCGCTCCGGTGGGGTGGGCATGGGGGAGTCGTCGGCGGTCATCGCAGCGGGACGAAGCGGTAGGAGCCGTGCGGGGTCCGGGTGACGCCGTCGTCGCCGCGCTCGACGAGCCACAGCGTGCGCCGGACCGGGAGCACCATCCGCCCGCCGGCAGCGACCTGGTCGACGAGCTCGGGCGGCAGGCGGCGCGCGGCCGCCGAGACGAGGATCCGGTCGAAGCCGCGCGCGTCGGGCCGCCCGAGGCGGCGCGGGTCTGCGACCTCGAGCCGGGCCCACGGCATCGACCAGGCGGCGAGGTTGCGCGCGCCCTGCCGCGCGAGGCTGGGCTCGAGCTCCAGGCCCAGGACCGTCCCGGTCGGCCCGACGAGCCGGGCGAGCAGCGCCGTCGTCCAGCCAGAACCGGCGCCGACGTCGAGCACGCGCGCGCCGGCGGGGACCCGCAGCAGCCGGAGCATCGCGGCGACCGTCGAGGGCTGGGAGTTCGTCTGCCCGAGGCCGAGCGGCAGCGGGCGGTCCTCGGCAGCGAACGCGCGCTGCTCGGCGGGGAGGAAGGCGCGCCGGTCGAGGTCGGCCATCGCCGCGCGGATCTCGGCGGCGCGCTCGAGGTCCGTCATCCACCACCTCCGCAGCGCAGGCGTGACCTTCGCCAAGCCTAGGGGCGCGGGCGCCGCGTCGTCAGGCGAGCAGCTCGCGCACGTCGGCCGCGGTCAGCACCGAGCTGAACAGGTCGCCGTCGTCCAGCACCGCGTCGACGAGCGCCGCCTTGCGCGCCTTGAGTGCCATCACCTTCTCCTCGATCGTGTCGGCCGCGATCAGGCGATAGACGAGCACGTTGCGGTGCTGGCCGATCCGGTGCGAGCGGGAGATCGCCTGCTGCTCAGTCGCCGGGTTCCACCACGGGTCGAGCAGGAAGACGTAGTCGGCCTCGGTGAGGTTCAGGCCGGTGCCGCCCGCCTTGAGGCTGATGAGGAAGACCGGCGCGGTGCCGGTGCGGAACTCGTCGATGACGTCGGCGCGGCGCACCGTCGATCCGTCGAGGTAGGTGAAGGGCACCCCGGCGGCGGTGAGGCGGTCGGCGGCGAGCGCCAGGTAGGAGGTGAACTGGCTGAACACGAGGGCACGGTGGCCCTCCGCGACGACGTCCGTGAGCCGGTCGAGCAGCGCGTCGAGCTTGCTGGACGGCAGGCCCGCGTGCTCGGGGTCGATCAGCGACGCGTCGAGGGCGAGCATGCGCAGCAGGGTCAACGACCGGTAGACGATGAACCGCTGCCGGTCGAGGTCGTCGACGAGGCCGAGGATCTTGCGGCGCTCCCGCTGGAGGTAGAGGTCGTACAGCGCGCGGTGCCCCGGCGACAGCTCGACCGTGAGGGTCTGCTCCTGCTTCTCGGGCAGGTCGGCCGCGACGACCTCCTTGGTGCGGCGCAGCAGGAACGGCCGAATCCGCTGCCGGAGCCGGCCGAGCCGCACCGAGCGCAGGTGCGCGACGTCGGCGGGGGCGTCGCCGGCGCCCGGCCCGCTCGAGATGCCGGCGCGCACGCCCTCGATCGGCCGGACGTACTGATCGGCGAAGGTCCGGGCCGACGAGAGCAGCCCCGGCGTGACGATCGAGAACAGGGCGTGCAGGTCCGCGAGGGAGTTCTCCATCGGCGTGCCCGTCACGGCGAGGGTGAAGCCGACCTCCAGGTCCCGCGCGCACTCGTGCACGCGGGCCGACGGGTTCTTGACGTTCTGCGCCTCGTCGAGGATCAGCCCCGCCCAGCCAGTGCCGGTGGCGATCGCCTGGTACGCCTCGAAATCGAGCCGCAGCAGGGCGTAGCTGGTGACGACGACGTCGGCCCCCGCAGCCACCTCGGCCACGGACGTCGAGCTCGCGGCGTCGGTGGCGCTCAGCCGCCGCACGGTGAGGCCTGGGGTGAAGCGGGCGGCCTCGGTGACCCAGTTGGGGCCGACGGAGGTGGGGGCCACGACCAGGAACGGGCGCGCCGGCTCTCCGGGCGGCCGCTCCTGCGCCACGTGCTGGATGAGCGCGAGGCACTGGAGCGTCTTGCCGAGCCCCATGTCGTCGGCCAGGATCCCGCCCAGCTGGTGCCGCCACAGGAACGCGAGCCAGCCGAAGCCCTCGACCTGGTAGGGCCGCAGCTCGGCGCGCAGCCCGGTGGGCAGCGGCGTCGCTCGCGGCGCCGGGTCGCCCGCCTCGTCGAGCAGCGGTCGCCACTGCGGCGCCGGGACGGCCTCGTCCGCGAGCTCGGCGAGGTCGGCCCACAGGCTCGTCTGGTGCCGGCTGATCCGCGGCCCCGTCTGCCACTCGTCGAGCTCCGCCGCCTCGGCGATGAGCGCCGCCAGCGGCTCGAAGGCGGGGTGGGTGAGCGCGAGGTAGCTGCCGTCGATCAGCAGCAGCTTGCGCCGGCCCTTGACGAGCGCCCGGAAGAGCGGCACGAACGGGATCGTGCGCCCGTCGACCGTGACCGTCACGCCGAGATCGAACCAGTCGTTCTTCTCGGTCGGCTGGGCGGTCACCGTGAGCACCGGCGTGCCGCGGAGCTCGCGGTAGTCGGGCTGGGTGCCGACGGTGTCCACCCGCAGCCCGGGCCGGGCCGCGAGGCGGGGCAGCGTGACCGCCACGAACTCGGCGGCCTCGAGGTCGCGCAGAGTGACCGGTAAGGGCACAGTCACCGGCAACGGCAGGGTCACCGGCACGGGATGGTCCCCGGGGGTAGCGGGCCACCAAGAATCCGGCAGCGCGCCGGCGGGCACGACGTCGCGGGCGTCGGGCGTGGGCCCGGACCGGGCGTGCCCGTCCCAGCCCCAGGCGAGGTCGAGCGTGTGGCGAGGGGCGTGCCGGACGGTCAGCACGAGCGTCGGCGGCGCGGGCAGGGGCAGGGCCACCGTGCCGTCGGCGCTGCCGACGTCGAGCCCGGCCAGCAGGGCCGGCACGTGCTCGCGCACGAACTCGTCGGCCTGGTCCGCCGGCACGAGGACGCCCTCGCCCAGCGCGTCCGCGACGCTGCGGCCACCCCTGGCTCCGAGGAGCGTGAGCTGGTGGGCGCCCAGCGGCCGTGCGGTGGGCGCCAGCACGACCTGGCGCGGCCGCTCGAGGTCGACGACGTAGATCCCGTGGGCGCCGATCGGGTGGGCGTCGCGCACCTCGGTCGGCGTGCCGTCGACCGTCAGCCGGGCGCGCAGGCGGATGCCGTCCGCCGAGCGCGCGGCGTCGAGCCCCAGGTCGGCGCCGTCGGCGAAGCGCACTGTGGCGCCGGCGCCCGAGCCGACGAAGGCGATGCCCATCGACCGGGCCTGGGCGAGCAGGTCCCACAGCACCGGGTTGACGAACTCGTCGAGGTACACCCAGGCGAGGTCTCCGCCCGGCAGCGCGGGGCCTGCGGCCCGGTGCAGCGCGCCGAACTGGCAGAACCAGCGGTGCTGCTCGGCGTCCAGGCCGAGCCGGCCCCGCAGCTGCGCGATGTTGGTCCAGGTGACGTTGCTCCGGGTCCAGCCGCGCGCCGAGCGCAGGACGGGGCGCACGCCGAGCCGGTACACGCCGAGCCCCTCGGGTTGCTGGTCGGTGTCGACGGCGTCGGCGTCGGCCGTGGGCGTGCGCGCGGTGGTTCTGCCTCCGACGGCGCGGGAGGTGGGGCCGTTCCACCTGTCGCGGGTGTGCGGCGTCAGCTCGCGCAGCTCGAACTGCAGCCCGAGCGTGCGGGCCGGCGCACACTGCTGCGCGGTCCCGTGCGTGGAGTCGTGCGCCGCCGCATTCAGGGCCAGCCCGCCCAGCACCTGGCGCCACCGCTCCGCCTCGGCGTCGGCAACGTGTGCTGCGTCGGCGACGTGTGCTGCATGGGCGACGTGTGCTGCGCCGGCGGCTCGCGCCTCGCCGGGATGCGCCGCTCCCGCGGGCTCCTCGGTGGGCATCTGGCGATCCTGTCACACGGTGCCGACACGCCTACCCGCCGCCCGACTGCCTCGCTCGGCGCCGACTGACGTCCACCGGAACCGGTGAGGTAGTCCATCTCTGGCGAGGTAGTGCTTCCAGAGGGACTACTTCGGCGCGAATAGACGACCTCGGCGCTGCGAGGTGGGAGAGCTCAGCGCCGCGGGAGGATCAGGCCGACGGGGGTGGGTCGAGGTGGCGCTTGGGGCCCGGTCGGCCGGGCGCGCGGCGCTCCTCGATCCCGTCCAGGGTCGCGGCGCGCCAGACGGCGCCGCCGTTGAGCTTGCCGTCGGGAGCGGGCAGCCACGGCACCTTGCGGGACAGCCACACGCGGATCGTGGCGTGCTCGACGCCGAGCCGGTCGGCCAGCCGGCCGATGTCGTACAGGTCATCGAGTCCCTGCGACGGCCGGGCGTGCAGGTGCTGCCGGATCGGCTGCGGGGCTTCCACAGAAGGATCGTATCGGGTCACGTCGCGCTTGCGTGACGGATCCCTATGTCACGGATCGGTAACGAAGTCTGTTAACCTGTACCGCGTGAGTGACAGAATGCCGGCAACGCGGCGCGAGTCCCGCGGCCGGCATCGAGCTCCGGCCGCGCCCACGCGCGCCCGCAGCCAGCGCTCGATGCCCCGGCAGCTGCGCCCCGGTGCGATCACGAAAGCAGTGCTCACAGCGGGCCTCGTGCTCTCGCTCGGCGGCTACACGATCGCCGAGACCTCGACCCAGCACCAGAGCGTCGTCGCCGACGAGGCCGCCGCCGCGCAGGCGCAGCGAGCGCAGGACGAGATCGCCGCCGAGCGGGACCGCGCCGTCGAGTCCGCGCGCGACGCCGTCGCCGACGCGACCGCCGTGCAGACCGTCGCCGCCGGATCGGTGAGCGACGCCGAACTCGCGCCCCTGAGCGCCGCGGTCTCCGAGCTCACCACGCTGATCGACGCCGTTCCCGGCGCCCCGGCGGGCCTCGAGTCGACGAGCAGCGAGCCGGCCGCGACGACCGAGCCGGCGGACGCGAGCGGCTCGGTGGACCCGACCGACCTCTCCGGCGTCGAGAGTGCCTCGCGTCCGGTGACCCAGGGCCCCGTGGCCGCGCCGGACACCGAGGCCGCCGGCACCGCCGCGCAGCCCCACGACCTCGCGGGCGCGTTCGCGGCCAGCGACGAGGCGCGCGAGGTGGCCCGCGAGACCGCCCAGGCCCAGGTCGACGCCGCCGCCGCGGCCGACGCCGCTGCTGCCGCCGATACCGACGACCCGGCTGCCGTCGCCGACCCGTCCGCCGACGTCGTGGCCGACCCGGCCGCCGACGCCGTGGCCGACCCGGCCGCCGCCGACCCGGCCGCCGCCGACCCGGCCGCCGCCGACGCAGCCGCCGACCCCGGCGCGACCCCGACGGAGGTCGCGGCGGACGACGCCGCGCCCGACGACGAGGTCGCCGCCGGCATCCTGGCCGCGGCCGCCAAGCTGGCGGACCTGACCGCGCAGCTCAAGGCGACCTCCGACGCCAACGCGGTGGCCGCCGAGGTCGCCGCCGCGAGCGCCGCGCAGGCCGCGCAGGCCGCCGGCGTCGCCGCCGAGAAGGAGGCGCAGCGCGAGTCGCTCGCCGCTTACGCCAACGGCCGGATTCCCGCGGACGCGCTTTGCGCGCTGGACTTCGCCCCGTCCCACCAGCTGCGCTGCGACGCGGCCGAGGCCCTGGAGCTCCTGAACGCGAGCTATCGCGCCGACGTCGGCACCGACCTCACGGTCACGGACTCCTACCGCTCCTATGCGGCGCAGGTGTCGTGCGCCCGCACGAAGGGCCGGCTGTGCGCGACCCCGGGTACCTCGAACCACGGTCGCGGCGTCGCGGTCGACCTCGGCGGCGGCATCGAGAGCTTCGGGTCGTCCGAGCACGCCTGGATGGTCGCCCGCGCGGGCGAGTTCGGCTGGGTCCTGCCGGACTGGGCGAGCCAGAACGGCAGCAAGAGCGAGCCGTGGCACTGGGAGTTCACCGGCTGACCGTTCGCGATCCGCCCCGCGCTGCGGCGAGAGCGCGGCAGCCCTACGGTGGAGCGCGGCGACGATCGGCGTCGCCAGCACGATCGGAGGAGCGTCATGGCCGTCCGCACCGCACGCACCGCATGGAATGGCTCGCTGGCCGAGGGGTCCGGGCAGGTCGAGCTGAGCAGCTCGGGAGCGGGCACGTTCGACGTCTCGTTCCCGAAGAGGGCGGCGGAGAAGGCCGAGGGCACCACGAGCCCCGAGGAGCTCATCGCCGCGGCGCACTCGGCGTGCTACGCCATGCAGCTGTCCGCGATGATCGCCGAGGCGGGCGGGGTGCCGGTGGCGCTCCAGATCAGCGCCGATGTCACGCTCGGGCCGGACCCTGCCGGCGGCTTCCGGATCCCGTCCATCGCCCTCACGGTGCGCGGCGAGGTCGAGGGCCTCGACGCTGAGGGCTTCGTGGCGGCCGCGGAGCTCGCCAAGCAGACCTGCCCGGTGAGCAAGGCGCTCACGGGCACCACGATCACGCTGGACGCGGCGCTCGACTGACCGCTCGACCGACCATCGGGCCGCCCGGGCGGCCGCTCGCCGAACGGTTCGACGCGGGGGCGCCCGGCCGGTGCGAGAATTTCCCCCGTGCCGACCCCGACGACCGCCAGCCTCCCGGCCCGTTCCATCGCCTCGCGCGCCGAGCTGGTCCACGCGCTGCGCGCCGCGGTGCGCGGCGCCGTCGACGACTCGGCCCGCCGCCGCGCGGAGTACTCGACCGATGCGTCGAACTACCGCGTCGTCCCCGAGGTCGTCGTCTTTCCGCAGGACCCTGACGACGTCGTCGCGGCGCTCGCGGTCGCGCGCGCGGCCGGCGTCCCGATCACCACGCGGGGCGGCGGCACCTCGGTCGCGGGCAACGCCGTCGGCCCCGGGGTGATCCTCGACCTGTCCCGGCACGTCACCGCGATCGGGGCGATCGACCCCGAGGCCCGGACCGCGCGCGTGCAGCCCGGCGTCATCATGAGCGACCTGCAGCGCGCCGCCGCGCCGTACGGCCTGCGGTTCGGCCCGGATCCGTCGACGCAGGCCCGCGCGACCCTCGGCGGGATGATCGGCAACAACGCGTGCGGCCCGCGTGCCGTCGCCTACGGGCGCACGGCCGACAACGTGCTCGAGCTCGACGTCGTCGACGGCACCGGCCGCCGCTTCACCGCGGGAACCGGGCTCGCCGTCGTGCCCGGGCTCGGCTCGCTGGTCGCGGCGAACCTCGGCACCATCCGCACCGAGCTGGGCCGGTTCGGGCGCCAGGTGTCGGGCTACTCGCTCGAGCACCTGCTGCCCGAGCGGGGCGCCGACGTGGCGAAGGCGCTCGTCGGCACCGAGGGGACGGTCGTCACGATCCTCGGCGCGACCGTCCGGCTCGTGCCGGTGCCCACCGCGCCCGTGCTCGTCGTGCTCGGCTACCCGGACATGCCGGCGGCGGCCGACGTCGTCCCCGCGCTGCTCGCGCACCACCCGCTCGCGATCGAGGGCATGGACGCCCGGCTCGTCGACGTCGTGCGCCGCGTGCGGGGCGCGGCGGCCGTGCCGGAGCTGCCGGCCGGCGCCGGCTGGCTCATGGTCGAGGTGGGTGCCGACACGCTGGACGAGGCCCTCGCCCGCGCGCATGCGCTTGCCGCCGACGCCGGCACGGGTGCCGTGCGCATCTTCCCGCCCGGGGCGGCGGCCACCGCGATGTGGCGCATCCGCGAGGACGGCGCCGGCCTCGGCGGCCGGACGCCCGCCGGCGCGCAGGCCTGGCCCGGCTTCGAGGACTCGGCGGTGCCGCCCGAACGGCTCGGCGCCTACCTGCGCGAGCTCGAGGCCCTGATGGCCGCCCGCGGCGTCGACGGCCTCACCTACGGCCACTTCGGCGACGGGTGCATCCACCTGCGCCTCGACATCCCGCTCGCCGACCAGGCGACCGCGGGCCCGAACCTGCGCGGGTTCCTGCTCGACGCCGGGCGGCTCGTCGCGGCGCACGGGGGGTCGATGTCGGGCGAGCACGGCGACGGCCGCGCGCGCAGCGAGCTGCTGCCGCTGATGTACTCGCCCGCGGCGATCGATCTGTTCGCGCAGTTCAAGCACCTTCTGGACCCGGACGACCGGCTCAACCCGGGCGTCCTCGTGCGCCCGCGGCCCGTCGACGCCGACCTGCGGCGCCCGGCCGCGCTGCCGCTGGCGGCGACCACCGGCTTCGCCTTCGCGCACGACGGCGGCGACCTCACCACCGCGGTGCACCGCTGCGTCGGGGTCGGCAAGTGCCGCGCCGACAACACCGCGGCGGGCGGGTTCATGTGCCCGTCCTACCTCGCGACGCGCGACGAGAAGGACTCGACCCGCGGCCGGGCCCGCGTGCTGCAGGAGATGGCGAACGGCACGCTCGTGACCAAGGGCTGGGGCGCGCCCGAGGTCCGCGAGTCGCTCGACCTGTGCCTGAGCTGCAAGGCGTGCTCGAGCGACTGCCCGGCGGGCGTCGACATGGCGCAGTACAAGGCCGAGGTGCTGCACCGCACGTACCGCCGGCGCCTGCGCCCGATGAACCACTACGCGCTGGGCTGGCTGCCCCGCTGGGCCCGGCTCGCCGGCCTCGCGCCGCGCCTGCTCAACGCCGTGCTCGGGTTCCGGCCGATCGCGAAGCTCGTGCTCGCGGCCGGCGGCATGGACACGCGCCGGCAGATCCCCCAGTTCGCCGCCGTGCCGTTCCGGACCTGGTGGCGCCGCGCCGACGACGCCGTCGTCGACGCGACCGCCGCCGGCACCTCCGCCCGCACGCCGGTCGTGCTGTGGGTCGACTCGTTCAGCGACGCCATGGATCCCGGCGTGCCGCAGGCGGCGGTGCGCGTGCTGCGGGCCGCCGGGTACGAGGTGATCGTCCCGGACGAGCAGGCCTGCTGCGGGCTCACCTGGATCAGCACCGGCCAGCTCGAGGGTGCGCGACGGCGCCTGACGCACCTGCTCGGCGTGCTCGGGCCGTACGCCGTCAACGGCATCCCGATCGTGGGCCTCGAGCCGTCGTGCACCGCTGTGCTCCGCTCCGACCTGGCCGAGCTCGTGCCGGACGACCCGCGCGCGGTCGCCGTCGCCCGCGCGACGCGCACGCTCGCCGAGCTGCTGTCCGCGCCCGCCCCGATCGGGCCGGACCCGGCGTCGGGGTGGCGCGTGCCCGACCTGACGGGGGTCACGGCCGTCGTGCAGCCGCACTGCCACCAACACGCCGTGATGGGCTTCGACGCCGACCGGGCGCTGCTCGAGGCCGGGGGCGCGACGATCACGACGCTCGCGGGCTGCTGCGGGCTCGCGGGCAACTTCGGGATGGAGAAGGGGCACTACGAGGTGTCCGTCGCGGTCGCCGAGAACGCCCTGCTGCCCGCGCTGCGGGCCGCCGCGCCGGGCGACGTGTTCCTCGCGGACGGCTTCTCGTGCCGCACGCAGGCCGAACAGCTCGCGGGCGTCACGGGCCTGTCCCTGGCCGAGCTGCTGGCCACCCGGCTCCCGGCCGGCTCCGCCCCCGGCGCCTCGGCCGGCCCCCAGGAGCATCCGGAGCGGTAGGCGCCGCCCCGGCGCGCGGCGACTCGCCGAGGGTTGGGCGGCTTCGCGGGTAGAGGGCCCGGCATGGCAGAGTGGGCGCACCGCGCGCGAGGCCGCCCGACGTTTCGGGTCGGTGACGACGTGCGCGCGGTCGACGTGCGCGGGGGAGTACCAGGGAATGCCGATCTTCGAGCTCGATGCGGGCCGCCCCGTCCTGGTAGAGCCGATGCAGCCCGCCGCTGGAACCTTCCCGACGGATTCCGCCTCCGTCGTCGCGAACCACCTCGGCAGCCTGCTCGGCGAGCACCTGTTCCCCGTCTCGACTCGCCAGCAGCGCGGCGACGGCCCGCACCTGCTCGCGGTGGACGCCGCCGGTCAGCCGATCGTCGTCGAGGTCGTCTCCACGCTCGACGCCGAGGCGCTCGTGCGGGCGCTGCGGTACGCGGGCGCCGCCGCCCGGCTCACCTCCGCCGACCTCGCGCGCTCATACCACGCCGGCCCCGAGAAGTTCGCGACGGAGCTCGTCGCCTTCCGGGAGAACGTCCCGGTCGCGGCCGTGCACGCCGCCGCCCGGCACGCCGGCGCGCGGCTGCTGCTCGTGTGCTCGGAGGTCGCGGAGGCGGCCGTCGACGCCGTCGAGTTCCTGCGCCAGTCCGGCCGCCAGGTCCAGGTGCTCCAGGTCGGCGTGCTCCAGGGCTCGGACGGCCGCCGCTACGTCGACGTCTCGCCGATGGTCCCCCAGACCCCCGCGCGGCGCGCGGTCGAACCGGCGGTCTTCGAGCCCCTGCCCGAGCCGGGGCCCGTCGCGCATCGCCACGCCGGGCCGGCGCGGGCCGAGCCCGCGTCGCACATCGACCGGATGCGGGACACCGCGTCCACGCCGCCCGTGCCCGCCGAGCCGCCGGAGGCCGCGGCGACCGGTCCGATCCCGAGCGCGGGCGCCGCGGCGCCGGTCGGCACCTTCCCGTTCGTGCTGCCGGTTCCCGTCGGCCCGGCCGCGGGAGTCCCGCTCTCGCCCGACCCGGTGCTCGTCGCGCTCGCGGCGGACCTCGCCACCGCGACCACGCTGGTCTGGGCCCGCCGACGCCGCGGCCAGCGTCTGGTCGCCACGCTCCGCCTCGACGGCCTCCTCCAGCTGCCCGACGGCGCGGTCTTCGCCGATCCGGACGCCGCGGCGGCCGCGGCGTCCGACTCGGAGTACGCGACCGACGGCTGGCGGGTGTGGCGCCTGGGCGACGACGGCCCGACGCTCGGCGACGTCCGGGCCTCCTGAGCCGGGTCAGGCCCGCTCGACCCAGCCGTACCCCAGGAGCCACCGCGCGAGCTCGGCGTACAGGTGCGTCCGGACCGGTTCGGGCGAGAGCGTGAGGTCGTGCACGCCGTCCGCGATCCGGACGACGGTCACCACGGGGCCGAGCTGCACCGCGCGGCGCACGATCACCTCGACGTCGAGCACGGTGTCCGCCGACCGCATGGCCTCGCTCCAGCGCGCGCTGAAGAGGCTGTGCGTGGCGGCGAGCGTGAGGATCGGGACGTCGATCGACAGGCCACGGGCGACCTCGGCGTGGCCGGCGATGATCGCGCGCAGCCAGCCGGCCCGCACCGGGAACGCCGGCGTCGGTCGCCACTGCGGGTCGACGGTCCACTCCCCGCCGCCGGTCACGCCGATCGTGCGCGCGTAGTAGCCCGGGTCGATGTTGGGCAGCGGGGTCTTGGGCTGGAACCGGGCGAGCTGGCTGACGGCGGGCGTGCTGACGTTCCGCAGCACCGCGGAGCCCTGCAGCTCGAGCCACGGGCTGTTGAGCACCAGCGCGCAGACCTCGCCCGGGTTGTGCTCGGCCCAGAGGGCGCCGATGAGCCCGCCGGTCGAGTGGCCCATGTACACGACGCGGACGTCGTCGCCGAGGTCGTCGCGGATCACCGCCATGGCGGCGGCCAGGTCCGCGTCGTATTCGCCGAGGCGCTCGATGTACCCGGGCGTCTGGTAGGGGCGCAGGCTGCGCCCGTACTTGCGCAGGTCGAGCGCGTAGAACCGTGCGCCCTGGCCGTGGAAGAACTCCGCCAGCTCGGTCTGGAAGAAGTAGTCGCTCCAGCCGTGCACGTACAGCACAGCCCTCTCGGCCCCGAGGTCACCAGGCCCGCTCGTGGTCGGGCGCGCGTCCGCGGCCGGGGCAGCGGGCGCGGCCGACGGGCGGTAGCGCACGAGGGTGGCCACGACCGGGCCCTCGTCGTCCACGCCGAGGTCGAGGGACAGCGCCTGGTAGTCGGAGCCGAGAACGTCGGCCGTCCAGGTGGCTGTCATGGCCGGTCAGACCGTCAGCACGATCTTGCCGAACTGCCCGCCCTCATGCATGCGCGCGAGCCCCTCGCCCGCGCGGGCGAGCGGCAGCTCGGTGTCGATCAGGGGCCGGACGCCGGTGCGCACCAGCAGGTTGAGCAGGCCCTCGAAGTCCTCCTTGGAGCCCATGGTCACGCCGACGACGGAGATCTCGAGGAAGAAGATCCGCTGGAGCTCGGCGGCGGAGGCGTCGCCCGACGTCGCGCCCGCGACGACGATCGTCCCGCCCGGCCGGACCGACTTCACCGAGTGGCTCCAGGTCGCGGCGCCGACGGTCTCGAGCACCACGTCGACCTTGGCCGGCAGCCGCCCGCCGGGCTCGAACGCCCCGGCCGCGCCGAGCTCGATCGCGCGCGCCCGCTTGGCGGCGTCCCGGCTGGTCACGTACACCTCGAGCCCGGCCGCCGCGCCGAGCAGCACCGCGGCGGTCGAGACCCCGCCGCCAGCGCCCTGCACCAGCACGCGGTTGCCGGGCTTCGCGCGGCCGGCGGTGAACAGCATCCGGTAGGCGGTCAGCCACGCGGTGGGCAGGCAGGCGGCCTCGGCGAAGGAGAGCTCGGCGGGCTTGTCGACCAGGTTCCAGGTCGGCATCGCGACGCGCTCCGCGAGCGTGCCGGGGTACCGCTCGGAGGGCATGCTCCGTGTCTCGGTCGGGCCGACGCCGTGCCCGGTGGCGCCGATCACGCCGTGCACGACGACCTCACGCCCGTCGGCGGTGACCCCCGCGGCATCGGTGCCGAGGATCATCGGGAGCTGCTTCTCGCGCAGGCCGACCCCGCGCAGGGACCACAGGTCGTGGTGGTTGATGCTCGCCGCGCGCACCTCGATCGTGCTCCAGTGCTCCCGGGCCTCGGGCTCGGGGCGGTCCCCGACCTCGAGGGCGCTCAGGGGGTCGTGCGGGGCGAACCGGGCGGCGTAGGCAGCGAGCATCCGGCCAGCGTAGGGCAGGCGGGCGTGCGCCCACCGCGTGGCGTCGCTAGAGCAGCGGCAGCATCCGGCCGAGGTCGGGCACCGAGTCGGAGGTGAACCGGGGGGCGAGCGCGTCGCCGAGCCGGTCCGGCCCGCGCGGCAGCCGGCCCGTCGCGAGCCGCACCCACAGCAACGGGTCCCGCAGCTCGAGGCTCCAGCCGCCGCGCGCGACGACGATCCCCAGCAGGGCCTGGGCGGTGAGCTCGAGCGCGTCGGGGTCCACGGGGTGGTCCCCGAAGCGCGGGACGGACCGGTCGAGGTCGTCGCCGTGGACCACGAGCTCGATGAGGCGCGAGAGCGCCATGTCGGAGAGCAGGATCGGCGCCCGCGGGGTCTGGACCACGCGGTCGTGGGGGCCGAGCGCCGCGAGCCGGGCCACGGCCGCGGCGGCCATCCGGTCCACGGCGGCCAGCGGGGCCGGCGCGATCTCGGACGCGAGCTCGCGGGTGGACTGCACGACCTCCTCGGAGCGGTCGTGGAACGCGCTGAAGTACTCGGCCAGCGTCAGTGGCGTGACCGCGGGCGCGGCCGGCTCCGCGACGGCGAGCGCGTTCAGGGCGCGGCCCACGTGGGCCACGAGCTCGACGACCGTGTACCCCGGCAGCGCGCTCGGGGCGTCGACGACGTGGCCCGGGTCGTCCGCGAAGACCCGCCCGAGCCAGGCCCGCAACGTGCGCCACTGGCGCTCGAGCAGGGTCGAGGCGGTCGCGAGGTCGGCACGCGTGCTGCGCCCGGTCATGAGAGCCGCCCGGTCATGACAGCCATAGTGCCCCCGGGCCGCGCTCCTCGCCAGGGTCGTTCGCCGCCCGGTCGTTCGCCGCCAGGGGTCGGGCTCAGCCGCCCGCGAGGAACCCCTCGACCATCGGCCCGATCTGGTCGGTCTCGATGAGGAACCCGTCGTGGCCGAAGGTCGAGCGGATCGTCCGGACCGGCCCGGCGCCCGGGATCCCCGCGGCGATCCGGTCCGACTGGCTCGGCGGGAAGAGCCGGTCGGAGTCGACCGCGACCACGAGGGCCCGCGCCGTGATCTGGGCCAGCGCGGCGTCGACCCCGCCGCGATCGCGGCCGAGGTCGTGGGTGATCATCGTGCGGGTGAGCACCACGTAGGTGTTCGCGTCGAACCGGCGGGCCAGCTTGTCGCCGTGGTGGTCGAGGTAGGACTGCACCGCGAACCGGCCGCCGCCGAGCGGGTTCTCGGCCGCCTGCGGGATCCGGCCGAACCGCTCGTCGAGCTCGCGCGCGCTGCGGTAGGAGGCGTGCGCGATCTGGCGCGCGATCCCGAGGCCGACGTGCGGCCCCTCGCCGTCGGGCGCGTCGTAGTAGTCGCCGTCGGCGAAGCGCGGATCCGCGCGGATGGCGCCGATCTGGGTATGGAAGTTCGCGATCTGGTCGCCGGAGGTCTGCGCGGACGTCGCGATCGCGGCGACCGCGCGGACCCGGCTGGGGTTGGACGCCGCCCACTCGAGCGCGCGCAGCCCGCCGAGCGAGCCACCCACCACGAGCGCCCACGCGTCGATGCCGAGCGCGTCCGTGAGGCCGACCTCGACCGCGACCTGGTCGCGGACCGTGATGTGGGGGAACCGCCCGCCCCAGGGCCGGCCGTCGGGCGCCGTCGAGGCCGGCCCGGTCGAACCCTGGCAGCCACCGAGCACGTTGGGCACGACGACGAAGTAGCGGTCGGTGTCGATCGGCGCCCCGGGCCCGACGAGCGTCGACCACCAGCCCGCCGTCGGGTGGCCCGGACCGGCCGCGCCGGTCACGTGCGAGTCGCCGGTCAGCGCGTGCATGACCAGCACGGCGTTGTCGCGCGCCGGCGACAGGGTGCCCCACGTCTCGTAGGCGAGCCGGACGGCGGGCAGTCGCTCGCCGGCCTCGAGCTCGACCGGGCCGACGTCGACGAACTGCCGGCGACCGACCTCGTCGCCCTCGCGCCAGGCGGCGGACGCGGGGATCGGCCCGGGGGCGGGCGCGTCGACCCGTCGCCGCGTGGGCACGTGCGCCCGGCGCGGCGACGGCGCGGGGGCCGCCGGGCGGGCGGCTCGGCGGCGTCGGTCGCTGGACATAGCGTCCAAATCTACGCGCCCGGCCGTGGGCGCGCCCGGACCGTCCACGCCGGCCTCGGCGGCGGGGGAGGACGGCCCGGGCTGCGCCCCGGACGCGGGTCTCGGCACGAGGTCAGGCGCCCTTGGCGGCGCGGAAGCCCGCATCCAGGTCGGCCAGGATGTCGTCGATGTGCTCGATCCCGACGGCGAGCCGCACGAGCCCCGGGGTGACCCCCGACAGGGCCTGCTCCTGCGGCGTGAGCTGGCTGTGCGTCGTCGACGCCGGGTGGATCACGAGCGAGCGGACGTCGCCGATGTTGGCGACGTTCGAGTGCAGCTCGAGCGCGGACACGAACGCCTTGCCCGCCTCCGCGCCTCCGTCGATCTCGAACGCGAGCACGGCGCCGGACCCGCGCGGCGCGTATTTCAGGGCGCGGTCGTGCCACGGGCTCGAGGCGAGCCCGGCGTAGTGCACGCCCAGGACGTCGTCGCGGGCCTCGAGCCACTCGGCGACCTTCTGCGCGTTGGCGACGTGGCGCTCGATGCGCAGCGACAGGGTCTCGATGCCCTGTTCGATGAGGAACGCGTTGAACGGCGAGATCGCGGGGCCGAGGTCGCGCAGCAGCTGGACGCGGGCCTTGAGAATGTACGAGAGGTTCACCGGGGCGAACGCGCCGCCGACGCCGAGATCCCGGGCGAACACGAGGCCGTGGTAGCTCGGGTCCGGGGTGTTGAAGTTCGGGAACCGCTCGGGGTGCTGCGCGTAGTCGAACGTGCCGCCGTCGACGATGACGCCGCCGATGGCCGTGCCGTGCCCGCCGAGGTACTTCGTCGCCGAGTGCACGACGACGTCGGCCCCGAACTCGATCGGGCGGATCAGGTACGGCGTCGCGACGGTGTTGTCGACGACGAGCGGCAGGCCAGCGGTGTGCGCGACCTCGGCGACCGCCTCGATGTCGAGGATGTCCGAGCGCGGGTTCGGGATGGTCTCGGCGAAGACCAGCTTGGTGTTCGGGCGGATCGCGTCGCGCCAGGACTGCGGGTCGTGCGGGTCGTCAACGAAGCTCGTGGTGATGCCGAGCTTGGGCAGCGTGTAGTGGAAGAGGTTGTAGGTGCCGCCATACAGGCTCGGGCTCGAGACGATGTGGTCGCCCGACTCCGCGATGTTGAGGATCGCGATCGTCGTGGCGGCCGAGCCGGAGGCCAGGAAGAGGGCGCCGACGCCGCCCTCGAGCGAGGCGACCCGGTTCTCGACGACCTCCGTCGTCGGGTTGCCGATGCGGGTGTAGATCGGGCCGAGGTCCTTGAGTGCGAACCGGTCGGCGGCGACCTCGGCGCTCGGGAAGACGTACGACGTCGTCTGGTAGATGGGCAGCGCGCGAGCGCCGGTGGCGGGGTCCGGGGTCTGGCCGGCGTGGATCTGGCGGGTCTCGAAGGACCAGGCGTCGTTCACAGGTGTGCTCCTTGGGCAGGCCGCGGTGCGATGCCCGGCGTGTTGACCGGTCCGCCCGCGAGGGGGGGTGGGGGTCGCACGAAAGGGGGTGCCAGCCGGGGAGGAGGCGAGGGCCGCCCGCAGGGGCGAGCCGCCTCATCGGGCGATGGGCACAGCCGAACGTGCGGGGTCAGCGACACATTCGGCGGGACATGGGGCCGAGACTACGAGCAGGCGTCCTCATGATGGAACAGGCGTCTCACTGGATGGACGCGATGAGCAGGTGGCAGGCCTCCGGATAGCCCCAGATGGGGCGCCCGGGCGCCGATTCGGGTAGAGCGTCCCGAATGACATCCGTGTGACTCATGTGACTGGTGTGACTCGTGTTCACTTCTGGGACTCGAGTCGATAGCGTTCGTCTAGGCCCGCATCTCGCGCGGCCGTGATGAGGAGTGCACCCGCGTGCGATTCGAACCCCAGGCCCGCCTGCGTAGGCCGCTCGCTGTGCTCTCGCTCGGACTGATCGTCGCGCTCGGCCCGGCAGCCACGTCGGTCGCCGACCCGGTCGACCCGTCGCAGGAGGCGCTCGACTCCGCGCGCAGCGCCGTGACCGCCGGCGTCAGCGCGATCGCGGACATCGAGGTGCAGCTCGCGCAGCAGAGCGTCACGCGGGACACGGCCTACGCCGCGGCGGCCGCGGCGGGCGAGGCCTACCTCCAGGCGGACCAGGCGCGGCAGGCCGCCGAGGCCGCCGCGACCCGCGCGGCCGAACTGCTCGCTGCCGCCAACGCCGACACGGAGGCCTCGCGCCGCACCCTCGTCGCGATCGCCCTCTCCGCCGCGCGTTCGGGCAGCTCGATGGACGGCGTGGCGGCGTTCCTCTCGGCCGACGGCTTCGACGACGTCGTCGAGCGCAGCACGGCGCTCAGCCGCATGGGCGCCAAGGCCGACCGCGCGGTGCAGGAGTTCAAGGCGTCGACGCTCGTCGCGAACGCGCTGAGCGAGCGCGCCGACGAGGCCGTCGCCGAGCGGGAGCGGACGGCGAACGAGGCCGAGGCCGCCCTCGCCACCGCCACCACCGCGCAGGCCGACGCCGACGCGGCGGTCGCCGCGGCGACGGCGCAGCGCGAGTCCCTCATCGTCCAGCTCGCCGCGGCGCGCAGCACCACCGCGGAGATCGAGCGGGCCCGCCAGGATCAGATCGACGCCGACCGGGCGGTGCGTGCCAGCGCCGCCGCCCAGGCCGCGCGCACGGTGGTGGCCGTGGCAGCCAGCCCGGCCGCGACGCCGGCGGCGAGCGCGCCCGCGGCCGCCCAGCCCGCGACGCCGGCCGCGACCGCGCCCGCCGCTACCGCGCCCGGCGCGCCCGCCCCGGCGCCCGCGCCGGCGGCACCCGCCCCGGCCGCGCCGGCACCCGTCGTCGCGCCGCCCGTGTCCGTGCCGAGCGGGAGCTCGCGCGGTTCGGCGGCCCAGGGCGCCGCCGCGGTCGCGTGGGCCACGGGCCAGCTCGGCCTGCCGTACGTGTGGGGCGCGACCGGACCCGGGTCGTACGACTGCTCGGGCTTCACCTCGACCGCCTGGCGGAACGCGGGCCTGAGCATCGGCCGCACGTCCCGCCAGCAGTACTCGGCGAGCCTGAAGATCAGCTACAACGACCTGCGGCCGGGTGACCTCGTGTTCTGGGGGACCAACCCGGGTGACCCGTCGACCGTCTACCACGTGGCGATGTGGGCGGGCAACGGCCAGATCGTCGAGGCCGCACGGCCGGGCGTGCCGACGCACGTCGCGCCGATGCGCTGGGCCAGCACGATGGACTTCGCCGGCCGCCCCTGACCCGCAGCCCTCGGGCCGCCTCGCGGGGCGCCGCGCTGCTCGGTACCCGCACGCACGCTCGGTACCCGCACGCACGCTCGGTACCCGCACGCACGAGCGCCGAGCGGGTCCGTGGGACCAGCTCGGCGCTCGCATGCGGCGGTGTCGGGGGAGTCAGTGACCGTTCGCGTAGTAGCCGGTGTCGATCGCGCGCTGGCGTGAGCGCTGGATCTCCGCCTCGGCGTCATCGCGGCCGACCCAGTGGGCGCCCTCGACGGACTTGCCCGGCTCGAGGTCCTTGTAGACCTCGAAGAAGTGCTGGATCTCGAGGCGGTGGAAGTCGGACACGTCGTCGATGTCCTGGCGCCAGCTCGCGCGCTGGTCGCCGGCCGGCACGCACAGCACCTTGTCGTCGCCGCCGGCCTCGTCGCGCATGCGGAACATGCCGAGCGCGCGGCACCGGATCAGGCAGCCCGGGAAGGTGGGCTCCTCCAGGAGCACGAGCGCGTCGAGCGGGTCGCCGTCCTCGCCCAGGGTGCCGTCGATGAAGCCGTAGTCGTCCGGGTAGCGCGTCGAGGTGAACAGCATGCGGTCGAGGCGGATCCGCCCGGTCGCATGGTCCATCTCGTACTTGTTGCGCTGACCCTTCGGGATCTCGATCGTGACGTCGAACTCCACTGTGCTCCTCCGCGAGGCGCGCCCGGCCATCCGTACGGCAGGCCGCTGGTTGAGGGAACTAGTGTGACGCACCGACGGGCGGTACGCGCCCGAACCGCGCGAACGGCGCACAAACGCATGGGCGAGGACGACGCATGGGCAGGGCCGGCAGGGTCACCGGGGTCGCCGCGCTCGTCGTGCTGCTCGGCGCCGGCGGCTACGGGACGGCCGACGCCTACGACCTGGTGCCCGGGATCGTCACGCTCGCGCCGTCGCCGGCCCCGCCCGAGCCGTTCCCGACCGCGCCCGGGGCCGTCCCCGCGCCCGCGCCCACGGGCGTGCTCGCGGACCTGGCGACGGACGCGCCGGTGCCGGCGGCGGACCGAGTCGCCGGGCTGCTGGCGGCCCTGGTCGCGGACACCCGGCTCGGCCCGTCGGTCGGCGCCGTCGTGGTCGACCAGCTGACGGGCGACGTCCTGGCCGAGCACGACGCCGCCGGAGCGCACACGCCGGCGTCGACCGCGAAGCTGGTCACCGCGGTCGCGGCGCTCAGCGCGATCGGGGCCGACGAGACCGTGCGCACGGCCGTGGTGCGCGGCGGCGACGGCGAGATCGTGCTCGTCGGGGGCGGCGACATGATGCTGGCGGCGGGCGCGGGCGACCTCACCACGGTCAACGGGCGGGCCGGCCTCGCCGATCTCGCCACCTCGGTCGCGCACGAGCTCGCCCTCGCCGGGACGACGACGGTCACCCTCGGCGTCGACGACACCCTGTTCTCCGGGCCCGCCGTCAGCCCGGGCTGGGACGCGAGCGACCTGTCCAACGGCTTCACCGCGCCGATCAGCGCCCTCGCGGTCGACATCGCCGCGCTGCGCGACGACGTCGACTACCCGCCGCGCGAGGCCGACCCCGCCCTCGCGGCCGCGCGGCAGTTCGCCACCGCGCTCGCGGCCGCCGGGATCACCGTCTCCGGTGCGCCGACCCGGACTACGGCCACCGCGGGAGCCGTCGAGCTCGGCGCGGTCGAGTCCGCACCCCTGGGCGAGGTCGTGGAGTACTTCCTCACGTCGTCCGACAACGCGATCACCGAGGTGGTCGCGCGGCTCGTCGCGCTCGACGCGGGCCTGCCCGCGAGCTTCGACGGCGCGACCGAGGCGGTGCTCGCGCAGGTCCGCCAGCTCGGGGTCGACACGACGGGTGCTCGCCTCGTGGATGCCAGCGGGCTCGCGGACGGGTCGGCGCTGCCGGCCACGACCCTGCTCGGCCTCCTGCGGGCGATCACCGACCCCGGCCACCCCGAGCTGCGGGAGGTCGCGGTCGGGATGCCGATCGGCGGGCTCCGCGGGACGCTCAGCGACCGCTTCCTCGCCTCGCCGGCGCGCGGGCTCGTGCGCGCGAAGACGGGCAGCCTGACCGGGGTCACCTCCCTCGCCGGCACGGTGGTCAGCGCCGACGGCCGCCAGCTGCTGTTCGTCGTGCTCGCGGACCAGACGCCGGCGGGCGGGCAGGGCGGCCCGCGCCAGGCGATCGACGCGTTCGTCGGGCAGCTCGCCGCCTGCGGCTGCAGCTGACCGGTCGCCGCCGGTCGCGCCGTCGCGCGGCTACCGTGGCGGGATGAGCTCGAACCCGCACGCCGACGCCGCCCCCGACGCGGCGGCGTCCGCGGCAGTTCCCAGCCCGGTGAACTGGCCGCTCGCGGCGCGCCTCGCCGAGCGGCTGGTCCGGCCTGGCCCGGAGTCCGACCGCGGGGAGGCCATCGCCCTCGTCGAGGGCCTGCGCGCGGCGGCGGCCGCGGCGGCCGGGCACGTCTCGCGGATCACCGGCCTCGTCCCCGCCGACGGCTCGGACCCCGCGGTGGCCGGCGTCTCCCGCGTCCTCGTGCTCGACCGCCCGGGCTGGGCCCGCGCGAACACCGAGATCCTCGCCGCGCTCACCGCCGACGTCGCGATCCGGCCGGGCGGGAAGGTCCCCTCGCGCGCGACTCGGGCCGCCGGCGCCGCGGAGGCCGCGGGCGTGCTCGCGCTGCTGTCGGGGAAGGTGCTCGGCCAGTTCGACCCGTTCAGCCGGCGGCCCGAGGCGGGCGCGGGCGCAACGGTGCCGGGCCGGCTCCTGCTGATCGCGCCGAACGTGCTGCAGGTCGAGCGTGACCTCAACGTCGTCCCGGCGGACTTTCGCCTGTGGGTCGCCCTGCACGAGCAGACGCACGCGCTGCAGTTCGCGGCCGCGCCGTGGCTCGCCGAGCACCTGCGCGAGCGGATCGGCGCGCTGCTGGGCGACCTCACCCGCGAGCAGGGCGGCGACGCGGAGCGGGTCCGCGCCTTCGTCGGGCTCGTCGCGCGGCTGGTGCGCGGCGACGACGACGGGTCCGGCCTCGACGCGCTGCTGCAGCCCGACGAGCGGCGGGTCCTCGCCGAGGTCAGCGCCGTGATGGCGCTGCTCGAGGGGCACGCCGACGTCGCGATGGACGCCGTCGGCCGCGCCGTCGTGCCGACCGTCCGCCAGATCCGCGCCCGGTTCGAGTCCCGCCGGTCCGCCCCGGGCCGCCGCGGCCCGGCGGACCGCGTGCTGCGCCGGCTGCTCGGCCTGGACCAGAAGCTCGCGCAGTACCGCGAGGGCGCCGCGTTCGTGCGGGCGGTGACCGGCGCGGTCGGGCAGGACGGCCTCAACGCGGCCTGGCTCGAGCCCGCGAACCTGCCGCAGTCGCGCGAGATCGTGGACCCGCGCGCGTGGGTCCGGCGCGTCCATGGCTGAGGCCCGATGACGGGGCCGCCCCCGGCGGTCGCCGCGGCCCGGGTCGCGGTGCGGGCCGACCTCGCTGACCTGCCCCCGGGCGCGCTCGTGCTCGTGGCGTGCTCGGGCGGGCCGGACTCGCTCGCGCTCGCCGCGACGACGGCGTTCGTCTCGGCGCGCGCCGGGCTGCGTGCCGGCGCCGTCGTCGTCGACCACGGGCTCCAGGCGGGCAGCGCGGACGTCGCGCGCGACGCCGCGCGGGCCTGCCGGGACCTCGGGCTCGACCCGGTCCGGGTCGTGGCGGTCGAGGTCGGCGGCGGCGGCGGGCCGGAGGCCGCGGCCCGGTCGGCCCGGTACACCGCGCTCGAGGCCGCGGCGACCGAGCTCGGCGCCGCCGCGGTGCTGCTCGGGCACACGCTTGACGACCAGGCGGAGACGGTGCTGCTCGCGCTGGCCCGGGGGTCGGGCGCGCGCTCGCTCGCGGGCATGCCCGCGCGCCGCGGGTCGCTGCGCCGGCCCCTGCTCGGCCTGCGCCGCGAGCAGACCCTGGCGGTCTGCGCCGCGCTCGGCCTCGCCCCGTGGCACGACCCGACCAACGGCGGGCCTTGCGCCCCCGTGGCGCCCGCGGCGGCGTCGGCGCAGACCGCCGCGGCGGGGCCCGCGCAGCGCCGCCGCGAGGTCCGCCACCGCGTGCTCCCGCTGCTCGAGGACGTGCTCGGGCCGGGCGTGGCCCTCGCCCTCGCGCGGACGGGCGACCAGCTCCGTGAGGACGCCGAGGCCCTCGAGGCGCTCGCGGCCACGCTGCTCGCGGCGGCCGAGGCCGCGGCGGCCGAGACCACGGCGGCCGGGCCTGCGGGGGCGGACCCTGCCGGGGCGGGGCTCGACGTCGACCTGCTCGCCGCCGCGCCGGCCGCGGTGCGCCGGCGGGCGCTGCGCCTGGCAGCGATCGGCGCGGGCTGCCCGCCGGGGGCGCTGCACCGCGCGCACGTGCTCGCGATGGACGCGCTCGTGACCGCGTGGCACGGCCAGGCCGGCGTCGATCTGCCCGGCCGAATCGCCCTGGCGCGCGCATGTGGGAGGCTGACCTTTCACAACCCCCAGTACTGAGGAGCACCACCGGTGGACGCTGCGGACATGGGTGACGACCTTGAGCGAGTTCTCCTGACGGAGGAGCAGCTCGGGGTGCGGCTCGATGAGATGGCGGCCCAGATCGACGCCGACTACGCCGGCAAGTCGGTGCTCCTGGTCGGCGTGCTCAAGGGCGCTGTCATGGTGATGGCGGATCTTGCGCGCCGCCTGCACTGCCAGGTGGACATGGACTGGATGGCGGTCTCGTCCTACGGCTCCGGCACCAAGTCCTCCGGGGTCGTGCGCATCCTCAAGGACCTCGACGCCGACCTGCACGGGCGCCACGTCCTGATCGTCGAGGACATCATCGATTCGGGGCTGACCCTGTCCTGGCTGCTGTCCAACCTGCGCAGCCGCGGCCCGGAGAGCGTCGAGATCGCGACCATGCTCCGCAAGCCCGACGCGGCCAAGGTCGAGGTCGACGTGCGCTACGTCGGCTTCGAGATCCCGAACGAGTTCGTGGTCGGCTTCGGCCTGGACTACGGGGAGCGGTACCGCAACCTGCCGTTCGTCGGCACGCTCGCCCCGCACGTCTACAGCCACTGAGCCGCACGACGCGATCTGGCGTGGCCTTGGCCCTGGGCGAACACGCACCCCTGCGGCCAGGTTCAGCGTGTAACTTCAAGCTTCCGACCGTCCTCTGCGACCTGGAGGGATGAGGGGGCTCTGCCCCCGTCGCCCATGAATCTCAAGCGCCTCATCCGCGGCCCCGCGCTGTGGATCGTCCTGGGAGTCGCGATCCTCTGGATCGCCGCCTCCACCCTGCTGGCCCCGACCGTGCAGCGCGTCGACACGTCCGTAGGGCTCGAGCTGCTCGCCGACGGCAAGGTCGACCAGGCCCTGATCACCGACGGGGAGCAGCGGGTCGACCTCACGCTGACCAAGGACTACGTCGTCGGCGACGAGAACAAGGGCAAGAGCGTCGAGTTCTACTACGTCGCGCCGCAGGGTGAGGCGATCGTGGCCGCGGTCGCCGACGCGAACCCGGACGGCGGGTTCAACTCCGACGTGCCGAAGCAGTCGTGGTGGGCGAGCCTGCTGAGCCTCCTGCTGCCGTTCATCATCATCCTGGCGATCTTCTGGTTCCTCATGTCCAACATGCAGGGCGGCGGGTCGAAGGTGATGAGCTTCGGCAAGTCGAAGGCGAAGCTGGTCAACAAGGAGTCCCCGCAGGTCAGCTTCGCCGACGTCGCGGGCGTCGACGAGGCGGTCGAGGAGCTCGTCGAGATCAAAGAGTTCCTCGCCGAGCCGGCCAAGTTCCAGGCCGTCGGCGCGAAGATCCCCAAGGGCGTGCTGCTGTACGGCCAGCCCGGCACAGGCAAGACCCTGCTGGCCCGCGCGGTCGCGGGCGAGGCCGGGGTGCCGTTCTACTCGATCTCCGGGTCGGACTTCGTCGAGATGTTCGTCGGCGTCGGCGCGAGCCGCGTGCGCGACCTGTTCGAGCAGGCCAAGCAGAACGCCCCGGCGATCATCTTCATCGACGAGATCGACGCCGTCGGCCGCCACCGCGGCGCCGGCATGGGCGGCGGCCACGACGAGCGCGAGCAGACCCTCAACCAGATGCTGGTCGAGATGGACGGCTTCGACGCCAACGCGAACGTCATCCTCATCGCGGCCACCAACCGGCCCGACATCCTCGACCCCGCGCTGCTGCGGCCCGGCCGGTTCGACCGGCAGGTCGCGGTGGACCCGCCCGACCTCAAGGGCCGCGCGCAGATCCTCACCGTGCACGCCAAGGGCAAGCCGATGGCGCCCGTCGTCGACCTCGAGGCCGTCGCCCGGCGCACCCCGGGCTTCACCGGCGCGGACCTCGCGAACGTCCTGAACGAGGCCGCGCTGCTGACCGCCCGCACGGGCGGCCAGCTCATCGGCGACCACGAGCTCGACGAGGCGATCGATCGCGTGATCGCGGGCCCGCAGAAGCGCACCCGCATCATGAAGCTCGCGCAGCAGAAGATCACGGCGTACCACGAGGGCGGGCACGCGATCGTGGCCGCCGCGCTGCGCTACACCGACCCGGTCACGAAGGTGACGATCCTGCCGCGCGGGCGCGCCCTCGGCTACACCATGGTGATGCCGCTCGAGGACAAGTACTCGACCACCCGCAACGAGCTGCTCGACACGCTCGCGTACTCGATGGGCGGCCGCGTCGCGGAGGAGCTCGTCTTCCACGACCCGACCACGGGCGCCTCCAACGACATCGAGAAGGCCACCGAGACCGCTCGCACGATGGTCACGCAGTTCGGCATGAGCGAGAAGATCGGCGCGATCAAGCTCGGCCAGGGCTCCGGCGAGGTTTTCATGGGCCGCGACATGGGTCACGGCCGCGAGTACTCCGAGACGGTCGCCGCCCTCGTCGACGTCGAGGTCCGGCGCCTGATCGAGGCCGCGCACGACGAGGCGTGGTCGATCCTGGTGGAGTACCGCGAGGTGCTCGACGACCTCGTGCTCCAGCTCCTGGAGCACGAGACCCTCAACCAGGCCGAGCTCGCCACGATCTTCGCGCCGATCGTCAAGCGGGACGCGCGCGACATCTGGCTCTCGTCCGAGGAGCGCGCCGTCTCGCACCGGCCTCCGGTGCTCACGGCGGACGAGCGGGCTACCCTCAACGGGAACCCACCGCTGCCGCAGGACCAGGCCGCGGCCGCCAAGGACGAGCACCCCGCGGCGGTCATCGTCGAGGTGCCGCCGGGCGAGTTCCCCGGGGCCGGGCTGCAGGACTGAGCCGGTGACGTCCACGGAGGTATCCAAGGTCTCGGCGTCGTACGACGGAGCGCGGGTCGAGGCCGCGATCCGCGAGCTGCTCATCGCGGTCGGCGAGGACCCCGACCGCGAGGGGCTGCGCGAGACGCCGTCGCGGGTGGCGCGCGCCTACGCCGAGACGTTCGCCGGCCTGCGCCAGAGCGCGGCCGACGTGCTCAGCACGACGTTCGACCTCGGGCACGAGGAGATGGTGCTGGTCAAGGACATCGAGGTGTACTCGACGTGCGAGCACCACCTCGTGCCCTTCCACGGCGTCGCGCACGTCGGGTACATCCCCTCGGTCAACGGCCGCGTCGCCGGGCTGAGCAAGCTGGCCCGGCTGGTCGACGTCTTCGCCCGGCGCCCCCAGGTTCAGGAGCGCCTGACGTCCCAGATCGCCGACGCGCTCGTGGAGTACCTCGAGCCGGCCGGCGCGATCGTCGTGATCGAGTGCGAGCACCTGTGCATGTCGATGCGCGGCGTCCGCAAGCCCGGATCCCGGACCGTCACGTCCGCCGTCCGTGGGCAGATGAGGGACATCGCGACGCGGGCCGAGGCCATGAGCCTCATCATCGGCCGGTGACCGCAGCCGGGCGCTTAGGCTAACGCCGTGCCTGTCACCGTCACACCGCTGCCCGCCTCGCCGGCCGGGCTGCCCCAGCGGCTCCGCGACCTGCGGCGCACGCTCGTCATGGGTGTCGTCAACGTGACCCCCGACTCGTTCTCCGACGGCGGCCGCTGGTTCGAGCCGGGCGCCGCCGTCCGGCACGGGCTCACGCTGCTCGCCGACGGCGCGGACCTCGTCGACGTCGGCGGGGAGTCGACCCGGCCGGGAGCCGGCCGGGTGCCGGTCGCCGCCGAGCTCGAACGGGTCCTGCCCGTCGTCGAGGCCCTCGTCGCCGAGGGCGCCGTCGTCAGCATCGACACCACGCGCGCGTCGGTCGCGCGCGCGGCGCTCGACCGGGGGGCGCTGGTGGTCAACGACGTCTCGGGCGGCCTCGCCGACCCCGCGATGTACGCGGCGATCGCCCAAACCGGCGCGGTCTATGTCGCGATGCACTGGCGCGGCCACGCGGACGTCATGGACTCCCTCGACGTGTACGACGACGTCGTCGCGGACGTGCGCAGCGAGCTCGCCGCGCGCCTGGCGGAGCTCCTGGCCGCTGGCGTGCGGGCGGACCAGGTCGTGCTGGATCCCGGGCTCGGCTTCGCCAAGCCCGGCTCGAGCAACTGGCCGTTGCTCGCGCATCTCGAAGCCCTCGCCTCCCTCAGCCAGCCGGTGCTGGTCGGCGCGTCCCGCAAGCGCTTCCTCGGCCACCTCCTCGCCGGACCCGGTGGAGAGCCGGTGGCCCCGGCCGCGCGGGACGACGCGACGGTGGCGGTCACCGCCCTCGCCGCCGCGGCGGGCGCGTGGTGCGTGCGGGTGCACGAGGTCGTGGGATCGGCCGCGGCGGTGCGGGTGGCGGCCGCGTGGACGGCGGCCGCCCGCACCGGCGCGGCCGGGCAGCTGGGCCGGGCATTCGAGGGAACGATCGACGACGAGACAAGGACGTGAGGACGTGACCACACAGTCCACCGGAGGTGGTCCGGTGCTCGACGGCGCCGGCCAGCCCCTCGACCAGATCGCGCTGGTCGGGATCTCGGCCACGGGCTATCACGGCGTGTTCGACCACGAGCGCCGCGACGGCCAGCTCTTCCGGGCCGACGTCGTCGTGCACCTCGACACCCGGCGAGCCGCGGCGACCGACGACCTCACCAGGACGATCGACTACGGCGCGCTCGCGCAGCAGGTCGCCGCCGTGCTCGCGGGCGAGCCCGCGAACCTCATCGAGACCGTGGCGGAGCGGATCGCCGCGACGGCGCTCGCCCACCCGGCCGTCGCGGCCGTCGACGTGCGCGTGCACAAGCCGCAGGCCCCCGTCACCGTCCCGTTCGAGGACGTCGCGGTGACGATCCGGCGCGACCACAGCCGGCTGCCGGCGGCCGAGCCTTGGGAGGCCCCGCGCGCGGAGCCTCGGCCCGCGGACCGCGACCCCGAGGGCGACGACGGCGCGAGCCGCGCGTTCGAGGCCGTCGCGGCCGCGGTAGCCGCGGCCGTGCCCGCCGCCCGGGCCGGCGCCCCGACCGGCTCCGACGGCGCCGCCGAGCAGCGCGAGCGGGACCGGCTCGAGCTGGCACCGCCCGAGCCGGTGGAGGTCGTGCTCGGCCTCGGCTCGAACCTCGGCTCCAGCCAGGACACCCTGCGGGCCGCGGTGGCGACGCTCGGCACGATCGTCGGGCTCGAGATCGACGCCGTCTCGCCGCTCGCCCGGACCGCCCCGGTGGGCGGGCCCGAGCAGCCCGACTTCCTCAACGCCGTCGTCATCGCGCACACGACGCTCTCCCCGACCGAGCTGCTGCGGGCGACCCAGGCGATCGAGAACGCGCACGGCCGGGAGCGCCACGAGCGCTGGGGGCCGCGCACGCTCGACATCGACCTCATCGCGTACGGCACGACCCTCGCGGTCACGGACGACCTCGAGCTCCCGCACCCGCGCGCGCACCAGCGCGCGTTCGTGCTGCAGCCGTGGGCCCAGATCGCCCCCGACGCGATGCTGCCCGGGCTCGGCGGCGGGCCCGTGGCCGCGCTCGCGGCGACCGCGCCCGACCGTGACGGCATCCGCTGGCTCGCCCTCGACTGGCTGACCGCGCCGCGGCACGTGGTGGACGAGGCGCCGGTGGCCAGCGCGCCGGAGACCGGGTCGCAGGCCTCGCTCGGCGTCCTCGACCCGGCGCTGGGCGCGGCGTTCGGGTCCGGTCCCGCGCTCGCGGCCGCGGTCGCGGTCGAGCTGGCGGCACCGCCGGAGCCCGAGCCGCAACCCGAACCCGAACTCGAACTCGAACCCGAGCTCGAACCCGAGCTCGAGCCCGAGCCCGAGCCCGAGCGGACGCCCGAGCCCGAGCCGGAGCCCGTCCCGAACCCGCGGCCGCTCAGCTGGCTGCCGGACCCGCCGTCGCCCGAGTTGCCGACCCGAGCCGACCCGCACAGCTGATGCAGCGCACCCGGTGGCAAGCGCTGCTGCGACTCACGACGGCGACGGGCCTGGTGAGCTGGCTGCTCCTGCGGATCCTCGCCCGCCAGTCGGTGAGCCTCCCGCAGGTCCCGTGGCTCGTGATCGGCGTGCTCCTGGTCATCGCGGGCACCGTGTTCACGATGGGCTGGGCCGTGCGGCAGTTCCTGCGCGGCAAGCGGCCGAACCTCGACCCGATCCGCGCTGCCCGCACCGCGGTGCTCGCGAAGGCGTCCGCGTACACGGGCTCCCTGCTCGCGGGCTGGTACGCCGGGCAGGTGCTGCTGCTGCTCGGCGACCTCGACATCGTGGTGCGCCGCGAGCGCGCGATCGCCGCCGCGTGTGCGGCCGTCGCGGCGGTGCTGCTGTGCGTCGTCGGCCTGCTCGTGGAGTGGTTCTGCCAGGTCCCGCCGCCCACCGACGACGCCGCCGAAACCAGCGGGTCGCAGCCCTCGGACCCGGCCGCCGCCTGATCCTGGCCGCGACGGTGGAAGGATGGGCGCATGACGACGAACGCGATGCAGGCCGGGCCGTTCGACCCGCCCCAGGTGGTCTGGGTGCCGGTCTCTGCCCGGCTCGCGTCCGCCCGGCTCGCGTCGATGGGCATCTCGGTCGGCATCCCGTTCGTCGGCGCGGTCGTCGCGGCGGCGCTCACATCGATCGCGTGGCTGTGGGCGATCCCGGCCGTCCTCGCCCTCCTCGGCGTCTGGCTGCTGTGGCTGATCCCGCGGCAGGTGCGCGCCGTCGGCTACGCCGAGCGCGCCGACGACCTCCTCATCCGCAAGGGCATCATGTTCCGCTCGATGGTCGTGGTGCCGTACGGCCGCATGCAGTACGTCGACGTCGAGGCCGGCCCGCTCGCGCGCGCGTTCGGCATCGCGTCGGTGCAGCTGCACACCGCGTCGCAGGGCACCGACGCCGTGATCGATGGCCTGCCGCCGGAAGAGGCGGCCCGCCTGCGTGACCAGCTGGCCTCGCGCGGCGAGGCGCGGCTGGCCGGCCTGTGAGCCAGCCGCCCGACGCCGTGCGCCCCGCCACGCCCCCGGCCGACGCTGCGCCCGACCCGACAGCGCCCGACCCGACAGCGCCCGACCCCACGCCCCCCGGGCTCGCCTGGCGCCGCATGCACCCCGTCACGCCCGCGGTGAAGGGCTGGAAGGTCCTCGCGGTGCTGCTGTTCATCGCGGTGCAACAGTTCGGCGACAACATCGAGCAGGCGGGCGAGCTGTTCGCCGGGCGCGGCTGGCTCATCGCCCTCGGCGTGATCGTCGGCGGCGCGCTCATCGGCTTCGGGTACGCCGCGGTCGCCTGGCGCATGACGCGCTTCGCGATCGACGACGAGGCGGTCTACCTGCACAGCGGCATCCTGTTCCGGCAGCAGCGCAAGGCGCGGCTGGACCGGCTGCAGGCGGTCGACGTCGTGCAGCCCATCCTCGCGCGCATCCTCGGGCTCTCCGAGCTCAAGCTCGAGGTGGCGGGCGGCGCCGGCTCGGCCGTCTCGCTCGCCTTCCTCAAGGAGGACGACGCCGCGCGGCTGCGTGCGGAGCTCCTCGCGCGTGCCGCCGGCGTGCGCCGGGTCGTCGGCGCCGAGGACCCGGTGCCGGCTCCCGCGCAGAATGTCCTCGAGGTCACGCCCTGGACGCTTGTGGGCTCGCTCGTCCGCTCCGGCATGACGATCTGGGCGGTGCTCGTCATCGCGGGGCTCGTGGTCGGTGTGGTGCTCTCGGGCGAGCTCAGCACGGTCTTCGTCGCGATCCCGGTGCTGCTGGGCCTCGTCGGCTTCTACTGGGGGCGGTTCACCCGCGAGTTCAACTTCCACGCGGCGATCTCGCCCGAGGGGATCGGGCTGCGGCACGGTCTGCTCGAGTCGCGCTCGCAGACGGTGCCGCCGGGGCGCGTGCAGGCGCTGCGCCTGAGCCAGAGCCTGCTGTGGCGGGGGCCGTCCTGGTGGCGCGTCGAGATGAACGTCGCCGGCTACAGCGGCGCGCAGGCGCAGCTCACCGAGAACGTGCTCCTGCCCGTGGGCGACCGTGACCAGGCGCTCATCGCCGTGTGGCTCGTGCTGCCGGACCTCGGCATCGAGGACCCGCGGACCGTGCTGACGCAGGCGTTGGACGGCAGCGGCGACGGCCAGGGGTTCACGACCATGCCGCGCAGCGCCCGCTGGCTCGACCCGCTCGGCTGGCGCCGGACCGGCTACCTCGTCACGGATCGGGCGCTGCTGATCCGCAGCGGTTGGCTCGTGCACCGACTCGTGATCGTGCCGCACGAGCGCACGCAGTCCCTCGGCGTGGAGCAGGGGCCGCTGCAGCGCCGCCTCGGCGTGGCGTCGCTCGTCGTGCACTCGACCCCCGGGCCGGTGGCCCCGCGCGTCCCGCACCTCGCCGTGGCGGCGGCGGGGGACCTCATGACCGAGCAGGCGGCCCGCGCGCGGATCGCGCGCGCCGGCGCCCACCCCGAGCCCGAGCCCGAGCCCGAGCCCGAGCCCGAGCGCGAGCCCGAGCCGGAGCCCGAGTCCGAGCGCGAGCCCGAACCCCGGCCCGAGCCGGGGACCGAGCGGTGACGGTCGACCGCCCCGGCCGCCTCGGGGTCGGCATCGTCGGCGCCGGCCGCGTGGGCGCCGTGCTCGGCAGCGCGCTGCGCGCCGTCGGGCACCCCGTCGTCGCCGCGAGCGGTATCTCGGCCGCCTCGCGGGACCGGGTGGACGCGCTGCTCCCGGGGGTTCCGCTGCTCGAGGTGCCCGACGTCGTCCGGCAGGCCGAGCTCGTGCTGCTCACCGTGCCCGACGACGCGCTCGGCCCCCTGATCGCGGGCCTGGCCGAGCTGGGGGCCTGGCAGGCCGGCCAGATCGTGCTGCACACCTCGGGGCGGTTCGGGACGGACGTGCTCGCGCCCGCCCGCGCCGCCGGCGTGATCCCGCTCGCCGTGCATCCCGCGATGACCTTCACGGGCACCTCGCTCGACCTCGTCCGGCTCGAGGGCTGCTGCTTCGCGGTGACCGCGCCCGGCCCCGTCCTCCCGATCGGGCAGGCGCTCGTCGTCGAACTCGGCGGCGAGCCCGTCGTGGTGTCCGAGGCCGCGAGGCCGCTGTACCACGCGGCCCTCTCGCACGGCGCGAACCACCTCGTGGTGCTCGTCGCCCAGGCCGCCCAGGCGCTCGCCGCGGCGGGCGTCGAGCAGCCGGGCCGCGTGCTCAGCCCGCTGCTCGCGGCGGCCCTTGACGGCGCGCTGCGCGCCGAGATGGGGCAGGCCGCCCAGGCCGGCGCCGGCTCGATCGCGACGATGACCGGACCCGTCGCGCGTGGCGACGTCGGGACGGTGCGCGACCACCTCGCGGTGCTGTCCGCGCTCGCGGCGCGCGAGGGCGCCGTCGACATCCCCGTCGCCTACCGCGCGCTCGCCCGCGCGGGCACGCAACGCAGCCTCGCCGCCGGCCGGCTGCGGGAGACCGCGGCCCAGAGCCTGCTCGACGTGCTCGCCGAACCCCCGAGTCCCCAGGAGGACATCGCATGACCCCCCCCGACCCGCTGCTCGCCACCGGAGGATCGGGCGGCGGTTCCCCCGCGCCTGACCGGTCGGGCGCGCGCGGGACCGTGCTCGCGCGGACCCGAGCCGAGCTCGACGCGGCGCTCGCCGCGCTGCCGGCGACCGCCGGCACTGGTGGCCGCGGCACGACCCACGCGCGCGCCGTCGTCATGACCATGGGGGCCCTGCACGCGGGCCACCTGTCGCTTGTGGCGCGCGCCCGCGAGCTCGCCGACGCCGTCGTCGTCACCATCTTCGTCAACCCGCTGCAGTTCGGGCCGAGCGAGGACCTCGAGCGGTACCCGCGCGACCTGGACAGCGACCTCGCTCTGCTCGCGGGGGCGGGCGCCGACGTGGTCTTCGCCCCGACCCTGGACGTCGTCTTCCCCGACGGCGACCCGGTGGTCCGGGTGAGCGCGGGCCAGCTCGGCGCCGTCCTCGAGGGCCGCACGCGGCCCGGCCACCTCGACGGCGTGCTCACCATCGTGCTCAAGCTGGCGCACCTGGTCCGCCCGGACGTCGCGATCTTCGGCCAGAAGGACGCGCAGCAGGTCATGGCCGTGCAGGCAATGGTCCGCGACCTCGACGTGCCGATGACCGTCGTCGCGGCGCCGACCGTGCGCGACGTCGACGGCCTCGCGCTGTCGTCGCGCAACGCGTACCTGTCGGCGCGTGACCGCGAGACCGCGCTCGTGCTCAGCCGCGCGCTGCGGGCCGCCGAGGACGTGGCCCGCGCGCCCGGCACGGACGCCGACGACGTCCGGGCCGCCGCGCGCGCCCAGCTCGCCGGGGCGGACCTCGACCTCGACTACCTCGCGCTCGTGGACCCGCGCACGGCGCAGGAGGTGCCGGCCGCGCACCGCGGCCCGGCGGTCCTCGCGGTCGCGGCGACGGTCGGGGCCACGCGCCTGATCGACAACGTCCCGCTGCGCCTCGGCGAGCGCGCGGGGTCGCTCGGATGAACGGCGCGACGAGCCTGCGGCGCACCATGATGACCGCCAAGATCCACCGCGCGACCGTGACCCAGGCCGACCTGCACTACGTCGGCTCCGTCACGGTCGATGCCGACCTGCTCGACGCCGCCGGCCTGCTGGTGGGCGAGCGGGTCGACATCGTGGACGTCACGAACGGCGCCCGCCTGAGCACGTACGTGATCGCCGGCCCCGCCGGCGCGGGCGAGATCTGCATCAACGGCGCCGCCGCCCACCTCGTGCACCCCGGCGACATCGTCATCCTCATCGCCTACGGGTCGCTCGCCGACGCCGAGGCGCGCACCTTCCGCCCGAACGTCGTGTTCGTGGACGAGGCCAACGCCATCGTGGACGTCGCGGGCGACCCCGGCCAGGTGCCCGCGGCGGGCAGCGGCATGCACGGCGGCCTCCGGCCCAGCGGGCTGCCGCGCTGACGGGGTCCTACGATGCGCGAGTGACTCTCCTCGTCGAGCCCGCCGTGCCCGGACTGCCCGCCGCTGCGTCCCTACCGCGGCTCGCCGCTGGGTCGTCACCGCGGCTCGCCGCGAGACTCGCGGCGCCGGTCGCGGGCTGGACGGCCGAGGCCGACGTCGTCGTCGTCGGGTCCGGGATCGCGGGGCTCACCGCCGCGCTCGAGCTGCGCACGCGCGTGCCGCGCGTGCTGCTCGTGACCAAGACCGTGCTGGCCTCGGGCTCGACCGTGTGGGCGCAGGGCGGCGTCGCGGCGGCGCTCGACCCGGCCGACTCGCCCGCCGCGCACCTGGCCGACACCCTGACCGCCGGCGCCGGGCTGTGCGACCCGCGCGCGGTCGAGGTGCTCGTCACCGAGGGCCCGGCGCGCGTGCGCGAGCTCGTGGCGGGCGGCACGAGGTTCGACCTCGACCTGGCGGGTTCCCTCGCTCTCACCCGCGAGGGCGGGCACCACGCGGACCGGATCGTGCACGCGGGCGGGGACGCGACGGGGGCCGAGATCTCCCGCGCCCTCGTCGCGCAGCTCGAGGCCGTGCGCGCCGATCCCGGCATCGAGGTCATCGAGCACGCGCTCGTGCTCGACGTGCTCACCGCCGCGCCCGGCCCGGACGGGCGGCCCGGGCCAGCCTGCGGGGTGACCCTGCACGTGATCGGCGCGGGCACGCGCGACGGCGTCGGCGCGGCGCTCGGGCGGGCCGTCGTCCTGGCGACCGGCGGCATCGGCCAGGTGTTTCGCTCCTCCACGAACCCGGCGCAGGCGACCGGTGACGGGATCGCGGCGGCGCTGCGGGCCGGCGCGACGGTCGGCGACGTCGAGTTCGTCCAGTTCCACCCGACCGTGCTCTGGCTCGGCTCCGGCGTGCGCGGGCAGCTCACGCTCGTCTCCGAGGCCGTGCGCGGCGAGGGCGCGCTGCTGCTCGACACCGACGGCGTGCGGTTCATGCCCGCGGTGCACCCGATGGCCGAGCTGGCGCCGCGCGACATCGTCGCGCACGCGATGGTGCGCCAGATGGCCGCGACCGGCTCGGACCACGTGCTGCTCGACGCGCGCCACCTCGGCGCCGACTTCCTGCGGGCCCGCTTCCCCACGATCTACGAGCGCCTGCTCGACCACGGCATCGACCTCACGGCCGACCTCGTCCCGGTCGCACCAGCCCAGCACTACCACTCGGGGGGCGTCGTGACGGACCTGTCCGGGCGGTCCAGCCTGCGCGGCCTGTACGCCGCCGGCGAGGTCGCCTGCACCGGCGTGCACGGCGCGAACCGGCTCGCGTCGAACTCGCTCGTCGAGGGTCTCGTGTTCGCGCACCGGGCCGCGCGCGACATCGCCACCCGCGTCGCCGCTGGGGACCTCCCGCGCCGGGACCCCGTCGAGCGGCCCGGGCCGGACGCGCTCGTCGCGGCCGCCGCGCGGTCGCGGATCCAGGCCGCGGCGTCCGCCGGCCCCGGGGTCATCCGGAGCGAGGAGGGCCTGCTGCGCGCCGCCGAGCGGCTGGGAGCCGTCCGCACCGACGCGCACCACGCCGTCGGCATCGTCGCCGCGCCCCAGCCGGGGGAGTGGGAGACGACGAACGTGCACCAGGTCGCGACCGTCCTGACCCAAGCGGCGCTGGCCCGGACCGAGAGCCGGGGCGGGCACTTCCGGTCCGACCACCCGGCGCCGGACGAGGCCTGGCGGCTGCGCCTCGCGGCGACCCTGGCCCCGGACGGCACCCTCGAGATCGTGCCCACCCCGCTGGTGTGACCGGCGCTGGTGTGACCGGCGCCCGCGGCCACTACCGTGGCCCGGTGACCGCCGCGACCCCACTGTTCTCTGCTGGTTCCGAACCCGCTGGATCCGAACCTGCTGGCCTCGATCCCGCTGGCTCCCATCCCGCCGGCCTCGATCCCGCGTGGATCCGGGACGCCGTCGCGCGGGCCCTCGACGAGGACCTCGGCGCGGCGCCGGGGCGGGACGTGACCACGCAGGCCACGATCAGCCCGGACGCCGCCGGCGTCGCGCACCTCGTGGCACGCTCGGGCGGCGTCGTGGCCGGCCTGCCGATCGTCGCCGAGGTGCTCGCGCAGGTGGCCGAGCGACTGGGCCGGCCCGACGTCGTCGTGCGCCTGCTGGTGGCCGACGGCGCGAGCGTGGCCGCGGGAGCGGTCCTCGGCGCACTGTCGGGGCCCGTCCAGGTGGTGCTGGTGGCCGAGCGCACCCTGCTCAACTTCGTCGGCCGCGCGTCGGGCGTCGCCACTCACACGCGACGCTGGGCGGACGCGCTCGCGGGGTCCGGCGCAATGGTGCTGGACACGCGCAAGACGACGCCGGGGTTGCGCGCGCTCGAGAAGTACGCCGTGCGCTGCGGCGGCGGCACGAACAAGCGGATGGGCCTGTTCGACGTCGCGATGGTCAAGGACAACCACGTCGTCGCGGCGGGCTCGGTCGCCGCAGCGGTGGAGGCGGTGCGCGCGCGCTTCCCCGACGTCCTCGTGCAGGTCGAGGCCGACCGCCTCGACCAGGCGCTCGAGGCGGTCGCCGCGGGCGCGCGCTTCCTGCTGCTCGACAACATGTCGACGCCGCTGCTCGCCGAGGTGGTCGCGGCCGTCCGCGCGGGCGAGCCGGCGACGGGTCGCGTCGAGCTCGAGGCGACCGGCAACCTCACGCTCGACCGCGCGCGCGAGGTGGCGGCGACGGGCGTCGACTATCTCTCGGTCGGTGCCCTCACCCACTCCTCCCCGACCCTGGACATCGCGCTCGACCTCCTCGCGTAGCCGGACCGGCAGTGGGCGGTCGGTAGAGTCAGGTGGTGACCTCCTCTCCCGATCTTGCCCCCGACGTCGACCTGCCCGAGCAGATGCGGGTCCGCCGGGACAAGCGCGATCGCATCCTTGCCGCGGGGGGCGAGGCCTACCCCGTCTCGGTTCCCCGGACCCACACCCTCGCCCAGGTCCGGGCCGACCACGCGGATCTCGAGATCGGCGCCGAGACCGACGACGTCGTCGGCGTGGCGGGGCGCGTCGTCTTCCTGCGCAACACCGGCAAGCTCTGCTTCGCCACGCTGCAGGACGGCGAGGGGGTGCGCCTGCAGGTCATGCTCAGCCTCGCCGTCGTCGGCGCGGAGTCGCTCGCGGCGTTCAAGGCCGACGTCGACCTCGGCGACCATCTCTTCGCGCACGGCCGCGTGATCAGCTCGCGCCGCGGCGAGCTCTCCGTCTTCGCCGACGACTGGCAGCTCGCGGCCAAGGCGCTGCGGGCGCTGCCCGTGCTGCACAAGGACCTCTCAGAGGAGTCGCGCGTGCGCCAGCGGTACGTCGACCTGATCGCCCGCCCCGCGGCGCGCGACATGGTCCGGCTGCGCTCGGGCGTGGTGCGGTCGCTGCGCGACAACCTGCACGCGCGCGAGTTCCTCGAGGTCGAGACCCCGATGCTCCAGACGATCCACGGCGGCGCCTCGGCGCGCCCGTTCACGACGCACATGAACGCGTTCGACCTCGAGCTGTACCTGCGCATCGCCCCCGAGCTCTTCCTCAAGCGCGCCGTCGTGGGCGGCGTCGAGCGCGTCTTCGAGATCAATCGGAACTTCCGCAACGAGGGCGTGGACTCCACGCACTCCCCGGAGTTCTCGATGCTCGAGGCGTACGAGGCGTACGGCGACTACAACACGATGGCGACGCTCACGCAGGATCTCGTGCAGCGCGCGGTCGAGGACGTGCTCGGCACCACCACGATCACCCTGCCGAGCGGCGAGGAGTACGAGCTCGGCGGCGAGTGGGCGCAGCTGCGGTTGTACGACTCGCTCTCGCACGCGTTGGGCGCCGAGATCACGTCGGCGACGACGACGACCGAGCTGCACGCCTACGCCGAGCGGTTCGACCTGTCGATCGACCCGAAGAAGGCCAACCACGGCAAGCTCGTCGAGGCGCTGTGGGAACACCTCGTCGGCGATCACCTGTATGCGCCGACCTTCGTGCGCGACTTTCCGGTCGAGACGTCGCCGCTGACCCGCGCGCACCGCAGCGCGCCGGGCCAGGTGGAGAAGTGGGACCTGTACGTGCGCGGGTTCGAGCTCGCCACCGCCTATTCCGAGCTCGTCGACCCGGTGATCCAGCGCCAACGGTTTGAAGCGCAGGCGCTGCTCGCCTCGGCCGGCGACGACGAGGCAATGGCCGTGGACGAGGACTTCCTCACCGCAATGGAGTACGCGATGCCGCCCGCCGGCGGCCTAGGAATGGGTATCGACCGGCTGCTGATGGCGCTGACCGGCCACGGCGTGCGCGAGACGATCCTGTTCCCGTTGGTCAAGCCGCTCGCCTGAGCAGCACGTACAGTGGCGACGTGAGTCCGATTCTTGCCGGTGCCGCAGCCCTCATCCCGTCGGCCGGGGTGGCTTTCCTGTTCTACCTCGCGATACGCGCGCTCGTGAACGCCGATCGCACCGAACGGGCCGCACTGGCGCGCCTCGACGCCCTCGAGCGGGCGAGTGCCGACCCTGCGCAGCCGCGCCGGGATAGCCCGCCAGAACCACGGTAGCGCGCACCCAAGAACCCGCTGGGCCCGCGGCCGGAACGCGGCGGCCGCGGCGAAACCTGCACACAACCTCCGCAGTATCTGCTCGCGCGTGCACAACAACCTGTGGAACAACGCCGGCCGACCTGTGGAACAACGTGGCCGGCAAATTTCGGCGCGTCCCGTGCTTATCCACACTCGCCGCCGCTAGCCTTTGACGCAGGTTACACAAAGTGCGATCATTCCAGCGAAGAAGTTTGTTTCGCCTCCGTTTGAAGGGACAATCCATGGCTCAGAAAGTCCAGGTTCTTCTCGTTGACGACGTCGACGGGGGAACGGCTGACGAGACGGTCACGTTTTCGCTCGACGGCGTTTCCTACGAGATCGACCTCACGACCGACAACGCCAAGCAGCTGCGCGATGCCTTCGCCACCTGGACGGCCAACGCGCGCAAGGTGAGCGGTCGCGCGTCGGCACGCGCCGCCCGCGGGACCGCCGCGCCGCGCCGCGCGAACGGCTCGACGGATGCGACCGCGATCCGCGAGTGGGCTCGGTCCAACGGGCACAACGTGTCCGAGCGCGGCCGCATCTCGGCCGAGATCAAGGCTGCCTACGAGGCCGCGCACTGACCTCGAGAAGCTGCACAGCGCTCACAGTCACGTCCGCGTCCCGTGGTGCCTCGGCACCACGGGACGCGGACGCTCCTGTCTACGGTGCGGTGCGAACGCCGCGGCCGGCCTACGCCGGGCGCCTGGCCGTGAGCTCGCGCACGGCCGCGTACTGCTCGCGCACGCGGGGCGCGGGCTCCGCGGTGTAGGCGCGCAGGCCGTCGGAGGGTGCCCACCGCGGCGGGAGCGTCGAGCCGGACAGCGCCCAGGCGGCCTGCCGCGCCGCGCCGTCCGCCACGTACTCCCCGGGCGGCGGGACGCTCACGTCGAGGCCGAGCACGGCCGGCGCGATCTGGCGCACCGCCTCGGACTGCGCGCCGCCGCCGATGAGCAGCACCCGGCGAACGGGCACCCCCTCCAGCCGCAGCGCGTCGAGGCCGTCCGCGAGCGCGCACAGCATCCCCTCGACGGCGGCCCGGGCCACGTGCGCCGGCGTCGTGTTGGCCAGGCGCATCCCGTGCAGCGCGCCGGTCGCATCGGGCCGGTTCGGCGTGCGCTCGCCCTCGAGGTAGGGCACGAGCACGAGCCCGTCCGCCCCCGCGGGGGCGGCCAGGGCGAGCGCGCTGAGGCCGGCGTGGTCGACGTCGAGCATCCGGGCCGCCGCGTCGAGCACGCGGGACGCGTTCAGCGTGCACGCGAGCGGCAGGAACGCCCCGGTCGCGTCCGCGAAGCCCGTGACCATGCCGCTTGCGTCGGAGGTCGGGGTCGCGGAGATCGCGGAGACGACGCCGGAGGTCCCGATCGAGATCGCAACGTCGCCCTCGACCATGCCGAGCCCGAGCGCCGCCGCGGCGTTGTCGCCCGCGCCGGCGCCGAGCACGGCGTCCTGTGCGGGCGCGGCCGCGCCGCCCGGCAGCGCCAGCCCGGCCGGGACGGTCCCGGCGGTCTCGCCGGCCGCGACGACGCGAGGGACCACGGCGTCGTGGCCGAGCGCGAGCACGAGGAGGTCGGGCCGGTAGGAGTCGGTCGCCGGGGACCAGTAGCCCGTGCCCGAGGCGTCCGAGCGGTCGGTCGTGAGCGCGGCGAGGCCGGCGGGATCGCTGCCCGTGCCCGTACCGGGGCCGTGCCCGGCGAGCCGCCACGTCAGCCAGTCATGGGGGAGCGCGACGGCCGCCACGCGGGCGGCGTTCTCGGGCTCGGCGTCGCGCAACCAGCGCAGCTTCGTCGCGGTGAACGACGCAACCGGCACGGAGCCGATCGCCTGGGCCCACGCGGCCGCCCCGGCGGCGGGGTCGCCGTCGCCCAGCTCGCGGATGAGGTCCGCCGCCGCGGGAGCCGACCGGGTGTCGTTCCACAACAGCGCGTCGCGCACGACGACGCCGTCGGCGTCCAGCGCGACCATGCCGTGCTGCTGCCCGCCGACGGCGATCGCCGCGACGTCGGCCAGGCCGCCCGCATCCTCGACGGCGCGGCCGAGGGCCAGCCACCACTGCTCGGGGTCGATCTCGGTGCCGTCCGGGTGGGCGGCACGACCGGTGCGCACGAGCGCTCCCGTGTCGGCGTCCCGGATCACGATCTTGCAGGACTGGGTGGATGAGTCCACCCCGGCGACCAGCGTCATTGCGAAAGTCCTTTCACGTCGGTGTCCGCGCGCGCCACGCGCGACGCCCGGGCGGTGCCGTCCGCAGGGGACGGCACCGCCCGGGCGCGGGAGAGCGGTAGGTCAGCGAGCGCCGAGCGCGTGCTCGAGGGCCAGCTGGTTGAGCTGCACGAAGCCGTACCCGGGGGCGGCAACGGCGTCGACGTCGAGGTCCTCGAACGCGGACGGGTCCGCGAGCAGGTCGGCGAGCGTCTCGCCCGCGGCGAGGGTCGGCTCGGCGAGCTCGAACACCTTGGCGGCCTGCAGAGCCTCCTGCACCTCGGGGTCGGCGCGGAACGCGAGCGCCCGCTCCTTGAGCAGGATGTACGTGCTCATGTTGGCGGCGGCCGAGGCCCACACGCCGGTGAAGTCCTCGGTGCGCGAGGGCTTGTAGTCGAAGTGGACGGGGCCGTCGTAGCGCGGGCCGCCGCTGGGGAAGCCGTTGACGAGCAGGTCCACGGTGCCGAACGCGGAGAACAGGTCGCCGTGACCGAACACGAGGTCCTGGTCGTACTTGATCGACTTCTGCCCGTTGAGGTCGATGTGGAAGAGCTTCTCGGCCCACAGCGCCTGCGCGAGGCTCGACGTGTAGTTGAGGCCGGCCATCTGCTCGTGCCCGGTCTCCGGGTTCACCCCGACGATGTCGCCGTGCTCGAGCTCGGCGATGAACGCGAGCGCGGAGCCGACCGTCGGCAGGATGATGTCGCCGCGGGGCTCGTTCGGCTTGGGCTCGATCGCGATCTTCAGCCCGTAGCCCTTCTCCTTGATGTACGCGGCGACGGTGTCGATGCCCTCGCGGTAGCGGTCGTGCGCGGCCTTGAGGTCCTTGGCACTGTCGTACTCGGCGCCCTCGCGGCCGCCCCACATGACGAACGTCTCGGCGCCGAGCTCGGCGGCGAGGTCGACGTTGCGGACGACCTTGCGCAGCCCGTAGCGGCGCACGCGGCGGTCGTTCGAGGTGAACGCGCCGTCCTTGAAGATCGGGTGGCTGAACGTGTTGGTCGTGATCATCTCGACCTTGATGCCGGTCTCGTCGAGCGCGGCCTTGAAGCGCGTGAGGATCTTGTCGCGCGTCGCGGCGTCGGACCCGAACGGGATGACGTCGTCGTCGTGGAACGTCACGTAGCTCGCGCCGAGCTTGGCGAGCTGGTGCACAGACTCGACCGGGTCGAGCCACGGGCGGCTGGCGTCGCCGAACTGGTCGCGAGCCTCCCAGCCGACGGTCCAGAGGCCGAACGAGAACTTGTCTTCGGGGGTAGGCAGGCGGGTCATCGAAACTCTCCTCGTCGAGATTTGTTGTACCACTGAACTTATAGACCTAGGCGGGCTAGGGTCAAGCCATGCCCGACGACGACGCCGCTGCCCTTCGGTCCTCGAGCGCCGTTCGGCGGCCGCCGGAGCCCGCGCCGTCGCGGGTGCTGCCCGAGCGGCCGCGGGTGCCGACCCGCTCGACGGGACGCGCTGCCCGGCAGGCCGGGCTCCGCGAGCACAACCTCAGTCTGACCCTGCGGCACGTCCTCGACGCCGACGGATCGCTGTCGCGGGCCGACATCTCGGCCGCGACGGGGCTCGCGCGGGCCACCGTCTCGGGTCTGGTCGACCTCCTCATCGAGGCCGGGCTCGTCCGCGAGCTCGTGCCCGAGGCGGCACGGCGGGTCGGGCGCCCGGCGGTCCCGCTCGTCCCGGCGCAGGGCACGGTCGCAGGGCTTGGCATGGAGGTCAACGTCGACTACGTCGGCGTGCGCGCCGTCGACATCGCCGGTCGCGTGCTGATCGAGCGGATCGAGACGGGCAACTTCCGGGCGAGCGACCCCGAGACCGTGCTCGCCCGGCTCGCCGGCATCGCCGGTGCGACCATCGCCTCGCTGAGCGCGGACGGGGTCCGGATCGCCGGGACGGCGCTCGCGCTGCCGGGCCTGGTCGACCGCGTCACGGGTCCGCTGCGCGTCGCGCCCAAGCTGGGCTGGCGCGACGTCGACGTCGTCGCGCTCATGACGGCCCACCCCGTGATCGAGGGCTTCCCCCCGCACCTGGCCAACGAGGCGAACCTCGCCGCGCGCGCGGAGGCGCACGCGCGCCGCCGGGGCGGCCCGCCGAGCTTCGTCTACGTCTCGGGCGAGATCGGCATCGGTGGCGCGATCGTGCTCGACGGCGAGATCTTCCGGGGCCGGCACGGCTGGAGCGGCGAGATCGGCCACCTGCTCGTGGACCCGTTCGGGGCCCGCGACGGCCGCGTCACGCTCGAGGACTTCGCCGGTCAGGACGCGCTGATGACGGGGGCCGGCCTCGACCCGGCGCGGCCGATCGCCGACCTCGTCGCCGCAGTGCGGTCGGGCCAGCCGGGCGCGCTCGAGTCGATCGACAGCGCCGCCCAGGCGCTCGGCGTCGCGCTGGCCAACGTCGCCAACGTCGTCGACATCAGCGAGATCGTGCTCGGCGGTACGTTCGCCCCGCTCTTCCGGAACCTGCGCGAGCCCGTCACGGCTCAGCTCGCGCGCAATGTCCTGTTTGCCCCGTGGTCGCGACTGAAGGTGAGCGAGGCTCGTGCGGGTGACTATCCCGCGATCACCGGCGCCGCGCTGGCCGTGCTGGGTACGGTGGTGGCGGATCCCGGCAGCTGGATGCCGGTCGTCGGCCGGTGATCCAACCCGCGTCCGACGTGGGTATTTGCCCGCGCCGCCCGTTATGTGATCGTGATCCCGTACGACACGCGCTCGGTTGCACAGGCGGGCGTGACCGCTATAAGTTCGCGACAGCAACAAATCGAAATCCCGCAACTTCGCCGGGTTTCGAGGACGGGGTAGAGGTCGGCCCGACGTGGGTCCGGCTCGTACCGTTGCCAGGGTGCGATGGCGCGCCTGCGGCCCTGGCCGGGTGGTCCGGCTGGGAAGTGTGTGAAGGGTCGGACGAAGATGTCACTCAGAAAGTCCAAGTACGTCGCGGCATTTGCTGGCGTCGCGCTGATGATGGGCCTCACGGCGTGCAGTGCCGAGCGCACGGACGACGCGGGCGACGACGGTTCCGCCGCCGCCGAGGCAGGTGGCCTGATCGGGATCGCGATGCCGACCAAGAGCCTCGAGCGCTGGAACAAGGACGGCGCTCACCTGGAGGAACTGCTCCAGGAAGCCGGCTACGAGACCACGCTGCAGTACGCCGACAACAAGGTCGACCAGCAGATCACGCAGCTCCAGAACATGATCAACCAGGACCCCGAGGTCCTCGTGGTCGCCTCGATCGACGGCACGGCGCTCGCGCCCGTGCTCCAGACGGCGGCCGACGCCGGCATCAAGATCATCGCGTACGACCGCCTGATCAACGGCACCGACAACGTCGACTACTACGCGACGTTCGACAACTACAACGTCGGCCAGCTCCAGGGCGAGTTCATCGTCGAGACGCTCGACCTCGAGAACGCCGCGGGGCCGTTCAACCTCGAGCCCTTCGCCGGCTCGCCGGACGACAACAACGCGAAGTTCTTCTTCTCGGGCGCATGGGACGTCCTGCTCCCCTACATCGAGTCGGGCAAGCTCGTCGTCCCGTCGGGCCAGTCGCCCGCGAGCAACGACGACTGGGCCAGCATCGGCATCACCGGCTGGTCGTCTGAGACGGCCCAGTCCGAGATGCAGAACCGGCTCAACTCGTTCTACGCGACGGGCAAGGTCGACGTCGTGCTGTCGCCGAACGACTCCCTCGCGCTGGGCATCGTGCAGGCCCTCGAGGGATCCGGCTACGCCGTCGGCACCGACTGGCCCCTCGTGACCGGTCAGGACGGCGACCAGGCGAACGTCATGAACATGCTCGCTGACAAGCAGGCCATGACGGTCTGGAAGGACACGCGGACGCTCGGCGACCAGGTCGCCCTCATGGTCGACCAGATCGTGACTGGCGAGGACGTGGACGTCAACGACACCGAGACGTACGACAACGGGAACAAGGTCGTCCCGACCTTCCTGCTGCCGCCCGTCGTCGTGACGAAGGACACCGTCCAGTCCATCCTGGTGGACTCGGACTTCTACAGCGCGAGCGACCTCGGTCTCTAGCCTCGACCGAACGCCCGGGATGCGTCCGGGTCCTGCGGCGGCCACGCCGCCGCAGGACCCGGCGCACCTGTTCCGGGCGCGTCCACACCCGAACACGACAGCGAGCTGACATGTCGAGTCACAGCACCATCTTGGAGATGCGCGCCATCACCAAGACCTTTCCCGGGGTCAAGGCCCTGCAGGACGTAACCCTCGAGGTCACCCGCGGCGAGGTCCACGCGATCTGCGGCGAGAACGGGGCCGGCAAGTCGACCCTGATGAACGTCCTCTCGGGCGTCTACCCGCACGGGTCGTACGAGGGCGAGATCCTCTTCGAGGGTGAGCCGTGCGAGTTCCGCAAGATCCGCGACAGCGAGGACCGCGGGATCGTGATCATCCACCAGGAGCTCGCGCTCAGCCCGTTCCTGTCGATCGCGGAGAACATCTTCCTGGGCAACGAGCAGGCAACCCGCGGCGTGATCGACTGGACCGCGACGAACTCCGAGGCCGCCAAGCTGCTGGCCAGGGTCGGCCTGAAGGAGAGCCCCGACACCAAGATCATCGACATCGGCGTCGGCAAGCAGCAGCTCGTCGAGATTGCCAAGGCGCTGTCCAAGCGCGTCAAGCTGCTCATCCTGGACGAGCCCACGGCCGCGCTCAACGACGACGACAGCGCGCACCTGCTCGACCTGATCCGCAGCCTCAAGGGCCAGGGCATCACGTCGATCATGATCTCGCACAAGCTCAACGAGATCGAGGCGATCGCCGACACCACGACGATCATCCGCGACGGCCAGACCATCGAGACGCTCGCGATGCACGGCGCCGAGCCGGTGAGCGAGGACCACATCATCCGCGCGATGGTCGGCCGCTCGCTCGACCACCGGTTCCCCGAGCACACCTCGAACATCGGGGTCGAGGCGCTCCGCGTCGAGGACTGGACCGTCTACCACCCGATCGACACGTCGCGCGTCGTCGTCGACCACGCCAACCTGAACGTCCACCGCGGCGAGATCGTCGGGATCGCGGGCCTCATGGGGGCCGGGCGCACCGAGCTCGCGATGAGCATCTTCGGCAGGTCCTACGGCGCGAACATCTCCGGCCGGCTGGTCAAGGACGGCAAGGAGATCCACCCGCGCAGCGTGGGCCAGGCCATCCGGCACGGCATCGCGTACGCGACCGAGGACCGGAAGAAGTACGGCCTCAACCTGCTCACGGACATCAAGCGGAACATCACCGCGTCCGCGCTCGGCAAGGTCTCGCGCTGGGGCGTCATGGACGCGAGCGGCGAGTCCCGCATCGCAGGCAAGTACCGCGCCGACATGAACATCAAGGCCCCGACGGTCGACGTCGTCGTCGGGACGCTCTCGGGCGGCAACCAGCAGAAGGTCGTGCTGTCCAAGTGGGTCTTCGCGGACCCGGACGTGCTGATCCTCGACGAGCCCACGCGCGGCATCGACGTCGGCGCGAAGTACGAGATCTACACGATCATCAACGCGCTGGCCGACGCGGGCAAGGCAGTCATCGTGATCTCCTCCGAGCTCCCCGAGCTGCTGGGGGTGTGCGACCGGATCTACGCCCTCTCCGCCGGCCGGATCACCGGCGAGGTGAGCCGGGCCGACGCCAGCCAGGAAGCGCTGATGTACCTCATGACCAAGCAGAAGGACGCCGCGTCCATCCCGACGGACTCCGCAGCCACGCAGAAGGAAGCACTCCGATGAGCACGACGACCAGCGCCCCCGCGACGAGCGGCGCGAGCGCCCTGAGGAAGTCACTCGGCGGCAACCTCCGGCAGTACGGGATCATCGGCGCGCTGCTGGTCATCGTCCTGCTGTTCCAGGTGCTGACCGACGGCAAGCTGCTGCTGCCGAACAACATGGCCAGCCTCGTGCAGCAGAGCGCGTATGTCATGATCCTGGCCATCGGCATGGTGATCGTGATCGTGGCCGGGCACATCGACCTGTCGGTCGGTTCGGTGGTCGCCTTCGTCGGCGGCGTGGCCGCGCTGCTGATGAAGAACATGGACATGCCGTGGCTCGTGGCGGTCCTGCTCGCCCTCCTGCTCGGCGCGGTCGTCGGCGCGTGGCAGGGCTTCTGGGTCGCCTACGTGGGCATCCCGGCGTTCATCGTCACGCTCGCCGGGATGCTCATCTTCCGCGGCCTCGCGATCGTGCTGGTCGGCGTCACGGTGTCCGGCTTCCCGCAGCCGTTCGTCGACATCTCCAACGGGTCGCTGCCCAATTTCCTCGGGTACTTGGCCAACCGCGACCTCGTGACACTCCTGCTCGGGGCGCTCGCGATCGCGGCGATCGTGTTCTCCCAGGTGCGCGCCCGGCGCACGCTGATCAAGCATGAGCTGACCGCCGAGTCGCTCGGCGCGATGGTCGCCAAGCTCGTGGTGTTCTCGGCCCTGATCGGGGCGCTCGCGTGGGTGCTCGCGGGCAGCCGCGGCGGCACCCCGGTCGTGCTGATCATCGTCGGCTTCCTCATCATCGCGTACAGCTTTGTCATGGGCCGCACAGTGTTCGGCCGGCACGTCTACGCGATCGGCGGCAACCTGCACGCGGCGATCCTGTCCGGCGTCAACACGCGCCGGGTCAACTTCTGGATCTTCGTCAACATGGGCGTGCTCGCCGGCGTCGCGGCGATCGTGACGACGTCGCGCGCCGGGGCGGCCACCGCCGCCGCGGGCCAGAACTTCGAGCTCGACGCGATCGCGGCGTGCTTCATCGGCGGGACCGCCGTGACGGGCGGCATCGGCCGGGTCTCGGGCGCCATCGTCGGCGCGCTGATCATGGGCGTGCTGAACATGGGGCTGTCGATCATGAGCGTCGACCCCGCCTGGCAGCAGGCCATCAAGGGCCTCGTGCTGCTGCTCGCGGTCGCCTTCGACCTGGTCAACAAGCGTCGCGGGTCGCGCTGACCCGCACCCCCGTCGAGGTCTCGCGCGGCGCCCGCACTCCCGCCGGAGTGCGGGCGCCGCGTGCGTTCAGGCTGCGCGCGTTCAGGCTGGCGCGGGTGTGGGCGTTCGGTCCCCCGCGCGGGCGGCAGATTCATATGGTGGGAGCAACGCCCCTGTTGAAGGAGCGTTGTGATGGTCAAGTTCCCTGAGGGCACTCGGGCTCGGTTTGTGGATCTGGTCTGTGGTGGTCTGAGTGTTGAGGCTGCTTCTGCGCGTGTCGGTGCTGTTGGGGCCACGGGTTTCCGGTGGTGGGCCCAGGCTGGGGGGATGGAGCTGCGCAGTGGGCGCTTGGGTGGTCTGGCTGACCCGGGGCCACGAACGGATCGCGACGCCAGCGAGCGGATGGTGACGTTGGCCGATCGGGGGATGATCGAGATGGGCCGGCGCACGGGCATGAGCTATGCCTCGATCGGGCAGGCGATCGGTCGGGACAAGTCCGTGGTCTGGCGAGAGGTCAGGCGCAACGCGGGCCCGGACGGGGCCTATTACGCCTCGCTCGCCCATGCCAGGGCCCATCAGGCCCGGCGGCGGCCGAAGCCGTTGAAGCTGGTCGCGAACGCGCCGTTGTGCGCGCAGATCGCTGCGTGGATGGACGTCGGGTGGAGCCCGAAGCTGATCTCGTCGATGCTGGCGCTCACCTTCGCCGATGATCAGGGGATGCAGGTGAGCCACGAGACGATCTACCGCGCTCTCTACGTCCAAAGTCGCGGGAACTTGCGCGCTGACCTGGCCAAGAAGCTGAGTTTGCAACGCAAGAAGCGAGTTCCCCATACCGCTGACCGGCACAAGAGCAGCCCCTACAAGGAGGCGTTCAAGATCAGTGACCGGCCAGCCGAGGTCGAGGATAGGGCGATCCCTGGGCACTGGGAAGGTGACCTCATCATCGGCCGCAACGGGACCGCGATCGGCACTCTGGTCGAGCGCAGCACCCGATTCACGATCTTGCTGCACCTGCCCGACGATCACAGTGCAGGCGCGGTCGCGGCAGCGATGATCCGCGAGATGAGCAGCCTGCCCGAACATCTGCGTCGCTCGATCACCTGGGACCGCGGAACCGAGCTCGCCCACTACGCCCAGATCCAGACCGCGCTCGACGCGACGCTCTACTTCTGCAACCCGCACTCACCCTGGCAGCGCGGCACGAACGAGAACACGAACCGGCTCCTGCGATTCTGGTTCGAAAAGGGCTCCGACCTGGCCGTACATACCCCCGCGGACCTGCATCGAGTTGCGGCTACCTTGAACCGCAGACCCCGCCCGACCCTGGACCTACAAACCCCAGCCGACCGGCTGAACCAGCTGCTACTCGCCGCATAACCCCCGGCGTTGCTCCCACACCTTGACTTTGCCGGCTCGTGACCGGCAGATCGCCCACATGAGCGCCGCGAAGAGCAGATCGCCCACACTCGCCGCTCGCGCCTAGGCTGCGAGCGTGACGGTGACGCGCCTGTGGATCGGTACGTACCCCGCGGCCGGAGCCGGCACCCCGGCCGGGCTGGGGGAGGGGATCTGGAGCGTCGAGCTCGACCCAGCGACGGGAGCCCTCGGCGGCGCCCACCTGGCGGCCGCGACCCCCGCGCCGTCGTTCCTGGCCGTGCACCCGGCCGGCCGCGTCGTCTACGCGGCGGGCGAGACGGCGTCGGGCACGGTGACGTCGTTCGCCGCGGGGCCGCGCGGCGAGCTCGGCGCGCTCGCGGTGGTGTCCTCCGGCGGCGCCGACCCGTGCCACCTGCTGCTCGCGCCCGACGCGCAGACCCTCTACGTCGCCAACTACAGCTCGGGCACCCTCGGGGTGCTGCCGCTCGACGCCGACGGCGCCTTCACGCGCGACGTGCTGACGGCCGGCGGGCCGGTGCAGGTGTTCGCCCACGCCGGCTCGGGGCCCGACGCCGCACGCCAGGACGGCCCGCACGCGCACTTCGTGGCCCTCGCGCCGGGCTCGGCCCACCTGCTCGTGGTCGATCTCGGCACCGACGAGCTGCGCCGCTTCCGCATCGAGACCGGCGGGCTGCTGACCGCTGACGGGGTCGCCGCGACGCTGCCGCCCGGGACCGGGCCGCGGCACCTCGCCGCCGGCCCCGGCGGGCTGCTGTACGTGCTCGGCGAGCTCGACGTGAGCGTTCGCGTGCTGCGCTGGGACGCTGCGACCGCGACGGCCGCCCCCGTGCAGGCGCTCGAGGCGACCGCGGCGCCGCTGCGCAGCGGTCGTCACGTCTACCCCGCGCACGTCGTGCTCGACGGCGACCGGCTGCTCGTGAGCGTGCGTGGCGCCGACGTCGTCGCGACCTTCGCGGTCGACGCCGCGACCGGCGGGCTGGCGCCCGCCGGCCAGGCGGACAGCGGCGGCAGCTGGCCGCGCCACTTCGCCCGCGTCGACGGCTGGACCGTCGTCGCGAACCAGCTCACCCATACCCTCACCGCGCTGGGCCCCACGACCCCGACGGCCAGCCTCGCCCTGCCCAGCCCAGCCTGCGTCGTCCCCGCCCGGTAGCGCAGGGGTTGACGCACCCGCGCCCGCATGGTTAGTTACTTAGGTAAGTAACCGACTAGCCAGAAGCTGGGGGCGCGTCATCGACGACAGCCGGCCGATCTTCGTCCAGATCGCCGAGCGGATCGCGGCCGACATCCTCGAGGGCACCCTGGCCGAGGAGGCCCAGGTTCCCTCGACCAACGAGCTCGCCGCGTTCTACCGGATCAACCCGGCGACCGTGGCCAAGGGTGTGTCCGCGCTGGTCGCCGACGGCGTGCTCTACAAGAAGCGGGGGATCGGGATGTTCGTGACCACTGGGGCCCGCGGGCGGCTGCTCGACCGCCGCCGCGAGGCGTTCGTCGCCGAGTACGTCGCCCCGCTCGTGCGGGAGGCGACCAGGCTCGGCATCGGGGCGGCCGACCTGCGCCGGCTGCTCGCCGGCCCGCTCGATGGCCAGCAGAGCGACGGCCCGCTCGATGGCCGGCAGAGCGATGGCCCGCTGCTCGATGGCCCGCTGCTCGACGGCCCGCTGATCGACGAGCGGAGCCGCTCGTGAGCACCCCGGCGCCCGCCCCGGCGCGGGCGGACGCCGGCGCGGGCGTGCGCCCGGTCATCGAGGCGCGCGGCGTCGCCAAGGAGTTCCGCGGCACCCACGCGCTCGCGGACGTCAGCTTCGCGCTCGAGCCGGACCGCATCCACGGCCTGCTCGGGCGCAACGGCGCCGGCAAGACGACGCTCATGCGGATCCTCGCGGGGCAGGACCGCCCGAGCGGCGGCTCGGTGGCCATGTTCGGCGCCGACCCGTTCGAGAACGCGGCCGTCGCCCAGCGCATCTGCTTCGTGCGGGAGTCGCAGGTGTACCCGGAGAACTTCCGGGTCGGGCACGTGCTCGCGGCCGCGCGCCTGCTCTACCCGACCTGGGCCGACGACGTCGCGACCCGCCTCGTCGCGGCGTTCGACCTGCCGCAGGACCGGCCCGTCAAGAAGCTCTCGCGCGGCATGACCTCGGCGCTCGGGATCGTCGTCGGCATCGCGGCCCGGGCGCCGATCACGATGTTCGACGAGCCGTACCTCGGCCTCGACCCCGCGGCCCGCCAGGTGTTCTACGACGCCCTGCTCGCGGACTTCTCCGCCCACCCGCGCACCGTCGTGCTGTCGACGCACCTGATCGACGAGGTCGCGACCCTGCTCGAGCGCGTCGTCGTCGTGCACCGCGGGCGGGTCGTGCTCGACGCCGACGCCGACGACGTCCGCGGCACGGCCGCCGCCGTCACCGGCCCGAGCCCCCGGGTCGAGCAGTTCATCGCCGGCCGCGAGGTGCTGCACCGCGAGGACCTCGGGGCGTACGCCAAGGTGACGGTTCTCGGCCGCCTGACCGCCGCCGACCGGGTCCGGGCCCGCGACCTCGACCTCGAGCTCGCGCCGGTCTCCCTGCAGCAGCTCGTCATCCACGCCACGGCGGGTGCGCGATGAACCGGACTGTGCGTGAACCGGGCTCCGCGATGAACCGCACCCTCGCCGTCGCGCGCATCCACCTCATGGACCACGCCACCGTCTTCGTCCTCCCGTGGGCCGTCCTCGCCTCGGCGCTCGTCATCAATCTCATCGTCTGGGCCCTGCTGCCCGAGGCCGCCGCCAACGGCACGGGCGGGCTCGCGTCGCTGTACTGCTTCTCCTGGGCCATGATCTCGGTCCTGATCTCGCGCGGGTTCCCGTTCCAGCTCGGGCTCGGCGTGACCCGCCGCGACTTCCTGCGCGGGACGTTCCTGTTCCTCGGCGCCTTCGCGGTCTCGAGCGCGGTGATCCTGCTGGGCCTGAACCTGCTCGAGCGGGCGACCGGCGGATTCGGGCTCGGCGGCCGGTTCTTCCGGGTGCCGTGGCTCACGGACGTGCCCGACTGGCAGCTGCTGGCGATCTACGCATTGCCCATGGTGTTCTTCGTCGGACTCGGCCTGGCGTTCGCCGCCGTCTGGTCGCGCTACCGGGCGACCGGCGTGGTCGCCCTGCTGATCGGCCTCGGGTTCGCGCTGGTCGTGCCGATCGCCGTCATCGCGTGGTCGGACTCCTGGCCGAGCGTTGGGACCTGGTTCGCCGACCTCGTCCCGCTGACCGCCGTCGCGCTGCTCGCCGGGATCGGCGCGCTCGGGGGCGCGGGGGCCTGGCTCGCGCTGCGACGGGCGCCCGTCTGATCCCGGTTTCGGCATTGACGGTGCAATTGTGACCTATCGGCACAGACATGGGCGGCTGGGGAGTGGTTCAGTGGGCTTGCTCGACCCGCCGGCGACGCCCGGCCCCGCCTGATCGCACCAATGGGGGTGTGCTCGGGCGGGGCCGGCGTCGTCGCCGGACCAGGCGTGAGGGACACTAGGAGACCTGTCCTTCGGCCCTGGGAGTCCCGTGCGCATCGAGCAGCCCCGCGTGGCCATGCTCTCGGTCCACACCTCGCCGCTCGCCCAGCCGGGCACCGGGGACGCCGGCGGCCTGAACGTGTACGTCACGGGCCTGTCCCGCGCGCTGGCGCGGCTCGGCGCGCGGGTCGAGATCTTCACGCGCTCCACCGCCTCGCGGCAGGCGGACGTCGTCGAGCTGGATGAGGGCGACCCGAGCGTGCTCGTCCGGCACATCCCGGCCGGCCCGTTCGAGGGGCTGGACAAGTCCGACCTGCCGGGCCAGCTCTGCGCGTTCACGGCCGGCGTGCTGCGCACCGAGGCGGGCCGGGCGCCGGACCACTACGACGTCGTGCACTCCCACTACTGGCTCTCCGGGCAGGTCGGCTGGCTCGCGGCGGACCGGTGGGACGTCCCGCTGGTGCACACGATGCACACGCTCGCCAAGGTCAAGAACGCGGCGCTCGCGCCCGGCGACGCGCCCGAGCCGCGCGGCCGCGTCATCGGCGAGGAGCAGGTGGTCGCCGCGGCGGACGCCCTCGTCGCGAGCACCGCGCAGGAGGCGGACGACCTCGTCAGCCGCTACGGCGCCGATCCGACCGCGGTGCACGTCGTCGCGCCCGGGCTCGACCTCGACCTGTTTCACCCGCCGCTGCCGGCGGCCGGCGGCCGCGCGGCGCTGCGGGCCCGCCTCGGGCTGCCCGCCGACCGGCCCGTCGTGCTGTTCGCCGGCCGGATCCAGGCGCTCAAGGCCCCCGACGTGCTCGTGCGCGCGATCGCGGTGCTCGCCGCGACCGGCCGACCGGTCCCGCTGCTCGTGCTGCTGGGCGGGCCGAGCGGGCGCCAGGACTCGGTCCGCGAGCTCGAGCGGCTCGCCGCGACCTGCGGCGTCGGCGCCGACGTGCTGATGCGGCCGCCGGTCCCGCGCGCCGAGCTCGCCGACTGGTACCGCGCCGCCGACGTGGTCGCGATGCCGTCTCGGAGCGAGTCGTTCGGGCTGGTCGCGGCCGAGGCCCAGGCCTGCGGCACCCCCGTGCTGGCCTCAGCCGTCGGCGGATTGCGCACGGTCGTGCAGGACGGCGTGACGGGCCGGCTCGTCCCGTCGCACGACCCGGCGGTGTGGGCCGACGCCCTCGCCGACCTCCTCGCCGACGACGCCGCCCGGCTCGCCCTGGGCGTCCGCGCCGCGCGGGCCGGTGCCCGCCAGGGCTGGGCCGCCGCGGCCGAGCAGCTCCTGAAGGTCTACGCGCTCGCCGGGCAGCGCCGCCGCGGCTGACCGGCGTCCCAGTGGCCGGAGGTCCCGTGACCGGTCGGGCCGAGTGCGGCAAGATGCACGGTATGACCTACACCCTGGTACTGCTCCGCCACGGCGAGAGCGAATGGAACGCAAAGAACCTGTTCACGGGCTGGGTGGACGTCCCGCTGTCGGAGAAGGGCACCGCCGAGGCCATTCGTGGCGGGACGCTGCTCACCGAGGCGGGCGTGCGCCCGGACGTCGTCCACACGTCGCTGCTGCGCCGCGCGATCATGACCGCCAACCTCGCGCTCGACGCGGCCGACCTGCACTGGATCCCGGTCAAGCGCAGCTGGCGCCTGAACGAGCGCCACTACGGCGCCCTCCAGGGCAAGGACAAGAAGCAGGTCCGCGACGAGTTCGGCAACGAGCAGTTCATGCTGTGGCGCCGGTCGTACGACGTTCCGCCGCCCGCGATCGCGCTCGGCTCGGAGTTCTCGCAGGACGCAGAGGCGCGCTACGCAGGCGAGCCGACGCCGCTGACCGAGTGCCTCAAGGACGTCCTGACGCGCGCGCTGCCCTACTGGGAGTCCGCCGTCGTCCCTGACCTCAAGGCCGGCAAGACCGTCCTCGTCGCCGCGCACGGCAACTCGCTGCGCGCGATCATCAAGCACCTCGACGGCATCGACGACGACTCGATCGCCGGCCTGAACGTGCCGACCGGCATCCCGCTCGTGTACGAGATCGACGAGAACCTCAAGCCGACCGTCCCCGGCGGCCGGTACCTCGACGCCGACGCTGCGGCGGCAGCGATCGCGGCCGTCGCCAACCAGGGCAAGTAGCAACCAGCCCGGCATTCGACCAGCACTAACGACAGCAGCGTCCGCGTTCCTCCCGGAACGCGGACGCTGCTTGTGTTGGTGCTGAGCGCGTGCGCTACAGGCGCGCGCGGCCGTCGGTGGGGTGATCCTCGGGGAAGTCGCCCGTGACGAGGTACACCATCCGGCGGGCGACGGAGACGGCGTGGTCGCCGAACCGCTCGAAGTACCGGCTCAGCAGCGCCGTGTCGACCGTCTGCTGCGCCGTGCCGTTCCAGTGCCCGCCGAGCAGCGCGGTGAAGTTGTCCTCGTGCAGGGCGTCGAGCCGGTCGTCGTCCTCCTCGATGCTCTTCGCGAGGTCGATGTCGCGCGTCTCGATCAGCGCCGTCGTGCGCTGCGCGACGCGGGTGGCGGCGATGTGCATGTCGGCGAACGTGCCCGAGATCGCCTGCGGCACCGCCGGGTTCGGGTAGGTCCGGCGCGAGAACTCGGCGACGTGCCGCGCGAGGTCCCCCATCCGCTCGAGCGACGAGCTGATCCGCAGGGCAGTCACGATCACGCGCAGGTCGGTCGCGACCGGCGCCTGCTGCGCGAGCAGGTGCACGCAGCGCGTGTCCAGGTCCCGCTCGAACGCGTCGATCGCCTCGTCAGCCACGATGACCGTCTCCGCGAGGTGCAGGTCGGCGGTCAGGAGTGCCGTCCCGGCGTTGCTGATCGCGATCTCAACCTGGCGGCTCATCTCGGCCAGGTCGGACCCGACCTGCTTGAGCTCAGCCTCAAAAATCTCTCGCATGTGTCAACCTCTTCTCGACTTTTGACCCAGCCTCGCACTGCGGGATGAACGCAGTCCCGACCATAGATGAACACTCAGGGGCGCGACCGGTGGCGCCCCGTCGCAGACCATCGACGCCCGTGCGCAACCGTAGTCTGACAGAGTGAACGGATCTGGCATTGTGACCGCTGGCCTGCTTGGGCTGCTCGTCGGGCTCGCCGCGAGCTTCGCTTTCCGGTACAGCGAACGGGCGCAGCACCGCATACCCGCGCGACCCGAGCCGGAGCTCGACGAGGGCCTCGTGCGAGTGCTCAGCGTCCTGCGCTCGGCGGTCGTGGTGCTCGGCGTCGATGACCGGGTCCTGCGCGCGAGCGCGCCCGCCTACGCCTTCGGCGTCGTCCGGGACGGCGCGATCGCCGACCCCTCGATCCTGCGGCTCATCGCGGAGGTGCGGCGGACGGGCGAGATCCGGGACGAGGAGCTCGAGCTGCCCCGCGGCCCCGTCGGGCGCGGCACGCTCATGGTGCAGGTGCGCATCGCGAGGGTGAGCCCCACGCTGCTGCTCCTGCTCGCCGAGGATCGCACCGAGGCGCGCCGGCTCGAGGCGATCCGCCGCGACTTCGTCGTGAACGTCTCGCACGAGCTCAAGACGCCCGTCGGCGCGCTCGCGCTGCTCGCCGAGACGGTCGAGGCCGCGGCAGACGACCCCGTCGCGGTGCGCCGGTTCGCGGGACGGATGCAGAAGGAGTCGACCCGGCTCTCGGCCCTCGTGCACGAGATCATCGAGCTGTCCCGGCTGCAGGTGCACGGCGGCGTCGGCGCGCTCGCGCTGGTCGACATCGACGCGGTGGTCGCTGAGGCAGTGGACCGGGCGCGCACCACGGCGGCGGCGAAGCTGATCTCGATCGACGCGGGCGGCGACAGCGGCGCGCAGGTCTACGGCGGCCACGCGATGCTCGTGACGGCCGTGCGGAACCTGCTCGACAACGCGGTCGCCTACTCCGGCCCCGGGACGCACGTCGGGGTCGGGGTCCGGTGCGAGGGGGACCTCGTCGAGATCGCCGTCGTCGACCACGGGATCGGCATCTCGCCCGACGAGCAGCGGCGGGTGTTCGAACGGTTCTACCGGGTCGATCCCGCGCGTTCGCGCGACACCGGCGGCACGGGGCTCGGCCTGAGTATCGTCAAGCACGTCGTGGCCGACCACGGCGGCGACGTCGTGATCTGGTCGAAGCCCGGACGCGGATCGACGTTCACCCTCCGACTGCCCGCTGCCAACCTGCCGCCCGGACCCCAGGCGTCGGCCCACACCCAGGAGGTACAGGCGTGACCCGCATCCTGCTCGTCGAGGACGAAGAGTCGTACCGCGACCCCCTGACCTATCAGCTGATCAAGGACGGGTACGAGGTCGCGACCGCCGCGACCGGCCCGGAGGCGCTCGCCGAGTACGATCGGGGCGGCGCCGACCTCGTGCTGCTCGACCTCATGCTGCCGGGCCTGTCCGGCACCGAGGTGTGCCGCCAGCTGCGCGCGCGCGGCGACGTGCCGGTCATCATGCTCACCGCGAAGGACGGCGAGATCGACAAGGTCGTCGGCCTCGAGCTGGGCGCCGACGACTACGTGACGAAGCCGTACTCCTACCGTGAGCTCGTCGCGCGGGTGCGCGCGGTGCTGCGCCGCCGCCAGGGCGCGCCGGAGCTCGAGGACGACGACGCGACGCTGCAGGTGGGCCGCGTCCGGATGGACGTGGACGGGCACACGGTCGAGGTCGGGGGCACGCGCGTCGCGCTGCCGCTGAAGGAGTTCGAGCTGCTCGAGCTGTTCCTGCGCAACGCGGGCCGGGTGCTCACCCGCACGCAGCTGATCGACCGCGTGTGGGGGTCGGACTACGTAGGCGACACGAAGACGCTCGACGTGCACGTCAAGCGGGTCCGGGCGAAGATCGAGCCGGATCCGGGCAGCCCGCAGGTCCTGCTCACCATCCGCGGGCTCGGCTACAAGATGATGGACGACGCCGCCTCGTGACTCAGGCCGCACAGTGACGTGCGTCGCGTCCTGCCCGGCCGATGGTCACCCATCGTTCACCGTGTGTTCATCCAGGGCGGACGACCTGGTCATCTGTCGTCCCTAGCGTCAGCGGTGGCCGGGCGCAATCAGTGCGCGCGGACGACGACAGGACGGACCACTGTGAAGCTCTCCCTCCACCGCCGCGCCGGGGCGGTCGCCCTCGCGGGCGCCATGCTCATCTCCCTCGCCGCGTGCGGCTCGGATGACGCGACTGGCTCGGGCAGCACTGCGCCCGCCGACGATGCTTCCGCGGCCACCGAGCTGAGCGGCGACCTGAACGGCGCCGGTGCCAGCTCGCAGGAGTCGGCCATGGAGGCGTGGCGCGCCGGGTTCCAGTCCGTGAACCCCGACGTCAACGTGAACTACGACCCGGTCGGTTCGGGCGGCGGTCGCACCCAGTTCCTCGAGGGTGGCGTGCTGTTCGCCGGCTCGGACTCGGTGCTCAAGGACGAAGAGATCACGGAGTCGGCGACGACGTGCGTCGGCGGCCAGGCCATCGACCTCCCCGTATACATCAGCCCGATCGCCGTGATCTTCAACATCGAGGGCATCGACGAGCTGAACCTCTCGCCGGCCGTCATCGCGGGCATCTTCGACCAGAAGATCACCAACTGGAACGCTCCCGAGATCGCGGCCGACAACCCGGACGTGACGCTCCCCGACCTGGCGATCTCGCCGGTCAACCGCTCGGACGAGTCCGGCACCACGAACAACTTCACGGAGTACCTCGCCGCCACGGCGCCCGAGGCATGGCCGTACGAGGCCGACGGCGTCTGGCCGGTCGCCGGTGGGCAGGCCGCCCAGGGCACGTCGGGCGTCGTCCAGACCGTCCAGGGCGGTAACGGGACGGTCGGCTACGCCGACTCGTCCAAGGCGGGCGAGCTCGGCACCGCGATGATCAAGGTCGGCGACGAGTGGGTCGGCCACTCGCCCGAGGGTGCTGCGGCCGTCGTCGACGCGTCTCCGCGCGTCGAGGGTCGCGTGGAGAACGACATCGCGATCGAGCTCGACCGCACGACGACCGAGGCGGGTACCTACCCGCTCGTCCTGATCTCCTACGCGATCGCCTGCACGTCCTACGCGGACGAGGCTGACGCTGAGCTGGTCAAGGCGTTCCTCGGCTACATCGCGAGCGAAGAGGGACAGGCCGCCGCCGCGAGCGCCGCTGGCTCCGCGCCGATCTCGGAGGAGCTGCGCACGGACGTCGTCGCCGCGATCGACTCGATCACTGCGGGCGCCTGACCCACCAGCAGGTAGCAGTCCAGCAGGTAGCAGTCCGGTAGGTAGCAGTGCAGCACGTAGCAGTCCAGCACGTAGCTAGACCGGGGGCCGGCCCCGCCCACGACGGGCGGGGCCGGGCCCCACAGGTCTGACCCGGTGACAGCGTCTCCGGTTCGGCCGTAGCCTCTTTTCCACATCCGAACGCCTCACCCGGAGAACACGTGACGACCAGCACGAGTCTCAAGCCACCGGCCCCGGTGCCGCCGGTCGACCCGGCGCCGCGGCGCCGCTCGATGGAAGGCGCCGCCGGAAAAGCCTTCCGTTGGGCCGCAACCGGCGCGGGCGCGCTGATCCTGGTGGTCCTGGCGGCCGTCGCGCTGTTCCTGATCCTGCGCGCGTGGCCAGCGATGACGACCCGCGCCAGCGTGCTGTCCGACGAGATCAGCTGGTTCCCGGACGGCAAGAACCTGCTCCAGTTCGTGGGCCCGCTCGTGTTCGGCACCCTGCTCTCGGCGACGATCGCGCTCGTCATCTCGATGCCGGTGTCGATCGGCATCTCGCTGTTCATCTCGCACTACGCGCCGCGGCGGCTGGCGAACAGCCTCGGCTACGTGATCGACCTGCTCGCCGCGATCCCGAGCGTCGTCTACGGCCTCTGGGGCGGCCTCTGGCTCGTGCCGCTGCTCTCGCCGGTGTGGACCTGGCTGTCCGACACGCTCGGCTTCATCCCGCTCTTCTCCGGGCCTGCCTCGGACCCGCCCCGCGTCATCCTCACCGTCGGCATCGTGCTCGCCGTGATGATCCTGCCGATCATCACCGCCGTGTGCCGCGAGGTGTTCCTCCAGGTGCCGAAGCTGCACGAGGAGGCCGCGCTCGCCCTCGGCGCGACGCGGTGGGAGATGGTCCGGATGTCGGTGCTCCCGTTCGGGCGGCCCGGCATCATCTCGGCCGCGATGCTCGGCCTCGGCCGGGCCCTCGGCGAGACGATGGCCGTGCTGATGATCCTGTCGCCCGGAGCCCTCTACTCCTTCGCGCTCCTGAAGGTCGGCCAGCACCAGACCATCGCCGCGAACATCGCCCTGCAGTTCCCCGAGGCGGATCCGCTCGGGGTCAGCACGCTCATCGCGACGGGCCTCGCGCTCTTCGTCATCACCCTCGCGGTGAACATGGCTGCGCGCGCGATCGTCGCGCGCCGCAAGGACTTCTCGGGGGCGAACTGACATGACCACACTCAGTGCAGGCTCGGCCGCCGGGGGCGGCCTCGACCCGAGCGAGAGCACGCGCGTCATGCTCGCCGGGACCGATCGCCGGCGGCGGGTCACCGACCGCATGATGACCGGCCTCGTGTACGTGGCCTTCGGCCTCGCCCTGGTCCCGCTGATCTCGGTGTCGTGGACCGTCATCGCCAACGGGATCGAGCGGCTGACGCCGTACTTCCTGACGGTGTCGATGCGTGGTGTGTTCGGCGGCATGGACTCCGGCGGCATCTACCACGCCATCATCGGCACGCTCCTGATCACGGGCCTCGCGGCGATCATCTCGGTCCCGATCGGGCTGCTGACCGCGATCTATATCGCCGAGTACGGCCGCGGACGGCTCGCCCGCGCGGTCACGTTCTTCGTCGACGTGATGACCGGAATCCCGTCCATCGTCGCCGGCCTGTTCGCGTACGCGCTCTTCGCGGTCGTCTTTGGGCCGGGCGTGCGGTTCGGCGTCGTCGGGGCGGTCGCCCTGTCGGTGCTGATGATCCCCGTCGTCGTCCGCTCGTGCGAGGAAATGCTGCGACTCGTGCCCAACGAGCTGCGGGAGGCCGCCTACGCGCTGGGCGTGCCGAAGTACCTCACCATCATCAAGGTCGTGCTGCGGACGGCGATCGCCGGCCTCGGCACCGGCATCATGCTGGCGGTCGCTCGGGTGATCGGGGAGACCGCGCCGCTGCTCATCACGGTCGGGGTGATCGACTCGATCAACTTCAACGTGTTCCAGGGCCGCATGATGACCCTGCCCGTCTACGTCTACCGGCAGTACAGCCAGGGTCTGGTGCCCTGCAACGACCCGGCCGCGATCTGCATCCCGACGATCAACTACGACCGCGCCTGGGCCGCTGCCCTGACGCTGATCCTGATCGTCATGCTGCTCAACCTCGCGGGCCGGCTCATCACACGCCTGTTCGCCCCTAAGGCGCTGCGCTGACTCGCTCGCCCCACCGACAAACGATCAGCCCCGACGTAGAACAGAAGGACACCGTGGCCAAGCGCATCGATGTGAAAGACCTGAACATCTACTACAGCGACTTCCTCGCTGTCGCCGACGTGAACGTGAACATCGAGCCCAACTCGGTCACCGCGTTCATCGGCCCCTCGGGCTGCGGCAAGTCGACGTTCCTGCGCACGCTGAACCGGATGCACGAGGTGATCCCGGGCGCGCGCGTCGTCGGGAAGGTGGCCATGGACGGCGTCGACCTCTACGGCGACGGCGTCGACCCCGTGGCCGTGCGTCGGTCGGTGGGCATGGTGTTCCAGCGACCGAACCCTTTCCCGACCATGTCGATCGCCGAGAACGTTCTTGCCGGAGTGCGGCTGAACAACCGGCGGATCTCCAAGTCGGACGCCGAGAGCCTCGTCGAGTCGTCCCTGAAGGGCGCCAACCTCTGGAACGAGGTCAAGGACCGGCTCGGCCGGCCCGGGTCGTCCCTGTCGGGCGGCCAGCAGCAGCGGCTGTGCATCGCCCGGGCGATGGCGGTCAAGCCCCAGGTCCTGCTCATGGACGAGCCGTGCTCCGCGCTCGACCCCATCTCGACCCTCGCCATCGAGGACCTGATCTCCGAGCTCAAGGCGAACTACACGATCGTCATCGTGACGCACAACATGCAGCAGGCGGCCCGCGTCTCCGACCGCACCGCGTTCTTCAACATCGCGGGCACCGGCCTGCCGGGCCGGCTGATCGAGGTCGACGCGACCACCACGATGTTCTCGTCGCCGCGCGAGCGCGCGACGGAGGACTACATCTCCGGCCGCTTCGGCTGAGCAGCCCGGCTCACTCGGCCGGCTGTTCGCCCGGCCGAGTTCGCCCGGCTAGCTCGGGTCGGCCGTCGGAACGAGCGTCGCGTACTCGGTCAGGGTGCCGTCCAGCACCGGGATGCTGAGCTGCTCGCTGCCCCCCTCGGGCGTCGAGATCGTCACGGGTAGCACGCCGCCCGGCGGCACGGCGACGGCGTCGAGCGTGAGCGGGTCGTCCTCGTCGGTGCCGAGGAGCACCGTGGCCCCGGCGGGCACGCGCACGGTGGCCTCTTGCGCGCCGTCGGCGGCGACGGAGACCACGAGGGCGGCGTCGCCCCGGTTCGTCAGCCCGCCGATGAGCGCCCCCGGCTCGCCCTCGGCCGCCGTGATGATCAGCAGGTTCTCCGCGGTGAGGGAGGAGCCGAGCTCCAGGCGGACGCCGTCCGACGCGGCGTACGGACGCGTCGTCGTGATGGGGTTCGCGGCGGAGCAGCCGGCGGTCACGCCGATCAGCACGAGGGCTGCTGCAGCGGCGAACCTGGACGATCGGGCGGTGGCCACGGGGACTCCTCAGGGGTGACAAATTGGTCATCGGGGACCCGAGCACCGCTCGGCCCGCCCAGGGGCTATCATAGTGGTCCAGGTCACGTGACGGTCAGGTCATGGCTGTGACCTGCAGCGATGTGGTAGGTCCACGCTTCGTCGCAGGTCTGCGCCGTGGTAAGATAGAGCCCCGCGAAAGGGGACATCTACAGATGACTTTCACTGTTGGGGAGACGGTTGTCTACCCGCACCACGGCGCCGCACTCATCGAAGAGATCAAGACCCGGACGATCCGTGGCGAAGACAAGGTGTACCTCAAGCTCAAGGTCGCCCAGGGCGATCTGACGATCGAGGTGCCCGCCGAGAACATCGACCTCGTGGGTGTCCGCGACGTGGTCGGCCAGGAGGGGCTCGAGAAGGTCTTCGACGTCCTCCGGGCGCCGTACACCGAAGAGCCGACCAACTGGTCGCGTCGGTACAAGGCCAACCTCGAGAAGCTCGCCTCGGGCGATGTCATCAAGGTTGCCGAGGTCGTTCGCGACCTCTCGCGTCGGGACGCGGATCGCGGCCTGTCGGCCGGCGAGAAGCGCATGCTCGCCAAGGCGCGGCAGATCCTGGTCTCCGAGCTCGCGCTCGCCGAGCACACCGAAGAGGACAAGGCTGCCGCCATCCTCGACGAGGTCCTCGCTTCCTGACCATGCATCACACTGTCCCTCGGGCGCCGCACCCCTGCTGGGGTCGGCGCCCGACCGATGTCGGGGCACCGTCCGGTCGTCCACGACGAGCGGGCCGGCGATGACGACGGCCGTCCCCCGGACCGCCGCGGTGCTGACCGCCGCGGGCAGCGGCAGCCGCTTCGGCGCGGCCGTGCCGAAGGCCCTGGTGCTGCTCGAGGGCCTGCCGCTCGTCGCGCACGCCGCGCGGCGCCTGGCGGAGTCCGGCGTCGTCGACCTCATCGTCGTCACCGCCCCTGAGGCATTCCTCGCGGAGTTCCGATCGGTCGTCGGTCGCTCCGTGCTCCGCTCGTCGGGTCTGAGCGAGCGGCCCGAATCCGCGGGGGTCCCGGTGCTGCTGACGGCGGGCGGCGCGAGCCGGCAGGCGTCGGTCGGCGCCGCGCTGGCCATGCTGCCGCCGTCGATCGAGGTCGTCCTCGTGCACGACGCCGCGCGCCCGCTCGCCCCGGCCGCGCTGGTCGCGCGAGTGGCAGCTGCGGTGCGCGCCGGTCACGGCGCGGTCATCCCCGGCGCGGCGGTGACCGACACGATCGTTCAGGTCGGCTCCGACGGCGACCCCGCGGTCGTGGCGAACCCCGACCGCTCCGCGTTGCGCATCGTTCAGACGCCCCAGGGCTTCGACCGCGCGCTCCTGGACCGCGCGCACGCGGCCGCCGCGCACCGCGCCGTCGACGAGGCCGCCGCCGCCACCGACGACGCGTCCCTCGTGGCAGCGCTCGGGGAGCAGGTGCATGTCGTGCCCGGCGACCCCGATGCCTTCAAGATCACCGCGCCCCGGGACCTGGAGCTCGCCCAGCTCGCGCTCCGCGCGGGATTGATCCGGACCAGCGCGATCCGGCCCAGCAGAACAACGAGATCAGGAGGGACCGCGTGAGCGCGCTTCCCCGGACCGGCATCGGGATCGATGTCCACGCCTTCGCGCCTGCGGGTTCCGGGCGCGTGCTCGCCCTCGCCGGGCTGACCTGGCCGGGTGAGGCGGCGCTCGCCGGGCACTCGGACGCCGACGTCGTCGCGCACGCCGCCGCCGACGCGCTGCTCTCGGCCGCGGGGCTCGGCGACCTGGGCGTGAACTTCGGCACCGCCGAGCCGCAGTGGGCCGGCGCCTCGGGCGTCTCGCTGCTGGCCGAGGCGGCGCGGCGCGTCCGCGGCGCGGGCTTCCAGATCGGCAACGTCGCGGTCCAGGTGATCGGGACGCGTCCGAAGATCGGCGCGCGTCGGGCCGAGGCCGAGGCCGCCCTGTCGGCGGCGGCGGGAGCCGCGGTCAGCCTGTCCGCGACCACCACGGACGGTCTCGGCCTGACCGGCCGAGGCGAGGGCATCGCGGCGATCGCGACGGCGCTCATCGCCGCGATCGAGTAGCTCCGCGCTCAGAACGGCGGGGGTTCGTCGTCGGGACGCGGGGTCTCGTCGGCGTGCGGCCCCGGCGGGGGATCGATGCGGGGGACCCGAGGTTGGCGGCCGACGTCGCGCCGCCGGTCCCGTCGGCGTGGAACCCGTCGTCACTGACACCCACCTAGAGGCGTCGGGCCCCCATCCACCCCCGCGCCTAAGGCCCGCCGACCCAGAATCTCGGGTATCTGCCCGATCCCCGCGGCACCCCTGTGCGATCACGATGGAACGCATCGAGAGGGATGCACGAGGAGGAACGACAGATGAGCATCACCACGGACCACATCGCTTGGGTCCAGCACTCCTACCGGGTCGAGCAGGCCGAGCGCGAGATCGCGCGGCGCCTGCTCGTCGAGGCGGGCGCGCCGGCGTCGGGGACGCCGACGCGAACACGAACGACGCCAACACCAACGACGCCAACACCAACGGCGACGACGACGCCAGGTACAGCCACGCCGAGCGCGGCACCCGCGCGGGCCGCCCACACCCACGACCACTCCCACGCCCTGACCCGGTGAACGACCCAGGTCAGGGCAGCAGGATCATCTTCCCGTTCGCCTGGCCGGCGAGTCCCGCGCGGTGCGCGCGGGCGGCGTCGGCGAGCCGGTAGGTCGCCGCGATGCGCACGTCGAGCCGGCCCGCGACCACGAGGTCGACCAGCTTGCGGCGGGCGGCGTTGCGGATCTCCGTGCCCGGATCGGCGCCCGGGCCGTTCCCGAGCACCTGGACCTGGAGCGCGGCCCCGTGCGCGAAGCCCGCGATCGTGGCGATGCGCTTGCGGTCGTGCACCACCGCGACCGAGACGTCGAGCGCCTCGTTCGTGCCGACGGTGTCGATAGCCGCGTCGACGACGCCGCCCGCCGCGGCCCGCACGCGGTCGGCGAGCCCCGGGCCGTACACGACCGGGGTCGCGCCGAGGTCCATCACGTACTCGTGGTTGGCGCGGCCCGCGGTGCCGATGACGCGCGCGCCGCGGGAGCGGGCGATCTGCACGACCATCGAGCCGACGCCGCCCGAGGCGCCGTGCACCAGCACGGTGTCGCCGGTGCCCACCCGCGTCGCGGTCACCGCGTGCATCGCGGTCGACCCGGCGAGCAGGAGGCCGCCCGCCTTCTCCCAGCTCAGCGACGGTGGCTTGGGGACGGTGTTCGCCGCGCGCACGATCAGCTGCTCGGCGTAGGCACCGGGCGCCCGGTAGGCGATCACCTCGTCGCCGACGGAGACGTCGTCGACGTCGGGCCCGATCGCCAGCACCGTCCCGGCCGCCTCGCTGCCCAGCCGCAGCGGCAGGCGCGCGGCATCGGTGCCGTAGGCGCCGGTGTAGGTCTTCCAGTCCGTCGGGTTGACCCCGGCCGCGTGCACCGCGAGCAGGACCTGGCCCGGGCCGGGCGCGCCGGGGTCGACGTCGATCAGGGACAGGACCTCGGGGCCGCCGTACGCGGTCGCCACCACTGCGTGCACCATCTGACGATCATGGCCCGATCCGGGCGTCGTGGCGACAGGAAACGGGCCGATCAGCGCGCGATCGGGCCGAACACGCGGTCGGTGTAGGGGTTCGCGAACATCCCGCCCGGATCCTCGGCGCGCCGCACGGCCAGGAAGTCCTCGAAGCGCGGATACAGCGCGCGCAGGTCGGTCGCCGCCAGGCCGTGCAGCTTCCCCCAGTGCGGGCGCCCGCCGACGGCGGCGACGATGCGCTCCGCCGCGGCGAAGTAGCGCACGTGGGGGCGGCGCAGGTACGCGTGCACGGCGACATACGCGGTCTCGCGCTGGTGCGCGGTCGAGAGCCAGACGTCGTCGGCCGCCGCGAAGCGGACCTCGACAGGAAAGGACACCTGCTCGCCGCTGGACTCGATCCAGGCGTCGAGCTCGGCGAGCACCTGCGGCAGCGCGGCCCGGGGGATCGCGTACTCCATCTCGCGGAACCGCACGCGACGAGGTGAGACGAACACGTCCGCCGACGGCGCGCGGTAGTGCCGCGCGGTCAGCGCGCGGGCGGCGAACGAGTTCACCCGCGCGGTCAGGCGCGGTGCGGCGTCCGTGAGCCGGTTGGTCACCTCGAAGGTGGCGTTCGACAACAGCTCGTCGTCGACCCAGCGCCGGACCCGCCCGAGCGGCTCGGGCGTCGCGGCGGGGCACCGGTTGTTGCGCTTGGTCAGCGTCCGGCGCGTGTGCGGGAACCAGTAGAACTCGAAGTGGTCGTTCGCCTCGACGAGGCCGTCAGGCCCGGACAGCTCCTCGAGCACGCGGTCGAGCGGCCACGGCTCCTCGCGGGCCGCGAGCAGGAACGCCGGCACGACGGCGAGCGTCACCGCGGCCAGCACGCCGACCGAGCCCAGGCCGAGCCGCGCCGCCTCGAACAGCTCGGGCCGCGCGTCGGGCGAGGCCTCGTGCACCTCACCCGCGGCGGAGACCACGCGCACCGCCGTGACCTGGCCACTGATCCCCGGCAGGCGCACGCCGGTTCCGTGCGTGCCGGTGCAGATCGCCCCGGCGACGCTCTGGCGGTCGATGTCCCCGAGGTTGGGCAGGGCGAGCCCGCGGGCGGCGAGGGTCCGGTTGAGCGCCCCCAACCTGATGCCGGCGCCCACCGTCACCGTCGTCGTCCCGTCCGCGGCGGTGGCGACCGGCCCGACCCCGGCGAGCCGGTCCAGCCGAACCATGACGCCGTCGGTCACGGCGGCGCCGGTGAAGGAGTGCCCGGCGCCGACGACGCGCAGCCGTCGGCCGGCGGCCCCCGCCGCACGAACGGCGGCGACGAGGTCCTCCAGATCGGCCGGGACGGCCTCCTGTTCGGGCTGGCACCGCTCGGTCCGGGCCCAGTTCTCCCACCGCAGGGGGGTATCGCGACGAGGCGTCATAGGCCACTATTTCCTCTGGTCGGGTGTCCAGGTCAAGTGGGTGGTCCGTGGTGTCATCGAGTGGGACGATCGGGAGAACGTCACAGGTGACGATGGATGCGCACAAGGGGGCACAGATGTCACGTCTTCCAATGGCCGCGCGACGCGAGCAACTCGTGAACGCGGCCATGACGGTCGCGATCCGCGACGGTATCGAGGCGGCCACGGTCCGCGCGGTGGCCGCCGAGGCCGGAGTCTCGCTCGGCGTCGTGCACTACTGCTTCGAGGACAAGAACGAGCTGCTCCGTGAGGTCGGCCACGCCATCACCGCCCAGAACGTCGCGCGCGTGGCCTTCGACCCGGTGCCGCGGGAGCAGCCGTCCGCGCGGGCCGCGATCGGCGTCGCGCTCGGCGTGGTGTGGGACGCGATGCGGGAGAACCGCGGCGCCCAGCTGCTCAGCTACGAGCTCACGACCACCTCGCTGCGCACGCCCGAGCTGCACAAGGTCGCCGGGCTGCAGCTCGAGCACAACTGGACCGTGGCCGAGCGGGTGCTGACCGAGGCGGCCGAGCTCGCGGGCATGTCCTGGTCCGTGTCGGGGCGCAGCCTCGCCCGGCTCGCGGTTGCGGCCCTCGACGGCGTCTCGCTCGCGTGGCTCGTCGACGGCGACGACGACGCGGCCCTCGCCGCGCTCTCGTCGTTCGCGGACCACATCGCGACGTACGCGCGGGTCACGGGGTGACCCCACCCGCCGCGGCGGACCGGCGGGCCCGCGCGGCCGTCTCCGGGGCCTTCGCCATCCAGGGGTTCGCCTACGCCGGGCTGCTGTCGGGCCTGCCGGGCTTCAAGCAGCGGTTCGGCATCGACGACCTCACGGTCACGCTCACGATCCTCGGGGTGTGCGTGGCGGCGGGCACCGGCAGCGCGCTCGCCGCGCGAGCGGTCCGGACGCGGCCGAGCGCCCAGGTCCTGCGGTGCGGGCTCGTCGTCGTCGCCATCGCCGTGACCGCGATCGCGCTCGCGCCGGGTCGGGCCGCCTTCGTCGCGGCGTTCGTCGTCTACGGCGTCGGCCTGGGCCTCGTGGACGCGGGCACGAACATGCAGGCGGTCGCCGTCGAGCGTCGCTACCGGCGCAGCATCCTCACCTCCTGCTACGCCGCGTGGTCGGTCGGCGGCATCCTCGGCGCGCTGTGGGCCTCGGGCGCCGCCGCGCTCGGGCTCGGGCACGTCGCGGCGATCGCCGCCGTGACGGCCGTCGTCGTCGTGGCCGCCGCGGCGTGCTGGCGGGACCTGCTGGCGGCGCCGGCCAGCCCCGAGGCCGGCCCCGCGGGCAGCTCCGACGCGCCGGGCGGTTCCGGCCCCGCGGGCGCGCACCCGTTCGTCGCCCCGTGGTCGGGCATCTTCGTGCTCGGCCTCGCGATCGTCGGCTACTACGTCGCCGACTCCGCGGTCTCCGCCTGGAGCGCCATCTACGTGCATGACGTGCTGCTCGGCTCGGCGATCGTCGCCCCGCTCGGCTACGCCGGCTACCTCGCCACGACCCTCGTGTCGCGCCTCGCGGGCGACCGCGTCGTGCGCGCCGTCGGCCGCGTGCGGGTCGTCCGGGCGAGCGGCGTGATCGGCGCCGCCGGCCTGCTCGCGGTCGTGCTCGCGCCGGGGCCCGCCGTGGCGATCGCCGGGTTCGCGCTCGCGGGCCTCGGCCTCGGCGTCGTCGCGCCGCTGTGCTTCGCCGCGGCGGGCGAGCTGGCGCCGGCCGCCGCCGACGTCGTCATCGCGCGCCTGAACGTCTTCAACTACGTCGGGGCGGTGCTCGGCGGGGTCCTCGTCGGCGGGATCGGGGTCGGGAGCACGCTGCGGATCGCGTTCGCGGTGCCGCTCGCGCTCGCACTCGTCGTCGCCTGCCTCGCGCCGTGGTTCGCGGCCCGCAGCACGCGGGTCGTCGGCCCCGTGCAGGACGGGGCCCGGCCGTGACGGCGCCGACGCTCGGCGACCGCCTCTCGGCCGCGACGGCAGGCCTGCCCGCGCCGCTGGTAATCGTCGACCTCGACGCGCTCGACGCGAACGCCGCGGACCTCGTCCGGCGGGCCGACGGCGTCCCCGTGCGGGTCGCGAGCAAGTCGGTGCGGGTGCGCTGGGTGCTCGAGCGCGTGCTCGCCCGGCCCGGCTTCGCGGGCGTGATGGCGTACTCGCTGCGCGAGGCCCTGTGGCTCGTCTCCCACGGGGCCCGGGACGTGCTGGTGGGCTACCCGACGGTCGACGCCGGCGCGCTCGCGCGGCTAGGCGCGGACCCGGCGGCGGCGGCGGCGATCACCCTGATGGCCGACGACGTCGCGCACCTCGCGCTCGCGGCCCGCGCGGCGGAGGCGGGCGGGCAGCGCCTGCAGGTCTGCCTCGACGTCGACGCGTCGCTGCGCCTGGGCGCCGGCCGGTTCGGGCTGCACCTGGGCGTGCGCCGCTCGCCCGTGCACGACCCGGCGCAGGCGGCCACGCTCGCCGCGGCCGCGACGGCGTACGACGGCGTCACGATCCGCGGCGTGATGTTCTACGAGGCCCAGGTCGCCGGCCTGCCCGACTCCGGCCCGGGCGTCCGGCTCGTCAAGCGCGCCTCGATCGCCGACCTCGCGCGACGCCGCGGTCGGGTCGTGGACGCCGTCCAGCAGGCGATCGGGCGCCCGCTCGAGCTCGTGAACTCGGGCGGCAGCGGCTCCGTGCAGTCCACCGTGAGCGACCCCGCGGTGACCGAGGCGACCGCCGGCTCGGGGCTGTTCGTCCCGACGCTGTTCGACCACTACCGCTCGTTCGCGCCGCGGCCCGCCGCGTACTTCGGGCTCGACGTCGTGCGCCGGCCGGGTCCGGGGTACGTGACGGCCGCCGGCGGCGGGTACATCGCGTCCGGGCCGGCCACCCGGTCGCGCCAGCCGCTGCCCGTCGGCGAGGGGCTGCGCCTGACGCCGCGCGAGGGCGCGGGCGAGGTGCAGACGCCGCTGCGCGTCGTCGGCCGTGGGCCCGCGATCGGGGACCGGCTCTGGTTCCGGCACGCCAAGGCGGGCGAGGTGATGGAGCGCTTCGACGCGGTACACGTCGTGCAGGGCGACGCGGTCGTGGCGACCGTGCCGACGTACCGGGGCGAGGCGCAGAACTTCGGCTGAGCCGCGCCCGAGGTCGGCGGCGGGTCGCTGGCGGGGTCGCGGAGGTCGGCGGCGAGGTCGCGGACCGCGCCGGAGCGATGCCCCGGTAACCTTGGGTCGTGAGCCTTCGCCTTTTTGATTCCGCCACGCGCACGGTGCGCGACTTCGAACCCGTCGTCCCGGGCGAGGTCGGCATCTACCTGTGCGGCGCGACGGTGCAGGCCCCCCCGCACATCGGCCACCTGCGGTCCGCGGTGGCGTTCGACGTGCTCGCGCGCTGGCTCATGCGCTCGGGCAACACCGTCACGCTGATCCGCAACGTCACCGACATCGAGGACAAGATCCTCGCCAAGTCCGCGGACGCGGGCCGCCCCTGGTGGGCGTGGGCGCTGCAGAACGAGCGCGCATTCACCGCGGCCTACGCCGCGGTCGGCGTGCTGCCGCCCGACTACGAGCCGCGCGCGACCGGCCACGTGCCGCAGATGATCGAGCTCATGCAGCGCCTCGTCGACTCGGGGCACGCGTACGTCGCGGCCCCCGGCGACGTCTACTTCGACGTGTGCTCATACCCGGAGTACGGCGCGCTGACCAACCAGCGGGTCGACGACATGGTGCCGGCGCCCGACGGGGCCGGCGACGACGGCGTCGGCTCGGACAAGCGGGACCCGCGCGACTTCGCGCTCTGGAAGGCCGCCAAGCCCGGCGAGCCGGCGACGGCGAGCTGGGCGACGCCGTTCGGTCGCGGCCGGCCCGGCTGGCACCTCGAGTGCTCGGCGATGGCGCTGCGCTACCTCGGCGACACGTTCGACATCCACGGCGGCGGGCTCGACCTGCGCTTCCCGCACCACGAGAACGAGCAGGCCCAGTCGCGCGCGGCGGGCCTGGGGTTCGCGCGGTATTGGCTGCACAACGGCTGGGTCACCCAGGGCGGCGCGAAGATGAGCAAGTCGCTCGGCAACGGGCTGCTCGTGACCGAGGTGCTCGCGCGCTCGCGGGCCGTCGTGCTCCGGTACGCGATGACGGCGGTGCACTACCGCTCGATGCTCGAGTGGACCGACGACACGCTGCGCGAGGCCGAGGCGACGTGGGACCGGCTCGCAGGCTTCGTCGAGCGCGCGGTCGAGGCCGTCGGGCCGGTCGACGACGACGACGTCGCCAAGGCCGAGCTGCCCGCCGACTTCGTCGCCGCGATGGACGACGACATCAACGTCCCGGCGGCCCTGGCCGTCGTGCACGAGTGGCTCAAGGCTGGCAACACCGCGCTCGCCGGCGGCGACTCGCTCGCCGCGCGCGAGGCGATGGTGGCGCTGCGGGGGATGCTCGACGTGCTCGGCCTCGATCCCGCCGGCGCGCAGTGGAGCTCGCGGGGGGACGACGACCGGTACGCGCACGCGCTCGGCGCCGTCGTCACCGCCGAGCTCGCGGCCCGCGCGCAGGCCCGCGCCGCAAAGGACTTCACGACGTCGGACGCCATCCGGGACCGCCTCGCGGCGGCCGGGGTGGTTGTCGAGGATTCACCGGCCGGGGCGAGATGGTCGCTGGCCGCCACCTTGGAGGACAAGAACTGATGGCAGGAAATTCGACGCGTCGCGGCGCGACACGTAAGCCCGGATCCAAAAAGGGCGCGCGGGTCGGCTCCGGCGGGCAGGGCCGGCAGTCCCTCGAGGGGCGCGGGCCGACGCCCAAGGCCACCGAGCGGCCGTACCACCCCGCGGGCAAGCGCAAGATCGCGAACGACCGCGCGGCCGCCGGGGAGCGCCGCCCGGCGCCGGCCGGCAGCGGCCGGCCCTCGTCCGCCGGTCGGGGCGCGCCCGAGCGCACGGGCCGCGGTGCGCCTGAGCGCACGGGCCGGGGCGCCCCCGAGCGCGCGACGGGCCGCGGCGCGTCAGGACGCAGCGTGGCCGGGGCGGGTCGCTCCGGCGCGCCCGCGGCGCGCGCGTCTCGCTCGGCGGCCGGCGGACGCGGCGGCAAGGGCGTCAGCGCGACCCACGAGATCGTCGGCGGTCGCAACTCCGTGCTCGAGGCGCTGCGCGCCGGCATCCCGGTGAGCACCGTCTACTACGGCACCCGCATCGAGACGGACGACCGCACACGCGAGATCCTCGCGATCGCGACCGGCCGCGGCTACCCGCTGCTCGAGGTCTCCAAGCTGGAGCTCGACCGGCTGACGGACGGCGCCATCCACCAGGGCGTTGCGATCCAGGTCCCGCCGTACGAGTACGCCGACCCGGACGACCTGCTCGACGAGGCCTCCGACTCGCACGTCGCGCCGCTCATCGTCGCGCTCGACGGCGTGACCGACCCCCGCAACCTCGGCGCCGTGCTCCGGTCGGCCGGCGCGTTCGGCGCGCAGGGCGTGCTGGTGCCCGAGCGCCGCTCGGCGGGCGTCACGGCGTCGGCGTGGAAGGTGTCGGCCGGCGCGGCCGCCCGCGTCCCGGTCGCGCGCGCGACCAATCTGACGCGCGCGTTGCAGTCGTACCGCAAGGCGGGCTGCTTCGTCGTCGGCCTGGCCGGCGACGGCGACGTCGCGATCTCCGACCTGCCGTTCGCGACCGACGGGCTCGTGCTCGTGGTCGGCTCGGAGGGCAAGGGGCTCTCGCGGCTCGTGCGCGAGAACTGCGACGCGGTCGCGTCGATCCCGATCGGTTCGGCGACGGAGTCGCTGAACGCGGGCGTCGCGGCCGGGATCGCCCTGTACGAGGTGGCCCGCATCCGCACCGCCGCCGCCGTGGCGACCGCGACCGCGACCGCGGCCGCCGCCGCGGAGGCCGCCGCCGGCTGAGCCGTCTTCCGGGCATGTCGACGCCCGCGCCCCGTGGGGCCCTCGGGCCCCCGGCGCGCGGGCGCTCGCGGTTGCTGGTCGTTCGCTCCTGCTGGGCTTCCTACGGGTCTCCTACTGGTCGTCGAGCCCGCTCGCGCCGAGCACGGCGTCCTCGTCGGGGCGGTGCCGCAGCACGTCGTCGACGTAGCTCGCGATGGCCTCGGCCAGCGGGACGTCGCGCTCGCGCTCCTTCGAGATGAACCAGCGGTGGTCGAGCAGCTCGTGGAACACCTGCGCCGGCTGGAGCTTGCGGCGCAGCTCGCGCGGGACCGCGCGGACGGCGGGTTCGAACACCTGGGTCAGCCAGTCGTGCGCGACGAACGACTCCTCGTCGTTCTGGCGGTCCGTCGCGGCGGCGTGCGCGTCGAGGTCGTTGAGCAGCCGGCGGGCCTGGTTCTCCTGGACGTCCAGGCCGGTCAGCCGCATCAGCCGGCGCGAGTGGTGCCCGGCGTCGACGACCTTCGGCTGGATCCGGACGGTCGTGCCGTCGATGTCGGTCGTGATGTCGAGCTCGCCGACGTCGAAGCCCAGGTCGTTCAGGCGGTCGATGCGCGCGGCGACCCGCCAGCGCTCGCCGGCGCCGAACGACTCCTCGTCGGTCAGCGCGGTCCACAGCTCCTCGTACCGCTCGACCAGCATCGCGCCGATCGCGACCGTGTCCTCGTCGTCGTCGAGCATCTCGCCGGCCACGAGGTCCATCAGCTCGCCGATGATGTTGACGCGCGCGATCTCGAGGTCGTAGGAGCGCTGCCCGTCGGTCAGGCGGTTGTGCAGGTCGCCGGTCTCGGCGTCGACGAGGTAGGCGGCGAAGGCGGACGCGTCGCGGCGGAACAGCGTGTTGGACAGCGAGACGTCGCCCCAGTAGAAGCCCGCCAGGTGCAGGCGGACGAGAAGCACAGCGAGGGCGTCGATCAGCCGGGTCGCGGTGTCGGGGCGCAGCGCTTGGCTGAACAGCGCGCGGTACGGCAGCGAGAACTGCAGGTGGTGGGTGATCAGCACGGCCTCGAGCGGCTCGCCGTCCGGGTCGTGGCGGCCGGTGATGACGCCGACGGGCTCCACGCTCGGCACGTCCAGCCGGCTGAGCTGGCGCAGCAGCTCGTACTCGCGGTAGGCGACGGACTCGCCGATCTCCTTGACCGCGATGACCTTGCCCGAGAGCTTGACGAAGCGCACGACGTGGCGCGAGATGCCGCGAGGCAGGGCCGCGAGCACCTCGGTCGGCCAGTTCTCCAGCGGCACGTCCCAGGGCAGGTCGAGCAGCGCCGGATCGGGCGCGGCCACGGTGATCTGCAGGTTCTGCTGGGCCAAGGAGTCCTCTTTCAAAGCGGCGGCGGCGCCGCGCCAGACGGCGAAAGGGCGGCCCGACGTCGAACGTCGGGCCGCCCTCCCAGGGGTGCTATCAGGCGTTGATGCGCTCACCCGAGCCGGCGTGGAACAGGTGCTGCTCACCGGTGCGGATCTTGACGTGAATCTTCTCACCCTTGGCGGGCACCTGGCGCGGGTCGACGCGCACGATGACCTGTCCGTCGCCAGCCCCGGAGTGGACCTGGGCGGCGACGGCCTTGCCGAGCTCGTCGGACAGCTCGCCGTAGACGAACGCGTCAGAGCCGAGCTCCTCGACGATGTTGACCAGAACCGGGATCGAGTCCGGGCTCCCGGCGTCGACGACGTCGAGCGCCTCGGGCCGGAACCCGATCGTGATCGAGTTCTTGTCGTCCGCGCCGAGGGCGCTGATGGCCGCCCGCGGCACGGCGACCTTGGTGCTGCCGAGCTGGGCGTACCCATCGGCGAGGGTGAACGTGCCGAGGTTCATCGCGGGGGAGCCGATGAAGCCGGCGACGAACACGTTCGCGGGGGTGTCGTACATGTCCCGCGGCGTGCCGACCTGCTGGAGCAGCCCGTCCTTGAGGACCGCGATCCGGTCGCCCATGGTCAGCGCCTCGGTCTGGTCGTGCGTGACGTAGACCGTCGTGACCCCGAGGCGACGCTGCAGCGACGCGATCTGCGTGCGCGTCTGGACGCGGAGCTTGGCGTCGAGGTTCGACAGCGGCTCGTCCATGAGGAACACCTGGGGCTGACGCACGATCGCGCGGCCCATCGCGACGCGCTGCCGCTGGCCACCGGAGAGCGCCTTGGGCTTGCGGTCGAGGTACTCGGACAGGTCGAGGATCTTGGCCGCCTCTTCGACGCGGGTGCGGATCTCGGCCTTCGGCTTGCCGGCGATCTTCAGGGCGAAGCCCATGTTGTCGGCAACCGTCATGTGCGGGTACAGCGCGTAGTTCTGGAAAACCATCGCGATGTCGCGGTCCTTGGGCTGGACGTCCGTGACGTCGCGGTCCCCGATCAGGATGCGGCCGGCGTTGACGTCCTCGAGCCCTGCGAGCATGCGCAGCGACGTGGACTTCCCGCAGCCGGACGGGCCGACGAGGACGAGGAATTCGCCGTCCTCGATGTGCAGGTTGAGCGAGTCCACCGCTGGGCGCTCGGTGCCCGGGTAGAGCCGGGTTGCGTTGTCGTACGTGACTGTAGCCATGTCAGAAAATCCCCTCACCGGCAGGTACGTGCCGGACGATCCGTAGTGAGTGGTGCCAGTTGTCATAGCTGACGGGTGTGCCCGGGGGCACGTGTCGGCGGTGACACGAACCACGGACCGGTACAGGTTGCTGCACCGTTGGATGCCCGGGGTTGTAGCGACATTATGGCACACGGCGCCGGCGCCCCGATGAACGGCAGGCGACGGGTCCGGCGGACCGGTCCCTCAGGGCGCGAGGGCGTCCGCCCAGCGCGCGAGCTGCTCGCAGAAGGCCTGCGGGTCGGCCGACCGCAGCCGGGCGAGGGTCTCACCCGGGCCGATCTTGATCGTGACGTCCGCGTCGGTCAGCGCCGCGAACGCGCGCTCGTCCGTCGTGTCGTCCCCGGCGTACAGCACGACGACGGACCCGAGCTCGGCGCGCAGCGCCTGCAGCGCCATGCCCTTGGTCGCGCGCAGCACGGCCACCTCGACGACGTCCTTGCCGTGCAGCGCGTCCACGCCGAGGGAGCCCGCGAGGGCGAGGGCCTGCGCGGTCGCGAGGTCGGCGTCGGCGGCCGCGGCCATCCGGGTGTGCAGGACGGCGGCGGCGGGTTTGTGCTGGACCCACACGCCGTCGCGCCCCCGGGCCACGGTCGTCAGGCCCGCGCCGATCCGGGTCAGGAGGTCCGCCTGCTCGGGCTCGAGGCGGATCGGCTCGCGCTCGAGGCCGAACTCGCCGACGCGGCCGCGCTCGCCGCCGTGGCTGCCCACCAGCAGCGTGCCCTCGGGGGCCTGTGCCTGCCGGTGCAGGTCGGCGACCGACCGGCCGGAGACGAGGGCCAGGCGGACGTCGCTGCGGGTGGCGAGGCGCGCCAGCGCGGCCGTCGCGGGCGCCAGCATGCGGGACTGGTCCGGGTCGTCCACGAGGGGGGCGAGGGTCCCGTCGAAGTCGAGCGCGACGAGCAGCGGCCGGCGCGTGGTGTCGCGGGCGAGGTCGGCGAGGGCCACCTCGAGCTCGTCGGCGGCCTGCTGCGAGGCCCCGGTCTCGTTCGTGCTCATGCGGTCGCCCTCTCTCGTTCTCACGTCGTCGCGGCCCGGTGCTCGGGCAGCTGGTGCTCGGGCGGCTGGTGCGCGGGCAGGTGGTGCGCGGGCACGGCCGACAGCACCGCGAGGAAGGTCTGGGACCACTTCTCGACGTCGTCCTCGAGCACGCGGCGGCGCAGCCGACGCATGCGCTTGCGCTGCTCGCGGTAGTCCATCTCGACCGCGAGCACGATGCGGTCCTTCATCCCGTCGATGTCGTGCGGGTTGATCAGGACGGAGCCGGCGAGCTCGTCGGCAGCGCCGGTGAACTCCGACAGGACGAGCACGCCGCGCTCGTCCGAGCGGGCCGCGACGTACTCCTTCGCGACGAGGTTCATGCCGTCGCGGAGCGCCGTGACGAGCATGACGTCGGCGGCCAGGTACAGCGCCGCCATCTCCTCGGCGGGGTAGGAGTGGTGGAAGTAGTGGATCGGGGCCTTGCCGAGGTGCCCGTACTCGCCGTTGATCCGGCCCACGAGCAGCTCCACGTCCTCGCGCAGCTGCTGGTAGGCGCCGACGTTCTCGCGGCTGGGGCTCGCCACCTGCACGAGCGTGACCTCGGGGACGGTGAGCCGGCCGTCCTGGAGCAGCTCGCCGAAGGCCTTGACCCGGTGCCGGATGCCCTTGGTGTAGTCCAGGCGGTCGACGCCGAGGAGCATGACCTCCGGGTTGCCGAGCTCCTCGCGGATCTCGAGCGCGCGCGCCTTCACCGCGGGGCTGCGGGCGAGGTTGTCGAAGTGCTCGGAGTCGATCGAGATCGGGAACGCGGCCGCGCGCACGTACCGCCGGCCCCCGTCGTCGTCGGTCACGGTGATGACCTCGCCGCGCGTGGTCAGGTCGGTGAACCGGCGCACTGAGCGGACGAAGTTCGCCGCGTCGCTCGCGCGCTGGAAGCCGATGAGGTCGGCGCCGAGCAGGCCGCGGATCACCTGGGCGCGCCACGGCAGCTGCGCGAAGATCTCGAGCGACGGGAACGGGATGTGGTTGAAGAACCCGATCCGCACGTCCGGGCGCAGCTCCCGCAGGAGCGCTGGCACCAGCTGCAGCTGGTAGTCCTGGACCCAGACGATCGCGCCGGGCGCGGCCTGGGCGGCCGCGGCCGCGGCGAACCGGGCGTTGACCTTCCGGTACGCGTCCCACCACTGCCGGTGGTACGCGGGCGGCTCGATGACGTCGTGGTACAGCGGCCAGAGGGTGTCGTTCGAGAACCCCTCGTAGTACAGCTCGACCTCGGTCGCCGAGAGGGCGACCGGGACGAGGCGCACGCCGTCGGCGTCGAAGGGTTCGTGGTCCAGGTCGGGCGAGCCGGACCAGCCGACCCACGCGCCGGAGTGGGCCTGCATCACTGGCTCGAGCGCCGTGACGAGCCCGCCGGGGGAGGTGGTCCAGCTGGTCGTGCCGTCCTCGGCGACAGAGAAGTCCACCGGGAGGCGGTTGGCCACTACTACGAAGTCGTACCCGTCATCGCTCACACATCACTCCTTGACGTTTCTTTGAGGATATCGCGAATGTGTTGGGAGGGGGCGGGCCGGGGCGGCGGCACGGCTCGCGGGGGCCGGGCGGCTAGCGTGCTGGCATGGAGCGCATCGGCCTGACGCCGGGATCAGAGGTCGGCGGCTACCGCATCATCGCGCCCCTCGGCGAGGGCGGGATGGGCGCGGTCTACCGCGCGGTCGACGGCGGCGGGACCGAGGTCGCGATCAAGCTGCTGCACCCGCACATCGGGGCGGACCCCGTGGCCCGCGACCGGCTGCGGCGGGAGGTCGCGGCGCTGCAGCGGCTGCGGCACCCGGCCGTCGCGGCGGTGCTCGACGCCGAGGCGGACTCGACCGAGGCGTTCGTCGTGACGGAGCTGATCGACGGCCTCAACCTGGACGAGCACGTGCGCGCGCACGGGCCGCTGAGCGGGCCCGAGCTCGCCCGGCTCGCGGCCGGCCTGCGCGAGGCGCTCGAGGCGGTGCACCGCGCCGGCGTCGTGCACCGCGACCTCAAGCCGAGCAACGTCCTCGTGACCGACGACGGGCCGGTGCTGATCGACTTCGGCATCGCGCAGGCCGTCGGCGACCCCCGGCTCACCTCGACGAACCTCATCGTGGGCACGCCGGGGTACCTCGCGCCCGAGCTGCTCGCCGACAACGAGCCGAGCGCCGTGAGCGACTGGTGGGGCTGGGCGGCGGTGCTCGCGTTCGCGGCGACCGGCCGCGAGCCGTTCGGCACCCGGCCGCTGGACGCGGTCTTCGCGCGCACCCGCGCGGGCGACGTCGACGTCGTCGGCCTCGGCCCGCTCACGGGCGGTGCGCTGCGGGCGGCGCTCGACCCCGACCCGACCCTGCGTGCCCTGCCCGACGACGTCCAGGCCGACCTCGACGAGGCCGCCGTCGATGGCGACCCGGTCGCCCCCGCCCCGCGGACGATGACGATCCTCCCGACGGCGCCTGCCACCGCCTACCTGCCCGCCTCCCTCCCCCCGACGCCAGACCCGACCGCCTACCTCTCCCCGTCCCCCGACCCCAGCCAGTCCCCGCCCACCGCGGTGCTGCCAGCCTTTGACGGTTCCGCGAACCCCGCGGGCCTGCCGCAGGACCAGTCCGGCGCGGAACCGGAGTACGAGCCGGCGACGCCCGGTGCGCGGGTGGGATCGCTGCTGGCCCTCGGGATCGTCGCGGCCGCCGGGGCGGCGCTGTACCCGGGGGTCGCCGCCGTCGGCGCGCTCGTCGCCGTCGTGCTGTTCCGGACCGTCGGCTCGGCCGCGCAGGCGCTGCAGGCGCGCCGGGTCCGCCGCGGCGGGGTCGGGCGCGCCGACACGGCCCGCGCCGTCGCCGCCAGCCCGTGGCACCTGCTGCGCGCGCTCGTCGGTCTCGTCCCGTCCCTGCTCGTCGGCGCGAGCCTCGCCGTGCTCGTGGGCGGCGTGCTGTGGTGGGCGCTCGACACCGAGCGCCTCGTCATCAGCCCGCGCGGCGTGGGGGGCGGCACCGCGGCCGGCGGAGGCAACGAGCCGTGGGTCTACTCCGCAGTGCTCGCCGTCGCGTTCGGCCTCGGCCTGCTCGCGGTCTGGTTCGGGCCGACGTCGCGGCTCACCCGGCTCGGGGCGCGCAGCGCCGTGGCCGGCCTCGCGCCCGGGAACGCCGGCGCCGTCGTGGTCACCCTGCTCGCCCTGGGCGGCGCAGTGCTGCTCGTGACCCTCGTGGTCACCGGGCACGACGTGACCTGGTGGCCACTGGCGGACTCGCCGGCGCAGCCGTGAGCCGTACCCTGGGCGCATGATCGCGGGCCGGGTAGGCGCGCGGCGAGCCATCCCTTGGCCGCCGCTGGCCGCCGTCGCGCTCGTGGCCGCCCTCAGCTGGCCCGCGCAGCTCGTGCTGCACGCCTGCCTGCCGGGCGCCGGCCCGGTCGGCTGGCTCGGGCTGCGGCTCGCGCTGCTGAGCGCGTCGGCCGACTGCCCCGACGGCGCCCTCGCCATCGGCGGCACGGGGACCAGCGGCGCGATCGTGATCGCGACCGTCGCCGTCCCGACCCTGCTGGCCCACCTGCTCGCGGTGGTCGGCGGCGTGAGCCTGTCCGCCGCGCTCTCGCGCGCGGCGGCCGGCGTCCGCGCCGTGCTCGCCACGGTGGTGCGGGTGCTGCCGGACGCGCCCCGCGCGCGCCGGGTGCGCGCCGTCGCCGCCGGCGTCGTGCGCCTGGCCCGGCCGCCCCGCCGGGCGTGGACCGTCGGGCATCTCGACCGGGGACCGCCGCGCGGCCTGCTCGCCGCCTGACCTGGCCGCCCCCGGCCCCCGACACCCGAGAAAGCAGAACCATGCCCAGCAACGCCCCACGTCCCAGCAAGTCGCAGCAGCGCGACGACGCCCGCCTCAAGGCCCTCGCGATGCGCGCCGAGCAGGACAAGCGCGCTCGCCGCAGCCGCATCATCGCGATCTCCGGCCTCGTGGCCGCGCTCGCGGTCCTCGCCGTCGTCGTCGTAATGATCCTCGGGCAGGCCAAGCCCACCGCCGAAGACCTCGATCCGGACAATCCGCTCCTCGACGTCAGCGCGCCGGCCGGCGCGACGGACAACGGCGGCATCACCGTCGGCGCCGGCGGCGGCGCCGGCACCACGTCGCCGGACTCGACCGTCACCGTGAGCGTGTACCTCGACTACATGTGCCCGATCTGCGGGCAGTTCGAGACCGCGAACGCGGCGACGCTCGACGAGATGGTGACCGCCGGGGAGATCACCGTCGAGTACCACCCGATCGCGATCCTCGACCGGCTGTCGCAGAACACCGAGTTCTCGACCCGCGCCGCCCAGGCGGCGGCGTTCATCGCCGACGCCGACCCCGAGCACTTCATCGACTTCCACGACGGGATGTTCGCGAACCAGCCCGAGGAGAACACGACGGGGCTGAGCGACGAGGAGATCGCGGCGATCGCGGTCGAGGCCGGGGTGGCGCAGGCCACCGCCGACGAGATCGCGGCCGACGGGGGCGCCTTCACGACCTGGGTGACCGCCGCGACGGCGCAGAGCTCGATCGACGGCGTGACCGGGACGCCGACGGTCAAGATCAACGGCGAGGTGACCGACGTCGACCTGCTGACCGAGGGCCCGCTCGAGGAGGCCATCCGCGCCGCGATCGGCTGACCGCGTACCCGGCCCGGGCGCGAGCCCGGGCCGCGGCGATCGGTAGGCTTGCCCCACGCTGCCCGGACCGGCCGAACCGGTTCGGGCGCTTGCCCCCTTAGCTCAGCTGGCCAGAGCACCTGTCTTGTAAACAGGATGTCATCGGTTCGAATCCGATAGGGGGCTCCAGCTCGCGTCGGCGAGTTTCGTCAACCGAACGCGGCGCGCCTGTGCGACGATCGGCGTGGTCGAGAAGAGGCCCCACTGCAGCCCTGGGGGTGGCAGGTGCCTTCCGACGAAGAGCTCCGGATCGAGATCACCGACAAAGACATCCGGCTGGCCAAGATCGCCTGGCTCACGGCCTGGGAATCGGACGCGCCGCACGAGCGCGTCTCGGGCCTGTACGCGGACTACACGCGGTTCGTGTCCGCGCAGGCGCAGCAGATCGCGGACGACGACCGGCGCGCGCGCAAGAGAGAGTTCTAGGCGCTCGACGCGTTCTGGTCGCTCGATGCGTCGCGGGTCTGCGGCGTTGGCCCGTCCCGCCGCTACCTGACCGCCCGGCCCGCCTCGATCGGGCCGAGCACGGGCCGCTTGGCCGCGCGTAGGTCGCCGCTCGAGCGGCCGCGCAGCCGGCGCGTCGCCCAGGGGTAGGCGTACTCGCGCAGCCACGCGGCGTCGGCCAGCGCGCGCTGGCGACGGGGCGCGGGCGGCACGGGGGCGAGCGAGTCGTCCCACGCGGCGTCGTCGGGCGCGAGGTCGAGCGCGACGAGGGCCGCCTGGGCGACCCGGGCGTGGCCCTCGGTCGTCAGGTGGATGCGGTCCGGCGCCCACAGCCGCGCGTCCCGCAGCGAGCGCATGCCCCACAGGTCGAGCACCTGGGCGCCCTGGCGGCGCGCGATCGACCAGATGTGGGTGTTGTAGATCCCGATCCGTCCCCGCGTGCGGCGCACGATCGGGCTGTCGACCGGGTCGACGCCGGTGCTCAGCAGCACGTCCGCGCCGGTCGCGCGCAGCCGCGCGACGGCGGCCTCGAGGTTGCGTGCCATCGCGTCGAGGTCCGCCGTCGGGCGCAGGATGTCGTTGCCGCCGCCGACGAGCGACACGAGGTCGGGCTGGAGCGCGATCGCGGTGGGCACCTGGTCGGCGAGGATCGGGCCCAGCAGCCGGCCCCGGATGGCGAAGTTGGCGTACTCGAGCGCAGGCAGGCCGGCGTCCGTGCGCCGGCTCGACAGGCGGGTCGCGAGGATGTCCGCCCAGCCCCGGCACCGGCCCTCGTCGTCCGGATCGATGTCCCACAGGCCCTCGGTGAAGGAGTCGCCGACGGCCACGTAGCGCGACCATCTCGGGGGCACGGCGCTCGGGGGCTGGGTGCTGGGGGGCAGGGTGCTCGGGGGCCGGGTGCTCTCAGTCATCCCCGCAGCATGGACCTAGGGGAGGTTCCAGTCGATCGAGAGGGCGCCCTGGGCCTCGAGCAGTGCGTTCACCCGCGAGAACGGCCGGGATCCGCGGAAGCCGCGGTGGGCCGACAGCGGGCTCGGGTGCGCACTGGCGACGATCGGCGTCGGGCCGAGGGCGGCCGTGAGGGCCTGCGCGTCCTTGCCCCAGAGCACGGCGACGAGCGGGCCGCCGCGCTCGACGAGGGCGGCGATGGCGCGGTCGGTCACCGCCTCCCAGCCCAGCCGGCGGTGCGAACCGGCCGCGCCGGGGCGAACGGTCAGCACCCGGTTCAGGAGCAGGACGCCGCGGTCGGCCCACGGGGAGAGGTCACCGGACGACGGGGCGGGCGCGCCGACGTCGGCGGCCAGCTCCGCGAAGATGTTCGCCAGCGAGCGTGGCACGGGCCTGACCTGCGGCGCGACCGAGAACGCGAGCCCGGTCGCGTGCCCGGGGGTCGGGTAGGGATCTTGCCCGACGACGAGCACCCGGACGTCGGCGAGCGGCCGCGCAAAGGCCCGGAGCACGGCGTCGGGCGCGGGGAGATAGCCCCGCTGCGCGGCCACCTCGGCGCGGAGCAGGTCGCCGAGCGCGTGCAGCGCCGGCTCGACCGGGCGTAGCGCGACCGCCCAGTCGGGCGCGACGAGGTCGGCGAGCGGCGTGGTCGGCATGCCCGCGAGGCTACCGAGGCGAAACGCCGGAGCGACGCGCCGAGGGGAATGACATGGGTGTTGTTCACCTCTACCATGGCGTCATGGAAGCGATGGCGACGCGGGTCGACACAGGAACGGGACTCGAGCTCGACCCCTGCGGCGTCGAGCTCGCGGAGCACGGACAGCTCTCCGAGCGCGACCAGCAGGTGCTCGCGTTCGAGCGGCAGTGGTGGAAGTACGCCGGCGCGAAGGAGCAGGCCGTTCGCGAGCTGTTCGACCTGTCCGCGACCCGGTACTACCAGGTGCTCAACGCCCTCATCGACTCGCCCGCGGCGCTCGCGCACGACCCGATGCTGGTCAAGCGGCTGCGCCGCATGCGCGCCTCCCGCCAGCGGGCGCGGACGGCGCGGCGGCTCGGCGCCCAGGCCTGAGCCTGCAGCGCGCCACGGCTCGCCGACGACAGCTCGCCGACCCACAGCGCGCCAACTGGTCCTACCTCGCGCGCGGGCCGGAGTGGCATTCGGAGGCAGGACGGTTCTCGGGCTAGCCTGTCGGCCGTGACCAAGGGCGACTATCCATACCCGGCAGACGAGTTCGACAGCGTCGAGCTCGTCTCCGGACCACGCGGGGTGCACCGGACCCCGCGCTCGCGGTGGAGCAAGACGTGGCCGTTCCTCCTCGTCCTCGTGCTGTTCCCGGCGCTCGCCTACGGCGCCGTGACCTACTGGTCCCAGCTGGACGACGGCGCCGACGCCGGCGCGACGACGACGACCGACACCGGCACGGCGAGTGATACCGCGACGGACGAGGCGACCGCGACGGAGACCGAGCCCGCGGTCGAGACCCCGGCCGACCCCGTCGTCGAGACGCCCGCGCCGATTCCGGCCGACCTGAGCACGCCCGTCGTGGTGTTCAACGCGACGTCGACCAGCGGGCTCGCCGCCGGCGCGGTCGGGGTGCTGGAGGACGCGGGCTGGACCGACGCGTCGGCGACGGACTACACCGGCGGCGGCCTGGACACCTCGACGGTTCGGTACAGCGTCGCCGACCTCCAGACGACAGCGCAGGCCGCGGCCGATGCACTCGGGATCACGACGGTCGAGCTGGTCGAGGGCGACGCCATCGACGGCCTCGAGATCGTGCTCGAGAGCGACTTCGAGCCCTGACCGCCGGGACCTAGCCGGCCCCGGGTCCTCGTCGCCGTCGAGTCGCTAGCCGGCCGCGGGGGCCATGAGCGCCGCGACCGCGAGGACGACGCACGCCGCGCTCCACGACAGCGGCGCAACGGCCGCCGGCGAGCCGTCGCCGAGCACCTTCTCGGGGATCGCGCCGGATGCGGTCCGGTGCGCGTCGACCCAGGTCAACCACGAGCGGGCGGCGTCGTCGTCGCCGATGGAGGCCGCGGTGAGCGCGTACAGGGTCGTCTGCGGCGTCCACGAGATGTCGTCGTCCTTCCACCCGGCTCCCGGCGCGAGGCCGCCGGCCGGCCGCGCCATCTCGAGCGCGGAGCTGCGCCACGCCGGCACGGCTTCCGGCAAGGCCGTCTCCTGGAACGGCGGCAGCAGGAACGCCGTCGCGGCGTCGCGCTGCTGGCCGTCGGTGTACCGGCCGAACCGCGGTCCGAACTCGTCCACGACGGCCGCCCGCAGGCGGTTCGCGCGCGCTCCCGCCGCGGTCGCCGGGGCCGGCTCGGCCAGGGTCGAGTAGATCCTGGCGGCGGACTCGAGCCCGCTGAGCAGCGGGGCTGCCGTGCCGAGCGTCAGGCGCGCCTCGCCGACCTCCCAGAAGTCGCTCGACGCCGGCGGCAACGCGCTCTCGCGGTCGGTCAGGTCGAGGATGTGCTCCGTCGAGCGGTCGATCAGCCGGCGTAGGCTCGTGGCGGCGCGCAGGCGGGCGGCGTCGTCGGGGAGGTGGTCGAGCACGGCGTCGGTGGCCCAGAGCACCCAGCCGGTGCCGTCGGTCTGGATGCCGCGGTCGTCGGGCGGCCCGGAGCCGTCCGCGAGGTAGCGCGCCTCGAACGAGCCGTCGCGATGCTGCACCCCCTGCAGGAAGTAGAGGATCTCGAGCGCCTCGTCGGTGTGGCCCGTCGTCGCCATCGCGACCGCGACGAACGACGCGTCGCGCGGCCACACGTACTTCCAGCGGGCGGACAGGCCGGCGACCGAGGCGCCGTCGTCGAGCAGGAGCGCGCGCATGTCGAGCAGCGCATCCGTGACCATGTCCGCGTACGGGCCGTCCGCGCCGGGCACCGTCCCGGCCGCGAGCCAGTCTCGGGACTGCGCGGCGAGTGCTTCGGCGTCGGCGAGCGCCTCGGGGTCGCCCGGACCGGGGTTGAGCACGCGGCTGCCGGGCAGGTAGTCGGCCTGCACCCCGGCCGGGACGAGCTCCGGAGAGCCGCCCGCGCCCACCGCGACCCCGTCGGAGTAGAGGCGGATGAACTCGGACGAGTCGAGGTTGGCCAGCGGCGAGCGGGGGTCGGTGAGCAGGAAGGGGTACGCGACCATCGTCAGCGTGACGGCCGTCCCGACGGCGCGGCGCCGCCACCGGGTGCCGGCGGAGCGGTCGGGCGCCGGCCGGGCCGTCGACGACCTCGGCCGCTCGGGTGCCGCGATCCGCGCGGGTCCCGCGGGCGCCGTCAGCCCCGGCGGCGGTGGTGGCGGGGCCCCCTCGGCGAGGTCGCGGGCCGGTGCGGTCATCGCGCGAGGGTAGTCCGCGCCGTCCGCCCGCAGCGAATTCCCGCCGTGGCGCGCGCCTGGTGGACGGGTGCCCCCCTTGCACTCGCCCTGCACGAGTGCTACCCATGGAGTTAGCACTCTCGGCATGAGAGTGACAGAATCATCGGGCCGACCGGTGAGGCGTGCGTTGTCGCGGGACAAGACCGCGATCGCGTTCGTCGTCCGTCGCGGGCATCAGCCGGCTCACCACCCATAGCGGAGGAATTCACACCGATGGCAAAGATCATTGCCTTCGACGAGGAAGCTCGTCGCGGCATGGAGCGGGGCATGAACGCCCTCGCCGACGCCGTCAAGGTCACGCTCGGCCCGAAGGGTCGCAACGTCGTTCTTGAGAAGAAGTGGGGCGCGCCCACCATCACGAACGATGGTGTGAGCATCGCCAAGGAGATCGAGCTCGAGGACCCCCTCGAGAAGATCGGTGCCGAGCTCGTCAAGGAGGTCGCCAAGAAGACTGACGACGTCGCTGGCGACGGCACCACCACGGCCACCGTGCTCGCCCAGGCGCTCGTGCGCGAGGGCCTGCGCAACGTCGCCGCCGGCGCCAACCCGATCGCGCTCAAGCGCGGGATCGAGAAGGCCGTCGAGGCCGTCACCGCGCAGCTGCTCGCAGCTGCCAAGGAGATCGAGACCAAGGAAGAGATCGCCGCGACTGCTGGCATCTCGGCCGGGGACTCCTCCATCGGTGACCTCATCGCCGAGGCGATGGACAAGGTCGGCAAGGAAGGCGTCATCACCGTCGAGGAGTCCAACGCTCTCGGCCTCGAGCTCGAGCTGACCGAGGGGATGCGCTTCGACAAGGGCTTCCTCGCCGGTTACTTCGTGACCGACCCGGAGCGCCAGGAAGCCGTCCTCGAGGACGCGTACGTCCTGCTCGTCGAGTCGAAGATCTCGTCCGTCAAGGACTTGCTGCCCCTGCTGGAGAAGGTCATCCAGGCCGGCAAGCCGCTCGTCATCATCGCGGAGGACGTCGACGGCGAGGCCCTGGCCACGCTCGTCGTGAACAAGATCCGTGGCACGTTCCGCTCGGTCGCCGTCAAGGCGCCCGGCTTCGGCGACCGCCGCAAGGCGATGCTGCAGGACATGGCCATCCTCACGGGTGCCCAGGTCGTCTCCGAGACCGTCGGGCTCAAGCTCGACACCGTCGGCCTCGAGGTTCTCGGCACGGTCCGCAAGGCCACCGTGACCAAGGACGAGACCACCCTCATCGAGGGCGGCGGCGAGGCCGAGCAGATCGCCGGTCGCGTCAAGCAGATCCGCGCCGAGATCGAGAACTCGGACTCGGACTACGACCGCGAGAAGCTCCAGGAGCGCCTCGCCAAGCTGGCCGGTGGCGTTGCCGTCATCAAGGCCGGCGCGGCGACCGAGGTCGAGCTCAAGGAGCGCAAGCACCGCATCGAGGACGCCGTTCGCAACGCGAAGGCCGCCGTCGAAGAGGGCATCGTTGCTGGTGGAGGCGTCGCCCTGATCCAGGCCGGCAAGCTCGCCTTCCTGCAGGCCGACATCATCGCCCTTGAGGGCGACGAGGCGACCGGCGCGCGGATCGTCTCGCTCGCCATCGACGCCCCGCTCAAGCAGATCGCGATCAACGCCGGCCTCGAGGGCGGCGTCGTGGCGGAGAAGGTCCGCAACCTGCCCACCGGACACGGCCTCAACGCCGCGACCGGCGTGTACGAGGACCTGCTCGCGGCCGGGGTCAACGACCCGGTCAAGGTCACGCGCTCCGCGCTGCAGAACGCGGCGTCCATCGCCGCGCTCTTCCTCACCACCGAGGCCGTCGTGGCCGACAAGCCGGAGCGCAACGCGCCGGCCGGTGGCGGCGAAGGCGGCGGCGGCATGGGCGGCATGGACTTCTGATCCTCTGATCAGTCGCTCCACCGCTCGGCAGCAGTCGCACGGAGCAGCACCAGCAGCACCAGCAGTTCGACGGCGGGCCGGTCACCTTCGGGTGGCCGGCCCGCCGTTTGTGCAGCCCTGGCCCGGCTGGACGCCTGGCCCGGCTGGGACGTCGGGCTCGGTTGGACGTCGGGCTCGGCTGGACGCCTGGCCCGGCTGGACGTCGGGCTCGGTTGGACGCCTGGCTGCGGACCTGCGCGACGCGCGAGTGACGAGTGGTGCCGGTGGGGCCGCTGCGGCGTCACATTCGCCACTCTGCTCACTCCAGGCACCGGCGCGTCGGGCAGGTTCGCGCGTCGGCATCGCTCCGCGCGGAGCAGGTGACGGATGTGGCGGGTGGGGCGGACGAGACACCGCTGTGAGCGTCACGAGCACCACAGGTCACGCGCTCCGCGCGGAAGGACGGCGTCCCGGGATCAGCGGCCGGCGGGGTGCCGGTCGCGGGCGCGGATGCGCAAGCCGGACGCCCGCAGGCGGCGGATGAGGTCCCGCGAGCCGACCGGCTCGGCGCCGAGCTCGACCAGGCGGTCGCGAAGGTCGTCGGGCACGTCGTAGTGGTCGAGGTCGAAGGCCCGGACCGGGATGCCGGCGGACGCCGCGAACGCGTGCAGCTCCTCGAGCGAGGCGTCGCTCACGAGGTGGCTCCAGAGCTTGCCGTGCCGGGGCCACAGCGGCGGGTCCACGAGCACGGTCACCCCGCCGAGAGTAGTGCCCTCGCCGCCCGGGTACGCCTAGGGTGCTCGCCATGGAGCAGCGTCAGCCCTTCCCGCCGGGCGGGCCGGCGCGGGCGACGGCGGTCGTCGCCGGCGCGCTCGCGCTCGCGGTCGTCGCGGGCTGCGGGGGAGGGGCCGCGGAGTCCGGGGCCGACGGCGGTACGCCGTCCAGCACCGCCGGGTCGGCGTCCGCGGCGCGCCCGCCGAGCCGGACCGAGGACTACCTGCCCGGCCTCGCCGCCGACGTGTGGGAGCCCGCAGCGAGCGGCGCCGGCACCGGGACGACGGTCGTGCTCATCCCGGGCGGCAGCTGGGTATCGGCCAATCGCGGTGGGCTCGCCCCGCTGGCCTCCACCCTCGCGGACGCCGGCATCACGGTCGTGTCTGCCACCTACCGCACGTCGGCGGACGACGCGTACTTCCCGACCCCGCTCGAGGACGTGCGCTGTGCGGTCAGCTACGCCGCGACCCAGTCGCCCGGCCGCATCGTCGTGCTGGGCCACTCGGCGGGCGCCAACCTCGCGGCCCTCGCCGCGCTCGTACCGTCCGACGCCAGCGCCGCCGGCGCCAGCCCGTCCGACGCCGGCACCGCCGACGCCAGCACCGCCACCGCCTGCCCCTACCCCGCGTCCGCGGCCGACGCGGCCGTCGGGCTCGCCGGCCCGTACGACGTGCGCGAGCTGCCCAGCATCGCCGTCTCGCTGTTCGGCGCCTCCGCTGAGGACGAGCCCGACGCGTGGGAGGACGGCAACCCGCTCCGCCAGGCCGGTGAGCGCCCGGAGGTGCCTGTGCTGCTCCTGCACGGCGACGCGGACGCGCTGGTGCCTGTCGAGCTCACGACCGACTTCGCGGCGGCGCTCGCCGGCGGCGGGCACGCCGTCACGGTCGAGGTGGTCTCGGGCGCCGACCACTCGAGCATCTACCAGCCCGGCGTCGCTGCCGACACCCTGCTCGAGTGGATCGCGGCGCTGCCGTGACGCGTCAGCGCCCGATGAGTCAGCGCCCGATGAGTCAGCGCCCGAAGAGCCGGGCCGCCTGCTGCTCGGCGTCGGCGTACGAGGTCGCGGCCGCGCCGAGCGCCGCAGTGATCTGGTCCAGCGACTCCTCGACCCGCGCCTGAGTCGCCGACCAGTCGGCCATCACCGCGCCGAACGCGGTCGCCGCCCCGCCGCGCCAGCTCGCCTGCAGCTCGGTGAGGTGCCGCATCATCGCGGCCACCTCCGTCCGGATCGCGCTCGTCGAGGCGCGCACGGCGGCCCCCGCCTGCGCGACCTGAGCGCTGTCGACCTCATACCTGCTCATGTCGTGGTCTCCCGGTCCGTGCGGGAGTCTCCCGCTACCGGGAGGTGACGCTACGAGCCCGGGGGGTGCCGCCGTCGTCGGCCGGCGAGGGCCTGTGGACCCGCCGACCTCAGGACCGGCCGGGGGTGGCCGGGCGCGAGGTGTCCTGGTCGGGCCGGACGACCGCGAAGGTCGACGTCGCCGGGATCACGGCGGCCTCGGTCGGGACGGCGCCGGCCTCGATCTTGGCCAGCTCCTTCTCGAGCCGGTGCAGCTCGGCCGTGACGTTCTGGCGGGCCGACGACTCCCAGGCCGAGCCCAGCGGGCTGACGAACAGGGCGCGCCGCTGCTGCAGCTTGGTGAGGATCCGGATGCGCGCGCGCACGTAGTCCTCCACCGGCAGGTGCGAGTACTCGGCGCGTACCGCCGTGAGGTACGCCTTGTACCGCTGCGGCTCGCTCGCGAGCATCGCGAGGTCGGCGTCGCACAGCACGGCGCAGTCGAAGTCTCCCGGCGTCGGCTGGTGCCGGCGCAGCGCGATGACGAGGTCATGGACGCGGTCCGCTCGCGCCTGCGGCACGCCGAGGGCCGTGAGCTCCGTGCGTGCGAGCTCGGCGCTCGCCACCTCGTCCTCGCCGCCGCGGTTGGCGTACACGTCGGCGTCCGCGGCGCTGAAGACCGCGCCGTGGTACCAGGCCGCGAGCCGCACGACCTCGGGGTCGTGCGCCTCCTCCGCGAGCTCGTCGACGCGCGCGAGCACGTCCGCGAGGTGCTTGAGGTTGTGGAAGTGCCGCCCGGGCCCCGCCCACTGGTCGATCAGGCGGGAGCCGACGGCGCGGATCTCGTCGGCCGGAGCCGTCGCGCCAGCGCCCGTGCAGCTGCGGACCCATGCGGACAACAACCACTGTGGTGCGTCGTAGACGCCCATGGACCAGCCTCACCACTACTGGGGACAATCGGACAAAGACTCAGCATCGTATCCCCATCCCCGCTCAGGCGAGTCGTGTTCCCCCATTCGCGGCGGGCTCGTCCTCGTCCGCGGCGCCGTCGTCGGCGCCGTCCGGCTCATCCTCGGCGTCCTCCGGTTCGGGCTCGGGCGCCGCCGGATCCAGCGGCAGGGTCACCCGCACGGTCGTGCCGCCGCCGGGCGTCTCGGAGATCTCGACCGAGCCACGGTGGGCCCCGACGATCGCCGCGACGATCGCCATGCCGAGGCCAGCGCCGCCGCCGGACTCGCGCGTGCGCGAGAAGTCGACGCGGTAGAAGCGCTCGAAGACCCGGGCCGCGTGCTCGGCGCTGATGCCCGGGCCGTGGTCGCGGACCTCGAGCACCGCCCGCTCGGCCGCGCCCTCGCCCGTGCGCCCGACGGCGATCTCGACGGCCGTCCCCCGCGGCGTGTGCTGCGCGACGTTCCCGGTGAGGTTCGAGAGCACCTGGCGCAGCCGGTCCTCGTCGCCGACGACGACGCAGCGCGCCACGGGCGTGCCCGGCACCAGGGGTTCGAGCCGGATCGGGCGGCCGACGTCGAGGGCGTGCAGGTCGCTGACGGCGTCTGCCACGAGCACCGTCAGGTCGACCTGCTCGGCGCGCATCGGGCGACCGTCGTCGAGGCGGGCCAGGTGCAGCAGGTCCTCGACCAGGCGGCCCATCCGGGTCGCGGAGCTCTCGATCCGCTGGACGGTGTCGTCGATCTCGTCCTTCGTGGTCACGGCGCCCATCCGGTACAGCTCGCTGTAGCCGCGGATCGTGGCCAGCGGGGTCCGGAGCTCGTGGGACGCGTCGGCGACGAACCGGCGCATCCGGGCCTCCGACGCCGCGCGCGCGGCGAACGCCTGCTCGATCTGCGCGAGCATCGCGTTGAGCGCGGCGGCGAGGCGGCCGACCTCGGTGCTGGTCGGCGCGGCCGGGACGCGGCGGGACATGTCGCCCGCGGCGATGGCGGCGGCCGTGTCCTCGATCTCGCGCAGCGGACGCAGCGAGCGGCGCACCGCGAGCCAGCCGGCGAGCGCGCCCAGCAGGATGACCGCGACGCTGATGCCGAGCAGCGACTGCTGCATCTGGATCATGGTCGCGTCCATCGCGGTCAGGGGTAGTGCGACAGCAACGGAGCCGCGAAGACCATCGATGCTCGCGAGGCCCTCGATCACGCGCCATCGTGACTTGCCGTCGAGGGACGGCACTGTGAATGGCTCGCCTGCCCGCGTTCCGACGTCGTCAGTGGTGAGCACAGGCAGCGCGGGCGACGAGCCGTCGGTCGCGGACGCGGCTGGGAAGCTGCCGAGGACCTGGCCGTCCGCGCCCGCGATCTGCACGAAGTAGTCGCTCGGTCGGCCGTCGACGTCGGCACGGCTCAGGCGGTCGCTGGTGCCGTTCCACGCCTGCTCGGCGGCCTGTGCCGCGGATGTTTCAAGCTGGGTGTCGACCTGCTCGATGAGGGAGCGGTTCAGGAGCGTCAGGGTCGTGACGCTCGCCAGCGCGAGCCCGAGGAGCAGCAGCGCGGTGATGATGCCGACCATTCGGGCGCGCAGCGGCACGGCGTGCAGCCGGGACGCGAGGGCCCGCCCGGCCCGGGTGAGCGGGCCGGGCGGGATCGGCTGGCCGACCGGGCCGACCGGGCCGACCGGCTCGCCCAGGTCGGCCGGGCTGGCCGAGGCGGCCGGGCTGGCCGGGTCGCCCGGGCCCGCCGGGGTCGGCGGCGGCCCGACGCTCATGCCGTGCCCGGCGGCACGCGCAGCACGTAGCCGACCCCCCGCTTGGTGTGGATCAGCGCGACCGGCGCCGCGCCGTCGGCTCCGGGCCCGGGCGCGTCGATCTTGCGCCGCAGGTAGGAGATGTAGGACTCGACGATGTTCGCGTCGCCGCCCCAGTCGTACTGCCAGACGTGGTCCAGGATCTGGGTCTTGGAGAGCACACGGCCGGCGTTGAGCATGAGGTACCGCAGGAGCTTGAACTCGGTGGGGGAGAGCTCGATCGTGCGCCCGCCGCGGCGCACCTCGTGACCGTCGTCGTCGAGCTCGAGGTCGGCGTAGCGCAGCGTCGCCTCGTCGGCGTCGTCCGCGCCGGGGCGGGTCCGGCGCAGCACGGCGCGGATCCGGGCGACGACCTCCTCGAGGCTGAACGGCTTGGTGACGTAGTCGTCGCCGCCGACGGTCAGGCCCGTGACCTTGTCGGACGTGTCGTCGCGCGCGGTGAGGAACACGACGGGCACGTGCTGGCCCTTCTCCCGCAGCCGGCGGGTCAGGGTGAACCCGTCCATGTCGGGGAGCATCACGTCGAGCACGACGAGGTCGGGGTCGACCTGCCGCACGAGCCGCAGGGCCGAGGCGCCGTCGCCCGCGGCGTGCACCTCGAACCCGGCGAATCGCAGCGAGGTGGCGAGCAGTTCGCGGATGTTCGGCTCGTCGTCGACGACGACGAGGCGTGCCTCAGGCTCCCCGGTGGTTCGGTTCATCCGGATAGTTTGCTCCGAAAGTCTGGGAGTCTCCTGTATCCCACCTGCACCCGATCGCGCGCCCGGCGGGTACGGGCGCGCGGGCGGCTAGAAGGCGCCGCCGCCCTTGAGTGCGGCGAGGCGCGCGGCGACCTCGGCGTCGGCCGAGGAGTCCTCGAGCTCCTCGAACTGGGCGTCGAGGGACGACGACGCGATCTCGGCCTGGCCGGCGACGCGCGCCTCCTCGCGGCGCACCTTCTCCTCGAACCGCGAGACCTCGCTCGTGGGGTCGAGCACGTTGATCGATGCGACGGCGCTCTGCACCTTCGACTGTGCCTCGGCGCTCTTCGCGCGGGCGACGAGCGTGTCGCGGCGGCGCTTGAGGTCGCTGAGCTTGTCCTTCATGCCCGCGAGCCCGGCCTTGAGCTTGTCGACGACCTCGTTCTGCGACGCGATCATCGGCTCTGCCGTCTTGGCCTCGTTCTCGAAGCTGATCATCTTCGACAGCGCGACCTTGGCAAGGTTGTCGAACTTGTCCGCGTCTGCGGAGTTCTCGGCCAGGCGCAGCGAGTCCGCGCGCGTGGAGGCGGCGGCAGCCTTGGTGCCCCAGTCCTTGGCGGCCGCGAGGTCGGCGGCGTGGTCCTGCTCTGCGAGGCGCAGGTTGCCGATGGTCTGGGCGATCGCGCCCTCGGCCTCGGCGATGCTGTTCGAGTAGTCCCGGATGAGCTGGTCGAGCATCTTCTGCGGGTCCTCGGCGCGGTCGAGCACCGCGTTGAGGTTCGCGCGGGTGAGCTGGCTGATCCGGCCGAGGATGGTCTGCTTTTCGGTCATCGTGATGCCTGCCTTCGTCGGGTGGTGCGGGTTGGTGCTCTTCGACTGTGCCGTGCGACGGCGTGATGCGCCTGTGCTGGTCGAGTGCTCGTGCTGTGTGAGTGCTCGTGCTGTGTGAGTTCTAGCGCTGTGTGAGTGCTCGCGCCGTGGCTCCCCGGCTAGAAGCGGCCGCCCCCGCCGCCGAAGCCGCCGCCTCCGCCGCCCCCGCCGCCGAAGCCGCCGCCCCCGCCGCCGAAGCCCCCGCCGCCGCCGAAGCCCCCGCCGAAGCCGCCGCCGTGACCACCGCCGCGGCCGCCGCCGAGCAGGTCGCCGAGCAGGATGCCGCCGAGGATCAGGCTGCCCGCGTTGGAGCCGCCGCCGCGACCGCCCGGGCGGTTGTCGTCCCGGCGGCGCTCGAACTCCTCGACGTCGGCCTGCGCCTGCCATTGCGCCTGCGCCGCGAGCTGGTCCGCGCGCTGCACGCTCTCGAGCCCGCGCGGCGGGTCGGTGGACACGAGCGCCTCGGCCTCGGCCAGGAAGCGCTGCGCCTCGGCGAGCCGCGTGCGCGCCTCGGGTCCGACGGCTCCGCGCCGCGTCTCGATGTAGTCGGTGACGGCCCGGATCCGGGACCGGAGCGGCCCGATCGCGCCGGTCAGCTGGGCGCGGGCGCGCTCGGCACGCTCGGCCTGCCCACGCGCGGGCTCGAGGGCGGCGTCGAGGGCGGCCTCCGCGTCGCGCAGGTCGCGGGTCAGCGCGAGCGGGTCGCTGCCGGCGCCCGCCGACCTCGCCGCGTCGCGCACGGCGCTCGCGGTCGTCGCCGCGGCCGCGACCGCCGGGTCGCGCGGGGCGAGCCGGGCGGCGTCGTCGAGGTCGGCGCTGAGCGAGGCGATGCCGGTGGCGATCGTGGCGGCCGCGCTCGCGAGCTCGGTGCCCGCGCGGTCGACGGCGTCGAGCAGGCTCACCGCCTGCGCGACCGCGTGCTCGGCGGTGCGCGCGGCCTCGACCGCGGCCGCGCGGGCGTCGTCGGTCAGCGCGGCCCGCCCGACCTCGACCGAGGACTGCGCCGCGGCGAGCAGCTGCTCGGCCTGGTCGGGGTTCGCGCCGACGGAGACAAGGGACGTCGCGGGATACGTGCTCGCGAGCCGCGCGAGCGCCTGCCGGGCGGGCTCGACGCGGGCCGCGACCTCGACCGCCCGCCGGTCGGTCGTCTCGAGCAGCTCGGGCGCGCGGGCCTGCAGGTCGCGCAGCGCGTCGAACGCCTCGGTCTGCTCGGTCAGCGCGGCGTCCGCGCGCGTGCACCGGTCGAGGACCTCGGTGAGCATCGCCCGCCGCTGGTCCTCGGTCTCCGGCTCGGAGTCGTCCAGCAGCTGGCGCAGCCGGAACGCCTCGAGCGCGTCCGCCTTCGCGGCGGCGAGCACGTCGGTGAACGCCCGGGTCGCCTCGGCGCCGAACTGCGCCTGGGCGAAGCCGAGCTCCTGCTCGGACGCGCGCAGCTCGTCGTCCAGCACGACCAGGGCCGCGCTGGCCCGCCGGTCGAGCGTCGCGGTATCGACCGGCGCCGGCACGCCGGGCGCCCCGACTCGGCCCGGTCCCGCGCCCGCGCCGGTGCCGGACTTCCGCGCGCGCATCGAGCGGAACACCAGGATCGCGCCGATCACGACGATCCCCAGCAGGAACCAGGTCAGCAGGGAGTTCAAGCCGCCGCCGGAGCGGTCCGAGCCGGCGTCGCTCGAGCCCGACCCGCCGACCTCCGCACCGTTCGCGGCGTCCTCGAGCGCGCCCGCGGTGTCGATCACGGCATCGGCCCAGTTGTCGTCGGCGAGCTGCGGCTCGAGCACCGTGCTGCGGATCGTCTCCTGGTCGGCGTCGCTGATCGGGGCGCCGTCCTGGGCCACGAGCCCGTAGCGGCGGTCGGTCGTGGCGACGGCGAGCAGGAGGTCGTCGGCGCCGAGGCCCGACTTCTCGGCCGTCTCGACCGCCCAGGTGACGCCGTCGGCGCCGTCGAAGGTGGGGACGAACACGACGAAGAGCTGGAGCCCCGTGGCGTCGGTGAGGTCGGACTGCGCCGCGGCCACGGCGTCGGCGTCCGACCCGAGCACGTTCGCGTCGTCCACGAGCTCGGTCGGCAGGTTCAGCGGGGGCTCCGCAGCCGCCGGGCCGGCGGCGAGCCCCACCGCGACCGCCGCCCCCAGCAGCACCGCGATCCCTCGGCCAGCGTGCGCGGCAATCCGGGTCGGGCGTCGGTGGGTCACGCCCCGATCCTTACCGCCCGCCCCCGCCAAGGCAAACGCGCGCCGTCCGGTACCGTCTGCGCGTGACTTTCGCTCCCGACCTGACTGTCGGCCCCGACCTGACCGTCATCCAGCACGACGAGGACGTCGACCTCGACCGCTTCGCCGAGTGGCTCGCGCCCGCGCGGCTCACCGTCGTGCGCGCCTGGGCGGGGGACCAGCTCCCCGCCGACCCCGCCGCCGTCGGCGCCGGTCTCGTCGTGCTCGGCGGCCACATGAACGCCCTCGCCGACGACGTCGCGCCCTGGCTCCCCGCGACCCGCGCGCTCCTCGCGGCGTGCGTCGCGGCGGGCACGCCGACGCTCGGGATCTGCCTGGGCGCGCAGCTGCTCGCGGTCGCCTGCGGAGGCCGGCTCCAGGTCGCGGCGCCGCCCGGGCGGGAGGCCGGCGTCGCGCGGATCCACTGGCGCCCGGAGGCCGCGGGGGACCCCGTGCTGGGCGCCCTCGTGGGGCCGGCCCGGCCGCGATCGACGCCGCTGCCGAGCATGCACGCGGACGCCGTCGTGGGCCTGCCGCCGCGGGCCGCGTGGCTGGGGTCGAGCGACATGTACCCCTACCAGGCGTTCCGGATCGGCTCGGCGTGGGGCGTCCAGTTCCACCCGGAGGCGAGCGCGCGGACCCTGCAGGCGTGGGCGGCCCAGTATGACGACGTCGACGCGGCCGCCGTGCGCGCGGAGTACGCCGCCGCCGAGCCCGAGATCGCCGCCGCAGGCCGCGCGATCGCGGAGGGCTTCGCGGCCGTGGCCGCCGGGTCAGTCCGCTAGCTCGTCGGGGACGAGGTCCTCGGCGTCGATGATCGTGTACGCGTAGCCCTGCTCGGCGAGGAAGCGCTGACGGTGCGCGGCGAACTCCTGGTCGACGGTGTCGCGCGCGACGACGGTGTAGAAGTGCGCCGTCCGCCCGTCCGCCTTGGGCCGCAGGATTCGGCCGAGCCGCTGCGCCTCCTCTTGGCGCGAGCCGAACGAGCCCGACACCTGGATCGCGACCGACGCCTCCGGCAGGTCGATCGAAAAGTTCGCGACCTTGCTGACCACGAGCTTCGTGATCACGCCCGTGCGGAACTCCTCGTACAGGCGCTGCCGCTCCGGGACGGTCGTGGCGCCCGTGATGACCTCGGCCTGCAGGTGCTCCGCCAGGTCGGCGAGCTGGTCGAGGTACTGGCCGATGATGAGCGTCGGGCTGCCCTCGTGCTTGGCGACCAGCTCCGCGACGACGCGGTTCTTGCCCGCCGCGCAGGACGCGAGCCGGTACTTGTCCTCCGGCTCGGCCGTCGCGTAGATCATGCGCTCGCGCTCAGGCAGCGTCAGGCGCACCTCGATGCAGTCGGCGGGCGCGATGTAGCCCTGCGCCTCGATGTCCTTCCACGGCGCGTCGAACCGCTTGGGCCCGATGAGCGAGAAGACCTCGTCCTCGCGGCCGTCCTCGCGCACGAGCGTCGCGGTCAGGCCGAGCCGGCGGCGGGCCTGCAGGTCCGCCGTCATACGGAAGATGGGCGCCGGCAGCAGGTGGACCTCGTCGTAGATCACGAGGCCCCAGTCGCGTGCGTCGAGCAGCTCGAGGTGCGTGTACACGCCCTTGCGACGCGTCGTCATGACCTGGTACGTCGCGATTGTGACGGGGCGGACCTCCTTGCGCGAGCCGGAGTACTCCCCGATCTCATCCTCGGTCAGCGACGTGCGCTTGAGCAGCTCGTCGCGCCACTGCCGCGCCGAGACGGTGTTGGTCACCAGGATCAGCGTGGTCGTGTTCGACCGCGCCATCGCGCCGGCGCCGACGAGGGTCTTGCCTGCCCCGCAGGGCAGCACGACCACGCCCGAGCCGCCGAACCAGAAGTTGTCGATCGCCTGCTGCTGGTACGGGCGCAGCTCCCAGCCGCTCGTGTCGAGGTCGATCGCGTGCGCCTCGCCGTCGACGTACCCCGCGAGGTCCTCCGCCGGCCAGCCGAGCTTGAGCAGCACCTGCTTGAGGTGCCCGCGCTCGCTCGGGTGCACGACGACGTCGGTGTCGTCGAGCCGCTCGCCCACCAGCCCGGCGGTGCGCCGCGAGCGGAGCACCTCCTCGAGCACGGCCTTGTCCAGCGCGTGCAGCACGAGCCCGTGCACCGGGTCGGCGACGAGCTGCAAGCGCCCGTACCGGGACATGGTCTCGGCCACGTCGACCAGGAGGGCGTGCGGCACCGGGTAGCGCGAGTACTCGAGCAGGACGTTGACGACCTGCTCGGCGTCGTGCCCTGCGGCGCGCGCGTTCCACAGCCCCAGCGGCGTCAGCCGGTAGGTGTGCACGTGCTCGGGCGCGCGTTCGAGCTCGGCAAACGGGGCGATCTCGCGCCGGCACGCGGCGGCGCGTTCATGGTCGACCTCGAGCAGCAGCGTCTTGTCGCTCTGCACGATCAGGGGACCATCGTTCATCGGTGTGTGCCTTCTCCTACTGCCGTCGGTCTGCTGTCGTCTGCTACTTGATCAAGGTCACGCCGGCGATGCGGTGCACCGCCACGGTCAGCTCGGCGTCGCGCTCGGTGTCGACCGCGCGCACCCGGCCGGCGTCGACGCGCAACGGGCGAACCCGACGACGGCGCGGCGTTCCTTGCGGCCCGACGATCTCGAGCCAGACCTCGCGTCCATCGGCCGCCGCCTCCCGCAGGGTTGCCAACGCCGCGACGGGGTCGACTGTTCCCGCGCTCGCCGAGCCGCCGCCCTCGAGGTTCTGCGAGTTCGCGGCGCGGTCGGACCGCGCCTGGGTCTCGGCCCGGCGCAGCGCGGGCACGAGCAGCGCGAGGCGCTCGGCGTCGTGCTGCTCGTCGTCGCCCGGCACGTTCTGGTGCGGCACGCTGGCGCCGGCCGAGGCCGCCGGGACGGAGCTGATGACGCCGCCGGCGCCGCGGCGTCGGCGGGCGCCGGCGCGCACCCGGCGCACGATCGGGCGGGCGTGCACGACCTGGCCGTCGGGGCCCTCGCCGGCGGGGGACAGGCCGCGGTCGCGCAGCGCCGCGAGCAGCGCCGACGGGCTCGCGTGCGCGACGAGCACCGTCGGGGCGATCCGGACCAGGCCGAGGTCGGCCAGGGTCGGGTCCTCGACGAGGCCGGCGAGCAGCATCGGGTCCTCGGAGCGCACGTAGCCGAGCGCCGCGCCGACGCGCAGGCGGCCGTGCCGGCGGGCGGCGTCGCGCACGAGGTAGTCGAGCGGCTGCGGGACCGGGCCGCGCGCGAACGTGGTGAGCTCGGCGAGCAGCTCGTCGGCCGTCTGGCCGCCGTCGAGGGCGGCGCGCACGGACTCGGTGGTGAACCGAACCGTCACGGCGGCCCCGCGGGACTCGACCTTGGCCGCGCGCTCGAGCAGGGACGCGAGCTCGCGCGTGGGCCGGCCGGGCACGATGCCCGTGAGGTCTCCCTGCAGCAGCAGCTCGGACACGGCGGCAGGCAGCGCGGCGGCGATCGCGTCGGCGGCGGCCGCCTTGTCGGCGCCCGTCACCCCCGTGAGCCCGCCGGCCGGGTGCAGCAGCGCGCGCCCGGCGACGGTCAGCGACTGCGCGCCGAGCACGCCGAGCGCGCCGGCCTCGCGCAGGGTCGCCTCGACCGCGGCCAGCGGCGGGACGGACCGCGGGGTGCGCCAGCGCAGGACGGTGACGATCTCGTCGGCGTCGAGCACGGTGCCAGGCTCGCGGGCGGCGAGCACGTCGAGGACCGCGTGCCGCAGGCGGGGAGCCCACGGGCGCGACAGCTCCGGGTCGAGCGCCGCGCGCAGCTCCCCGCGCTCGTCGCGGCCGCCGACGACCCACGGCGTGCGGGTCATGGTGAGCCAGGCCGTCGCGAGCGTCGCCCACCGGTCGGGCAGGTCGGCGTCGAGCCAGTCGTCGACGTCGAGCGTGGGGGAGAAGGTGGGCTGGTCCTCGGAGTCGTCGATGACGAGTCCGGCGGCGCCGGCGAGCTCGACGACGAGCGCCGCGAGCGAGTCGTCGATGTCGAGCTGCGCCGAGACGCGCCGCAGCTCGCGCACGCCGAGCCCGCCGGAGCGCAGCACCGGCGGGGGAACCCGCTCCCACTCCCGGATCAGGGCCGCGATCAGGCGGATGATGTCCTGCGCGCCGCGCGCCGACTCGTCCTCGACGGTAGCCACGGGCAGGCTCGTCCCGGCCGGCAGCGGCTCGGCGACGGCGGGCTCGCGGTGCGTCCGGCCGCCGCGCAGGGCCAGGCCGACCTCGCGGGGCAGCAGCACGCGTGCGGCGTCGGCGGTCCGGAGCAGGCCGCGCGAGCGCAGCCAGTCCACCGCGGCGCGCGCGCCGACCGAGGAAGGCGCCGGCACGCGGCCGACGGGCGGGCCCCAGGCCAGCGCGTCCAGCACCTCGCGCGCCCCGGGCGGGGCGTCGGCGAGCAGGCCGTCGACGGCGCGCGCGAGGGCGCCGGGGTCGGTGCGGGCGGCGTCGAGGGCCGCGTCGAGCGTCGTGCGGACCGCGGACTCCAGGGGGCTGTCGGCGGCGACCGGCCCGAGGCCGGCTGGGTACGGACCGACGAGCTCGCCGAGACCGGGGGCGGCGTGCAGCGCCGGGCCGTCGCCCCACAGCAGCGCGAGCTCGAGGGCTCGCGCCACGGCGTCGGGCATCGGAGCGCCGAGCGCGGCGCCGACGTCGTCGAGCGTGACCGTGGGGCGGATCTCGTCGAGGGCGACGACCGCCTCGAGCACCTGCAGGACGGAGGCATCGACGGCCGCGAGCGCGCGCTCGAGGCTGAACCGGCTGGTGGCCCGGGCCGCGAGCGAGACCAGCGTCGACGGTGCGGGATTCGCCAGGTCAGGGCGCCGACCAAGGAGAGTGACGAGCTCGGCATCACTGCGCGATCGCAGGTGCTCGCTAAAGGTGGCCATTCGCACTAGGGTACGCGGCGCACGCGCCCGCGAGCCCCCATGCTCGCCCTGCGACCCGCCGTGCCCGCTCTCGGCTCCCCGCACCCGTCATCGCGACCTCAGCCCGGGGTCGGCCTGGGGCCGGCCTCGAGTTCGTCATTTTGCGCCGAGTTCGTCCCGTGAAATGGACGAACTCGGCGCCAACTGACGAACTCGCCGACGGCGACGTCACGCTGGCCGCCGGGGGGCCGGCGGGGGCGCGAAAGGGGAGTGGTGGGGCGAAGTCGGGGGCGTGTGGGGCGGTTTGGGCAGACCAGGGCGGGCTGGGGCCGATAAACTGTGCGATGACCGACTGAGTTGTCCCGTAAGTTGCCCGCTAGGTGGCCTGCGTGGGTTGCCTCAGCGGGTTGCCCCCGTAGATTGCCCCGTAGTTCCTGCCCATCGACGTCACAGAGGTTCCAGTGCCCACCGGCAAGGTCAAGTGGTTCGACACCGAGAAAGGCTTCGGCTTCATCGCGAGCGATGAAGGCAACGAGGTCTTCTTGCACGCCTCGGCCCTGCCCGCGGGCGCTCCGGCCCCGAAGCCCGGCACCAAGGTCGACTTCGGCGTCGCCGACGGCCGCGGCGGCCCGCAGGCGCTGTCCGTGCGCGTGCTGGACCCGATCCCCTCGGTGGCCAAGGCCGCGCGCAAGCCGGTCGATGACATGGTCGTCATCGTCGAGGACCTCATCAAGGTGCTCGACAAGGTCGGCAACGACCTCCGCCGCGGCCGGTACCCGGAGAAGGCGAGAGGCGCCAAGTACGCCGCCCTGCTCCGCGCCGTCGCCGACAGTCTCGAGGCCTGAGCCATGGCTACCGCAACCAAGGACGCCGTCCTGACGAACGCCGTCGAGCTCGCCCGGCAGGTCGCCCTCGAGGCGGCTGAGTGGCCCGAGCACGTCGGTGAGCACCTCGGCGTCATCGTCGAGGGCGATCGCCTGGTGTCCCACCAGTTCGCGTCGACCGCCCCCGGCTACCGCGGCTGGCACTGGACCGTGACGCTCGCGCGCGCGCCCCGTGCCCGCGTCGCGACGATCTGCGAGGTCGAGCTGCTGCCCGGCGACGACGCGATCCTCGCGCCCGCGTGGCTGCCGTGGTCCGAGCGCCTGCGCCCGGGCGACCTCAGCGCGGGCGACGTGCTGCCCTTCATGCCCGACGACGCGCGGCTCGTGCCCGGGTACGTCTCGACGGGCGACGACGAGCAGGACCAGGTCGCGATCGACGAGCTCGCGCTCGCGCGGCTGCGCGTGCTCGCCCCCGAGGGCCTCGACCGCGCCGCGGAGCGCTGGTACGCCGGCTCGCAGGGGCCGACGTCGCCGGGCGCCGTCGCGGCCAGCGCGCCGTGCCAGACCTGCGCCTTCATCATCCCGTTGAGCGGCCCGCTCGGGCAGCTGTTCGGGGTCTGCGCGAACGAGTGGTCGCCCGACGACGGCAAGGTCGTCAGCCTCGACCACGGCTGCGGCGCGCACTCGGACACCGACGTCGAGCCGCACGCGAGCGACTGGCCGGCCGCGAACGCGCTGTTCGACGACCTCGACGTCGAGCTCGTGTCGCTGCTCGCGGAGCAGCCCGCCGCGATCGCCGAGGTCGTCGAGCCCCCGGCCGACGACGCGGTGCCGACCGACGCCGCCGTGCTGACCGACGCCGCCGAGCTGACCGATGCACTGCAGACCGATGCACTGCAGACCGAGGCCGCTCCGACCGAGGCCGCCGCCGACGTCGTCGCCGAGACACCGGCCGCCGCTCCCCAGCCGTGACCCCGGACGCCTTCGGGACGGCCGCCCTACGCGGCGCCGTCCTGCAGGCGTGGGCCGCGTCCCCGGCGCGGCTGCGCGAGGACGCGAACACCGAGGAGGACCACGCCCGCGGCTACTACCGCGACCGCGTGGTCGTCGAGCTCGCGCAGAACGCCGCCGACGCCGCGACCCGCGCGGGCGTCGACGGTCACCTGCTCCTGCGGCTGGCCGAGGCGGACGGGCGGACCGTCCTGGTCGCCGCGAACACGGGGGCGCCGCTCGACGCCGACGGCGTCGCGTCGCTCGCCTCCCTGCGCGCGTCCGCCAAGCGGGACGGGCGGGGCGCGACGTCGCCCGTCGGCCGGTTCGGCGTGGGCTTCGCCGCGGTCCGGTCCGTCGCGGACGAGGTCTCGGTGCGGTCCACCGCCGGCGGGGTCCGGTTCTCGCTCGCCGCGACCGCTGCCGAGCTGGCCGCGCTCGCGCCGTCGCATCCCGCGCTCGCCGCCGAGGTCCGGCGCCGCGAGGGGTCGTTGCCCGCGCTCCGGTTGCCGCGGCCCGACGCCGAGCGCCCGCCCGCCGGCTACGACACCGCCGTCGTGCTCGAGCTCCGCGACGGCGCGGCCGTGGCGCAGGTGCGGGCGCTGCTCGCCGAGGTCCGCGACCCGCTGCTGCTCGCGCTGCCGGCGCTGACGGAGATCGTGATCGAGATCGACCTGCCGGCGCAGCGATCGCAGCACCGGATCGCCGACGTCGGCGCGCGCTGGACGATCGCGCGCGGCGCGGGGACGCTCGACCTCGTGCTGCTCGCGGACCGCCCCGTCGAGGAGCGCACGGCGCGCGAGTGGAGCGTGACGTGGGCCCTGCCCCGCCGCGCCGGCGCGCCCGGCGGCTTCGAGGCGCCGGCCGAGCGCGGAGCGCAGGAGTGGGGCGGCGTCGTGCACGCGCCGACCCCGACCGACGAGCGCAGCGCGCTGCCCGCACTGCTCGTCGCGACCCTCCCGCTCGACCCCTCGCGCCGCCACGTCGCGCGCGGTCCGCTCACGGACGCGGTGCTCGAGCGCGCGGCCGACGTGTACGCCGACCTGGCCCGCGGCGTCGCCGAGGCGGGCGGCGACCCGCTCGCGCTCGTCCCGCTCGGGCTGCCGGCGGGCGCTCTCGATGGCGACCTGTCGGAGCTCATCGTCGCGCGGCTGTCGGCCGCGCCGCTGCTGGCGCCGCCACCGGCGGCGACGTTCGACACCGAGGCCGACCCGACGGCGGGCACGCTCATCGAGCCGCGGCGGGCCGTCGCCCTCGCGGGCGAGATCGGGCGGGACCCGGCGGCGATCGGCGCGCTCGCGCGCTGGGCCGCGAACCTCGTCGTCCTCGGCCCGGGCCAGGAGGCGCCCGCCCGCGTGCTCGGCGTCGAGCTCCGCGAGCTCGCCGACCTGATCGAGGAGCTTCCGACCGCGGCGGAGCCCGCGCACTGGCACGCGCTGTACGCCGCGCTCGCCCCCGCGGCCGCCGACCCGGCCGTGCGGGAGGCGCTCGGGGCGCTGCCCGTCCTGCTCGCGGACGGCCGCGTCGTCCGCGGCGCTCGCGGGCTCGTGCTGCCCGCCCCGTCAGCCGGTGCCGGCCCGGGCGCGCACCTGCGCACCCTCGACGTCCTCGCCCGCTGGGGGCTGCGGCTCGTCGACCCCGCGGTCGCCCACCCGCTGCTCGAGCGGCTCGGCGCCGCCGCCCCCGAGCCCGGCGGGCTCCTCCTGCTGCCCGCGGTCCGCGAGGCCGTCCTCGAGGTCGCGGCCGACGACGACCTCGACCTCGCCGACGACGTCGCCGACGCGGTGCTCACGCTGGTCGCCGGCGCGCTGGCCGACGGCCACGTCCCGGCGCAGGCCGCCGGCTGGCTCGCCGAGCTGACCCTGCGCGACGCGGCCGACGAGCCGACGCCCGCCGCCGGCCTGGTGCTCGGCGGGTCCGTGGCCGCCCAGCTGCTCGACGACCGCGTCCTCGCGCCGGTCGGGGACGAGTTCGTCGAGCGCTGGGGTGCCGCCGTCCTGGCCGCCGTCGGCGTCCGGGACCACCTCGCGCTCGTGCGGGTCGCGGACCTGCTCGTCGAGGCCCCGGGGGAGGGCCTGCTCGGGGAGCCCGGCGACGAGCTCGCGACCCGGTCCCTGGACGGCTGGGACGACTACCTCGAGCTCCTGGCGGCGCGCCTCGGCGCCGGGGTGCTGATCGGCGAGCTGACGGCCGTCGCGGACCTCGACGCCGTCCGCGACGACGCGTGGCCCGCGGTGCTCGGGCACCTCGCCGCGGACCCCGACCTGCGCCGCGCGCTGCTCGAGCCCGTCCGGGCCGACGGCGACCTCCGGGCCCGGTCCGCGCCGTCGTACACGGCCTGGTGGCTGCGCGGGCGGACCCCGGCCGCGCTCGGGCTCGGCGACCCGTTCGCGCTCGCGGGCGCGCCGCACGGGCTCCGCGAGCTGCTCGCGCCGGTGCCTTCCGGCCTGGTCGGGCTCGACCCGGCGGTGCTCGGCGCGCTCGGCGGGGTGCAGGAGTTCGGCGAGCTCGACGGCGAGGCCTGGGCGGACCTGCTCGACGAGCTCGGCCCGGTCGGCACGCCCGTCGACCCGGACGTCGCAGTCACGCTCTGGCGCGCGCTCGCCGACGCGGCCGCGGCCGAGGTCGAGCTCGACCGCGTGCCCGAGCGGCTGCCGGCGCTCGTCGGCCCGGGGCAGGTGCGCATGGTGCACGCCGACGACGCCGCGGTCGCGCCCCAGCCGATGTGGCTGCAGCGGCCGGACGTCGCCGCGCTCGTGCCCGCGCCCGCGGCGCTGGCCGCGCGCCTGGGCGCGCTGCTCGACCTTCCGCTCGCGGACGACCTCGGCGACGACCCTGACGTCGACGCGCCGGACGCCGTCGACCCCGACGGCTCGATCGGCCCGACGCCCGACGCCGCACTCGCGCTCGTCCCGGGCGCCCCGCGCACGTGGCTGGAGCACGACGACCTGCACGCCGGTGGCGCCCCGGTCGACTGGTGGGTCGAGGGGACCGGGAGCGACGCCGTCGTGCACGCGACGCAGCTCGCCGCGCTCGCGCGCGGGCTCGCGCAGGCCGCGGGACGGTGGGAGCTGCGCCACGCGCTCGAGCTCGCGCTCACGGAGCCGGACCGCGCGGCCGAGCTGCGCACCGAGGCGGCGTTCGACCGGTGACCTCGACCCGCTCTCCGCTGCGCCAGGTCGCCCGCGGCGTGTACGCGCCCGCGCTCGTGTTCGAGATCGGGATCGGCGCGATCGCCCCGATCATCCCGCTCTCGGCCGTCGACCTGGGCGGGAACCTCGCCGTCGCGGCGGTGCTCGTCGCGCTGCTCGGCGTCGGCCAGATCGCCGGCGACGTGCCGGCCGGCGCGCTCGCGGCCCGGATCGGCGACCGGCGCGCGATGCTCGTCGCGGCCGGGCTGAGCATGATCGCGCTCGCGGGCTGCGCGCTGGCCCCGAGCCTGTGGGTGCTCGGGATCGGCGTCTTCGCGGTCGGCGCGACCAACGCCGTCTTCGTGCTCGCGCGGCAGGCCTACCTCACCGAGGTCATCCCGGTGATGATGCGCGCCCGGGCGCTCTCGACGCTCGGCGGCGTGCAGCGGATCGGCGCGTTCATCGGGCCGTTCCTCGGCGCCGCGATCGTGCACCTGTCGGACCTGCGCGGCGTGTACTGGCTCGCCGTCGGCACGAGCCTGCTGGCCGGCGTCGTCGTGCTCGTCGTGCCCGACGCCGCCGGCGCCGAGACGATCCGCCGCCGCCAGGGCGCCCACATCGCGATGGGGACGGTCCTGCGGCAGAACGGGAAGGTCTTCGCGACGCTCGGCTTCGCCGTTCTCGCGGTCGGCGCGGTCCGCGCGAGCCGCCAGGTCGTCCTGCCGCTGTGGTCGGCGCAGCTGGGCTTCAGCCCCGCGACGACGAGCATCATCTTCGGCATCTCCGGCGCCGTCGACATGCTGCTGTTCTACCCCGCGGGCCGGGTGATGGACCGGCGCGGGCGCCTGTGGGTCGCGATCCCGTCGATGCTGATCCTCGGCGGCTCGATCCTGCTGCTGCCGATCACCTCGACGCTCGCGGGGGTCACCGCGGCGGCGATGGTGATGGGGTTGGGCAACGGCATCGGCTCGGGCATCCTCATGACCCTCGGCGCCGACGTCGCGCCCCGGGCCGTGCGGCCGCAGTTCCTGGGGATCTGGCGGCTGTTCTCGGACTCCGGCAATGCGGCAGGGCCGCTCGTGGTCGCGGCCGGCGCCGCGCTGGGCAGCCTCGCGGCGGGGATCGCCACGATGGGAGCGTTCGGGCTGCTGGCGGCCGCCGGCCTCGCCCGCTGGGTGCCGCGGTTCTCCGATCACGCCAACGCGGCCACGCGCCGGCGCGCGGCGGCGCGGGAGATCCGCGCGGCGCTGGACTCACCGCCCGACCCCTGAGCCGGGCGAGCGGCGGGCCGGGCGACAGGCGCGCAGATGGCTGAAACCGGGCCCGCTCCGCCGACGTCACTCGTCCGGGGTCTCATCTCCCTGCCAGCGGGGCCGATGGGCCCGCCATGGGGGGCCGAGGCGCGCGATGGTGGCAGTACCTGATCGTGGGCGTCCTGCTCACGGTCGGTGAGCTCGCGCTGCCCCGCGGGCTGCCGCGGTACGTGGGCTACCTCGCGCTCGGCGTGTCGGCCGTCGTCGCCATGAGCATCGGGCTGCGCAGGAACCGGCCGGTGAATGCCCGCGCCTGGGTGCTCATCGCGGGGGGCAACGGCGCCTGGCTCGTGGGCGACGCGGCGTACAACTGGCACACGCAGGTGCCGTCCGCCGCCGTCCCGCCGCCGGTGTGGGCGTACGTCCCCTATCTCGTCGCCTACCTCCTGCTGGCGCTGGGCCTGCTGATGCTCGCGCGCGCGCGTGACCGGGGCCGCGGCGCGACCGCGATGATCGACACCGCCGTGCTCACGATGGGCGTCGGCCTCGTGTCGTGGGTCTATGTCGTGGTCCCGGCGTGGGCCGTCGAGGCCCCGGTGCTCGATCGCGTCATCGCGGCCACCTACCCGCTGTGCGACGTGCTGCTCGTGACGACCGCGATCCGGCTCGTGACCGGGCCGGGCCTGTGGAACGCCGCATCCCGCCTGCTCGTTGCGTCGGTGGCCGTCCTGCTCCTCAGCAACGGGCTGCTGCAGCGAGTGCAGCTCGACGCGGCGTTCGCTCCGCTCGAGCGGCCGCTCGACGTCGGCTGGCTCCTGGCCTTCGTGCTGTGGGCCGCGGCCGCGCTGCATCCCTCGATGCGGGCGCTGTCCGAGCCGGCGCCCGCGCGCGAGGACGCCATGCTCGTGAACCGGCTCGTCGGCCTGATGGCCGCCGTGATGACCGGCCCGGCGATCGTCACGATCGGCCTGCTCACCGACACGGGGCTGCATCCGTGGCCGGTGGTGATCGCGTCGGCCGCGATGGCGGGGCTCATCCTGGCGCGGATGATCGGCATGGTGCGCCGGCTCACGCGGCAGGCGGCGCGCCTCGGCGCGCTCGCGGAGACCGATTTCGTCACGGGCCTGGCGAACCGGCGCGGCTTCGCGGACCGGCTCGACGAGCTCTTCGTCGGCGCCACGGCCTTCGCCGAGACCGGGACCGGGCCCGAGCGGCTGTCGGATCCGCCGCCTGCCGCCGCCGTGGTCATCCTCGTGGACATCGAGCGGTTCGCGGACGTCACCGACTCATTCGGGCACGACGTCGGCGACGCGCTCGTCGCCGCGGTCGGCAGCCGACTGCTCGTGCTCTTCGGGCCCGACGCGGTCGTCGCGCGCACGGGCGAGGGCACGTTCGCCGTCCTGCACCGGCTGGCCCCCGCCCGTCGAGAGCCGGCGTCCAGCCTCGACCGGGACGCTCAGGCCCTGCTCCTCAAGCGATCCCTCGAGGGCACGTACGAGCTGGCGGGACTCAGCCTGAGCGTCGAGGTGTGCCTCGGCGGCGTCCTCGTGCCCGGCGACGCGCCGACGGCGGCCCTCGCGCTGCACCGGGCGGATGTTGCGCTCGTCAGCGCCCGGTCCCGGCCCGGACGGATCGCTCGTTACCAGGCGGAGCTGGAGACCGGCGGGACGTTCGCCGCGCAGCTCGTCGGCGAGCTGCTCGGCGCCCTCGCCCGCGGCGAGGTCGTGCTGCACTACCAGCCCCAGGTCGAGCTCCGCAGCGGGCGCGTGCTCGGGGTCGAGGCGCTCGTACGCTGGGAGCACCCGGTGCACGGCCTGCTCGTGCCGGACGCGTTCATCCCCGCGGCCGAGCAGACCGGGGTGATCGGGCCGTTGACGCGGTACCTCCTGGACCTAGCAGTCGAGCAGTGCGCGCGCTGGCGAGCGGCCGGGCTCGAGCTGACGGTCGCGGTGAACCTCTCGGCCCGCAACCTGCTCGACCCGGCGCTGCTGACGGACGTGCGCGCGGCGCTGGCCCGGCACGGCCTGCCGGCGACGGCGCTCGAGCTGGAGATCACGGAGGGCACGGTGATGATGGACCCGGCCCGGTCGCGGCAGGTTCTGGGTGCGCTCGCGGACCTCGGGATCACGCTGTCGATCGACGACTACGGCACGGGGTACAGCTCGCTCGCCTACCTGCAGCGACTGCCGATGGGCCGGCTCAAGATCGACCGGACGTTCATCACGGACCTGGTTCGGGACGAGGCGAGCGCGACGATCGTCCGATCCACGATCGAGCTCGCCCGGCACCTGCGGCTCGAGGTCGTCGCCGAGGGTGTCGAGGACGACGCGACGCTGCGCATGCTGCGCGACATGGACTGCTTCGCGGCGCAGGGTTTCGGCCTCGGCCGCCCGGTCCCGCCCGCGAAGCTGCCCGCGCTCGTGCTCGCCATCGAGGCGCGGCTCGGGGCGGCGACGGCGGCCTGAGCGCGCGCGGCCCGAGACGCGCGGCCCTCGACCTAGGCGCGCGTCAGCTCGCGGGCGCGTCCACCTGGGGCTCGCGCTGGTGGCGGGCCCAGATCACCGCGATGACGCCGAGCGCGATGCCGGCGACGCAGGTCAGGGCCGACGTCGCGGGGACCTGACCGGCCTGCCAGCGGAACCAGGTGACGATCAGCGCGACGACCCACCCCGCGATGCCGATGCCGAACACGCCGGTCAGGTCGACCGCGAGCGGTGCCGGGTCGGCGCGCCGGTCGCGGGGGTTCAGGAGCAGGTGGCGGACGGTGGGCACGGGCTCAGCGTAGACGCCGGTCAGCCGACGCTCGAGAGCGTGGTCACCGTGCCGAGCGCGTCGGTGACCGCGCCGAGGTAGCCGCGAGCGACGTCGAAGAGCGGCAGGCCGGTCGCCTCGACCGTGGAGAAGTCGTTCTCCTCGTAGGCGAGCACGGCGGCCAGCACTGGTCCGTACGTGCCGCTGAGCGACTCGACGGCCATGGCGACGTCGGCCGAGACGCCCGTCCGCGCGATCAGCGCCGCGGGGGCGATCCGCTGCTGGGACGCGACGGCGGACAGCAGGCCCACCGTGTACGCGGCGTCGTCGCCGGCGAGGGTGCGGCAGGCGGTCGCGCGCGTGAGCACGAACCACAGGCCGGACATGGTGTGGTCGCCGGCGTGGACGATCGCGGCCGCGGCGAGCGAGCTGAGCGGCACCGGGCCGAGCAGCACGACGGCCTGGTGCACCGAGTCGACCCGCCCCCGCAGCGCGTACGCGGCGCTGTTGACCAGGTGGAGCACCCGCATCGTCAGCTCGGGGTCGGACTTGATCATCGCGACGACGGCGTCGTAGTCGACCTCGCCGCCGTCGCCCGCGCGCGCGAGCAGCGTGAGCAGACCGAAGCACTGCTGCTCGCCGGCCGTGAACTCACGGGTCGTCGTCGGCGCGTCGCGCTGGAAGAGCGGGCCCTGGAGCAGCTCGACGCGGTGGGCCGCGCAGAACGTCACCGCGGCCTCGGTGTCGACGCGCTCGGCGACGACGGTGACCGCGTGCAGGTGCGCGAGCGAGATCGCCGCGGCGGCGGCCGCCGTGCCGCGTTCGAGGTCGACCTTGGCGAAGTCGACGTGCGGCAGCAGCGCGTCCTGCGCGCCGCCGGGCTGGAAGTCGCCGAGCGCGAGGCCGACTCCGGCGGCGCGCAGCCGCACGAGGTGCTCGATCGCGTCAGGCAGGCCGGCGAACGCGGGCGGGACCTCGAGGATCAGCCCGCCGGGGGTCTCGGGCAGGGGCCAGTCGCTGGTGCACATGGCCGTGGTCGCGCGCACGAACACCACCAGGGTGCCCGCGAGGGTGGCCAGGTCGAGCCGCTCGTACTGCTCGTGCACCAGGTCGTCGATGCTGCGGACCTCCTGCGCGCGCGTTTTCGGGGGCCGGACGACGACGCTCACGGCATAGCCGTGCACCGTCCGGTCGGCGCGCACGACGGGTTGGCGGCGGACCATGGCTTCGGACAGGGTCGGCAGCAGGGTCGAGCTCATCGTCGAATTTCCTTGGTTCTGGCCGCTCACGTGCGTGCGGCGGGTGGTATCGGGCGGCGGCGTCGGGTCAGCCGAGCCGGGCGCGCAGGGGCCAGTCGCCGTCGCTGAGCACGACCTGCGACGCCGCGCCCGTCGCCGGGTTGATCACCACGGGGGCGAGGAGGTTCGCCGTCGCCGGGCGGTCGTCGTCGCCCGGGTGCACGACGACGAGGAGCAGCGCCTCGTCGTCGTCGCCGAGCCCGAGGGCCTCGCGGGTCGAGGCGCCGACCCGGGGGAGGTAGTCGGCGAAGAAGACCTCCGGGCGGACGACGAAGAGGCGGACGGTCGGGTCGCTCGCGCTGCGCAGCGCGAACAGCGTGCCGTCGTCGTCGAGCCCGTCGAGGGAGTACTCGAGGTGACCCGGCAGGCCCGGCAGCGCCGTGACGGGACGGACGAGGGTCCGGGTCGCGGTCACGAGAGGTAGTCCAGGAGGGTCGGCTGCATGACGCGTGCCGTCGCCCCGAGCGCCGCCTTGTAGGCGACCTCCTGCATCTCCAGCTCGACGACGGCCGCGGCGAGGTCGACGTCCTCGATCGAGCTGAGCTGGGACGTGAGGGTCGTCTTGGTGTCGAGCGCGCGCGTCTTGGCGTCGTCGATCTGGACCTGCCGCGCGCCGACGCCGGAGAGCTGGGTGATCATCGCGTCCCGGTGATCGTCGAGTACGTCGAGGTCGCCCGACACGGACGTGCCCGCGCGGAGCTTGGCGGCGATCGTGTCGAGCGTCGCGAAGACCGAGCCCGCGCCGTCGCCGAACGCTGCGCCGCCGTCGACGTCGACCCGGATCTTGGTGTTCGCATCGACGCGGCGGTCGACCGTCCCTGCTGAGGGGCTGCCCACGTAGGTGGTGACTCCCGCGACGGAGGTCACGGTGACCGCGGACCCGGTGTCCGACGTGCCCGCGAAGACCGTCCGGCCCTGGTAGGTCGTGTTGGCGGCCGCGACCAGCGTGTCGCGCAGGCTCTCGATCTGGACGGCGAGGGCCTCGCGCGCCTCGGGGGTCAGCGAGCCGGTGTTCCCACCCTGGACCGTGAGATCGCGCGCGGCGCGGAGCGTGTTGAGCGAGTCGCTGAGGGCGTCGTTCGCGGTCGTGAGCCAGCCCGTGCCGTCGTCGATGTTCTTGGCTGCCTGCTCGTTCGCCCGCAGCGTCGCCCGCAGCGCGATCGCCGAGGCTGTGCCGGCCGGGTCGTCCGACGGCTTGGTGATCATCGTCTTGCCCGAGAGGCGGTTCTGCAGAACCGACATCTGGTTCAGGTTGGTCTGCAGGTTCGCCAGGGTGTTGCGCTGGATCGTCTGCTGGGTGACGCGGCCGATCATCGTGTTCTCCCTAGACGGCGGTGCGGTTGATGAGGGTGTCGAGCATCTCGTCGATCGCGGTGAGCACGCGCGCGGCGCCTTCGTACGCTCGCTGGTAGGCGAGCATGTTGACCGCCTCCTCGTCGACGTCGACGCTTGCGCTGGACAGCTGCAGGCCCTCGGCGGTGCTGCGCGTCGACTCGGTGATGACGGCCCGCTGGGTCGCCGAGCGGGACTTGACCCCAAGGTCGGCCACGAATGCCGTCCAGATGGAGTCCGGTCCATCGGTCTCCTTGCCGATCGCTGCCATCTCGTCGGCCCTCGAACCGTCCAGGGCGCCGCCGGTCTCGCTCGCGACGGCGATGTCCTTGACGTCGGTGATCGCCACCGTGAGGCTCTGTGCCGCGTGGGCGCCGGTCGAGGCAAAGAAGGCGCCGCCCTCGGCGCCAGCCGCGGTGTACGAGGCCTGGTGCATCTCGTTGACGCTGGTCGTGAGCTTGATCGCGAGCTCGTCGTACCGCGCGGCGGCCTCGGCGAGCAGCCCGCCGTTCTTCGTGGTCGCGTCGGCGGGGGCGAGGACGGAGATCATCCCGACGACGGAGCCGGAGTCCGCGCTGAGTGCCGCCCCCGACGCGGCCCAGGACAGGGTCACGGACGAGCCCATCGTGTAGGACGGGCTGGCCGCGATCGCCTGGGTCTTGCCGCCGCGCACGAGGGCGTTGCCGCCGACCATGACGTCGACCGTGCCGTCCGGGCGCTCAATGCCCGTGGCTCCGACGAGCGCGGAGAGCTCGGTGACGAGGACGTTGCGCTGATCGATGAGCTCGTTCGCGGACGACCCGGAGGCGATGACGCCGCGGATGCTGTCGTTCAGGTCGGCGACCGCGGTCGCGGTCGCGTTGACGTCGACGACCGCGGCGTCGAGCTCGGTGCGCGTCTGGGTCCACTGGGTGGAGACTGCGGCGAAGCCCGCGGTGATCCGGCTCGCGAGTGCGGTGCCCTTCTCGAGCAGCACGGTGCGAGCGGCGTCGGTGCCCGGGTTGAGCCCGACCGTCTCCCACCCGGCCCAGAACTCCTGCAGCGCGGCGGAGACGCCGTTGTCGCCCGGTTCGGCGACGGTGCTCTCGAGGTTGGCGTACGCGGCGGCCTTGGTCGCGGCGAACGACGCCCCGCCGGTCTCGGCCCGCAGCCGGGCGTCGAGGAAGATGTTGCCGAGGCGGTCGATGCTGGTGACCTTCGTGCCGTTGCCGGCGGCCAGGCCCGTCGAGAACAGCGACGGGACGGTCAGCGACTCGACCGACGTCAGGCTCGCGCGCTGGCGCGTGTACCCGACCGTGTTCGCGTTGGCGATGTTCTGGCCGGAGACCTCGAGCGCCTGGCGCTGGGCGATCAGGGAACTCAGGGCGGTGGACATGCCAGAGAAGGTGCTCATGAGAGGCCTCTCGCTAGAACGACTGGTCGAGGAGCATGGCGGCGGGGCTGGCAGCCGACGTCGACCCGCGCGGGTCGTACGTCTGCATCGTCTCCTGCAGCCCGAGGATGGTCTCCTGGGCGGCGCGGTGGGAGCTCGTCAGGAGTGCACGGTTGCCCTGTGCGACGTCCTGGATCTGCGACGTGAGGGACACGAACGCCTCCCGGTGGCTCATCAAGAGCTCCTTCCACGGCTCGGGCGCGGCCTCCGCCAGGGCGAGCAGGCCACTGCCGGCGGCGACGCCGTAGGCCAGCGCGGCGACGTCGGCCTCGATGGCGCGGCCGAGCTCGGCGTCGCGGATCTGGTCGAGCACCTGCTCGACCTCGCGGGTCGCGTGCCCCAGCCAGCGGGTCCGCCCGGACGAGAGCACCAGCTGCTCTTCCTCGAGCTTGAAGAGCAAGAGCTCCAGTAGCTGACGCTCGCGCCACAGCACGGCGGACAGTTCTGCCACGCCCATGCGGGATCTCCCTTAGTAGTGGTGCGACGGTTCGTGCTGTTCAGGCTTCCTATCGGACGACTGCCTGGCATTGTGACCGTTCGGTCCGCCCGAATGTCGGATTCGGCAGCGGCGTACGCCGCGCCCGCTGCAGGCAGAGGGCCGGAGGTGGCCGACGCGCCCGGCAGTGACTGTGACCTACCTCACATGTCCAGTCGCCCGTTCGGCGCAGCCCCAGGTCGCAGGCCTGCGGCGGGCTCCGGGGGCCGTCACTGTGCGCCGAGAGAATTCTCGTCGCACCAAACCGCTCAAGCGGCCCGCCCCCGGCGACGAGAACCTGTACGTGGCCAACCCTGAGATCCAGATCGACGCACTCGTGACGGCGAACCTCCCGCTGGTGGGCTACCACGTCTCCGAGCTGCTCGGCCGGGTGCCGTCGTACGTGTCGCGCGACGACCTGGCCTCGGCCGGCTCCCTCGCGCTCGTCCAAGCGGCCCAGGCCTTCGACGCCACGACGGGCGTGCCCTTCGCGCGCTACGCGGCGCTGCGGATCCGGGGCGCGCTGCTCGACGAGCTCCGGTCCATGGACTGGGTCTCGCGCGGCGCCCGGCAGCGCGCCCGTCGAGTCGCGAGCATGAGTGACGAGCTGACCTCCCGCCTCGGGCGGTCGCCGTCGCGCGAGGAGCTCGCCCACACCCTCGGCACGACGGTCGCCGATGTCGACGCCGCGCGCGGCGACGCGGACCGACGCATCCTCAGCATCGAGGCGTTCGACAGCGCCATCGCCGACACCGTCTCCGAGCCGAGCATCGGGCCGGAAGAGACCTTGCTGGTGAACGAGAAGCTGCAGCACCTGCGCGCCGCGGTGACGACGCTCCCCGAGCGGCTGCGCTACGTCGTCGAGCAGCTGTTCTTCCAGGACCGCGCGGTCGTCGACCTCGCCGAGGAGCTCGGCGTGACCCAGTCCCGCATCAGCCAGCTGCGCACCGAGGCGCTCGCGCTGATGAAGGACGGCATGAACGCGAGCCTCGAGCCCTCGCTCGTGCCGGCGGCCGACCGTCCCGATGGCGTGGCGGAGCGGCGCCGGAAGGCGTACTTCGACCTCGTCGCCCAGCAGGCGGCCTTCCTGGCGCGGGCCTCCCAGATCGCGGGCACTGGCGTCGTCGCGCTGCCGAGCCAGCGCGAGACCGACGAGGTCACGATCTTCACGCACGGCCTGGGACTCGCCACCACCGCCTGAGCAATCAGCGCTCCGCACGGGTTCGCCTGGATCTCTCATGTGGGGTGGGTGGGGTCCGATAAGCACAGTGCCAGCCCATGGATGGGCGGCGATCCTGCTGCACTCACGGAGGAGTTTTCATCATGGCGCTCTCGATCAACACGAACATGGCGGCACTGAACGCGTACCGCAACCTCAACACCACGCAGAACGACCTGAGCAAGTCGCTCGAGAAGCTGTCCTCTGGCTTCCGGATCAACCGGGCCGCGGACGACGCTGCCGGGCTGGCCATCTCCGAGGGCATGCGCTCGCAGATGGGTGGCATCACGATGGGCGTGCGCAACGCCCAGGACGGCATCTCCCTCGTCCAGACCGCTGAAGGCGCGCTGAACGAGACGACCTCGATCCTGCAGCGCATGCGCGACCTCACGGTCCAGGGTGCCAACACCGGCTCGCTGACCGACGAGGCCTCCGCGAACATCCAGGTCGAGCTCACCGACCTCACCAAAGAGATCGACTCGATCGCGATGAAGACCAAGTTCAACGGTCAGTCGCTCCTCGGCGGCGGCGCGGCGGGTGCGGCCGGCACGGCCTACACTGGCTCGTTCCAGGTCGGCGCCAACGCGGGCGACACCGTCTCGGTGACGATCGCCAGCGCCAAGGTCTCCGACCTCGGTCTGCAGTCCGTCGCGACGACCGTGGGCAGCGGCGTCGGCGGTGGCCTCGTCAGCCTCGCGGCGTCAGCGAACGCGACGTCGACCGACATCGCGCAGAACCTCACCAACATCGACGCCGCGATCTCCGAGGTGTCGACGTCGCGCGCCGCGCTCGGTGCGCAGCAGAACACGTTCGATCACACGATCAACAACGCGAACGTGGCGCTGGAGAACGTGACCGCGTCGGAGTCCCGTATCCGGGACACCGACATGGCGTCGGAGATGGTGAAGTTCACGCGCGCGCAGATCCTGTCGCAGGCCGGCACGGCCATGCTCGCGCAGGCCAAGTCGATCCCGCAGGGCGTGCTCCAGCTCCTGCAGTAACCCGCACGCGCACGACCCGTACGGCACGACTCGGCGGCGCCTGCTCGGTCCAGAACCTTGGTCGAGCGGGCGCCGCCTTTTTGTTCGCCTGGATCTCTCATGTGGGGTGGGTGGGGTCCGATAAGCACAGTGCCAGCCCATGGATGGGCGGCGATCCTGCTGCACTCACGGAGGAGTTTTCATCATGGCGCTCTCGATCAACACGAACATGGCGGCACTGAACGCGTACCGCAACCTCAACACCACGCAGAACGACCTGAGCAAGTCGCTCGAGAAGCTGTCGTCCGGCTTCCGGATCAACCGGGCCGCGGACGACGCTGCCGGGCTGGCCATCTCCGAGGGCATGCGCTCGCAGATGGGTGGCATCACGATGGGCGTGCGCAACGCCCAGGACGGCATCTCCCTCGTCCAGACCGCTGAAGGCGCGCTGAACGAGACGACCTCGATCCTGCAGCGCATGCGCGACCTCACGGTCCAGGGTGCCAACACCGGCTCGCTGACCGACGAGGCCTCCGCGAACATCCAGGTCGAGCTCACCGACCTCACCACCGAGCTCGGCAGCATTGCGGCCAAGACGAGCTTCAACGGCCAGGCGCTTCTCGACGGCTCCTACTCGGGCTCGTTCCAGGTCGGCGCCAACGCCGGTGACACCGTCACCATCGACATCGACGGCGCGGGCACCTCGGCGCTGGGCGTCGTCGCGAGCACCGGCGCCGGCGGCGCCTCTGCCGCTGTGACCTCCGGTACCGGTTCGCTCGTCTCGCTCAGCGCGTCGGCCATCACCGAGTTCGACATCGCGAACAACCTCACGAACATCGACCTCGCGATCTCCAAGGTGTCGACGTCGCGCGCCCAGCTCGGTGCGCAGCAGAACACGCTCGATCACACGATCAACAACGCGAACGTGGCGCTGGAGAACGTGACCGCGTCGGAGTCCCGTATCCGGGACACCGACATGGCGTCGGAGATGGTGAAGTTCACGCGCGCGCAGATCCTGTCGCAGGCCGGCACGGCGATGCTCGCGCAGGCCAAGTCGATCCCGCAGGGCGTGCTCCAGCTCCTGCAGTAACCCGCACGCGCACGACCCGTACGGCACGACTCGGCGGCGCCTGCTCGGTCCAGAACCTTGGTCGAGCGGGCGCCGCCTTTTTGTTCGCCTGGATCTCTCATGTGGGGTGGGTGGGGTCCGATAAGCACAGTGCCAGCCCATGGATGGGCGGCGATCCTGCTGCACTCACGGAGGAGTTTTCATCATGGCGCTCTCGATCAACACGAACATGGCGGCACTGAACGCGTACCGCAACCTCAACACCACGCAGAACGACCTGAGCAAGTCGCTCGAGAAGCTGTCCTCTGGCTTCCGGATCAACCGGGCCGCGGACGACGCTGCCGGGCTGGCCATCTCCGAGGGCATGCGCTCGCAGATGGGTGGCATCACGATGGGCGTGCGCAACGCCCAGGACGGCATCTCCCTCGTCCAGACCGCTGAAGGCGCGCTGAACGAGACGACCTCGATCCTGCAGCGCATGCGCGACCTCACGGTCCAGGGCGCCAACACCGGCTCGCTGACCAAGGAAGCCTCCGCGAACATCCAGGTCGAGCTCGACGACCTCTCGGGGGAGCTCGACAAGATCGCCGACAAGACGAACTTCAACGGCCACACCCTTCTCGACGGCTCCTACTCGGGTTCGTTCCAGGTCGGCGCCAACTCGGGCGACGCCGTCACGATCAGCATCGGGACGTCGGCGTCCAACGCCAGCGTCTCTGGCCTCGGCCTGTCGGACGCTGCGACCGGCACGTCGACTGGGCTTGTCTCGCTCTCGGCCTCGGGGATCACCGCGACCGACATCGCGAGCAACCTGACGAACATCGACTCGGCGATCAGCAACGTGTCGACGATGCGCGCCCAGCTCGGTGCGCAGCAGAACACGCTCGATCACACGATCAACAACGCGAACGTGGCGCTGGAGAACGTGACCGCGTCGGAGTCCCGCATCCGGGACACCGACATGGCGTCGGAGATGGTGAAGTTCACGCGCGCGCAGATCCTGTCGCAGGCCGGCACGGCCATGCTCGCGCAGGCCAAGTCGATCCCGCAGGGCGTGCTCCAGCTCCTGCAGTAACCCGCACGGAGGTCCCCGCCACTTCGAGGCGGTCGACCTGATCTACCGGTGGTGGGCGGACTCGGACCGTCCGCCCACCACCGGCCGCTTCACCGGCCGCCGGGACCCAGCTCTCGGCGGCACGACCTTCAGGAAGGCTTCCGATGACCTCGGCAATCGACGGGCTGATCAGCGGCCTCGACACGACCACGATCATCACGAGTCTGATGACGCTCGAGGCGCAGTCGCAGACCGGCCTCAAGGCCAAGGTCACGACGACCAACGCCTACGTCACCGCGTTGCAGTCCCTCAACGTCAAGCTCTCCTCTCTCGCGACCTCCGCGAAGACCGCCGCGACGCCGGCGTCGTGGGAGGCCGCGATCGCGAAGAGCTCCGCGGCGTCCGTCACCGCGACCACCACGGCCGGGGCCAAGGCCTCGTCACTCACCTTCTCGGTCGACGCGGTCGCAAAGGCCCAGACCTCGGTGAGCGCCGTGGCGACGGACTTTGCGGCCAGCTACGGCGGGACCCTGAGCCTGTCCGTCGGCACGACGGCCGACCCGACCGTCACCTCGATCGACCTGACGGACGTGACCGACCTCGCCGGGGTGGCCAAGGCCATCAACTCCGCGGACACGGGCGTGACCGCGACGGTCGTGAAGATCTCCGCCACCGAGTCGCGCCTGCAGCTCACGTCGGCAACGACCGGCCTCGAGAGCGGGTTCGACCTCTACGCGGGCGCCGTGACCGCGGCCGAGGTCACCGCCGGCACGGCCACGGCCGCCGAGCTCATGGGCCGCTCCGCCGGGACGCTCATCACCGGCGCGGCTGACGCAAAGATCACGCTGTGGTCCGGCACCGGAGCCGAGACCGAGGTCACGTCCGCCAGCAACACGTTCACCGGTGTGCTCACCGGCGTGGACTTCACCGTCTCGGCCGTGGCCAGCGACGTCACCCTGACCGTGGGCGGCGACGACGCCGCCCTGACCAGCCTCGCCTCTGGCCTCGTCAGCAACCTCACGACGGTCCTGTCGGAGATCGTCTCGCAGACCACGAACACGACGACGACGACCGACGGCGCGACCACCACGAAGTTCGGGGTGCTGTCGAAGGACAGCGACATCCGGGCCATGAAGCAGGCCGTGCTCAGCGCGGCGTCGAACCCGATCAACGGCATCTCGCCGTCGTCGATCGGCATCGTCCTCGGCAAGGACGGCTCGATGTCGTTCGACGCGACGAAGTTCGCAGCCGCGCTCGCCGCCGACCCCGACGGCGTTCAGGCGGTCGTGACCGGCGTTGCCGCCCGTCTGCAGACCGTCGCCGAGGGCTTCTCCAACTCCTCGACCGGCTCAGTCACGAACAAGATCACGAGCCAGAAGGGCTACGTCGACGACCTGGGCGACCAGATCCTCAGCTGGGACACCCGCCTCACCCTGCGGCGCACCGCGCTTGAGAAGCAGTACGCCGCCCTCGAGGTCGCTCTCGGCAAGCTCGGCAGCCAGTCCGACTGGCTGACGTCGCAGCTCGAGACCCTGTCCTCCAACTCGTCCTGATCCAGTACCTAGCTCCGACGGAGAGGCTTTCATGAATCTCGCGATGACCCGCAGCCGGTTCCTCGACAGCGCCGTCGCCACGGCCGGCCCGCAGCGCATCCTCACAATGCTCTACGACCGCCTGGTGCTGGACATCGCGCGGGCCGAGGCCTCGCAGCGGGCGGGAAACCGCGGCGAGGCGAGCGACCACCTCGACCACGCCCAGGACATCGTCGCGGGGCTCGCCTCGACGCTCGACGTCGACGCCTGGTCCGGCGGCAAGGGCCTGATGGACCTCTACATGTATCTCCTGCGCGAGCTCGTGGGCTGCTCCCTCGCCGGGGACGCCGACCGCACGGCCCGGTGCAACGACCTCGTCACCCCGTTGCGGGACACCTGGCACGAGGCGGCCGACGCCGTCGCAGCCGAGGCCGCACCCGCGATCCCGATCCAGCGCACCCGGACCGCCGGCTTCGGCGAGTCCGCGGTGGGCGGTGAGCTCGGCGTCGGATGAGGACGCTGCTGCGGCAGACCGGCACCGCGCCCGAGTGGACCGCGGCCTGGTCGACCGCGCTCGCCGAGCTCGAGATCGGCGTCGACGAGGCGGAGGCGCTGCTTCGGGCCGGCACTGACGACCCGCTGCCGCCCGCCCGGCCATGGCTGCCGCCGTCGCACCTCGGGGTGCTGCCCGCGCCGCTGCGGGAGCGGGCCCAGGCGCTCGTCGCGCGCCAGCTCCGCGTCGCGCAGTCGCTTGCCGAGGCGGCCGACCTGAGCCGCCGGCACCTGCGCGTGCTCGACCAGGTCCGACCCGTCGCCGAGACGACCCCGGTCTACCTCGACACCGCGGGCTGACCCGAGAGGCGCCGTCGGCCGCGCGTCGCATCCCTCAAGACGGTCCACCCGTGGCCGATGGGTCGGGCGGGCCACGTGGCGCCCGAACGCGCACTCTGAGGGGTAGTCCAGTGGAACGGTTGAAGATCTACGGGTGGGCCGCTGATCACGGCGGCTGCGGCAACTACCGGATCGGGCTGCCGATGTGGGCGCTCGAGAAGGCCGGGCACGACGCGCTCGCGTTCAGCTCCTCGGGTTTTCAGATCCCCACCGACCTCGACGTCCTCGTGGGCCAGCGCATCGCGACGCCCGATCAGGCCGCACGCTGGCACGAGCTCGCTGTCGACCCCGCCCGCTTCTTCGCGATGGTGTACGAGGTCGACGACGACGTCTGGAGCCTGCACCCGTCCAACCCCGCCTATGAGTTTTGGCAGGGCCCGGCCCGTCAGATCGCGATCGACAGCATCCGCGTGGCGGACGCCGTCTCCGTGAGCACCGACCACCTCGCCGAGGTCGTGAGCGCGTACAACTCCAACGTGGTGGTACTGCCCAACTGCGTCGACGCTGCGGTGCTGACGCAGACGCGTCCACTGACCGAGCGGCTCACCATTGGGTGGGCCGGTGGGACGAGCCACAACGACGACTTTGCGTCGGTGCAGAAAGAGCTGAAGTCCTACTTCCGGCGGAACGGCGCGGTCGAGGCTCATTTCATCGGTACCAACCACGGCCCGGACATCGGCCGCCCCGCCGCGCGCTACACCGGGTGGATGGCGAACCTCGTCGACTATCTCGGCGGGCTCGACTTCGACATTGGGATCGCTCCACTGGCGCACAACGCCTTCAACCGGAGCAAGAGCGACCTGAAGTTTCTGGAGTATGCGTCGCTCGGGATCCCGGTCGTGGCGAGTGACTTCGGACCGTACGAAGCGACCGTCGAACATGGTGTGACCGGCATGCTGGCGAGGTACCCGCACGAGTGGGCGAAACACCTCACCCAGCTCGTCAACGACGACGACCTGCGCCACGAGATCGGCTCGAACGCGCGGACGTGGGCGGCGACGCGGACCATCCAGGGGAACATCTGGCGATGGGAGGCCGCCTACAACACCATTCTTGGGCGCTCGTGGACTGAATCTGCGGTCGCACCCTCCCCCGGCACGCTGGTGCCGTCGTCAGCGGGCGCTGCCATTGAGACGTAGAGCGGCGCGTTCTCGGCAACTCAGGAAAACTCCGCAAGCCATTCCTTCACCACGGCCTCCGGGTACCCGCGGTGGAAGTGCCTGCGCCATGGGTAGGCGCTGGTGCTCAGACCGTTCTTGAGCTTGAGCGTCTCGGCACGGCAGACGAAGCGCGCCGGCGAACCGGCCACGACCGTGTCGTCAACGACGTCCTTCGACACTGAACTATGCGCGCCGATCAGGGCGCCACGGCCCACCCGGACCCCCGGCAGGATGATCGACATCGTGGCGATCGCCACGAAGTCCTCGAGCGTCACCCCGAGCTGTATGTCGCTCGGCGGGTGCGGGTCGTTCGTGAGCACGACGTACGGGAAGATCCATACGAAGTTGCCGATCTCGGAGTGCTGGCCGATGTTGACGTTGCTGTGGAACCTTGTGTAGTCGCCGATTGAGCAATGGCCTTGGATGTCGCCGAGGGTGCCGATCTGAAGATTGCGGCCCGCCTCGGTGCCCTCACGCACAGTGACGTGATGCCCGGTCACGAGTCCGGCGCCGAATGTCGATCCCGCGTAGAACACGCTGTGCGAGCGGATGTGGCTGTCCGCGCCAATAACCAGCGGCCGACTCGTGGGCGACTGCTCCGGATGCCCGATTTCGCAGTGCGAGCCGATCACGGTGCCCGAGCCGATCACGGTATCGGCGTGCACGATCGAGAACGGACCGATCTGGACGTTGTCTCCAAGCTGGGCCAGTGGCGAGACGATCGCGCTCGGATGAATCACCGTGCGAGGCTACCGCAGCGACCAGCGCCCCGATCGGTGCGCAGCGAGCGGAACCGCTAAGGGGCGAGCGCTTTCAGCCGATGCGTGAAGGAGTCGTTGTCACCAGCGAGCGTGAACGCCCGAACGTCGAAGAGGAACCCCTTGTGCTCAAGAACCCCACGGTCTCCGTCCTGGTGCCGACGTACAACGGTGCCCGGTTTCTCGGCGAGACGCTCACGAGTATCCAGACGCAGACGTATCGGAACCTGCGTGTGCTGATCCGCGACGACGGATCGTCGGATGCGACGCTTGAGATCGCGCGGGCGTTCGCGTCGGCTGACCCGCGGTTCACGCTGATCGAGGGCACCGACCGTGCGGGCGCCGCTGCCAACTGTGTCGAGCTGCTCAAGGCCGCAGACGGCGAGTACGTCCGCTTCTGCATGCAGGACGACCTGGTCGACCGGCAGGGGATCGAGAAGCTGCTCCGTCCGATGCACGCGGAGCCGGCGATCTCGCTGGCGACCTCCGTCCGGCTGCTGATCGACGAGACCGGGCGCCAGCTCCCAGGTCGCAGCTACACCGAGCCGCTCGTGGGGGCAGACGACATCCTCAGCGGCGAGGCAGTGGCTCGGCGGATGCTCCTGCTCAACCTGAACCAGATCGGTGAGCCGAGCACGGTGCTGTTCCGCAACGGCTTGGTCGACCCGGCCCGACCGTTCTCGTACGGGGCGACCGACTTCGACGCCAACGGGGATGTCGCGCTCTGGCTCACGCTGCTCGCCAAGGGACATCTCTTCTACTCAGTGAAGCCGCTCAGCTCCTTCCGGCAGCATGGCGCGCAGCGAAGCGTTGATCCGGCGGTCCTCATCGACGGCGCCCTGGAGTGGGTGGAGCTGCTCCGGGTAGGCCTGAGTACGGGCGTCCTCGAGCGTGGTGAGCAGTCTCTGTTTGCCGCCAAAAACGTGATCGCCCAGCTCTTGGCCCGCATCTCCGCCGTCGTGAGCATGGGCGACGGCGACTTCACGGCGCGGGTAGCCGACCTCGCTGCCGCGGTGACGCGCGCCTGGTCGCTCGGCGTCGACGGTTCCGCGCCAGTGCCAGCGCCGCCGTACGCGGTGGGCACGCATTCCCTGGTGGGTCGATGAGCGACAGCGACGAGGTCGCCTGGGTTCCGTTCAACGACCTGTCGCGGTCGATCGCCGGGAGCCGAGCGGAGCTCGTGGCGTCGTTCGCAGCGGTGCTCGACTCGGGGTGGCTGGTCCAGGGGCCGCAGCATGACGCGTTCGAACGCGAGCTCGCGGCGTACGTCGGGGTGACGCATGCGTTGGGCGTCGCCTGCGGTACGGACGCCCTTGAGCTGGCACTTCGTGCGGTGATGCCGGCCGGCAAGAAGACCGTGGTGACCGCGGCAAACTGCGGTGCCTACACCCTGACTGCGGCCAGACGAGCCGGGTTCGGTGTTCGATTTGGCGACATCGATCCGGTCACCCTCTGCCTGGATCCGGAGGCCGTGACCGAGGCGATCGACGACAGCGTAGGGGTCGTGGTCGTCACCCATCTGTACGGGCGGGCGGCCGACGTGAAGGCTCTCCGTCTGGTCTGCGACCCGCGCGGGATCGCCGTCGTGGAGGACTGCGCCCAGGCGCTGGGCGCCACTGGGCAGGACGGGCGGGTCGGCGCGCTCGCCACGGCCGCCGCCGTGAGCTTCTACCCGACCAAGAACCTCGGCGCGCTCGGTGACGGCGGGGCAGTCCTGACCTCCTCCGACGCCGTCGCCGTCGCGGTACGGGAGCTACGGCAGTACGGCTGGCGAGGCAAGTACACCATCGCGACCGACGGCGGGCGAAACTCGCGGCTCGACGAGGTCCAGGCAGCGATCCTGCGGAACCGGCTGCCCGGCCTGGACGCCGCGAACGCTCGTCGGCGGGCGATCATCAGCGCGTACGCCGCACGCTCCTCGGCCCGGGTGAGAGTCCTCGACGCGTCGGGGCAGGGGCACGTCGGCCATCTGGCCGTCGTGCTGTGCGAGGACCGCGACCTGCTCCGCGCGCACCTGGCGGCGCTGAGGATCCGGACCGACATCCATTTCCCGGTGCCGGACCATCGCCAGCCCGCATTCGCCCGGGAGTTCGCCGCCGTCGACCTGCCCGTGACGGAATGGGCGGCCGAGCGAATCCTGTCAGTGCCGAATTTCCCCGAGCTGACCACGACCGAGGTCGAGCGGGTCTGCGCCGCCCTCGAGTCGTTCTGATCCGAGCGCACCGACCTAGTCACAGCCAGCGAAAGGACGTCCCGTGACCTCCCTGGTCCACCCCCAAGCCCTCTGCGAGTCCGAGAACGTAGGAAGTGCGACGACGGTTCGGGCGTTCACCCACATCCACGCTGGTGCGGTGCTCGGCGCCGGCTGCGACGTCGGCGAGCACGTCCTGATCGAGGACGACGTCGTGGTCGGCGATCGCGTCACGATCATGGCGGGAGTGCAGTTGTGGGACGGGGTCCGTCTCGGGGACGACGTGTTCGTCGGTCCCAACGTGACGTTCACCAACGCACCGATGCCGCGCGACCCGACCGGCCCGCCAACGCCCGTGCGCACCGTCGTCGCGCCCGGGGCATCCCTGGGAGCGGGCGCCGTGCTGCTGCCGGGCGTGCGGGTGGGTCGCAATGCCATGGTGGGCGCGGGCGCCGTCGTGACTCGCAACGTCCCCGCCAACGCCGTGGTGGTGGGAAACCCGGCGAGGATCCATGGCTATGTCAACGACTCGGTCCCGACCGTCACCGAGTCGTCGCCGGTCCTGTTCGAAGAGCTCGTCGGCGGGGCGAAGCTCATCCCGGTGCGGATGGCCAGCGACCTGCGAGGCTCGCTCTCTGCCGTCGAGCTCCGGTCCGATCTTCCGTTCCCCCCTGCGCGATTCTTCGCGGTCTTCGGGGTTCCGTCGAAGGACGTGCGGGGGGAGCACGCGCATCGTCGGTGCGCGCAGGTGCTGATCTGCTTGCGCGGCTCGGTCACCTGCATCGTCGATGATGGCACGCATCGCAATCAGCTGACGCTCTCGAGCCCCGATCGCGGATTGTTCATGCCACCGATGCTGTGGGGCACGCAGTACAACTATTCTACGGACACGGTACTTGCCGTATTCGCCTCCCACGCGTATGACGGCGCCGATTACATTCGAGACTATGATCAATTCTTGAACGAGCTCGCCGATACCGACAGCTAGCCCGGCTCGATGATACGATAATCACCTCAGCGTTATAAGTAGTCACGCCATCTGGCGCTCTGGAAGGAATGCTCATGGTCTCGTGTCGGGAGACGATAAAGCGGTTAATTGTCGAGCAGCTCGAGGAAGACGGCCAAGCGATACCGGACCTTTCCGACGCCGTGATGATCGTCGATTCTGGACTCGATAGCCTCGGGTTTGCGGTCCTCGTGACCCAACTCGAGGACCAGTTGGGGTACGACCCCTTTACGCTGACGCCCGACGCGGTGTATCCGAAGACCCTGGGTGAGTTCATCTCGTTCTACGAGCGGTTTGAGCAATCGCGATGACTGGTTCGCGGCAGGTCTCGTCGCTCGATCAGCCACTGGTGCACGACCGGTTCAGGACCTGGACCCGGGCCGCGCTCGCGGCAGACCCGCTCGGCGCCCGGACCAAGGTGGCGCTCGGGAGCAAGGTCGCGGTCCAGACCGACTCCGCGGCAGTCGTCATCGCGGCAGTCCTCGCGCTGGACGGCTGGGCGGGCGCAGTCCATCTGCTGCCGCCAGGGCTGCGCACCGAGCTCCCACCGGAGGTCGTCCGGCTCGACCTGGAGCTGTCCGACCGTCCCGCTGGAGCCGTGGTCGGCTTGCCCGGGAGCCGAGTCGAGACCCGGTGGGTGCTCTACACCTCCGGAACGACCGGGCTGCCTACCTCGGTCGAGCACTCGTTGGCCTCGCTGACGCGGACGGTACGGAGCACCGAGAGAACCCGCTCGATGGTGTGGGGGCTGCTCTACAACCCGACCCGCATGGCGGGACTGCAGGTGCTGCTGCAGGTGCTCTCCTCGGGCGCGCTGCTCGTCGCTCCCGATCCGGCCGCGCGACTCTCCGCGAAGGTGGCGTGGATGCGGGATCGCTCGGTCACGGCGCTCTCGGCGACCCCGACGCTCTGGCGCCAGATGTTGCAGTCGGGCGCGACCCACGGATGGGCGCTGACCCAGCTCACGCTTGGCGGCGAGATCGCAGACCAGAAGGTGCTCGACGCACTGGCGGCCGAGTTCCCGGGCGCACGCGTCACACACGTCTTCGCGTCGACGGAGACCGGCGCCGCCTTCGGCGTTCGGGACGGCCTCGCGGGCTTTCCCGCGTCGTACCTGGAGGTTGCACCCGGCGGCATTCGCCTACGAATCGTCGAGGGGATTCTGCAGGTTCACAGCCCCGCCGCGAGCGTCGCCGGTCCGGATGGCTTCGCCTCGACGGGAGACGTGGTCGAGGTCAGCGGCGACCGCGTGCTCTTCCGTGGGCGCAGCTCGGGCATCGTGAACGTCGGCGGGTCGAAGGTCTGGCCAGAAGACGTCGAGCGCCTCCTCCGCACCCACCCGCACGTGCTCGACGCCGTGGTGAGCGCGCGGGTGAACGCGTTCACGGGGTCGATCCTGGTCGCCACGATCGTGCCCGGTCCGGGCGCTCCGGGCGATCTCGCGAAGACGATCCGGGCGTGGGTCAAGACCCGTGCGCCGGGCCACCACGTGCCGGCGATCGTCACAGCTGTGCCGGCGCTCGCCGTGTCGAGCGCTGGAAAGGCGGAGCGGCGATGACCGACCCAGACCTGGTGGTGATCACCGGGACCAGTTCAGGACTCGGCCGCGCGATGACGATAGGGCTGGCACAGGCGGGCTATCGCGTCGTCGGCATCTCCCGTCGGGACGTGTCCGCCGCAAGCCTTGCGCTCGAGCCGGGCCAGTACACGCACATCTGCTTCGACCTTGCGGACGTCGGCGGCATCCCGGAACTGGCCGCAGGTCTCGTCGCGGCGAACGGCGCGCCGTACGCGCTCGTGAACAACGCGGCGCTCGGTTCGGACGGGATCCTCCCGACGATGCACAACAGCGAGATCGAGCGCCTGATTCAGGTCAACATCACTGCGCCAATCGTGTTGACCAAGTACCTGTCGCGGCCCATGCTCGTGGCCAGGCGGGGTCGCGTGGTGAACGTCTCCTCCATCGTTGCGCGTACGGGGTACCGCGGGTTAAGCGTCTACGCCGCATCGAAGGCCGCAATGGAGGGCTTTACGAGATCTCTCGCGCGCGAGCTCGGCCCCCGCAACGTCACGGTCAACTGCATCGCGCCGGGCTTCACCGAGACCGAGATGACGTCCTCGCTCGGAGCGGTCAATCTCGAGCGAATCAAGAAGCGGTCGGCGCTTGGCCGCTTTCCCACGCCGGCGGAGGTCGCCGGTGGCGTGGAGTATCTGCTGAGCAGCGCTGGCGGCGCCGTCACCGGCACCACGATCACGATCGATGCGGGCAACACCGCCTGAGGGGTCCGGCCCGTCCTTACCTCAGCGAAGGGGGCCGCAGTGACGTGCATCTCGTTCGGGTGACGCCGCAGGCCCTCAAATCGCACGCAGGGTGACATACGCCCGCCCCGGCACTGCGCAGACGGGTTGCCGTAAAAGTCCACCTCGCGAACCCCTCACCGGCCCTCGCCTCCCGCCGATGAGCAGGCCGAGCACGGATAGCTCACCCAGTAGGCCACGGATCGGCCACATCGCCAGACTCCCACCTGAGGTGGTTGTTTCAGTGTTCGATTCCGTCTCGTTCGACGCGGTCAGCAGCGCGCTCGACGGCCTCGCTCTGCGCCAGCGGGTCATCGCCAACAACGTCGCGAACATCAACACCCCGAACTTCCTCGCCGGCCGCGTGGAGTTCGAGGACGCGCTCGCCGCGGCGGTCTCCGACGGCACCGGCGCGGTCGTCGCGACCCAGGACGAGTCGCTCGAGCCGACCAACACCAACGGCAACAACGTCAACCTCGACTCGGAGACGTTGCAGAACGTCGACACCAACCTCCGCTACCAGCTCGCGACGCAGGCGGTCGACCAGGAGTTCTCCCTGATGCGCATCGCCCTCGGGAACAGCTGATGACGATCTTCGGCGCGATCGGCATCGCGAGCACGGGCCTGACCGTCCACCAGAAGTGGCTGGACGCGGTCGCGGACAACCTCGCCAACATGGACAACGCCACGAGCACGTCCGAGGACGCGTTCCAGGCGAAGTACGTCGTCGCGCAGGCCAACGCGAGCGGCGAGGGCGTCAGCGCCGTCGGCGTCGAGCTCGGCAGCGCGCAGGGCCGAGTCGTCTACGAGCCCGACAACCCGCTCGCGGACGCCGACGGGAACGTGCGCTACCCGGACGTCGACCAGGCGGACCAGATGACCCAGCTGATCATGGCCCAGCGCGGCTACCAGGCGAGCGCCGCCGTGGTGGACCGCGCCAAGGCGACCTACGAGGCAGCTCTACAGATTGGACGGAACTGATGTCTATCGCCGCGATCGGCGCCGTCTCCGGCCTTGCGACCGCCGTCACGGGCGTCCAGGGCACCGGCTACGCCACCGCCGCGACCCCGACCGAGGCGGGCGCGGGCTTCGGCTCCGTCCTGACCTCGTCGTTGGAGTCGCTGCAGGGCCTGCAGACCACGTCGAGCGACCTGGCCGTCAAGGCCGTGACCGGTGACCTCGACGACGTGCACGACTACACGATCGCGGCGTCCGAGGCCAAGACCGCGCTCCAGCTCACCGCCGCGGTGCGCAACAAGGCCATCGAGGCGTTCACCGAGATCATGAGGATGCAGGCCTGATGCCCGCCCAGCTCACGTCCCTTTTCGGCCGGCTCAAGGCCGCCATCGCGCACTTCACGATCGCCCAGCGCACCATCGTCATCATCGGGGTCGCCGCTGTGGTGCTCGGCGCCGTCGCGCTGTCCAGCTACCTGGCGAAGCCGCAGATGAGCCCGCTGTTCGCGGACCTGTCGGCGGCCGACGCGAGCGCGATCGTCGACCAGCTCAACGCCGACGGGGTCGCGTACGAGCTGACCGACGGCGGCAACACGATCCTTGTCCCGAACGACCAGATCTACGCCGAGCGGCTCAAGGTCGCCGCGGCCGGGCTGCCCGCCTCGACGGACGGCGCCGGGTACTCGCTGCTCGACGACATGGGCATGACGGCGTCGGAGTTCCAGCAGACGACGACGTACCGGCGCGCGATGGAGGGCGAGCTCGCCCGGACCATCGGCGCGATGACCGGCGTGAAGGCGGCCAGCGTCAAGCTGGCGATGCCCGAGGAGACCGTGTTCGTCGCCGACACCGTCGCGCCGACGGCGTCGGTCTTCGTCGAGACCTCCCGCGGCGTCTCGCTCGACGCCGAGCAGGTCCAGGCGATCGTGCACCTCGTCTCCGCCGGGGTGACCGGCATGACCCCCACGGACGTCTCGGTGGTCGACTCCGAGGGCCGCGTGCTCTCGGCCGTCGGCGGCTCGCCGGCCGGCGGACTCGCCGACCAGCAGACCGCCACCTACGACGCGCGCGTCGCGGCCTCGGTCCAGGCGATGCTCGACCGCGTCGTCGGCGTCGGCAAGGCCGTCGTCACGGTCAACGCCGAGCTGAACCTCGACAACTCCGACGTCACGAGCGAGACCTTCAGCGCCGCCGAAGGCGTCCCGGCACTGTCGTCGGCCACCACGACCGAGACCTACACGGGAACGGGTTCCGGCGCCGCGACCGGAGTCCTCGGCCCGAACAACATCGCCGTGCCGTCGGGCACCGAGGACGCGGGCTCGTACACCAAGGGCAGCGAGAACCTGAACCCGGCCGTCAACAAGGTCACCGAGACCACCACGACGACGCCGGGCAGCGTCCGCCGCCAGTCCGTGTCCGTCGTGGTCGACCAGCAGGCTGGCGCGGCGCTCAACATGACCGACATCACCACCATGGTCACCGCGGCCGCGGGCATCGACGCGACCCGCGGCGACACCGTCTCGGTGTCCCGGATGGCGTTCGACACCACCTCCGCCGCGGCCGCCCAGGAGGCCCTCGCCGCGGACGCGACCGACGCGAAGGCCGCCGCGCAGGCGTCCCTGATCCGCGAGGGTGCCATCGCCGCCGGGGTCCTGCTGCTGCTCGCGATCATGTTCATCGCCGCCAAGCGCAAGTCCCGCAAGGACCGCCGCGAGGCGCTCGACCTCGGCGAGCTGCAGCTGGTCAACGAGACCCCGCTGCTGCCGTTCGGCGGCCTCGAGGCCCTCGGGCTGCCGGCCGCGCCCGTGCCCGAGGTCGACGAGGGCGCGATCAAGCGCGCGGAGATCTCGGAGCTCGCGGAGGCGCAGCCGGCCGAGGTCGCCGAGCTGCTGCGCGGCTGGCTCGTGGGCGGGGCGGCCCGATGACGGTCGCGACGGTCGCGCCGGCATCCATGGCCGCCGCGCTGGCTTCCCTCAATGGCACGCAGAAGGCCGCGATCGTGCTCATGCAGCTCGGCCGCGAACGCGCCGCGCGCGTGATGGCGAAGCTCGAGGAGTCGGAGATCGACGAGATCACGGCCGAGATCGTCCGGCTCGAGAGCCTCGACCCGCGTCTCGCCCAGGGGGTCATGGAGGAGTTTCACGCCGTCTCGATCGTCGGGCCGACGCTCGTCGCGCGCGGCGGGCTCGGGTACGCCCAGCAGCTGCTCGAGTCCTCGCTCGGCGTGGAGCGCGCGAAGCTCGTCATGGACCGGCTGACCGTGACGATGGCCGGGCAGCCGTTCGAGTTCTTGCAGAACGCCGACGCCCGCCAGGTCCTCTCCCTGCTCAGCGGCGAGCACCCCCAGACCGTCGCGCTCGTGCTCGCGCACCTGCGCCCCGAGCACGCGTCTGCGATCCTCGCCGGCCTGCCCGGCGACACGCAGGGCGAGGTCGCCCACCGGATCGCACTGATGGAGCGCGCCGCCCCCGACGTCGTCGCGGTCGTCGCCGAGAACCTGCAGCGCAAGGCCTCCTCGGTCCTGACCACCCAGGAGACCTCCGCCGTCGGCGGCGTCCAGCCGCTCGTCGAGATCATCAACCGCGCCGACCCGGGCACCGAGAAGCTCATCCTCGAGGGGCTCGAGGCCCGCGACAAGGACCTCGCCGAGGAGGTTCGCAGCCGCATGTTCGTCTTCACCGACGTCGTGCTGCTGGAGGACCGTGCCGTGCAGCTCGTGCTGCGCACCGTCGAGGGTGGCTCGCTCGCGGTCGCGCTCAAGGGCACGTCGCCCGAGGTCAAGGACAAGATCCTCACCAACCTGTCCGAGCGGGCCCGCGAGAACATCCTCGAGGAGATCGAGCTGCTCGGCCCGACCCGCATGTCGGCCGTGGAGGAGGCCCGCGCGACGATCGTGCAGGGCATCCGCCACCTCGAGGAGACCGGCCAGATCGTGATCCGCCGCGATGGCGAGGACGAGTATGTCTGAGGCCGCGACCCGCTTCCGCCCCGCCCCGGTCGGCGGCGTGCTCGACGCCGACGCCGACCACGGCTCCGAGCAGGCGCGCGCCGCCGGCTGGGCCGCGGGCTGGGCGGCCGGTTCGCGCGCGGCGGCGGTCGCCGCGTCGACCCAGCGGCAGGCGCTCGACGACGCGGAGCGCACGGCCGAGCGCGGGCGGGCCGCTGCGCTCGAGGCGGCGCTCGACGTGCTGCGCCGGGCGGCGGACGCCGTCTCCGCCCGCACCGTCCCCCTGCTCGACTCGGCGCTCGCCCAGCTCGACGACGGCGCCGTCGAGCTCGCCCGCGCCGTGCTCGGCCGCGAGCTCTCGGCCGCCGACGACGGCGCTCGGGCCGCGCTCGCGCGTGCGCTCAGCGCTCCGGTCGAGGTCGGCGTCCACACCGTCCGTCTGCACCCGGCGGACCTGGCAGTGCTCGAGGCCGCCGGCGCCCTCGCCGGGCTGCCGCTGGGAGTGGCGCTCGTCGCCGACGCCACGCTAGCCCCGGGCGACGCCGTGAGCGTCTTCGCCGACGGCTTCCTCGACGCCCGCATCGCGACGGCGCTCGACCGGGCCAGGCTCGCGCTCGCGGAGGGGCCACGATGACCGCGACCGCGACCCGCTGGGACCGTGCGCTCGCCGCGGCCCGGCCCGAGCGGGTCGGGACGGTCCGCGCCGTCGTCGGCCTGTCGATCGAGGTTGCCGGCCTGGACTGCGCGGTCGGTGGGCTCGTCGAGATCGGGGAGCAGCCGGACACCGTCCTTGCCGAGGTCGTCGCGACGACGCGCGACGTCGTGCGCTGCATGCCGCTGTCCGCCGTGCACGGGCTGCGCGCCGGCACGCCCGTCCGCAGCCTCGGCCGGCCGATGACCGCCCCCGTGGGCCGCGGCCTTCTCGGCCGCATCCTCGACGGCCTCGGCCGCCCGATCGACGGCCGGGGGCCGCTGCGGTCCACCGCCCAGGTGCCGGTCGACGCCGCGGCGCCGGGTGCGCTCACCCGCGCCCGGATCACCGCGCCCCTGAGTCTCGGCGTCAAGGTCATGGACACCCTGACCACCGTCGGCCGCGGCCAGCGGCTCGGGCTGTTCGCCGGGTCCGGCGTCGGCAAGTCGAGCCTGCTGTCGATGATCGCGCGCGGCACCGACGCCGAGCTGACCGTCATCTCGCTCGTCGGCGAGCGCGGGCGAGAGGTCCGCGAGTTCATCGAGGACGACCTCGGCCCCGAGGGGCTGGCCCGCTCCGTCGTCGTCGTCGCGACCTCCGACGAGCCGGCGCTCGTCCGGCTGCGCTCGGCGTTCCTGGCGACGCGCATCGCGGAGTCCTACCGCGACGAGGGCGCCGACGTCGTGCTGATGATGGACTCGCTGACCCGCGTCGCCATGGCGCAGCGCGAGATCGGCCTCTCCGTCGGGGAGCCGCCCGCGACCCGCGGGTACCCGCCGTCCACCTTCGCGCTGCTGGCGCGCCTGCTCGAGCGCGCGGGCACGGGGCCGACCGGTTCGGTCACCGGCCTGTACACGGTGCTCGTCGACGGCGACGACCACAACGAGCCGATCGCCGACGCCGCCCGCTCCATCCTCGACGGGCACATCGTGCTCGACCGCAAGCTCGCCGTGGCCGGCCACTTCCCGAGCGTCGACGCGCTCGCGTCGATCTCCCGCGTCGCGTCGCGCGTCACGACCGACGAGCAGCGCCGCCTCGCGACGGTCCTGCGCCGCGTCATGGCCGCGCGCCGGCAGGCCCAGGACCTCCTCGACGTCGGCGCGTACGCGGCCGGCACCAACCCCCTCGTGGACGCCGCCGTCGCGCACGCCGACGCGATCGACCACTTCCTGCGCCAGCGCATGGACGAGCAGGTGCCGGCGCCCGACTCCTGGCAGCAGCTCGCCGCGCTCGTCACCCGGCTCGGGGTGGCCTGATGGAGCGCGCGTTCCGCCTCGCCGGCCTGCTGCGCCTGCGCAAGCTGCAGGAGGACCAGGCCGCCGCGCGGCTCGCCGCCGCCAACGCCGCGCTCCGCCGCACGCAGGTCCGCCGCGACGGCACGTACGCGAGCCTCGCCCGCCATGCCCTGCCCGACGGCGACCACCGCGCGTGGGGTGTCGCCGTCGCCGGCCGCGCCGCGCTGGGCGGCCTGCTCGGGGAGGCGACGACGGCGGTCGTCGGCGCCCATGAGCGCGTCACCCTCGACACCAGCGCCTGGTCGGCGACCCGGTCGCGGTCGGTCGGGCTCGAGAAGCTCGAGGACAAGCACCGGGTGATCGTGCAGCACGAGGACGACCGGCTCGAGCAGATCGTGCTCGACGAGATCGCGTCCCGGGGTCCGCGCGGCATCCAGGTACCGAGCACGACGGGGGAGCAGCGATGACGGCCATCACCGAGATCCAGGGCCGCATCGGCGAGATCCAGGCCGCGATGCAGACCCTACGGACTGGGGCGACGCAGACGTCGGCCACGACCTCGGCGTCGGCCGCGGCGGCGCTGGCCGCCGCGACGACCGAGTCGTCGACGTCGTTCGCGGACGCCCTGGCCGCCCTGACGGGCACCGGCGCGACCGCTACCGCGACGACCGGGGACACCACGGCGGGCTCGACGACGGCGACCGGCGCGTCGCTCGTCGCCGCCGCCGGGAAGTACGTCGGGGTCCCGTACGTGTGGGGCGGCGAGGACCCGGCGACCGGGCTCGACTGCTCGGGGCTCGTGCAGCGCGCGATGGCCGACCTCGGCATCGACGTCCCTCGGGTGGCCAAGGACCAGGCGAAGCTCGGCACCGCCGTCGCGTCGCTCGACGAGGCGAAGGCGGGCGACCTGCTGGTCTTCGACGGCGGCTCGCACATCGGCATCTACGTGGGGGATGGCAGGATGATCGACGCACCGAAGCCCGGCAAGTCCGTCGCGGTGCGCGACGTGTTCGAGACGCCCACGGCCATCCGCCGGGTGCTCCCCGAGGCGAGCGCCCCGACCGCGGACACGTCCACCGTGACGACGACCGCGGACCTCCAGCGGTACGCGCTGACGATGATGAGCCAGCGGGTGGCCGCATGAGCATGCAGGCGGTGGCGGCGCCCGCCCGCGCCGAGCAGGGCGGCGCGCCGACGGGGCGCGGTCGCCGCGACGGGGCGGCGTCCTCGACCGCGTTCGCGGCCGTGCTCGGCTCTGAGCTCGCCCAGCCGGAGTCCGCCCAGCCCGAGCCTGCCCAACCCGAGAGCGGCCAGCCGGAGCTTGCCCCGCCCGAGTTCGCCCAACCCGACGCCCAGCCCGAGGCCGACGTCGTGGCCGTGCCGGTCGACGTGCGTCCGGTACCGGCGGCAGTGCTCGCAGCGGTGCTCGCCAGCCCGCCCGCCGATGCGGCGGACGTGCGCGCTGCGGCCGCCGACGCGAGTCCGCGCGACCACGCCGTGGTCGACGACGCGGTGGTCGACGACGCGGTGGTCGACGCTGTCACGGACCCGACCATCGGGCCGAATGCCGTCGAGCAGGGTCTCCCCGGTGCGAATCTCGGCTCGCTCACGGTCACCGCGGTGCCGGCCGCCGGCGCGCCGGTGGCCGCTCCCGTCGTGCCGACGAGCGCGCAGGCCGTCACTGCCCCGGCACCCACCGCCTCGGGTCCGGCCGCTCCGACACCGACCGCGCTGGCCACGACCGCGCCTGCGACGACGTCGCTCGCCGCGACCGCGCCGGCCGCCGCCTCGCTGCCGGGCCCGAGCGCCGGGCCCGCCCTCGGCGGCGCCGCGCGTCCGCTCGCGGCCGTCGCACCGGCTCCCCTCGTTCCGGCCGCCGTCGCGCCGGTCGCGGCCCCCGCGATCGACGGCGCCGCGCCTGCCCAGGGAGAGACCGCCCGTTCTGTCGCGGTGGGTGGCCCCGGCGTGACCTTCGGGGCGTATCTCGCCGCGAGCGCCGCGGCGCCCGTGGGTCGGACGCCGGCGTCGGCCTTGACCGCTTCGACCGGGTCGACGGCCGTGACCGCCGCGGCCGAGTCGACCGCCTCGCCCACCGCGACGGCGGCCGTCGCGCCGACCGGCGCCCCCGCGACGCTCGCTGCGGCGCTCGTCGCCGGGCTCGTGCCGGCCGCCGGGCCCGCGCTGCGCGCGGGCGCGACGAGCACCGACGAGGCCGCGATCCGCGGTGCCGGCCCGGTGCTGGCCGCCGCGCCGGCTGCCGCCGAGCCCTCCTCGGTCGCCGCCGCGACCGGGAGCCCCACGTCGACGGTTGCCCCTGCGGCGCCCGGCGATCCCGCCGCGGCACTCGCGGGCGCGCCGTCGCTCGTGCCCGCGACGCCCGCCGCGCCCGTCGCGACCGCCACGCCCGCCGCGCCGCTGCCGAGCGTCGCGCCCGAGCGCGCGGTCGCCACGCAGCTGGCGGGCCCGATCGCCGAGCTTCGCTCGGCGGGGCCGGGGGAGCACGTGCTTGTGGTCCGCGTCTCGCCCGAGAGCATCGGCCCGGTGCGCGTCCTCGCGCACCTCGGTGCCGACGGCGTGCGGATCGAGCTGCTCGGCGGCTCCGACCAGGCCAAGGAGGCGCTGCGCGCGGCGCTGCCGGACCTGCGCCGCGAGCTCGCCGCCGTCGGCCTCAACGCCGCCCTGTCGCTCGGCTCGGACGGTCGCCAGCCGGGGCCTGCCGGTGGCGGCTTCGGGCACACCGGGTCGGAGGGCTCCAGGGCCCGCGGCGAGCCGCACGCCGCAGGCAGCGGCCAGCAGGGTCGCGCCGGCTCGGGAGCCGACGGCTCCGCCGCCGACCTGCCCCCCGTTCGCACGGGCGCCGCCGGCGCCCGCCGCCTGGACATCACGATCTGATGCGTTACGACGAGGAGACCCGCCCATGACTGTCGAATCCATCGCCGCGGCGAGCGCCGGGACGAGCCTGACGAGCGACGTCGTCGGTGGCGGGATGTACACCGGCACCGCCGCCGCGAAAGACACCGCCTCCAACACGCTGGACAAGCAGGCCTTCCTCGAGCTGCTCGTCACGCAGCTGCGCAACCAGGACCCGAGCTCGCCCATGGACTCGAACACCCTGATGGCCCAGACGACCCAGATGGCCTCGATGGAGTCGCTCACGGAGATCTCGACGACCTCGCGCGAGGCGTTCGCGCTCCAGATGCGCGCCTCCGCCGCGGCCCTCGTCGGGCAGAGCGTCAGCTACTCCAACGGGACCGAAACCATCACGGGCATCGCGACCTCGGTCTCGTACGCGGCCTCGGTGCCGACCGTCACGGTCGGCGGCAAGGCGGTCCCGCTCGACTCCATCTCGACCGTCTCGACCACGGCCACGACTACTCCCTGACGAGCTCGCCCCGCCCAGCTCGCGCTCGACCCGCTCGCCCCGAACGTCCTCTCGACTGCACCGCCCCACCGAAGGGAAACACCATGCTTCGCTCGCTCTTCTCCGGCATCAGCGGCCTCAAGGCCCACCAGACGATGCTCGACGTGTCTGGCAACAACATCGCCAACGTCAACACGACCGGGTACAAGTCCTCGCAGACCCAGTTCCAGGACACGCTGTCGCAGGTCATCAGCACGGCAACGGCCGGCACCAACGCCGCGGGCGGGACGAACCCGGCCCAGGTCGGCCTCGGGGTCCGGGTCGCGGGCATCACCACGAACTTCACGCAGGGCGCCGCCCAGCTCACCAACGTGAGCACCGACATGATGATCAGCGGCGACGGCTTCTTCACCGTCCGCAGCGGCGCGCAGACGCTGTTCACCCGCGCCGGCGGCTTCAGCTTCGACTCGACCGGTCACCTCGTGACGGCGAGCGGGGCGTTCGTCCAGGGCTGGGCCGCGACCGACGGGGCGATCAACACGAACGGCGGGCTCAGCGACCTCCAGCTGCCGACCGAGGCGATGGGCGCGAAGGCGTCCACCGCGGCGTCGTTCACGGGGAACGTGCCCACCGACGCCGACGGGACCGCGGCGGACATCGTCCGCACGATCGACGTGTTCGACAACCTCGGCCAGTCCCGGACGGTCACCCTGACGTTCTCGAACACGGCCGCCGGCGCCTGGAGCGTCGCCGCCTCCGACGGCAGCGCCGCGGTCGCCGCGACGCCCCTCGCCTTCGACGCCGCGGGCAAGCTGACCTCGCCGACCTCGCTCGCGCTCGGCGCCGTGGCCGTCGACATCGGGGCCATCACTGGCTTCGCGAGCCTGAGCACCCTCGCCGCCGGCACCCAGGACGGCCAGGAGGCCGGCACGCTGCAGTCCTTCGCGCTGAGCTCGGACGGCACGCTCATGGGCTCCTACAGCAACGGGCTCACGCAGGCCATCGGCCAGCTCGCGCTCGCCACCTTCAACAACCCGGCGGGGCTCGAGAAGACCGGCGACTCGATGTACACGACGAGCGTCAACTCCGGCGCGGCGGAGATCGGCACGGCCGGCACCGGCGGCCGCGGCTCGCTCGCCAACGGCGCGCTCGAGATGTCGAACGTGGACCTCTCGTCCGAGTTCACCAACCTGATCATCGCCCAGCGCGGGTTCCAGGCGAACGCGCGCGTCATCACGACGTCCGACTCGCTGCTCGAGGAGCTCGTCAACCTCAAGCGCTGAGGTCGCCTGGCCTGACCTGCGCAGCGTCCGCATCCCGGGGTGCCCGAGGCCCCCCGGGCGCGGACGCTGCGCGGTCAGCAGACGAGAGCGGTTCGCGGCCCCGGAAGGCTCATGCCGACGCCGGACGGGCCGATGAGGTGGGTACAGGGCTCATGGATGGGCCCGATGGATCTAACCAAGGACGGGGAATGCTGTGATTATCGTGACGCGCCTGAATGGCCCCCAGTTCGCGATCAATCCCGATCTGCTCCAGCGCATCGACAGCACCCCGGACACGATCCTCACGCTCGTCGACGGCACCAAGTACATCGTGCAGGAGTCCATGCACGACGTCATCGAGCTCATCACCGAGTACCGCGCGGCCCTCGTGGCGCGCGCGCAGGATGTTCAGCAGAGCCTCGGCCTGCGGGCCGCTCCTGACCCGGCCGACGAGGCGCAGGCCGAGTCCGCGCTCGCGCCGCCCGTCCAGCTGCACCCGCGGAGGCTCTGATGGATCCGGCTGCGATCCTCGGGGTCGTCATCGCCTTCGGCGCCGTCCTCGCCTCGATTATCTTCGAGGGCTCCAGCCCGATGTCGGTGCTGCTGCCCGCGCCCATGCTGCTCGTGATCGGCGGAACCCTCGGTGCCGGCCTGACGGGCAGCACACTGAGGGACGCCAAGCGCGCGTTCGCCTCGCTGCCAGCGGTGTTCACCGCGAAGCTGCCCGAGCCCGAGGTCACGGTCGCCACCTTGGTCAGCCTCGCCGACCGGGCCCGGCGCGAGGGCCTGCTCGCGCTCGAGGACGCCGCCAAGGAGATCGACGACGCGTTCCTCAAGGCCGGCCTGCAGGCCGCCATCGACGGGACCGACCCCGAGGATCTGCGGATGATCCTCGACGACAAGATCCAGACCAAACGCGCCCAGGACCGATCGGTCGGCAAGTACTTCGCCGACATGGGCGGCTACGCCCCGACCATCGGGATCATCGGCACCGTCGTCTCCCTCGTCCACGTGCTCGAGAACCTGTCCTCCCCGGACGTGCTCGGCCCGCTGATCGCGGCGGCCTTCGTCGCGACGCTGTGGGGCCTGCTGACCGCGAACCTGCTCTGGCTCCCGCTCGCCTCGCGCATCAAGCGTCTCTCGGACCTCGAGTGCACCCAGATGGAGGTCGCCGTCGAGGGGCTGCTCGCGGTCCAGGCCGGTGCGAACCCGCGCCTGGTCGGCGAACGCCTGCGCAGCCTGCTGCCCGCCTCGGACGCCAAGGCCGACAAGCCCGCGAAGAAGGCCGCGGCGTGAGCGCGCAGAAGGGCCGCAAGCCCCGCGTCCACGAGGAGGAGCACGAGAACCACGAGCGGTGGGCGGTCAGCTACGCCGACATGATGACCGTGCTCGTCGGGCTCTTCATCGTGCTCTACGCGATGAGCCAGGTCGACCAGACGAAGTTCGAGGCGCTGCGCGGGTCGCTCGCGGCGGGCTTCGGCAACGCGTCGCCCACGGTGCTCACGGGTGCGGCGGGCCTCATGGACAGCGCCGGGACGGTCCCCGACACCGGCCTCCCGTCGGGGCCGGAGACGAACCAGATCGCCCCCGCCGCCGCCGTCGACCCCGCCGTCGACCCCGCGGACGTCCCCGCGACTGACGCCGGCGCGGACGGCGAGGTGCAGGCGGTCGCCCAGGCGCGCGACGAGCTGACGCGGCTGCTCGCGATGCAGGCCCAGATCGAAGCCAACCTCGCGGCGGTCGGCATGGCCGGGCAGGTGCGCTACGTCATCGACGCCCGCGGCCTGGTGATCGGGCTGGTCGCGAACGACTTCTACTTTGACGAGGGCAGCGCGGCGCTCAAGCCGGCCGCCACGACCGTCATCGACGCCGCCGGGCCCGTGCTCGCGGCGATCACCGACCAGATCTCGATCGAGGGCCACACGAACGCCACCCCGATCTCGGGCCGGTACGCGACCAACTGGGAGCTGTCCTCCGACCGCGCGACGCAGGTGCTGCGCCGGCTGGTCGAGAACAACGCTGTGCCCGGCGACCGCATCGCGGCCGTCGGCTACGGCTCGAGCCGGCCCCTCGTCGACAGCGGCGCGGACGCGCTGACGGCCAACCGCCGCGTCGACCTCGTCATCCACAGCCCGCTGCCCGAGCCGGTCCGCGAGTTGCTGCCCTCCATGGTCACCGGAACAGGAAAGTGAGTACGCGATGAGCATCGAGCAGAGGGTGGTCTCCAGTGCGGGGCGGTCCGTCGGCGGGATCCGGGCGGGGCGCGGCAAGCCAGAGCCCGAGCCCGTGGCGGAGGCCCCGAAGAAGCGGTTCGGCAAGCCCAGCAAGAAGGTGCTGATCATCGCGGTCGCGGTTCTCCTCGTCGTCGCGGGCGCCGTCTACTTCTTCCTCCTCAAGCCCGGCGGCTCCGACACCCCCGCCGCCGAGCCCGCGCCGGTCGCGGGCGAGGTGCTCACGGTCGACGCCGTGAGCGTCAACCTCGTCGACGGCCACTACCTGCGCCTAGGCCTCGGCCTGCAGCTGACCGAGGGGGAGCACGAGGGCGTGGACCCGGCCAAGGCCCTCGACCTCGCGATCGCCCTCTTCTCCGGGCACACCGTCGCCGAGGTCACCGATCCCGCCACGCGTGAGGCCCTCAAGGCCGAGCTCGTCGCCGAGCTGTCCGAGGCATACGAGGGAGAGGTGATGGATGTCTACCTGACCGACTTCGTCACGCAGTAGGCGCGCAGTAGGCGCGCGAGAGGCGCCCGGGGCCGCCCCGGTCGCGCCGCGTGCGGCGAGTTCCTCACAACCTTCGCGAGGTGGCCGATCAGAGGACCGTGACCGACCAGGAGACCAAGCAGGCACGTGTGCGTCGCGGCAAGCCTGGGGCTCCGGAGGTGTACGACTTTCGCCGGCCGATGACCCTGGTGCGCGACCACGCGCGCGTGCTCGAGGTCGCCTTCGAGACGTTCTCCCGGCAGTGGGGGAACCAGCTCACGGCGCGCCTGCGCGCGCTGGCCACCGTCTCGATCGACTCGGTCACGATGCGCTCGTACGACGAGTACGTCCGCTCGATCCCGCAGCAGACCGTGATGATCATGTGCACGGTCGAGCCGAGCCGAGCCGCGGCCGTGGTCCAGATCTCGTCGACGATGACGATGGGCTGGGTCGACTACCTGCTCGGCGGGCCCGGGATGGTGATCGGCGACGCCGAGCGCGAGCTCACGGAGATCGAGTTCCAGCTTGTCCGGGACCTGCTGCAGCACTCGCTCAACGACCTCACCTACGCGTTCGCCGCGATCGCGCCGATCACGGTCGGCGCCAAGACCGTGCAGTACAACCCGCAGTTCGTCCAGGCCGTCGCGGCGTCCGCGCCGGTGATCATCGCGAGCTTCACCGTGCGCGTGGGCGACCTCGAAGACACCGCGACGGTGATGCTGCCCGCCGACGTGCTGCTCGCCGGGCTCCGGGACCGCGAGAGCACCGACAGCCGCACGGCCGCCGAGCTCGCCGCGCACGCGGACGCCCTGGCGCGCCTGGCCGCCGGGATCGAGCACGCGCCGGTGCCCGTGGCCGTCCGGTTCGGCCCCATCACCGTGCGCCCCAGCGACGTCGTCGGCCTCGCCGTGGGTGACGTCCTGCACCTGAACCATCCGACCACCCGCCCGCTCGACGTCGTGGTCGACGGCGTCGTTCTCGCCCGGGCTGCGGCCGGGACCCAGGGCACGCGCCTCGCGTGCCTCGTCGTGACCTCCGAGGAGACCTCCTGATGTTTGCCCCCACCGCCCCGGCCCCGCAGGCCCGCGCCGCCGCCGACCTGCTCGTCGGGCTGCTGCCGTCGACCGTCCCGCTCGCGGTCGCGCCAATGGACCCCGCCCGCGGCCCCGCCGCCGGCGCGTCGGCCGTGGTCGCGACGTTCGTGGGCGCGACCAGCGTCGAGCTCATCCTCGTCGCCGAGCAGGCCGTCGCCGACGCGCTCGCCGACAGCGGCGCGACCCCGATCTCGCTCGCGGACGCGCTGCGCCCCGCGCTCGAGGCCGCCGCGAGCGCCTTCGGGCCCGGCGTGCTCGACGTCGCGGAGATCCGCCCCGTGGGCGCCGACCTGACCGGCGAGGGCCTCGCGGCCTTCGGGCTCGTGGCCGACGGCGTCCCGCAGGCCTGGTTCGGGGTCCGCAACCGCAGCCGCGCCGACGTCCCCCAGCAGCGCGACCCGCGCCAGCGCGCCGACCTGCGCCTCCTGTACGACGTCGAGATGACGCTCACGGCGGAGATCGGCCGCACCCGCCTGCCCGTGCGACAGGTCCTCGAGCTCGTTCCTGGCTCGGTGCTGGAGCTCGATCGGGCCGCCGGTGCGCCCGCCGACCTCATGGTCAACGGGCGGCTCATCGCCCGCGGCGAGGTCGTCGTCGTCGACGAGGACTACGGGATCCGGATCACGGAGATCGTGTCGGTCGAGCAGGCGGCCCAGTAGTGGACTCCCTCGTGCTCGGCCTGCGCGTCGCGCTCTCGCTCGCGGCGGTGCTCGGCCTCATCTGGTACCTCGGCCGCCGGGTTGCGGGCACCTCGGGTGCCCGCAAGCAGCGGTCGATGCCGCTGACCGTGATCGGGCGCCAGTCGCTCGGCAAGGGCGCGAGCGTCGCGCTCGTCGAGGTGGCCGGGCGGGTGCTGCTGCTCGGCGTGGGCGACCAGGGCGTGCGCGTGCTCACCGAGATCGAGCCCGCGGCCGACGGCGCGGGCCGGGTCGTCCCCGGCGCCCTCGCCGGGCCGGACCCGGACGCGCTCGGAGTCGAACTCCGCCGGGAGCTCGACCTCGCCGAGCTGCAGCTGCTCGCGGTCGACCGGGCCGCGGTACATCCGGCGGACGCTGACGCGCTGCGGGCCGTCGACGCCGCCGGCGCCGAGCGGCTGGCTGGACTGGCCGGACTGGCCGGGCGGGCCGCGACGGCGAGCGCGCGCGAGGCCGGCTCGCCGCGTGGCGCCCTGCACGGCTCGATCCTGTCCCCGACCACCTGGCGGAGGGCGGTTGACGTCGTCCAGCAGCGGACCGTGCGCCGGTGACGAGCTGCCAGGCCTCGCGGCGCGCGTCGCGCGTCGCGCTCCTCGTCTTGGCGCTGACGGCCCTCCTGGCGCTCGTCGGCGCGACGTCCGCCAGCGCGGAGAGCGCGGCGGAGCTGCGGTCCGCGAGCGTCGTCCTCGTGGCCGGCGCCCCCACCGTGGTGCCAACCCCCCCGACGGACCCGAGCGCCCCGACGGGCCCCGACCCGTCGGTCACGGTCGACCTCAACGGCGTCAACGGCACGCCGAGCAGCTCGATCACGGTCCTGCTCGCGCTGACCGTGCTCTCGGTCGCGCCGGCGCTGCTGCTGATGATGACCAGCTTCACCAAGGTCTTCGTCGTGCTCGCGCTCACCCGCAACGCCCTCGGCACGCAGTCCGTGCCGCCCAACCAGGTGATCGCCGGCCTCGCGCTGTTCCTCAGCCTGTTCATCATGGCGCCCGTGCTCACCGAGGTGAACGACGTCGGCCTCCAGCCGTACCTGAACGGCAGCCAGACGTTCACGCAGGCGGTCGAGGTCGGTCAGGTCCCGCTGCGTGACTTCATGCTTGCGCAGACCCGCGAGGAGGACCTCGCGCTCATGACCCGGGCCGCCGATCTGCCCAACCCTGAGAACCCCGAGTCGGTCTCGACGCTGACGCTCATCCCGGCCTTCATGCTCTCCGAGCTCAGGTCGGCGTTCATCATCGGGTTCGTCGTTTTCGTGCCGTTCCTCGTGATCGACCTCGTGGTGTCCTCGTCGCTGATGGCGATGGGCATGATGATGCTGCCCCCGACCATGATCGCGCTGCCGTTCAAGCTGCTGCTCTTCGTGCTGGTCGACGGCTGGGGCCTGATCGTCACGGCCCTGGTCGGCAGCTACGGGAGCGGCTGACATGGACACCAACGCCGTCCTGGACATCGGCCTCGACGCGCTCCTGCTCGCCGCCAAGCTGTGCGCGCCCGTCCTGATCACGGCCCTCGCGGTCGGGCTGGCCATCTCCCTGCTGCAGTCGATCACGCAGGTGCAGGAGGTCACGCTGAGCTTCGTGCCGAAGGCGATCGCGGTCGGTTTCGTCCTGCTCGTCACCGGGCACTGGATGATCGCCGAGACCGTCAGCTTCACCCAGGAGCTGTTCACCCGCATCCCCGCCCTGCTCAGCGGGGGCTGACCGTGACCCTGACGCTGCCCTGGGCCGGGCTCGAGGCCACGCTGCTCGCCGGCGTGCGGATCGCCGCCTTCCTCGTCATCGCGCCGCCGTTCTCGCACCGGGGCATCCCCGGGACGGTCAAGGCCCTGCTCGCGCTGGCGATCGGCCTCATCGTCGCGCCGCGAGCGAGCGCGAGCTCCGACCCCACCGACGTCGCGGGCTTCGCTGGCCAGCTGCTGCTGCAGGTGCTCATCGGCGCGGCGCTCGGCTTCCTGGTCGCGATGGCGCTGTCGGTCGTGCAGGCCGCCGGGGGGCTCATCGACATGTTCGGCGGGTTCCAGATGAACGCGGCCTACGACCCGATGATGCTGACGAACAGCGCGACCTTCGCGCGCCTGTACCAGTTCACCGCGCTCGTGCTGCTGTTCGCCTCGGACGGGTACCAGGTGGTGCTCATCGGGATCGTCCGCACGTTCGACGTGCTGCCGCTCGGCATGCCGCTCGACCTCGCGGCGATGGCCGCCACGAGCGCCGCAGGCCTGACCGAGATGTTCCTCGCCGCGCTGCAGGTCGCCGGGCCGCTCGTCGTCGTGCTGTTCCTCGCCGACGTCGGCCTCGGGCTCCTCACGCGCGTCGCCCCCGCGCTCAACGCCTTCGCGCTCGGCTTCCCGCTGAAGATCCTGATGACGCTGCTGCTCGCGGGGACCGCGTTCCTTGCGCTGCCCCAGCTGGTCTCCACGCTGGTCGACGGCGCGATGACGTCAGTCCTCGAGGTGGCCCGATGAGCGGCGGCGACTCGGGCAGCAAGTCCCACAAGGCGACCCCGAAGCGCATGAAGCAGCTGCGCCACGACGGGTCGCTGCAGAAGTCGCAGGACCTGTCGGCGTGGCTCGGCATGGGCGCCGCGGCGCTCACGTTGCCCGGGCTGATCACCGCGGGGACGGCCGCGGCGGTCGAGCAGCTCCAGGTCGTCCGCACGGTCATCGCGACCCCGGACCCGGCGCTCGCGGTGCAGGCGCTGTTCGACGCCTCGTGGACGATCCTGCCGACGCTCGGGGCGCTCCTGGCCGTGGTCGTGGTCACCGCGATCGTGGCGACGGCGGCGCAGGGCGGCATCTTCTTTTCCACCAAGAAGCTCAAGCCGACCTTCAAGCAGTTCAACCCGGTCGCGGGGCTCAAGCGCATCCTCGGCATGCAGGCGTGGTGGCAGGGCCTCAAGGCGCTGCTCAAGACGATCGTCGTCGGCTGGGTGCTGTACGTGACCGTCGTGAAGATCACGCCGATGCTGCTCTCGTCCGGCGGGCTCCCGCTGACGGCCGTGCTCGTCCTCGCGACCGACGGCGTGTCCGGTCTGATGCGGTCGGCCGTCGCGGCCGGCCTCGTGCTCGCGGTCTTCGACATCCTCGTGATCCGGAAGACGAACCGGAAGCAGACGATGATGAGCACGGAGGAGATCAAGCAGGAGCACAAGTCCTCCGAGGGCGACCCGCTGCTCAAGGGCGCGATCCGGTCCAAGCAGATGGCGATGAGCCGGAACCGGATGATGGCCGGCATCGCGACCGCCGACGTCGTTCTCGTCAACCCGACGCACGTCGCGGTCGCGCTGAAGTACGAGCCCGGCAAGGGCGCCCCGCGCGTCATCGCGAAGGGCTCGGGGCACGTCGCCGCCCGCATCCGCGCCGAGGCCACCAAGCAGCGCGTGCCGATGATCGCTGACGTCGCCCTGGCGCGGGCGCTCAACGCCACGTGCAAGCTCGGCGAGGAGGTCCCCGCCGACCTGTTCGTCCAGGTCGCCAAGATCCTCGCGTTCGTGATGTCCCTGCGCCGGCGGGGTTCGGCCCAGGGCATCCACACCGTTCCGACGCAACCCGTCAGACCCGCGCACCCGACCAGGACGAGCCGATGAACCCGAAGCCAGGCAAGAACAAGAACATCGCGGCGCTCGCGGTGCCGGCCGGCGTCGTCGGCATCGTGCTGCTGCTCGTCGTGCCGATCCCGGCGACGCTGCTGGACCTGCTGATCATCGTCAACATCGTCGGGTCGCTCGTGATCCTGCTGACGAGCATGTACGTCAAGCGCCCGCTCGACTTCTCGATCTTCCCGTCGCTCCTGCTGGTCGCGACCCTGTTCCGGCTCGGGCTCAACGTCGCCTCGACGCGCCTCGTGCTGCGCGACGGCTACGCAGGGGAGGTCATCGACGCGTTCGGGCACTTCGTCGTCGGCGGGTCGCTCGTGATCGGCCTCGTCATCTTCATGATCCTCGTGGTCATCCAGTTCGTCGTGATCACCAACGGCGCGGGCCGGGTGGCCGAGGTCGGCGCCCGGTTCACCCTGGACGCGATGCCCGGCAAGCAGATGGCGATCGACGCCGACCTCAACTCGGGGCTCATCGACGAGAACACCGCGCGCCAGCGCCGCGCCGACGTCGGCGCCGAGGCGGACTTCTACGGTGCCATGGACGGTGGCTCGAAGTTCGTCAAGGGCGACGCGATCGCCGGCATCATCATCACGCTGATCAACCTCATCGGTGGCTTCGTGATCGGCATGCTGCAGATGGGCATGTCCGCCGGCGACTCGCTCAACCACTTCAGCCTGCTGACCATCGGCGACGGCCTCGTCACGCAGATCCCCGCGCTCCTGCTCTCGGTCTCGAGCGGCATCATCGTCACCCGGTCCACGGCCGACGGCGACCTCGGCTCGGCCGCGGCCCGTCAGCTCACGCAGTCGAGCCAGGCGCTGCAGATCGCTGGCGTGGCCGCGCTCGGGCTCGCCCTCATCCCCGGCCTGCCCAAGCTCTCGTTCGTCGCCATCGGCGGGCTCCTGATCTTCGCGGGTCAGCGCGTCAAGGCCCGCGACGCCGTCGAGGCCGAGGCGGCGCTCGTCGCGCCGGCCGCCGTCGCGGCGCAGTCGCCCGACAGCCCCGAGTCGCTGATCGAGCAGATGCGCGTGCACGCGCTCGAGATCCTGCTCGCGCCCGATCTCGTGGACCTCGTGGGCGGCGGCGACGGCGACCTGCTCTCGCGCGTGCGTGGCCTGCGCCGCAAGGTCGCCCTCGACCTCGGTGTGGTGGTCCCGCCGGTGCGCACCCGGGACAGCGTCGACCTGCCGCGCTCGACGTACGCGGTCCGGATCTCCGGCGTCGAGGTCGGCCGGGGCGAGCTGCCGGTCGGGCGCATGCTCGCGCTCGGCGACGCGCTCGATGCGCTGCCCGGGACGTCGGTCAACGAGCCGGTGTTCGGCCTCGCGGGCAAGTGGATCCCGGCCGAGCTACGGCACGCCGCCGAGATGAGCGGGGCGACGGTGATCGACCGGGTGTCGGTGCTGATCACGCACCTCGGCTCGATCATCGACCAGAACGCGTCCCGGCTGCTCACCCGCGAGGACGTCCGGGTGCTGACCGACGGGGTCAAGCTCGTCAACCCCTCGGTCGTGGACGAGCTCATCCCCGGCCTGCTCAGCCTCGGCGAGGTCCAGCGCGTGCTGCACGGGCTCCTCGACGAGCGGGTGCCGGTCCGCGACCTCGGCCGGATCTACGAGGCCCTCACTCTGCGCGCCAAGGTGAGCACCGACGTCGTCGGCCTGGTGAACGCGGCCCGCACGGCGCTTGGGCCCGCGCTCGCGGCGCCGTACGGGCACGGCGGCGTGCTGCGCGTCGTCGTGGTCGACCCGACGCTCGAGCAACAGCTCGTCGAGTCCCTGCGGCCCGCCGAAGGCGGGATGCAGATCATGCTCGACCCGACCCGGGTGGACAACGTGCTTCGATCGGTGAAGTCGTGCGTCGCCGCGGGGGAGGCTGCGGGCTTCCCGATCGTGCTCACGTGCGCGCCGGCGCTGCGGACCGCGCTGCGCCAGCTCGTGGTGCTCGCAACCACCGACCTGCCCGTGCTCTCCTACTCCGAGGTCACCGGCTCGGGCCTGCGCATCGAGACCGTCGGGACGGTGCGCGATGCCAACGCGATTGCTGCTTGACGGTGCGGACCTGGCGGGCCTCCTGCACCGGGTGCGGACCGAGATGGGTCCCGGGGCGGTCGTGGTCAAGGCCGAGCGCGTGCGCACCGGCGGCGTCGCCGGGTTCTTCGCGAAGGAGCACTTCGAGCTGACGGTCGAGGTGCCCGACCGGCGCCCGCGCATCCCGCGGCGCTCGCCCCTGCCGGCGCCGGTGGCGGGCGGGCCGGTCGGGATCTCCGCGCTGCTCGCGGCCGCGGACGCGGCCGAGGCGCGCGACGCAGGCGGTCCGCCCGCCCCGACGGCCCCCGCCGGGCCGCCCCCCGGCGGGGCCCCGACCGAGCTGGGCTGGATCGCGGCGACCCCGGTCGAGCCGGCCGCGGACCCCGATGCGGTGCCGCGCCTGTCGACCGACGCGCAGACGTTCGCCTCCGTGCTCGCGTCGATCGACGACATGGCGGCGGCTCCCGCGCTCGCGCCGGCGGCCTCGGGAGCCGCGCCCGCCGCCCCCGCGTCGCGGCCGCTTCCGGCGGCCCGGTTCGCCCCCCGCGGCGCCGTCGTCACCCCGGTCCGGCTCGAGCCGATCCACCAGGCGGCCGGCCGCAATGGCGGCGGGGACCGCCGGGGACTGCTCGCCCTCGGCGTGCCCGCCCACCTGCTCGGCCCCGGCTCGATGGACGAGACCCTGCCCCTGTCTGACCTGCTCGCGCGCCTGGACCGGCCGCCGGGCCTGCTGCGCACGCCGGGCGCGGTCGTCGCCGTCGTCGGCGACCGCGCCCAGGTGCTCGCCGTGGCCGGCCAGCTCGCCGAGCGCGCCCGCCAGGACCCGCACGACGTCGTGCTCGCGGGCGACATGCAGGGCGTGGCCGGCTACCGACGGCGCCTGCTCAGCCCGGCCGCCGCCTCGCGGCACCGCGCACGCGTCGCCGACGGCGACCAGGTGAGCATCGTCGCGATCGGGGTGGGCGGGCCGAGCGAGGACTGGCCGGCCGCCGCGGCGCTGCTCGCGGAGCTCGGACCGGACCAGGCCTGGGCCGTCGTGGACGCGCGCCGCAAACCCGCCGACCTGCGCGCGTGGCTGGCGGCCGTCGGCGGGACCCGCGCGTTCGACGTCATCGCCGCCGCGGCGGTGCACGAGACGCGGGAGCCCGGGACGGTGCTCGACCTGGGCGCCCCCGTCGGCTGGATCGACGGCCTGCCCGCCACCGCCGTGGTCTGGGCGGCGGTCCTGAGCGAGCGCCTCGACGTGGGCGCCCGCTGGGACTGATCGGACGCCGTCGACGTGCGGCGCTAGGGGTCACCGCTCGCGACCGGATACGCTCGCCCCCATGCTGGTGCTGAGCCGTCGCGTGGGCGAGCGACTGATGATCGGTGACGACATCGTCGTCACCATCCTTGAGGTGCGCAGCGACGGGGTCCGGCTGGGCATCGATGCCCCGCGGTCGATCGCGGTGAACCGCGCCGAGGTGCTCGAGGCCGTCACGGAGGCGAACGTCGCCGCGACCGCCGCGACTGACGCGGCCGTCGACGCCCTCCGTCGCCTGCTCCCCCCGCCCCGCACCCCGTAGCCCCCGCTCGCCCCTTCCGCTCTGCGTTCTGCGTACCTTCGTCCGTTCCGCCGCCCAGCGCGCTGCGCTCGATGGTTGAACGTGCGCAGAACGGCGTGCGCGTTCTCTCATCCATGTCTCCCCGCTGCCGATCAGACGTGCAGTCAAGGATCGACGCACGCAGGAGGCAGTCATGGATGACATGGACGACATCGTCAGTGAGTTCTTGGTCGAGAGCTACGAGAACCTCGACCAGCTCGATCAGGACCTGGTGGCGCTGGAGGTGACGCCCGGCTCTCGCGAGCTGTTGGGCAGCATCTTCCGCACGATCCACACGATCAAGGGCACGAGCGGGTTCCTCGCCTTCGGTCGCCTCGAGCGGGTCGCCCACGCGGGCGAGAACCTGCTCGTCGAGCTGCGCGAGGGCCGCCGGCTGATGGATCTGCCGACGACAGACGTGCTGCTGCGGATGGTCGACACGGTCCGCGAGATCCTCGCCTCCATCGAGACCCTGCGCGTCGAGGGCGACGTCGCCGTCGACGGCGTGATCGAGGAGATCCGCGAGGTCCTCGAGAGCCGCGGCACGCCGGTCGAGGCGGCCACGACCGGCGAGCTCGACGACATCGAGGCGCTTGAGGTTCTCGACGTGCTTGAGGCGATCAGCGTGATCGACGCGATCGATGTGATCGACGCGATCGACGTCCTCAACGACATTGACGCCCGATTCGACGGCAGGCCCGACGCCGAGCACGCCCCCGTCGCGCCGGTCGCCGCGGCGTACGTCGCGGCTGCGGCCCCGGCCCCGGCCCCGAGCGCGCCCGTGGTCCGAGCGAACGCCGCGTTCGTGCCGTCGCCGCGTGCGGGCGCGAGGATCGCCGCTGCCGGCGCCGAGGAGCCCGCTTCGGACGCCCCCGGACCCCGCACCGCGTCTGACGCCTCCATCCGGGTTGATGTCGACCTGCTGGACGCGCTGATGCGTCAGGTCGGCGAGCTCGTGCTCTCGCGCAACCAGATCTCCCGGCTCGCCGACGGTGCCGTGGACGGCGAGCTGCTGCGCGCCTCCCAGCGCCTGAGCCTGATCGCGTCCGAGCTGCAGGAGGGCGTCATGAAGACGCGCATGCAGCCCATCGACCACGTGTGGGCCAAGATGCCCCGCATCGTGCGCGACCTCGCGGCGACGTGCGGTCGCCAGGTGCGGCTCGACATGGTCGGCGGCGACACCGAGCTCGACCGGACCTTGCTCGAGGCCGTCAAGGACCCGCTCACGCACTTGGTGCGCAACGCGATCGATCACGGCATCGAGTCGCCCCAGGACCGCGTCGCGGCCGGCAAGCCCGCCCTTGGCGTGCTCACGCTCCGCGCCTACCACGCGGGCGGTCAGGTCTTCGTCGAGGTCGCCGACGACGGCGCGGGGGTCGACGCCGACCGCGTCGCCGCGAAGGCCGTCGAGCGCGGGCTGCGCACCGAGGCACAGATCGCCGCGATGACGGCGGCCGACCTGCTGCAGTTGCTGTTCCTCCCGGGCTTCTCGACGGCGGAGGTCGTCACCAACGTCTCCGGGCGGGGCGTCGGCATGGACGTCGTCCGCACCAAGATCGAGGCGATCGGCGGCACGGTCGAGGTCGAGTCCACGATCGGTCGCGGCACCGTCTGGCGCCTGCGCATCCCGCTGACGCTTGCGATCATGCCCGCGCTGACGGTCGAGTCCGCTGGCCAGCTCTACGCAATCCCGCAGGTCAGCCTCCTGGAGCTCGTCGCGCTCGACGGGCAGAAGGCCGGTACTGCGATTGAGTACGTGAACTCGGCGCCGGTCTACCGCCTACGCGGGGCCCTGCTCCCGCTCGTCGGCCTGCGCGACGTGCTCGAGTTCGGCCAGGACACCGAGGCCGCCGCGACCGCCGTCATCGCCGTGCTGCAGTCCGACACCCAGCGGTTCGGACTGATCGTCGACCGCGTGCTGAACACCGAGGAGATCGTCGTCAAGCCGCTGTCGGCCCGGCTCAAGTCCATCGGCGCCTACACCGGCGCGACCCTTCTCGGGGACGGCCGGGTGTCGCTCATCCTCGACGTGCAGGCCATCGCCCGGCGCTGCCTGGCTGCCGAGGCCCCCGACGCGGACCGCGCCGCCAAGGCCGCGTCGACGGCGTCGGCACGACCCGTCGAGCAGGTGCTCGTCGCCGGCATCGGAGGCGGCCGACGCGTTGCCATCCCGTTGGCCGCGGTCACGCGCCTCGAACGCCTGCGGCGCGACCTGGTCGAGCACGTCGGAGGCCGCGAGGTCGTCCAGTACCGCGGTGCGATCGTCCCGCTCGTTCGCCTGGATCGCCTGCTAGGCGGCATGAGCGACCTGGCCGGGGACGACCTGCTCGTCGTCGTCTACACGCGCGGCACCCGCAGCGTCGCGATCGTGGTCGAGGAGATCGTCGACATCGTCGACGACGACGCCGCGCGGCACTCGCAGATCGACGACCTCGGCCTGGTCGGCTCGACCGTGCTCCAGGATCGGGTCACCGAGCTGCTCGACGTCACCCAGGCCGTCCTGGCCGCCGACCCGACGTTCTTCACCGACGCCGGGGCCGATTCCGCGGAGCCGGTCCGCTCCGAGCTTGACACTCTCGTGGGGGTTTGACAGATGAGCAGGCAGTTCGCGACCTTCACCCTGGCCGGCGCGCGGTACGGCGTCGACGTGCTCCGGGTCCAGGAGGCGCTGCGTTTTCAGGCGCGCACTCCCGTCCCGCTCGCCCCGGCCGGCATCGCCGGACTCGTCAACCTGCGCGGCCAGGTCGTGATGACCGTGGACCTGCGCCCACGCCTGGGCCTCGCGCCGCTCGCGGCCGACTCCGAGCCGATGATGTTCGTCGTTCAGGTCGATGGCGAACCGATCAGCCTGCTCGTCGACGAGATCGGCGACGTGATCGACGTCGAGGAGAGCCAGTTCGAGACACCTCCGGACACGCTCCCTGCGTCCCTGCGCGATGTCATCCTCGGCGCCTACAAGCTCGACAAGGGCCTGCTCCTAGCCCTCGACGTCGACAAGGCCACCGCCGCCTGAGCTGGCGCGTCTACTACCCGAGCTGCACCAACTGCGCTGCATCACCTGGTCCGCGCTCGCGGGACCAGCCTTTGCCGAGCACCGACGAGCTACTGGAGACACCATGACTGCGACGACGCCCACCCAGGACGCCACCTCAGCCCGCCCCGGCGGGCGAGGTCTCGGCTCCTGGATCTCCGACCGATCGATCCGCGCCAAGATCCTGTCTGTGGTGGCCCTGCTCGCCGTCGTGGCGAGCGGGACCGGCGTGCTCGCCGTGGTGTCGATGCGGGAGATCTCCGCCGACACGAGCACGCTCGCGAGCATCCAGGAGAACATCGGCGTCCCGCTCGGGCACGTGCACCAGAACCAGCTCAAGTCGCGCATGATCGTCGCGCAGATCGCGGCGGCGGCCGACGACGAGGCGAAGCAGGCGTGGCTGGCCGACCTCGGCGCGAACGACGAGGAGATCGACGCCGACATCGCCGCGTTCACCGCGGCCATCGGCGCGAACCCCGTGCCCACCTGGGACGCGTTCCTCGACGGCTTCGACGCGTGGCGCGCGGCCCGGGACGCCGAGCTGGTGCCCGCGGCACTGTCCGGTGACCTGGTCGAGTACACGCGGGTGCTCAACGACGTCACCGAACCGCTCAAGGGGGACTACGTCGACAGCCTCGACGCGACAGCGGTGGCGATGACGGAGTACGAGAACGCGATCGCGGTCGAATCTGGTGCCGAGGCCGGGAGCGCGATGCGCATCCTCGTCATCGCGCTCGGCATCGCACTGGTGCTCTCGGCCGCGAGTGGCGTCTGGGTCGCCGGCGCGATGCAGCGCCGCGTCCAAGGCGTGCGGGTCGCCCTGATGGCGATGGCGCGCGGAGACCTGACGGTGCGCGCCGACGTCTCGAGCCGGGACGAGATCGGGCAGATGGCGCGGGAGCTGTCGGTCGCGCAGGACGCCTTGCGGTCGACGCTCTCGGGCGTCGCGGAGATCGCGCAGACCGTGGCAGCGGCGGCGGAGGAGCTGCAGGCGTCAAACACGCAGGTCGCGGCCGGCGCAGACGAGACGAGCGTGCAGGCCGGTGTGGTGGCTGCGGCGGCGGAGCAGGTCTCGCGCAACGTGCAGACGGTGGCTGCGGGTGCGGAGCAGATGGGGGCGTCGATCCGGGAGATCGCGCAGAACGCCAACGAGGCCGCGAAGGTCGCGTCGCAGGCGACCGGGGTCGCGAACGCGACGAACGACACCGTCTCCAAGCTCGGGATCAGCAGCCAGGAGATCGGGAACGTGGTCAAGGTGATCACGCAGATCGCGGCGCAGACGAACCTGCTGGCGTTGAACGCGACGATCGAGGCCGCGCGCGCGGGCGAGGCGGGCAAGGGCTTCGCCGTCGTGGCGAGCGAGGTCAAGGAGCTCGCGCAGGAGACAGCCCGCGCGACGGAGGAGATCACCCGCAGGGTCGAGGCGATCCAGGTGGACACCTCGGGTGCGGTGGTGTCGATCGGGGAGATCTCGGCGATCATCGCGTCGATCAACGACTACCAGCTGACGATCGCGTCGGCGGTCGAGGAGCAGACGGCGACGACGAACGAGATGTCGCGGTCGGTGACGGAGGCGGCGACGGGGTCGGGGGAGATCGCGGCGAACATCACCGGGATCGCGACGGCCGCGGCGTCCTCGAGCCAGGTGCTCGGCGAGACGACGGCCGCCGTCGGCGAGCTCGCCCGGTTGTCTGCCGAGCTGCACGAACGGGTCGGGGCCTTCACCTACTGAGCGCGGAACCGCACGAACCCGCGGTCGCCGGCGGGCGCCGGCTACCGCGGGGTACTGAACAGAGCTGTTCACCACGACGACGACGGAGTTTGACGTGCAGCACAGCGAAGCGACGACGACGCGCACGCCCACCCGGCCCGAGCGCGCGCTCCGGGCGCCTGGGCGCGCCGCCCGGGCGGTGGGTCGTCGCTTCGCGGACCTTCGCCTTCGCCGTGGCCGGGCTGGTGGCGGGGCGGCCGGCGAGGCTGGCGGTGCGGGGGCCCCGGCGCTGGGTGTCGAGGGAAGCGGCGCTGGCGGCGGGCGGACGGTCCCGGGCTGGGGGTGGTTCCTCAACCGCAAGCTGAGCGTCAAGCTCTTCACCGTCGTGCTCGTCCTGACGGCCTCCTTCGGTGCCGTCGGCGGCTACGGCGGCCTGATCCTGCTGCGCGCGAGCGCGCAGACGCAGGACCTCACCGAGCTCTCGAGCGAGGTGCTTGTCCCGATGCAGACCGCCCGCTCGGGCCAGCTGCGCAGCGAGCTGCTGCTGCGCCAGCTCGCGATGGCGACCGACGAGCACGGCCGGGACCGCCTCGTGCAGGCGATCGCCGGGAACGACCGAGTCGTCGCCTCGGCGATCTCGCGGGTCGACGCCTACCAGGATGACCCGAGCGCGGCGTGGACGAAGTTCCGAGCCGGCTGGGACCAGTGGCTCAGCGTCCGCGACGCCGATCTCGTCCCGATCGCCCGGGGCGACGGACCCGCGGCGCTCGAGAAGGCGATCGCAGCGTCGCCATTCGCCGACGCCGACGCTCTCGGCCGCTCGATCACGCTCGCATCGACCGCCGTCGGAGAGCAGATCGACGCGGGCGCCCTGGCGGCCGCCACCGAGTCCCGCCGGACCGTGACCCTGCTGGTGGTCTTCTTCTCCGCGAGCGTGGTCCTGGCGGGTCTGCTGGCGTACGCCGTGATCCGGCAGACGACTCGCGCGGTGGCCAGCGTGCAGGTCTCGCTCGAGGCTCTTGCCGCGGGCGACCTGACGGTCGGTGCCCAGGTGCGCACGCGCGACGAGATCGGAGCGATGGCCCGCGCCCTCGCGACGGCGCAGGCGTCGCTTCGCGCCACCTTGACGGGCGTCGCCCACACGGCCCAGACCGTGGCGGCCGCGGCCGAAGAGCTGTCGGCGTCGAACACCCAGGTCGCCGTGGGCTCCGACGAGTCGAGCTCGCAGGCGCGCGTCGTGGCCGCCGCGGCGCAGGAGGTCTCCCGCAACGTGCAGACCGTGGCCGCCGCCGCCGAGCAGATGGGCGCCTCGATCCGCGAGATCGCCCACAACGCGAACGAGGCGGCCCGCGTGGCGGGCCGTGCGGTGACGGTCTCCACCGAGACCGCGGCGTCGGTCAGTGAGCTCGGCGCCAGCGCGGCCGAGATCGGCAAGGTTGTGACGGTCATCACCTCGATCGCGCAGCAGACCAACATGCTCGCGCTCAACGCGACGATCGAGGCCGCGCGCGCGGGGGAGGCGGGCAAGGGGTTCGCGGTCGTCGCCAGCGAGGTCAAGCAGCTCGCACGGGAGTCCGCGGAGGCGGCCCAGGACATCGCCCGGCGGATCGCGGCCAACCAGGCGCAGACGGCGTCGGCCGTCGCGGCGATCGGGGAGATCGCCGCCGTCATCGCGGAGATCAACGACTACCAGCTCACGATCGCGAGTGCGGTCGAGGAGCAGACGGCGACCACGAACGAGATGTCCCGATCGGTCGCGGACGCCGCCACCGGGTCCGGGGACATCGCGGCGCACATCTCGGGCGTGGCGCGCACGGCGGCCGACGCGAGCACGCTGCTGGTGCGGATGGGGGCGGCGGTCGACGAGGTGACGCAGATGTCCGGCGACCTGCGCGAACGGGTCGCGATCTTCACCTACTGACGGCGCGAGAGGCCGCGCCGCGCGCCGGGCCTATGTCGCGGTTTCGAATACCTAGCGCTCCGGGCGTACCAGGGCCGAACGGGTGAACTTAGGTATCACCTATCCGGACCCATGGAACTCGGTCGGGTGTGGACGATCAGGGACTCGTTAGCGTCGCCACTGCCCTAGGAGCCTCCCGTGAGCCAGCCCACAGCGCCCCCTTCATCTCCGTCGCTCGCGCGGTCCTCGCGCGGTTCGGTACGGGTCAAGATCCTCGCGCTCGTCGGGATCTTCGCCGTGATGTCGAGCGGGCTCGGGATCTTCGCAGCCGTCAAGATGACCTCGATCGCCGATGCCGCGAAGGACGGCCAGACCCAGGAAGGCGTCGGCATCTCTCTCGCCGCGATGAAGTCCGCCCTCGGCGACGTGCGCATGCTCGGCATGCAGGTCGCCGCGGTGCAACCCGCGGACAAGCAGGTGCGGTTCGACAAGCTCCAGGTGGCGCTCGCCGCGATGGAGACGGCAATGGCGAGCTACGCCGACACGTACGAGGCCGCCAACGGCGCCCTGCCCGCGAACCTCGAGGTGTTCTCCGCCTCCTGGGTCAGCTACCGGGCGATCCTGGACGGTGAGCTCATGCCGGCCGCGATGGCCAACGAGCGCGAGGAGTTCGCCACGATCCTCACGGGCGACGCGAGCGGGATCATCACCGAGATGCTCGCCAACGTCACGGAGATCGAGGACGAGATCGCCACCGAGATCGAGACGATCGCTGGGTTCGCCGCGAGCGAGGCCCGCAGTGCGATCATCGCGACCGTGGTCATCCTGGTCGGCGTCATCCTCGCGGGGATCGTGCTCGGGACGCTGATCGCGAACGGCATGCTGCGGTCGGTGCTGGCGGTGAAGCGGAGTGTGGATGCGATGGCGACGGGTGATCTGACGGTGCGGCCGGATGTGCGGTCGGGGGATGAGATCGGGCAGATGGCGGCGGCGTTGGTCGTGGCGCAGGACTCTCTTCGTTCGGTGATTGCCGGCGTGGTTGAGACGGCGCAGACGGTGGCGGCGGCAGCGGAGGAGCTGTCGGCGGCGAACACGCAGGTGGCGGCGGGCTCGGAGGAGACGAGCGTGCAGGCCGGGGTCGTCGCGGCGGCGGCGGAGCAGGTCTCGCGCAACGTGCAGACCGTGGCGGCGGGTGCGGAGCAGATGGGCGCGTCGATCCGGGAGATCGCGCAGAACGCGAACGAGGCCGCGAAGGTCGCAGCCCAGGCGACGGGGGTCGCCCTGACGACGAACGAGACGGTCACCCGGCTCGGCGTGTCGACCGTGGAGATCGGGAACGTGGTGAAGGTGATCACGCAGATCGCGGCGCAGACGAACCTGCTGGCGCTGAACGCGACGATCGAGGCGGCGCGTGCGGGCGAGGCGGGCAAGGGCTTCGCGGTGGTCGCGAGCGAGGTCAAGGACCTGGCGCAGGAGACCGCGCGGGCCACGGAGGAGATCACCCGGCGGGTCGACGCGATCCAGGTGGACACCTCGGGTGCGGTCGTCTCGATCGGGGAGATCTCGGCGATCATCGCGTCGATCAACGACTACCAGCTGACGATCGCGTCGGCGGTCGAGGAGCAGACGGCGACGACGAACGAGATGTCGCGGTCGGTGACGGAGGCCGCGACGGGGTCGGGGGAGATCGCGGTGAACATCACCGGGGTGGCCACGGGTGCGGCGTCGTCGAGCCAGGTGCTGGTGCAGATGGGGTCCTCGGTCGACGAGCTCGCCCGGATGTCCGCCGACCTGCGCGAACGCGTCGCCGCCTTCACCTACTGACCTCCAGGTCGAGTCGTCTCGGAGACGGTCTGTGAGCACGATCACAGTCCGTCTCCGGCGTTGTGGTACCCGTCACACGACCCGGCGACCGGCCGATAGGGGTGATGTCCGACCACTCGACGAGAAAGATCGCCATGAGCCAGCAGACCCCGGCACGGCCCGATCGAACGACCCGCGGCTCCCGCGCCTCTGTCCGCGGCAAGATTCTCGGGCTGGTAGCGATCTTCGCGGTGTTCGCGACGGCCGTCGGCGCGTTCGCGGCGGTCCAGATCTCCACGATCAAGACGGACGCGGCCGAGCTGGCTGACACGCAGGCCACTGTGGGGACGTCGCTGACGACGCTCAAGGACGCGCTCTGGACGGTCCGCATGTACATCCCGCTCGTCGCCGCGTACGAGGGCGAGGGCAAGCAGGAGCAGTTCGACAAGCTCCAGGCCGCCTACGCCGCGATGGAGGAGGCCTCGGCGGGCTTTGCCGCGACGTTCGAGGAGGCGAACGGCGCCGTCCCGGCGAACTGGGACGACTTCACCACCTCGTGGGCCAACTACCGCGACGTCGTCGACGGCGACCTCATGGACGCCGCGATGGCGGACGACCGCGAGACCTTCGCGCAGGTGCGCGCCGGCGGCGCCGCGGACCTCGGCGCCACGATGATCGGCGACCTCACCGAGGTCGACGCCCAGGTCTCCGCGTCGATGGCCGAGATCGCGGACCGCGTCGAGCGGGACGCGACGACCGCGATCAGCACGACCATCGCGCTGCTCGCCGTCGCCCTGCTCATCACAGCCGTCGTCGGGGTCCTCCTGGCGAACGCGATCCGGCGGTCGGTGCTGGCGGTGAAGCGGAGTGTGGATGCGATGGCGAGGGGTGATCTGACGGTGCGGCCGGATGTGCGGTCGGGGGATGAGATCGGGCAGATGGCGGCGGCGTTGGTCGTGGCGCAGGACTCGTTGCGCGCGGTGATCTCGGGTGTGGTGGAGACCGCGCAGACGGTGGCGGCGGCTGCGGAGGAGCTGTCGGCGGCGAACACGCAGGTGGCTGCGGGTTCAGAGGAGACGAGCGTGCAGGCCGGTGTGGTGGCGGCGGCGGCGGAGCAGGTCTCGCGCAACGTGCAGACGGTGGCGGCGGGTGCGGAGCAGATGGGCGCGTCGATCCGGGAGATCGCGCAGAACGCGAACGAGGCCGCGAAGGTCGCGGCGCAGGCGACGGGGGTCGCGCTGACGACGAACGAGACGGTGACCCGGCTCGGTGTGTCGACCGTGGAGATCGGGAACGTGGTGAAGGTGATCACGCAGATCGCGGCGCAGACGAACCTGCTGGCGCTGAACGCGACGATCGAGGCGGCGCGTGCGGGCGAGGCGGGCAAGGGGTTCGCGGTGGTGGCGAGCGAGGTCAAGGACCTGGCGCAGGAGACCGCGCGGGCCACGGAGGAGATCACCCGGCGGGTGGACGCGATCCAGGTCGACACCCACGGTGCCGTCGTCTCGATCGGGGAGATCTCGGCGATCATCGCGTCGATCAACGACTACCAGCTGACGATCGCGTCGGCGGTGGAGGAGCAGACGGCGACGACGAACGAGATGTCGCGGTCGGTGACGGAGGCGGCGACGGGGTCGGGGGAGATCGCGGCGAACATCACCGGGGTGGCCACGGGTGCGGCGTCCTCGAGCCAGGTGCTGGTGCAGATGGGGTCCTCGGTCGACGAGCTCGCCCGGATGTCCGCCGACCTGCGCGAACGCGTCGCCGCCTTCACCTACTGACGAGCTCCGGTCGACTTCCCCGCAGGTACCCCGGCCTGACTTGTCAGCATATTCAAAGGTGAAACACAGCAGATTGCCAGGCTGGGGTGCTAGGTCGGTCATCTTTCCGCGTCGTCGGCCGATAGGGGAGGCAAGAAGCGCTGACCTGATATTGAGGAGATGGCACCGTGAGCCGCACCGGATCGCCGCAGGAAGTGGCGCCTCGCGCCAACGGTTCCGCCCGGATGTCCGTGCGCGTGAAGATCTTCGCGCTCGTCGCAGTCTTCGCGGTGCTCGCCTCGGGGCTGGGCGGGTTCGCGGCGATCAAGATGAGTGCGATCGCGGCGGGGACAGAGGCGGCTCAGGCGCAGGCGCTGGTCGGCACCGGGCTCGCGGAGCTCAAGTCCGCAGTGGTGGACATCCGCATCGGAATGTTGCTGATCAACACGGCCGAGCCCGCTGACAAGCAGGCCGCGTTCGAGAACCTGCAGGCCGCCTACGCGACGATGGACACCGTCAAGGCGTCGTACGCCGACACGTACGAGGCGGCCAACGGCGAGCTCCCGGCGAATCTCGAGAAGTTCACGACCTCACTCGGCGAGTACCGGACGATCGTCGACGAGGAGCTGGTCCCCGCGGCGATGGTCAACGACCACGAGACCTTCGCGGCGGTCCTTGGCGACGCGACCGCGATCGTCACCGGGATGCTCGGGGACATCGCCGACATCGAGCAGGAGATCGCCGCCGAGATGGTCGATCTCGCCGATTCCGCGGCGGCGGACGCACGGATGGCGATCATCGCGACTGTCGGCATCCTCGCCGTCGTCGTCGCCGTCGGAATTGCCGTGGGCGCAGTGATCGCGAACGGCATGCTGCGGTCGGTGCTGGCGGTGAAGCGGAGTGTGGACGCGATGGCGACGGGTGATCTGACGGTGCGGCCGGATGTGCGGTCGGGGGATGAGATCGGGCAGATGGCGGCGGCGTTGGTCGTGGCGCAGGACTCGTTGCGCGCGGTGATCTCGGGTGTGGTGGAGACCGCGCAGACGGTGGCGGCGGCTGCGGAGGAGCTGTCGGCGGCGAACACGCAGGTGGCTGCGGGTTCAGAGGAGACGAGCGTGCAGGCCGGTGTGGTGGCGGCGGCGGCGGAGCAGGTCTCGCGCAACGTGCAGACGGTTGCGGCGGGTGCGGAGCAGATGGGCGCGTCGATCCGGGAGATCGCGCAGAACGCGAACGAGGCCGCGAAGGTCGCGGCGCAGGCGACGGGGGTCGCGCTGACGACGAACGAGACGGTGACCCGGCTCGGTGTGTCGACCGTGGAGATCGGGAACGTGGTGAAGGTGATCACGCAGATCGCGGCGCAGACGAACCTGCTGGCGCTGAACGCGACGATCGAGGCGGCGCGTGCGGGCGAGGCGGGCAAGGGGTTCGCGGTGGTGGCGAGCGAGGTCAAGGACCTGGCGCAGGAGACCGCGCGGGCCACGGAAGAGATCACCCGGCGGGTGGACGCGATCCAGGTCGACACCCACGGTGCCGTCGTCTCGATCGGGGAGATCTCGGCGATCATCGCGTCGATCAACGACTACCAGCTGACGATCGCGTCGGCGGTGGAGGAGCAGACGGCGACGACGAACGAGATGTCGCGGTCGGTGACGGAGGCGGCGACGGGGTCGGGGGAGATCGCGGCGAACATCACCGGGGTGGCCACGGGTGCGGCGTCCTCGAGCCAGGTGCTGGTGCAGATGGGGTCCTCGGTCGACGAGCTCGCCCGGATGTCCGCCGACCTGCGCGAACGCGTCGCCGCCTTCACCTACTGACGCCCCACCCCGACCACCGCCCGCAGCGCCTCGGCGAGTCGTCGCGCGGCGCTGAGGGCGGGTGGACTCGTGGGGTGGCGACGCTCAGATTAAGGGCCGTCCGGCCGATGAGGAACCTGGATCCGGGAGACCACCTGGCGCCACGAAATGGAGGTCACGTGTCCCGAATCCGGGTGCTCGTCGTCGACGACTCCGTCGTCGTTCGTCGCCTCGTCGCTGACGCACTTGCGGGCGACCCGCAGATCGACGTCGTCGCGACGGCCGCGAACGGTCAGATCGGCCTCTCGAAGGTCGAGCAGCTCCAGCCCGACCTTGTGACGATGGACATCGAGATGCCCGTCATGAACGGCATCGAGGCGGTCCGCGCGCTGCGCAAGCGGGGCGACAGGCTTCCGATCATCATGTTCTCGACGTTGACGGAGCGCGGCGCCTCGGCGACCTTCGACGCGCTCGCCGCGGGCGCGACGGACTACGTGACGAAGCCGGCGAACGTGGGCAGCGTCACCGAGGCGCTGAAGAACGTCGCCGACCAGCTCATCCCCCGGATCAAGGCGCTCGTCCCGCACCCCGGCCTGGGGCCGACGCCGACGACGCGGCCCTTCGGCGCGGCCCGGCTCGGCGCGCAGGCGACCGCCACCGACCGCGCCACGGCCTTCACCGCCGACCGGCAGGCCGCGCCGCGCGGGGCCGCCGCCGCGACGTCGTCGGCCACGGTCCGCCTCGCAACGCGACCGGACGGGCCGGCCCGCCCGGTGCGCGTCGTGATCCTCGGCTCGTCGACCGGCGGACCGGAGGCGCTGTCGCGGGTTTTCAGCGCGATCACGACCCCGCTGCCGGTGCCGCTCGTGCTCGTGCAGCACATGCCGCCGCTGTTCACCAAGCAGCTCGCGAACCGGCTGGACCGGCTCGGCGCGAGCACCGTCATCGAGTCGGCCGGCGACGAGGAGCTGCTCCCCGGGCACGTCTACATCGCGCCCGGCGACGCCCACCTCGAGCTGCGGGCCTCGGCTCGCGGTGCGCGCACGCTCCTGTCCAACGGGCCGGCGGTCAACTTCTGCCGCCCGGCCGTCGACGTCCTGTTCAGATCCGCGGTCAGCGTCTATGGCGGCGGGATCCTCGCGGTCGTGCTGACCGGCATGGGCGCCGACGGCCGCACCGGGGCCGAGGCCGTCGTCGGCGCCGGGGGCACCGTGATGGTCCAGGACGAGGCCTCGAGCGTCGTGTGGGGCATGCCCGGGGCCGTCGCGATGGCCGGCTTCGCCCACCGCGTCCTCCCGCTCGATCAGATCGGCGCAACCATCGTGGGCGCCGTCCAACCCGCCACCCTCGCCACCCTAGGAGGAGCCCGGTGACTCTCGCCGCAGAAACGTTCACCTACGTCGCCGACCTCGTGCGTCAACGCAGCGCGATCCAGCTCGCCCCCGGCAAGGAGTACCTGGTGGAGAGCCGGCTGCTGCCGATAGCCCGCCAGGCGGGACTCACGTCCGTCGACGAGTACGTCCGGGGGCTGCGCAGGGTCCCTCGCCCGGCCGAGCACGAGCGGGTCGTCGAGGCCCTGACCACGAACGAGACCTCGTGGTTCCGCGACGTCGCCCCGTTCCAGTCGCTCACCGGGCACATCGTCCCCGAGCTGCTCGCGAGCCGGGTCGCCCCGACGCTCCGGGTCTGGTCGGCTGCGTGCTCGACCGGGCAGGAGGCCTACAGCATCCTGATGGCCGTGCTCGAGAGCGCGCCGACGGTCCGGCTGCAGATCACCGCGACGGACCTCTCGGAGGAGGTGCTGACCCGCGGCCGGGCCGGCCGGTACAGCCAGCTCGAGGTCAACCGCGGGCTGCCCGCCAAGCACCTCGTCCAGCACTTCACCCGCGTGGGCACGGAGTGGGAGGTGAGCCAGCGGCTGCGCGCGATGGTCACGTTCTCCAAGCACAACCTGCTGCACACCCCTCCCGCCGGCGGCCCGTTCGACGTGGTGTTCCTGCGCAACGTGCTCATCTACTTCGACCTCGCGACCAAGCGCGAGGTGCTCCGCAAGGCGCAGTCCGTGCTCAAGCCGGGCGGCTACCTGCTGCTCGGCGGCGCGGAGACCACCATCGGCATCGATGACTCCTGGGAGCGCGTGGCAGTGGGCCGCAGCTCCATCTACCGACGAAGCGAACGGAGGGCAGCATGAAGGCGCTCGTGATCGATGACTCCCGAGTCATGCGGCGGATCATCGCCGGGACGCTCCGCACCATCGGCTACACGACCTCGGAGGCCGGCGACGGCCGCGAGGCCCTAGACATCCTCGAGTCGGGCGAGACCTTCGACCTCGCGTGCATCGACTGGAACATGCCCGTCATGGACGGGCTCGAGTTCGTGCTCGCCGTGCGGGAGAAGAAGGAGTGGCGCGGCCTCACCCTCATGATGGTGACGACCGAGAGCGAGCACGGCCAGATCGTGCGCGCGCTCGCCGCCGGCGCGCACGAGTACCTCATCAAGCCCTTCACACCTGACGCGATCCGGGACAAGCTCGACCTTCTCGGCCTGCTCCCTATCGAGGAGTCCGTATGAACGCCCTTGCCCCGTTCGACACCGTCCAGATCACCGAGATCGCTGAGGAGATCTTCGCCGCGATGATCGACGGCGAGCCCGGCCTCCTCGGCCCGTGGCTCGACGGCCCGATCACCCTCGTCGACCCGCTGCACGCCTGGGTGGAGATGCACGACGTGTTCTCCGGCCGGGTCGTGCTGTCCACGGAGACGTCGACCGCGCACGAGCTGGTCCGCGGGCTGCTCGGCATGGGTCCGGACGAAGCCGTCTCGGAGGACGACCTCGTGGACGCCTTCGGTGAGGTCGCCAACGTCGTCGGTGGGAACCTCAAGGCGCTGCTGCCGACCCAGGGTCGGCTCACGCTGCCGCAGGTCGACCGGACTGCGCCCGCCACGGTTGGTTCTGTTCGCTTCGACGGAGCCGTGCTGTCCTGGCGTGGGCTTCCGCTCGAGATCTCCGTCTGGAGCATCTGATGCTGCGCGTCGTGATCGCTGACGACAGCCGCGTGATGCGGCAGATCGTCATTCGCACCCTGCGTCAGGCCGGCTACGACTGGGAGATCACGGAGGCCGCCGACGGCGCCATCGCGCTCGAGGTCGTCACCGACGAGCAGCCGGACCTCGTGCTCTCGGACTGGAACATGCCGAACATGACGGGCATCGACCTCCTGCGCGCGCTGCGCGCCGGGGGCGACGACGTGCCGTTCGGGTTCGTCACCTCCGAGGGCTCGCCCGAGATGCGGGAGCAGGCCGCCGAGGCCGGCGCGCTGTTCCTCATCGCGAAGCCGTTCACCGCGGAGTCGTTCCGCGCCGTCATCGAGCCGGTGCTCGCGTGAGCCTCGGCCCCGGCGAGATCGAGACGCCGCTGCCGCACGCGATGGACGTGCGCGACCTGCTCGAGGGGATGCTCGGCCGCGACGTCGACATCGAGACGGGTGGCGCGATGGTCAATCCCGCCGCCGACGACGGCGCGATGGTCGGGATCTTCGTCGACAAGCGGCTCAAGCTCGCCGCGATGGTGGTGCTCGACCTGCCGCTCGCCGCGTACATCGGCGCCTCGATCGCGCTCGTGCCGGTCGGCGGGGCGGAGTTCGCGATCGAGGAGGGCGCGTTGACGCAGGCGTTGTTCGACAACTGCGCCGAGATCCTCAACGTGTCCGCGTCGCTGTTCAACGCCGAGGGCGCCCCGCACCTCAAGCTCGACCGCTGCTACGCGCCGGGGGACCCGCTGCCGTCCGACGTCGCGAAGTGGGTCCTGGCGTACGTGCGCCGGATCGATCTCGGCGTCGCGATCAAGGGGTACGGCACGGGAAAGCTCTCGTTGCTCGTCCTCTGAGCGCCGCCGCCGGGGGTCGTCGCCAGGGGTCGTCGCCTGGGTCCTCGCCGGGGTCGTAGCCAGGGTGGCAGCCAGGGGTGTCCCTGATGTCCGCTGTGGGACCCTTTTCGTAGAGTTGGAACCGTCGGGGCACCCCGTCGGCCCATCCGGGCTCAGATCGACACCGCTAGCCAACAATGAACCGGAGCTGGTGACCGTGCTCGAGTGGATTCTTGCGCTTGCGGCCTCGCCCCTCGTCTACGTCGTCCTCTACCTGTTCGCCACGATCGACGGGTTCTTCCCGCCCATCCCGAGCGAGTCGGTCATCATCGCGCTGGCCGCCCTCTCGGTCACGAGCGGGCACCCGAACATCGCGCTGATCGCCGTCGTCGCCGCGGCGGGCGCGTTCACCGGGGACCAGATCGCGTACGCCATCGGCCAGCGCATCGATGTGCGGCGCATCCGCTTCCTGCGCGGCCCGCGCGGGCAGCGCACGCTCGACTGGGCCGAGCGGGCCCTGACGCACCGCGGCCCGTCGTTCATCCTCGCGGCGCGCTACGTGCCGATCGGGCGCGTCGCGGTGAACATGACCGCGGGTGCCCTCGCGTACCCGCGCCGACGCTTCGTCCCCCTCACCGCCCTCGCGGCCTGCACCTGGTCGGTGTACTCAGTCGCGATCGGCCTCGGGGCCGGCGTCTGGTTCGCCGATCACCCCCTCATCGCGATCTGCGTCGGCGTCGCGGGCGGCGTCGTCATCGGGCTGGTGGTCGACTGGGCGCTCGCGTCCCGCCAGCGCCGCAAGGAGCGCAGCGCCGGCCGGGCGGCCACGCCGCGGCCGGGCGGCCGCACCGATCCCGAGCCGCGGCCCGGGCTCGCCGAGTTCGAACCACGCCGGCCCGCGGGCGACGTACCGACGACGGCGGCCCGGCTGGCCCGCCGTCCGGTCGCCTAGGAGCTGGCGGTGGCAGGCCTCGACCCGGTGGAGGACCCCGCGCTGCACCGCAACGCGGTGCACATGCGGCGCGTGCTGCGCGGGCTCGGCGTCGGTGGCGAGATCCGCGAGCTCGCCGACTCGGCCCGGACCGCAGTCGAGGCGGCGGCGGCGCTCGGCGTGCCGGTCGGCGCGATCGCGAGCTCGCTCGTGTTCCGGCTCGGCGACGCGCCGCTGCTCGTCCTGACCTCCGGCGCGCACCGCGTCGACCCGGCGCTCGTCGAGGGCGCGAACCTCGTGCCCGACGCGCCCGGTGCGCGCCTCGTGCGCGCCGACGCCGACGCCGTCCGCGCCGCGACGGGCCAGCCGATCGGCGGCGTCGGCCCCGTCGGGCACCCGAAGGCGCTGCGCACCGTCGTCGACGTCGCGCTCGGTGAGTTCGAGACCGTCTGGGCGGCGGCGGGAACCCCGCACGCGGTGTTCCCGACCAGCTACGCCGAGCTGCTGCGCATCACGGGCGGGACCCCGCTCGTCGTCGGCCGCTGAGGCGTCGGCGCTGAGTCGTCCGCCGGGCTGGGCTGTCGTTCGGCCGAGCTACAGCCGGCGCAGCCGCATCCGCTCGACGGCGTGGTTGGCACCCTTGGTGAGGACGAGCGTCGCGCGGCTGCGCGTCGGCAGAATGTTCTGCACGAGGTTCGGCGCGTTGATCGCGTCCCAGATCCGGCCGGCGCGCTCGACCGCCTCGTCGTCGGTCAGGCCCGCGTACTTGTGGAAGTACGACTCGGGGCGGGTGAACGCCGTCGAGCGCAGGGACAGGAACCGGTCGATGTACCACTGCCGCACGACGGACGCGCGGGCGTCGACGTAGATCGAGAAGTCGAAGAAGTCGCTCACCGCGAACTCCGACGAGCCGACCGGCGTCGGGCGCGCCGGCTGGAGCACGTTCAGGCCCTCGACGATGAGCACGTCCGGGCGGCGCACGACGACGCGCTCATTCGGGACGATGTCGTAGGTGACGTGGTCGTAGACGGGCGCGCGAACCTCGGCGTGCCCGGCCTTCACCTTGGACAGGAACGCGACGAGCGCGCGCCGGTCGTACGACTCGGGGAAGCCCTTGCGGTCCATCAGGCCGCGGCGGGCGAGCTCGGCGTTCGAGAACAGGAAGCCGTCGGTCGTCACCAGCTCGACGTGCGGCGTCTGCGGCCAGCGCGCCATCAGCTCGCGCAGCAGGCGCGCGGTGGTGGACTTGCCGACGGCGACTGAGCCGGCGACGCCGATGACGTACGGCGTGCCGCCCGAGTCCTCCCGCAGGAAGGTCGACGAGGCCTCGTGCAGGTTCGTGGTCGCCTCGACGTACAGGTTGAGCAGGCGAGACATCGGCCGGTAGACCGCGTCGACCTCCGCGAGGTCGATCGGGTCGCCCAGGCCGCGCAGGCGTTGGACATCGGCGTCCGTCAGCGGCAAGGGAGTGGAGCCCGACAATCGGGTCCACGCCTGCCTGTCCAGCTCGACGTACGGAGTGGAGGGGATGAGCCCAGTCGTCGGTGCCACCCGAGGATTGTGCCCGATTCGGGGGCGCGTGCCGACACGGGGCCGGTAGCGGGGGTCGATAGACTCCGCCGCATGTGTGGAATCGTGGGGTACGTCGGAGCCCAGCAGCCCAGTTCTCGACCGCTCGACGTCGTGATGGAGGGACTGCGGCGGCTCGAGTACCGCGGGTACGACTCCGCCGGCGTCGCCGTCGTCACGGGCCCGGGAGGCGAGCTGGCGACCGCGAAGAAGGCGGGCAAGCTCGTCAACCTCGTGGACGAGCTCGCCGCGCACCCCCTGCCCGCCGCGACCGCCGCCATCGGGCACACCCGGTGGGCGACCCACGGCGCACCGAACGACGTCAACGCGCACCCGCACGTCGCCGGCCCCATCGCCGTGATCCACAACGGCATCGTCGAGAACTTCGCGGTGCTCAAGGCCGAGCTGACGGCCGCGGGCGCGACGTTCCTGTCCGAGACCGACACCGAGGTCGCGGCGCACCTGCTGGCCCGCGAGTACGCGGACTGCCACGACCTGTCCACGGCGATGTGCGCGGTCGCGCGGCGGCTGCGCGGAACCTTCACGCTCCTGGCCGTGCACGCGGACGTGCCCGACGTCGTCGTCGGTGCCCGGCACGACTCCCCGCTCGTGGTGGGCATCGGCGTGGGCGAGACCTTCCTCGGCAGCGACGTCGCGGCCTTCATCGCGCACACGCGCGAGGCGCTCGAGCTCGGCCAGGACCAGGTCGTCACGATCACCCCCGACGGCGCGACCGTCACCGACTTCGACGGCGAGCCCGCGGCGGCCCGCCGGTTCACCGTCGACTGGGACGCGGCGGCGGCGGAGAAGGGCGGCTTCGCGTCGTTCATGGACAAGGAGATCCACGACCAGCCGCAGGCGGTGACGGACACGCTCCTCGGGCGCACCGACATCGCGGGTCACCTCGTCCTTGACGACCTGCGCATCGACGAGTCGGTGCTGCGGTCGGTCGACAAGATCGTGGTCATCGCGTGCGGCACGGCCGCCTACGCGGGCCACGTGGCGAAGTACGCGATCGAGCACTGGTGCCGCATCCCGGTCGAGGTCGAGCTCGCCCACGAGTTCCGGTACCGCGACCCCGTCGTCAACGAGCGCACGCTCGTCGTCGCGATCTCGCAGTCCGGCGAGACGATGGACACCCTCATGGCCGTGCGGCACGCGCGCGAGCAGGGCGCCAAGGTCCTCGCGATCTGCAACACGCACGGGTCGACGATCCCGCGCGAGTCCGACGCCGTGCTCTACACGCACGCCGGCCCGGAGATCGCCGTCGCCTCGACCAAGGCGTTCCTCGCGCAGATCACCGCGACCTACGTGCTCGGCCTGTACCTCGCGCAGCTGCGCGGCAACCTGTTCCCGGACGAGATCACCGAGATCTTCGACCAGCTGCGAGCCATGCCCGACAAGATCCAGATCGTGCTGGACCGCAGCGACGAGGTGCGCAAGACGGCCCAGGACATGGTCGACACGACGTCGGTGCTGTTCCTCGGGCGGCACGTCGGCTTCCCCGTCGCCCTCGAGGGCGCGCTCAAGCTCAAGGAGCTGGCGTACATCCACGCGGAGGGCTTCGCGGCGGGCGAGCTCAAGCACGGCCCGATCGCGCTCATCGAGGAGGGGCAGGCGGCGTTCGTCATCGTCCCGTCCCCACGCGGGCGGCACTCGCTGCACTCGAAGGTCATCTCGAACATCCAGGAGATCCGGGCCCGGGGCGCTCGCACGTTGGTGATCGCCGAGGACGGCGACGACGCCGTGGCGCCGTTCGCCGACGTCGTGTTCTCGGTGCCCCGCTGCCCGACGCTCCTCGCGCCGCTGCTGACCGTCGTCCCGCTGCAGATCTTCGCGTGCGAGCTCGCCACGGTGCGCGGCCTCGACGTCGACCAGCCGCGCAACCTGGCCAAGTCGGTCACGGTCGAGTGATCGTCGGGGTCGGGATCGACGTCGTCGACGTCGCGCGGTTCATCGCCACGATCGAGCGGGTCCCGGCGCTGCGCGAGCGACTGTTCACGCCCGCGGAGCGGCGCCTGCCGCCCGCCTCGCTTGCCGCTCGGTTCGCCGCCAAGGAGGCGATCGCCAAGTCGCTCGGCGCGCCCGCCGGGATGAGCTGGCAGGACGCGACCATCCGCCGGGTTCCCGGCGAGCAACCCGAGGTCGAGGTGATCGGCACGGTCGCGGCGAAGGCGGCCGAGCGCGGCGTCGCGCGCTTCCACCTGTCGATCTCGCACGACGCCGGGATCGCGTCGGCGGTCGTGATCGCCGAGCGGGATTAGCTCCGAGCTTTCTGCCTGCCGCGTCCAGCTCGCTATTCGTTCAGCGCCGCTTGCCCGGCGGTGCGTTTTACAAGGGCTTTCCGTGCCGGTCGGTGAATAGCCAGCCGCCGCCGGGTTTCCAGGTGATCTCGATGCCATTGTTGTGGGTATGGGCGTGGTGGTGCCAGCACAGCAGGATGCCGGAGCGGGAGTCTGTGCCGCCATGGTCGCGGCCCCAGTGGTCACGGTGGTGTCCCTCGCACAGGCGGGGTGGGGCGGTGCAGCCGGGGTATTGGCAGTGCTTGTCGCGGGCGATGAGGGCGCGCAGAAGCTTGCGAGGGTAGGTGCGCCTCGTGCGGCCGTAGTCGAGGATCTGGGAGTCGGGTCCGAACGTGATGCGGGTGATCTCGCAGTCGCACAGGAGTCGGTCCAGGACGGCGCGGGGCAAGGGTCTCCCGTCCTCGAAGACCGCCGGGTTCAACCCCTGAAGAGTCGGGCCCGGCTGGGCCGGTCCGGGCGCCGGCACGCCGATCCTGCGCTCGCCGAGCTCGCCGAGCTCGCCGAGCCCGCCGAGCTCGCCCAGCCCGCCGAGCTCGCCCAGCCCGCCGAGCTCGCCCAGCCCGCCGAGCTCGCCCAGCCCGGCCAGGTTGACCCGGCTCTTCTCGGCCCCGCCCAGTTCGACCCCGCCGAGGCCCGGCAGCGGCAGCCCTGGCAGGCTCGGCCAGCTCGGCCCGGCCGTCGCGCGCTCCGCCGTCCCGCGCTCCGCCGTCCCGCGCTCCGCCGACGACGCCGCAGTGGCCGATCCGGCCGGATCGCTCGGGCCTGCCGTGGTGCCGCCGAGAACGGCCGCCGTGCCGCAACCGGTGGAGCCGGCAAGGGTGAGGAGGGTGGGGTAGTCGACGAGGACGGACAGGTGAGGGCGGGTGCTGCGGCCGGTCTGGCTGTTGTCCAAGGTGATGCGGGCGAGGTCGTGCAGGGACCCGGCGCGGCGGGCAGCGGCCGAGCGCTTGTCGTCCTTGGCAGGGATGCCGGCGATGGCGTCCAGGGCGGTGAGCAGGACGTGGCCGTGCTCGGTGGTGAGGAATCCCGACAGGTGGGTGCCGCCGGTGGTGGGGGAGACCTCGAGGTACTCGCGGTCCGTCGCGGCGGCGAACCCGCGCTCGTCGGCATCAGGATCGGCGGCGGCCGCCCAGCGCGCGGTCAGGGCGCGGAACGTATCCACGGGCAGCTGGCGGGCATGGGCGAGCAGGAACTGTTCCCCCACCGGGGTATCCGGGTCGGCGAGGACCTCCCGGCGGGCCGGGCTGGTCGCCGCGACCGTGGCGAGGATCTGGGCCTGCTCGATCCCGATCCGGTCCGGCCCGCCCTCCAGTACGAGCTCGGCGGTGCCGGGAAGCTCGTCGCGCAGGGCTCGGCCCAGGCGGGTCATCCGGCGGGCCGTTGCGTACCCGACCTTCGCGCGCCGCGACACCCACGCGGGGAAGGTGCGGGTCCCGGTCAGAGCCCAGAGCCCGTCGGTCTCGATGCCGGGCAGGGACGTGACGGCCAGTGCGCGAAGCCGGTCTGATGCCAGGAACGCCGCGTCAAACACGCCGACAGCGTCCGCTGCGCCGAGGTCGCGCAGCGTGTTCGTGGCGAGCGCATCGAGGTGCGCGCCGATCGCGGCCAGGTGCTCGGCCACCGACATCGGTGCGCCCGCGCACGGCGGCGTCGGCACCTGCCGTGAGGGCTCGCGCTCCGGAGCTGGGGAGGGCGACAAGGTCGGTGTGCTCATCGGGGCCGCTCCTGCTCTGCTCGGCTGGTTCGCTGCTGCGAATTCCTGAGTCAGACAATACGGGCACCCACTGACATTCACGCCTCCCCTCTGGGGCCCGTGAGGAATGCCTGTGGACAATGCGTCGCCTGTGGATGAGACAACGCGGAATGCGACTGTGGATAACCGCGAGTCCAATTCCGGGGCTCGCCGCTATGAGCTGCCAGCGGTTGCGATCGCCGAGCGGGCCCAGCCCGGCACCGGGCCACAAGCCCCGTCCGCCCGGGCCACGAGCCCGGTCCGCCCGGGCGGACCGTGTGGGCATTCGGTCGTTGAGCGCGCGCGTGTGGGCGTTCGGTCCCCTGGGAGCGCTCCGAACCCGCAGATTGCCCACATCCGCCGAGTCAGAGCAGATTGCCCACACTCGCGGCCGTCGTCGCCGCCCGCGAGGTGTCTCGGGGTGCATCCGTGCCCCCGCACGCGCCGGTCCCGGAGACACGCGGCGGCCGGCAGGCGGTCAGGGGGTGCGCAGAACGGCCGGAGGTTTGCAAAACCGGCCCTGGGCCGGGGCACGGCTACGCGAGGACGGGGTTCCGGGCCCGGGCCGGGCTACGGGTGGGCGAGAACGAGAGCTACGGGTGGGCTCGCGGTCGTCGCGGTCGCCCACGACGGGCGGGGAGCCTAGCCGCGCAGGGCCGGCGCGACCTCCTGCTCGAAGAGCTCGATCCCGGAGCGGTCGTAGGCCGCCTCGGCGAAGTACGCGATCGCGTAGCCCAGCCCGAGCGCCTGCAGCGCGCGCAGCCGCTCGACGATCTGCTCCGGCGTCCCCACGAGCGGGCCGGTGCGGAACTCCTCGAGGGTCGTCGCGGTGCTCGCGGGCACGACCGCGGCGTAGTGGGCCTCGATCCACGCCAGCTTGGCGTCGACGTCGGCCTGCGTGCGCCCGATCACGACGTTGTAGTTGGCGGAGCGGGTGATCGAGCCGACGTCCCGGCCGAGTCGTTCGCAGTGCTCGGCGAGCACCGCCGACTTGTGCGCGAAGCCTTCCGGCGACCCGTCGAAGTTCGTGTACTGCGCGTACTGTGCGGCGATCCGCAGCGTCTTCTTCTCGCCGCCGCCGGCGATCCAGAGCGGGATCCCGCCCTCCTGCAGCGGCCGCGGGTACCCGCGCGCGCCGTCGACCTGGAAGTACTCGCCCGCGAGCGTCGCCGAGCCCTTCTCCCACATCTGCCGCATGATCTGCACGCCCTCCTCGAGCGCCGCGATCCGGGCGCCGGCGCCGGGGAAGCCGTACCCGTACGCGCGCCACTCGTGCTCGTACCAGCCCGCGCCGATGCCCATCTCGACCCGGCCGCCGGAGATCGCGTCGATCGTCGCCGCGACCTTCGCGAGGTAGGCGGGGTTCCGGTACGCCATGCAGGTGCACATCTGGCCCAGCCGCACCCGGCTCGTGCTCGCGGCCAGCGCCGCCATGAGCGTCCAGGCCTCGTGCGTGGCCTCCTCGGTCGGCTCGGGGACGGTGTGGAAGTGGTCGTAGACCCAGACCGACTCCCAGGTGTCGCCGGCGTCGGCGTGGGCGGCGACCGCGTGCATCGCGGCCCACTGGTCGGCAGGGGCGATTCCGACGAGGTCGAGGCGCCAGCCCTGCGGGATGAAGAGTCCGAATCTCATGCTGGCGAATCTACCCGCGCGGCATGATGTGGGCGTGATCCTCGGATACAGCGCAGCCCAGGTCCGTGCCGCCGAAGCTTCCCTCCTCGCCGCGGGTCCGCCCGCCGAACTCATGGAGCGCGCGGCGTTCGCGCTCGCGGTCCGGGTCGCCCGGGAGCTGCGGCAACGCCGGGGGAGGGTCGCGGGTGCGGGCGTCCTCGTGCTGGTCGGACCAGGCAACAACGGCGGGGACGCGCTGTTCGCCGGCGCCGAGCTGGCGCGCCGCGGCGTGCGGGTGCTCGCGGTCCTCACCTCCTCGAGCGTGCACGACGCCGGTCTCGCGGCCCTGCGCGCGGCCGGCGGGCGCGTCGTGCGCGCCGTCGACGACCTGCCCGACGGCGCCGTGCCCGTCGACGACCTGCCCGACGGCGCCGTGCCCGACGACGACGTGCCCGACTTCGCTCTGCCCGACGGCGCCGCGACGGGGCCCCGCTGGGTCGGCCCGGTCCTGGCCGGCGTCGAGTCCGCCGACGTCGTGCTGGACGGCCTGCTCGGCATCGGCGCGCGCGGGCCCGTGCGCGGCGTCGCGGCCGAGGTCGTGGCGCTGGTCGCGGGCCTGGTCGACGCGGCCAACGCCGAGCCCGGCCGCCCGCTCGTCGTCGCCGTCGACACCCCGAGCGGCATCGACGTGGACGACGGCGCGCTGCCCGGGCCGGCCGCGGCGCCCGACCCGGTCGCGCTGTTCGGCCCCGGCGTGCTGCCGGCCGACCTCACCGTGACCTTCGGAGCCGCGAAGGCCGGCCTGCTGCTGCCGCCCGCGAGCGGCGTCGTCGGGATGATCGACGTCGTCGACCTCGGGCTGGACCTCGCCGGGGTCGTCCCGGTGGTCGCCCGGCTGGAGCGCTCGGACGTGGCGGGGCTGTGGCCCGTGCCCGGCTCCAGCTCGCACAAGTACGACCGCGGCGTGCTCGGCGTCGTCGCGGGGACGCCGCGGTACCCCGGCGCGGCCGTGCTCACGGTCACCGCGGCGGTGCGGGCCGGCGTCGGCATGGTCCGGTACGTCGGGCCGCCGGGGGTGACCGCGACGGTGGTCGCGGCCCGGCCTGAGGTCGTCGCGGGCTACGGCCGCGTGCAGGCCTGGGTGGTCGGACCCGGCGTCGACCCGCTGGACCCGCCGCAGGCCGCGCACGTGCGCGACGCGCTCGTCGCCGCGCACGCGGCGAGGCTCCCGGTCGTGGTCGACGCCGGCGCGCTCGACCTGCTGCCCGACCGGGTCGACCCGTGGGTCGTCCTGACGCCGCACGCGGGCGAGCTGGCCCGGCTGCTCGCCGAGCGGGGCGAGATCGTCGAGCGCGGCGACGTCGAGGCGCACCCGCTGACCTGGGCCCGCCGCGCGCACGCGCTGACCGGGGCGACCGTGTTGCTCAAGGGCGCGACGACGGTCGTCGTCGGCGCCGGCGGCGCGGCCTACTCCCAGCAGGACGCGCCCGCCTGGCTCGCGACCGCCGGGGCGGGGGACGTGCTGGCAGGCCTGCTCGGGGCGCTGCTCGCGGGTCGGTCGGACGAGGTCGTGGCCGATCCGACGCTCGCCGTGGCGCTCGCAGCGGCGGCGGCCTCCGTGCACGGACTCGCTGCGGGGCGCGCGCGGCCGGGCGGTCCGGTGGCGGCGCTCGACGTCGCGGACGCGCTGCCCGCGACGATCGCCGCGCTGCTTGCGGTGGGAGACTGGCGCGCGTGAGCTTCCTTTCTGCGCGGACCGATCTCTCCGCGAGCGCCGACGTCGCTGCGAGGAGGGACGCTGCTGCGACGACAGACCCGCTCGCGCGAGCCGACTTCTTCCCCGCGCGCGCCGTCGTCGACCTCGACGCGATCCGGTCCAACGTGCACGCGCTGCGCGCGCATGCCCCGACCGCGCAGGTGATGGCCGTCGTCAAGGCGGACGCCTACGGTCACGGGCTCGTGCCGGTCGCCCGCGCGGCCGTCGACGCGGGCGCGACCTGGCTCGGCGTCGCGCAGGCGGACGAGGCCCTCGCGCTGCGGGCCGCCGGCCTGACCCCCCGCCTGCTGACCTGGCTCTACTCGCCGTCCGCTCCGCTGCGCGAGCTGATCGACGCCGACGTCGACGTCTCGGTCGCGGCGCCGTGGGCGCTCGTCGCGGTCATCGCGGCCGCCCGCGCGGCCGGGCGGACCGCGCGCATCCACCTCAAGGTCGACACCGGCCTCGGCCGCAACGGCATGCTGCCCCCGGTCTACGCGGACGTGCTGGACGCCGCCCTCGCGGCCCAGGCCGAGGGCGCCGTCGCCGTCGTCGGCGTGTGGTCGCACTTCGCGTTCGCCGACGAGCCCGCGCACCCCACCGTCGTGGCGCAGGCGGGCGTCTTCGCCGACGCCGTCGCGCTCGCCGACGCGCGCGGCGCGGCGCTCGAGGTGCGGCACCTCGCGAACTCGGCCGCGACGCTGACCAACCCCGCGGTGCACTATGACCTCGTGCGGCCCGGGCTCGCGATGTATGGGCTGTCCCCGGTGCCGCAGCTGGGCGGGCCGGCGGCGTTCGGGCTGCTCCCCGCGATGACCCTCGAGGCCGACCTCGCCACCGTCAAGGAGGTCCCGGCCGGGCAGGGTGTCTCGTACGCGCACGCCTACTCGACCACCCAGACGACCCGGCTCGGCGTCGTTCCGCTCGGGTACGCCGACGGCATCCCGCGGCACGCGTCCGGCTCGCTGCCCGAGCACCCCGGCGGACCGGTCCAGGTAGGCGGGCGCCGTCTCGCCGTCGCCGGGCGCGTGTGCATGGACCAGTTCGTCGTCGACCTCGGCCCGGACGCGCCGGAGCAGGCCGGCGCGCGGGTCGAGCTGTTCGGCGCCGGCACGGACGGCGGGCCGACCGCGCAGGACTGGGCCGACGCCGCCGGCACGATCAGCTACGAGATCGTCACGCGCGTCGGCGCCCGCATCCCGCGGGTGTACCTGGACGATCCGGCCGGGCAGGACCGTGAGCCGGCTGGGCAGGACCGTGAGCCGGCCGAGCCGGGCCGCGAGCCGGTCGAGCCGGGCCGCGTCGAGCCGGGCCGCGTCGAGCCGGGCCGCGTCGAGCCGGGCCGCGTCGAGCTGTCCGACGCCGCGGCCACCCGGGCGTACGGGCACGCGCTCGCCGGGGTGCTCCGCGCGGGCGACCTCGTGCTGCTGACCGGCGACCTGGGTGCGGGCAAGACCACGCTCACGCAGGGCATCGGCACCGGGCTCGGGGTGCGCGGCCAGGTCGCCTCGCCGACGTTCACCATCGCGCGCGTGCATCCCTCGCTCGCCGACGGGCCCGCGCTCGTGCACGTCGACGCCTACCGGCTCGGGTCCCTCGACGAGGTCGACGGCCTCGACCTCGACGCGAGCATGGCCGAGTCCGTGACGGTCGTCGAATGGGGCGAGGGCCTGGTCGAGTCCCTTGCCCAGGACCGCCTCGAGATCGCGCTGACCCGCCCCCGCGGCGGGCTCGCCGACCTCGTCGACCTCGAGGACCTCGACGCGGCCGACGGCGTTCGCGTCGCCCGCGTTCGCGCGGTCGGGACGCGCTGGGCCGGGGTCGCCCTGCCGGTCGTAGGCTGACGGACGTGCCCGTCCTCGCCCTCGACACGTCCGCCGCGGTCGCGGTCACCCTGCTCGCCGACGACGGTGCCGTCCTCGCCGCCCGGGTCGTGCACGAGGAGCGCCGGCACTCCGAGCAGCTCGCGCCGATGATCGCCGACGTGCTCGCCGCCACCGGCACGGATCGGTCCGCGCTCACCGCGATCGTGGTCGGTACCGGCCCCGCTCCGTTCACGGGCTTGCGGGTCGGGCTCGTCACCGCCCGCACCCTCGGCCTCGCGCTCGGCATCCCCGTGCTCGGCGTATGTAGCCTCGACGCCATCGCCGCCCGGGCGGCCCAGGACCAGGCGCTCGCCCCCGGCGCCGAGGTGCTGGCGCTGACCGACGCGCGCCGTCGCGAGGTGTACTGGGCCCGGTACCGCGTCGTCGCCGCCGGCCCGGGCCTCGAGCTCGTCGCGGGCCCGGGCGTGCAGAGCGCGGCGCAGCTCGTCGCCGACGGGCTGGCGGCCGGCGCCGTCGTCGTCGTCGGCCCGGGCGCTGGGCTGTACCCGGAGCTGCCGGCGACGGCCGGCGGCGAGCCCGCGGCCTGCGACCCCGCGATCCTGGCGCGCCTCGCGCTCGACCGGGCGGCGCGCGGCGAGGCGCTGCCCACCGAGCCGCTGTACCTGCGCCGACCCGACGTCATGCCGCCCGCCGAGCGCAAGCGCGCGCTCGGGTGAGCGCGCCCTGGGCGCCGGGATCGCCGGCCGGATCGACGCCCGCATCGCCGGGCGGATCGACGCCCGCATCGCCGGGCGGCCCGCCGGCGCCGCCGCTCGCCGGTCCGCCGGCCGAGGTCGCCCTGCGACCCCTCGCGCTCGCGGACCTGTCGGCTCTCGTCCGCCTCGAGCGGTCGCTGTTCGGCCCCGCCGCGTGGTCGGCCGCCATGCTGGCCGAGGAGCTCGCCGGGCCCGGGCGCTGGTACGTCGGCGCCGACGTCCCGGCCCCCGCGCAGACGCCAGGGCGCGTCCTGGCCGGCTACGCCGGGCTCTGGTTCGACGGCGACGACGCCCAGGTCATGACGATCGGGGTTGCGCAGGCGCAGCAGGGCCGGGGGATCGGGGCGCTGCTGCTCGACGCGCTCATGCGGCGCGCCCGCGAGCTCGCGGCCGACGCGGTGCTGCTCGAGGTGCGGGTCGACAACGTGCCCGCGCTCGCGCTGTACGACCGGTTCGGCTTCGTGCGGCTCGGCCGCCGACGCGGCTACTACCAGCCCGAGAACGTGGACGCGTGGACGATGCGCCGCGCGCTGGACAGCGAGGAGGCACCGCCATGACCCCAGCCCCGACCTTCGACGCGGGCCCGGACGTCGATCCCGACGCCAGCCCCGACGCGGCCCCGGACCGGGCCCGCGAGCGCGTCCTGATCGAGCCCGCCGAGCTCGCCCGCTGGCTCGCCGTCGGGGAGCCCGTGGTGCTCCTGGACGTGCGGTGGGCGCTCGGGCGCACCGACGGCCTGACCGAGCACGCGGCCGGGCACGTGCCGGGGGCGGTCTTCGTGGACCTGGACGCCGAGCTCGCCGCGCCGCCGAGCGCCGCGGCGGGGCGCCACCCGCTCCCGCCCATCGAGGACCTGCAGGCCGCCGCGCGGCGCTGGGGCGTGCGCGCCGGCGTCCCCGTCGTCGCCTACGACGCCGCCGGCGGCACCTCGGCCGCGCGGGCGTGGTGGCTGCTGCGCTGGGCCGGGGTGCCCGACGTCCGGCTGCTCGACGGCGGCCTCGCCGCCTGGGTCGCCTCCGGCGGCAGCCTGCAGACCGGGCGCGTCGAGCACCGACCGGGCGACGTGACGCTTGCCCCGGGCGCGCTGCGCACCCTCGGCCCCGACGAGGCCGCCGCGCTCGCCGCCGACGACGACGCGGGAGTCCTGCTCGACGCCCGCGCCGGCGAGCGGTACCGGGGCGAGGCGGAGCCCATCGACCCGCGCGCGGGACACATACCCGGCGCCGTGTCGGCGCCGACGGCGGGCAACCTCGACGGCGCGGGCCGGTTCCTGCCCGCGCCGGAGCTGCGCGAGCGGTTCGCCGCGCTGCGCGCCGCCGCCGGCGCGGGGGACGTCGCCGTGTACTGCGGGTCCGGCGTGACCGCGGCGCACGAGGTCGCGGCGCTCGCGTCGATCGGCGTCGAGGCCGCGCTGTACCCCGGCTCGTGGTCGCAGTGGAGCGCGGACCCGACCCGCGACGTCGTCGTCGGGCCGGATCCGCGCTGACCGCGACGGCTAGGCGCTGAGCGCGCCCGGCTACGCGCTGAGCGCGACCTGGCCGAACTCGAGGCGGGGCGCGCGCGGGCGCGCGGCGTCCGGGCCGGACGGGGTGCCGACGTTGATCACGAGCAGCGACTTCCAGCCGTTCTCGGCGAAGAACTCCGCGTCGATCCCCGCCGCGTCCATGCCGCCCATGGGGCCGGCGTGCAGGCCTGCGGCCCGCAGCGAGACGATGAGGTAGCCGACCTGGATCAGCGCCGAGGTACGGGCCATGGCGTCGCGCTTGGCGGCGTCGCCGGCGAACATCTCGCGCGCGCCGGGCAGGTGCGGGACGAGGGTGGTGAGGTGCTCGTGGAACTCCGGGTCGGCCGCGGCGACGATCGTCAGCGGGGCGGCGAGCACGCGCTCGGCGTTGCCGGGCGCCATCTTCGCGGCCAGGCGCGCGCGGGCCTCGGGGGTGCGCACCAGGAGCAGGCGCAGCGGCACGGTGTTCATCGCGGTCGGGCCCCAGCGCAGCAGGTCGTACGCGGCGTGCACCAGCTCGTCGGGCACCGCCGTGTCGGTGAACGTGTTCACCGAGTGCGCGTCCAGGAAGAGCAGGTCGGCGACCTCGGGGCTGACCGCGAGCTCGCCCGGCGCGCGGGTGACCTCGGACAGGTCGGCGGGGTCGGGGGCGATCACGGTATCGAGGCTCATGGTTATTTAACGCTCAACAATCTGCCGGTGATACCTGTCGGGGCTGTGAACCCGGTCACGCGCGGGGCGCGCGGCTAACCTGGGCGCATGTCCGCCCCCCTCGTCCTCGGCATCGAGTCGTCCTGCGACGAGACGGGCGTCGCGCTCGTGCGCGGCGGCGAGCTGCTGGTCGACGCCGTCGCGAGCTCGATGGACGAGCACGCCCGATACGGCGGCATCATCCCCGAGGTCGCCTCCCGCGCCCACCTCGAGGCGATGGTGCCCACCATCGAGCGCGCGCTCGCGGAGGCCGACGTCGACCTCGGCCAGGTCGACGCGATCGCCGTCACCGCCGGCCCCGGGCTGGTCGGGCCGCTCACGATCGGCGCGGCGGCGGCCAAGGCGCTGTCGATCGGCCTCGGCGTGCCGCTGTACGGCGTCAACCACGTGATCGGCCACGCCGCGGTCGACGAGCTCGTGCACGGGCCGTTCCCCGAGCGGGTCATGGCCCTGGTCGTCTCGGGCGGGCACTCCTCGCTGCTGCTGGTCGACGACATCGTCACCGGCGTGACCGAGCTCGGCTCGACGCTCGACGACGCGGCGGGCGAGGCGTTCGACAAGGTCGGCCGCCTGCTCGGGCTGCCCTACCCCGGGGGGCCGCACATCGACCGCCTCGCGCGCGAGGGCGACCCGACCGCGATCCGCTTCCCGCGCGGCCTGACCGCCGCGAAGGACCAGGCCAAGCACGCCTACGACTTCTCGTTCTCGGGCCTGAAGACCTCGGTCGCGCGCTGGGTCGAGACGCGCGAGGACGCGGGCCAGGCCGTCCCGGTCGCCGACGTCGCGGCGTCGTTCGCGGCGGCCGTCGCCGACGTGCTCACGGCCAAGACGATCGCGGCGTGCCGCCGGCACGGGATCGACACGCTCGTGGTCGGCGGCGGCTTCTCGGCCAACTCGCAGCTGCGCGAGCTCGCGGCGCTGCGCTGCGCCGAGGCCGGCATCGAGCTGCGGATCCCGCCGATCAAGTTCTGCACCGACAACGGCGCGATGATCGCGGCGCTGGGCGCGGCGGCCGTGCGACGCGGCATCGCTCCCTCCGACCTGTCGCTCCCGGTCGACTCCTCGATGCCCCTGACCCGCACGACGGCCTGACGGGCCGCCGCCGGCCGCCGCGGTAGTCCATCCGCGGCGAGGTAGTCCACCCGCGGCGAGATCGTCAGCTCTGGGGCACTACCTCACCGCAGATGGACGATCTCACCGCAGATGGACGACCTGACCGGCGGGTGGGCGACCCACCGCAGCGCCGCCTGCTAGAGCGGGCGGCCGGCCCGCATCTCCGCGACCAGGCTCGCCACCACCGCGTCGAGCTCGCCCGCGTTGCGCCGCGCGACGGCGCGCTGGCGCTGGTAGGACGCGCCGCGCTTGAGGATGATCCGGACCGCGTCGAGCTCGGCGCGGCAGCCGAGGCGCTCCGCGACCGGCGCGAGGTCGACGAGCATGCGCCCGACGGCGTCGGTCACCAGCTCCTCGTTGCCCGCGGCGTCGAGGATGATGATCGCGTCCATGCCGTAGCGCGCGGAACGCCACTTGTTCTCCTGGGCGAACCAGGGCGGCATGGTCGGCAGCTCGCGACCCTCGTCGAGCATCGTCGAGAAGTGCTCGACCAGGCAGTGCGTGAGCGCGGCGAGCGCGGTGACCTCGGTGAGGTTCGTCGCGCCGTCGCAGATGCGCATCTCGATCGTGCCGAACTTGGGGGCCGGGCGGATGTCCCAGCGGATCTCGTCGAACTCGTCGATCACGCCGGTGTGGATCATGTCCGCGACGTACGACTCGAGCTGGTCCCAGCGCTCGAACTGGAACGGCAGGCCCGCGGTCGGCAGTTGCTGGAACATGAGCGCGCGGTTCGACGCGTAGCCCGTGTCCCGGCCGCCCCAGAACGGGCTCGACGCCGACAGCGACTGCAGCTGCGCGAAGCACGTGAGCATGGCGCGCTGGATCGGCAGGACCTTGTCCCGGTCCTCGATGCCGACGTGCACGTGCACGCCGTAGATGAGCATCTGGCGGCCCCACCACTGGGTCCTGTCGATGAGCGTCGCGTACCGCTGCTTGTCCGTGACCTTCTGCTGCGCCCACCGCGCGAACGGGTGCGTCCCGGCGCTCATGAGCTCGACCCGCAGGGGGTCGGTGATCGTGCGCACCTGGTCGATCGCGCGCTGCAGGTCCTGCCCGGCGGCCCCGACGGTCTCGCACACGCCCGAGACGACCTCGACCGTGTTCAGCAGCAGCTCCTGCCGAATGTTCGGGTGCTCGCCGCCGCCGGGCGGCCGGACGGCGTCGAGCACCGTCTGGGCGACCTGGCGCAGGTCACCGGAGTCCTTGTCGACGAGCGCGATCTCCCACTCGAGCCCGACGCTCGACCGGCCCGAGCTCGCGAACGGGATCGGGGTCACAGCGGCTCCACGACGAGGACGTGCTGGGCGCCGGCAACGCGGGTGAGCACGATGGTCGCCTCCTGATGGCCGCGCAGGTCGAGCCGCCCGCGCAGCTCCTCCGGCAGCACGGCGGTGCCGCGCTTCTTGATGGTCAGGCGGCCGACGTCGCGCTCGCGCAGGTAGGTGCGCAGGCGCTTGAGTCCGAACGGAAGCGTATCGAGCACGCGGTACCCCGTCGCGGCATCGCTCGCGTGCAGCGCGTCGGACGTGATGTAGGCGATCGTCTTGTCGATGAGCCGGCCGCCCACCTCGGCCGCGATCTGCGCGACGAGGCCCGCGCGGATGACCGCGCCGTCGGGCTCGTACAGGTAGGCGCCGACGGGGCCGACGTCGGGCGCCGCGCCGCCGAGCTCGTCGCGCACCACGCGGGCGGACTGGCCCCGCAGCACGAGCGCCGTCAGGCCGGGCCCGTCCGGCGCGAGCGGCCCGAACCACAGGCCGGCCTCGACGACGTCGCCGTCCACCGAGACCCACTGCGTCTCGGCCGCCGCGGGCAGGCCGGCGTGCGGGACCCCGGGGCCGATCTTGACGCCCAGCGCGGGGACCCGGTCGGCCAGCGCGAGCACCGAGTCCAGGGGAGGGGAATAGGCACCCGGGTCGAACAGCCGCTTGCCCGTCGACGCGCGCCGGGCGGGGTCGGCGTACAGGCCGTCGACGCCCTCGGCCTCGAGGTCAAGGGTCAGCCCGTCGGTGTGCCGGACGACGGCCTCGGGGAAGTGGCGCAGGTTGACGGTCGCGAGCGCCGCAGTGAGCTCGTCGGTGTCGGCGGCCAGCACCGTCAGGCCGACCCCGGCGAACGCCATCGAATCGGCGCCGATGCCGCAGGTCAGGTCCGCGACGCGCGTCACCCCGGCCGCGACGTACCGGCGCGCGTGGTGCGCGGCGACCGTCAGCCGGGTGGCCTGCTCGAGGCCCGCCGGGGTGAACAGCATGCCGTCGGCGAACGAGTCGAACTTGGCGTGCGCCTTCGCGCGCAGGCGCGACTGGGTGAGGGCGGCGGCGATGAGATCGGCGTCGATGCCCTCGCGTCGCAGGCGGTCGGAGATCGCCATCGTCCGGGTCTCGTCGTACGGCGGCAGGGCCGACAGCAGTGCCCAGCCGTGTGGGCTGAGCAACTTGGCAAGACCCGCGGCATCCATGGCGGCGATCCTGCCACGCGTGACCCAGGTGGGTCGCAGGCTGGCACTCGCCTTGACCGAGTGCTAATGGGTTCCTAGAGTGAGTCCTGGCAGCCCCGTCCGTTGGGGAGGCCAGCGCATCGGCAGGTTCGGCCGGCTCCCGCGATGACGGGCGGACCGCGGCGATGCGACATTCACTCGTCACATCTCACACGCGAAGGGGAGGTCCGCAGTGTCGGTCTCCATCAAGCCGCTCGAGGATCGCATCGTTGTCAAGGCGCTCGAAGCCGAGACGACGACGGCGTCCGGGCTGGTCATCCCGGACAGCGCCAAGGAGAAGCCCCAGGAGGGCGAGGTCCTGTCCGTAGGCCCCGGCCGCATCGACGACAACGGCAACCGCGTCCCGCTGGACGTTGCCATCGGCGACAAGGTCATCTACAGCAAGTACGGCGGCACCGAGGTCAAGTACGACGGCGAGGAGTACCTCATCCTCTCCGCTCGCGACATCCTCGCGATCGTCGTGAAGTAGGTCCCCTCCGGACCAGCTTCACCGCACGACAGCGTCACCGCACGACAGAACGCCCCCGCCCCGGGTTGACCGGGACGGGGGCGTTTCTGCGTGCGATGGATCTCGTGCGCGCGGTGCGACCGTGCGCTAGATCGCCTGCTTGGCGGGCCGGGCGAGCACCGCCGAGCGCTCGTCCTCGGAGAGGCCGCCCCAGACGCCGTACGGCTCGCGCACCGTCAGCGACTGCTCGCGGCACTGCGTGATCACGGGGCACCCCGCGCAGATCGCCTTGGCGGCCTCGGCACGCCGGCGCCGGGCGGACCCTCGCTCACCCTCGGGGTGGAAGAAGAGCGTCTCGTCCTCGTCGCGGCAGGCGCCGTCGAACTGCCACTCCCACAGGTCCATCACTGGACCGGGCAACCGCGAGATCTCTGTCATGGGTCCTCCTTGACGCCTCGGCAGTGGATGCCTGAGCTGGTTGCGAACATCCGGTTCAACGAGCACCGAGAAGCCTCTGTGCTGATGCGACGACGCTACAACCGCTTCACAAGTTGTTCAAGCCACTGTGGCGTACGTCACAAAGTCGGAGCAGCGAGGCGTGAAATCGCGGCAGCCGCGCGCTGAACTCGGTGGCAATCGCTTCAGCACATGGGCACAATCGATCCATGATGACCGCCGAGCATGTCGCCGGCGGCCCCGCCGGGGCCGTCGCAGCCGCCGAGCCGTCCGCCGGGCCGTCCGCCGACCCGGAGCCGCGCGTGACCGGTGCGCCGGGAGGCGAGCCCGCGCTCGCGGTCGCCGCGGTCGCCCGCCGGCTCGGCGTCGCGCCGTCGACGTTGCGAACCTGGGACCGCCGGTACGGGCTCGGCCCGTCCGAGCACTCGGCGGGGTCGCACCGGCGCTACTCGACCGATGACGTCGCGCGCCTGCTCGTCATGCGCCAGCTCACCCTCCAGGGGGTCGCGCCCGCGGACGCGGCCCGCGCGGCCCGCCAGACGGACCAGGCGCAGCGCCGGGGGGTCGGGGAGGGAACCCAGCCCGGGACGCGCGGCGCCGACGAGCTCGCGACGCCCGCGTTGCTGGTGGAGACCGCGATGCGGGCCGACGAGCTCGGCTGCCGCCGCCTGCTCGCGTCCGTGACCGCCACCGTCGAGACCTGGTGGACCGATCTCGTCCAGCCGGCGCGGGCGGGCCTCGCGGCGCGCACCGTGCTCGCCCACGCCGGTGAGGATGCCGAGTGGGTGCTCGACTCGGCCGCGCTGGCGGTGCTGCGGACCCGGCCGCGCCCGCGCGCCGCGCCGGCCACGGTCGGCGAGCGCGTGGTGCTGCTGCACGCCGCGCCCCGCGAACGGCGCCCGCTGGCGCTGCATGCGCTCGCGGCGGCGCTCGCCGACCGGGGCGTGGACGCGCGGGTCGTGACCGGCCCAGTGGAGAGCGACCGCATGCTCGAGCTCGTCGCGATGACCCACCCGGTCGCGGTCGGGGTGATCTCCGAGCAGGCCGACCCAGACCTGGCCATCGTCGGCGAGCTGAGCGCGGCCTGGCCCGATCTGCCGCTGTTCGTCGGGTACGCACCGGGGCGCGGCGCCGGCGGGATAACGTTCGGGCAGACGGTTCGCCTCGAGCGCAGCTTCCTCGGCCTGTTCCACGAGATTCTCGCGGTGATCGGCTGAAATAGCCCGCTTTGGTGCGATCTGGCGGTAGATTCCGTGTGTTTCACCCCGTCTCGGCCTCATCATCGCCGCGGGCAGGTCGATAGTGACTTGAGGAACCAAGCCAGCCGCTGCGACGGCGCAGTGAAGTGAGATGCCGGGGGGTTGCTTGATGACGGGTGTCGTGGTGTGCCACGGCTCGCCGGTTGTGCGCGAGCGGCTTGTGGCGGCGGCGCAGGGTGTTCCCACCCTGACCCCGGTGCGGTCCGCCGCCTCGGGCGAGGAGCTGCTCCTGCTTGCGCGCCGGCATCCGCCGACGGTGGTGCTGCTCGACGCGCACCTGCCGGGCACCGGCCCCGTCGAGGCGATCCGACGCCTGCGTCTGATGAACATCGGCGCGGTCATCGTGATGCTTGCCCAGCCCGGGGACGAGATCGCGCTCGACCGCGCGATCACGCTCGGCGCGCGCGGCTTCCTCGCGCCCGACGTCGGCCGGGCCGAGCTCGCCGCCGTCGCCGCGCACGTGCTGTCGACGCCGCTGCCGGCGCAGCCGGGCCGGTCTCTGCGGTCCGGGGGCGTCGCCGCCGCGGCGCAGAGCGAGTCGAGCCTGCGCGTGACCGCCGAGGGCCTGCCGCCGCTCGCCGAACTGACCAAGCGCGAGCTCGAGGTGCTCGGCGGCATGAGTCACGGGCGGTCCAACGCGCAGATCGGCGCGGACCTGTTCCTGTCGGAGGACACCGTCAAGACCCACGCCCGCCGGCTGTTCCGCAAGCTCGGGGCGTCGGACCGGGCGCAGGCCGTCGCGATCGGGCTCCGGCGCGGCCTGATCGACTGACTCGTCAGACGCTGGTCGCCCGGCGTCTACCGGGGTCCTGGGTGTGCGCGGCGTACGATCGGCCGATGACCGAGCATGGCGCCACCGGATCTGCCCACCACGACCCGTTCGGCCTCATCGGCCTCACGTACGACGACGTCCTGCTCCTGCCTGGGGAGAGCGATGTCGTGCCGTCCGAGGTGGACACGACCGCGCGGCTGACCCGGAACATCGCTGTCGCCGTCCCGCTGCTGTCCGCCGCGATGGACACGGTGACCGAGGCTCGGATGGCCATCGCGATGGCGCGCCAGGGCGGCATCGGCGTGCTGCACCGCAACCTGTCGATCGCGGACCAGGCGCACCAGGTCGACCTCGTGAAGCGGTCCGAGTCCGGCATGATCACCGACCCGGTCACGGTTGGCCCCGACGCGACGCTCGCCGAGCTCGACGCGCTGTGCGGCAAGTACCGCGTGTCGGGCCTGCCCGTCATCGACGAGAGCCGGACCCTGCTCGGCATCATCACCAACCGCGACCTGCGCTTCGTGCCCCAGGCCGACTTCACGCGCCTGCGGGTGCGCGAGGTCATGACGCCCATGCCGCTCATCACCGCGCCCGTCGGCATCACGCGCGACGACGCGGCGGCGCTGCTGGCCAAGCACAAGATCGAGAAGCTGCCGCTGATCGACCCGGCGGGCCGGCTCGCCGGGCTCATCACGGTCAAGGATTTCGTCAAGACCGAGCAGTACCCGCAGGCGACCAAGGACGACGAGGGTCGGCTGCGCGTCGGCGCCGGCGTCGGGTTCTTCGGGGACGCATGGGAGCGGGCGACGGCGCTGGTCGAGGCGGGCGTCGACATCATCGTCGTGGACACCGCCCACGGGCACGCCCAGGCGATGCTGCAGATGATCCGCCGGCTCAAGTCCGACCCGGCGACGCGCGGCATCGAGGTCATCGGCGGGAACATCGCGACCCGGGCGGGCGCGCAGGCGCTCGTGGACGCCGGCGCCGACGGCGTGAAGGTCGGCGTCGGCCCCGGCTCGATCTGCACGACCCGCGTCGTCGCCGGCGTCGGGGTGCCGCAGATCACCGCGATCTACGAGGCCGCGAAGGCGACGAAGCCGGCGGGCGTCCCGCTGATCGGCGACGGCGGCCTGCAGTACTCGGGCGACATCGCCAAGGCGCTCGTCGCGGGCGCGGACACCGTCATGCTCGGCTCGCTCCTGGCGGGCTGCGAGGAGAGCCCCGGCGACCTCGTGTTCGTCAACGGCAAGCAGTACAAGCACTACCGCGGCATGGGCTCGCTCGGCGCGATGGCGTCGCGCGGGCGCGTCTCGTACTCGAAGGACCGGTACTTCCAGGCGGACGTGACCAACGACGAGAAGATCGTGCCCGAGGGCATCGAGGGCCAGGTCCCGTTCCGCGGGCCGCTGCGCGCCGTCGCGCACCAGCTCGTGGGCGGGCTGCACCAGTCGATGTTCTACGTCGGCGCCCGCACGATCGCCGAGCTCCAGGAGCGCGGCGAGTTCGTGCGCATCACGCCCGCCGGGCTCAAGGAGTCCCACCCGCACGACATCCAGATGACGATCGAGGCGCCGAACTACAGCTCGCGCTGAGGCGCGGGCGTGGCCGCGGTCGCGGGCGCGGCTGAGGGCGCGGCCGCGTTCAACGGCTCCGCCACGTCGGCCGGTGCGCGGAGGTTCACCGGGCCCGCCGGGAGGCGGCTCGGCCAGGCCAGCTCGGCCCCCGGGCCCTCGAAGCCCTGGCTGACGCGCCACGCGTTGAACCCCTCGGCCCAGGCCCGGTGCGCGATCACCTGGTACGCGTGCAGCCGGTCGAGCCCCACGGCGTCGAGGCCGGGGTAGCGCGCGACGATGGCGGCGAGCACGTCGAGCGTGGCGACGACGTCGACGTCAGCGCTGTGCAGGTCGCCGGCCTGCGACACGCCGTAGACGCCGCAGAGGTCGCCGAGGCGGCGCTTGCCGCGCCGGTAGCGGTCCTCCGCCCGGTCCAGCACGAGCGGGTCGATGACGGGCGCGACGTCGCGGCCCAGCCGGTCGGCCACGGTCGGCAGCGCGTGCCGGCGAAGCTCGGCCGCGAGGATCTCGAGATCGAAGGCTGCGTTGTACGCGACGACCGGGACGCCCACGCGGCTCGCGGCGGCGATCGCGGTCGCCATCTCCTCGAGCGCGAGCGCCGCGGGCTCGCCCTCGGCGCGCGCCCGCTCGGTCGTGATGCCGTGGATCGCGCTCGCCGCGGCCGGGATCTCGATCCCGGGGTCGAGCAGCCACGTGCGGATCACCGTGCGGCGCTGGCCCGGCCCGGCGCCGTCGCGGCGCACGAGGGCCGCCGAGACGATCCGGTCGGTGTGCACGTCGACCCCGGTCGTCTCGGTGTCGAAGCCGAGCAGTGGTCCGTCGATCCACGTCATGGTGTGCCCTTTCCTGGTCCTGACCGAAGCCTCGCACCGGCCACCGACACGCCGGCCCGGGTACCGGCGTCGTCGGCGCCGGTAAACTCCTGGGCGTGAGCAACGAGATCGAGATTGGCCGTGGCAAGCGCGGACGACGCGCCTATTCCTTCGACGACGTCGCGGTGGTGCCGTCGCGGCGCACGCGCGACCCGGAGGAGGTCTCGGTCGGCTGGCAGATCGACGCGTACCACTTCGACCTGCCGGTGATGGCCGCGCCGATGGACTCCGTGATGAGCCCCGTGACGGCGGTCGCCCTGGGCAAGCTCGGCGGCCTCGGCGTGCTCGACCTCGAGGGCCTGTGGACGCGCTACGACGACCCCGAGCCGCTGCTGGCGGAGATCGCCCGGCTCGACGCGCCCCGCTCGACCGCGCGCATGCAGGAGCTCTACGCGGCCCCGATCCGCGCGGAGCTCATCACCGCGCGGCTGCAGGAGATCCGCGCCGCGGGGGTCACCGTGGCCGGCGCGCTGTCGCCGCAGCGGACGCAGGAGTTCTCCCAGACGGTCGTCGACGCCGGCGTCGACCTCTTCGTCATCCGGGGCACGACCGTCTCGGCCGAGCACGTCTCGAGCCGCGCCGAGCCGCTGAACCTCAAGCGCTTCATCTACGAGCTCGACGTGCCCGTGATCGTCGGCGGCGCCTCGACCTACACCGCAGCGCTGCACCTCATGCGCACCGGCGCGGCCGGCGTGCTCGTCGGCTTCGGCGGGGGAGCGGCGCACACCACCCGCGTCTCGCTCGGCATCCACGCGCCGATGGCGACCTCCGTCGCCGACGTCGCCGCCGCCCGCAAGGACTACCTGGACGAGTCGGGCGGCCGGTACGTGCACGTCATCGCCGACGGCGGCGTCGGCCGCTCGGGCGACCTCGTCAAGGCCGTGGCCTGCGGCGCCGACGCCGTGATGCTGGGCGCGGCGCTCGCACGCGCCACCGAGGCGCCCGGGCGCGGCTGGCACTGGGGCTCCGAGGCGCACCACCCGACGCTGCCGCGCGGCGAGCGCGTCGAGGTCGGCACGGCGGGCTCGCTCGAGGAGATCCTCTTCGGCCCGGGCCGGCAGGCGGACGGCACTCTCAACCTCATCGGCGCGCTGCGCCGCGCGCTCGCGACGACCGGCTACTCGGACGTCAAGGAGTTCCAGCGGGTCGAGGTCGTCGTCAGCCCTTACCAGCCGCACTGACCTCTCGGCCGGGCGCAGCGCCCGGCGGACGCACGAAGGCGCGGCCGGTGCAGATCTGCACCGGCCGCGCCTGTGTCGTGCGCTACTCCTCGTTGACCGCGGCGAGGACCTCGTAGATCTCGTCCTGCGTGGTCGCCTCGAGCATCTTCTTCGCCTCGTCCGAGTCGGAGAAGATCACCGCGATCTTCGACAGGATGCTCAGGTGCTCGTTGTTGACGCCGGCGATCCCGACGACGATGCGCACCTCGTGCCCGTTCCAGTCGATCGGGTCCTCGTACCGCACGAGCGAAACCGCCGACCGGACGATGGACTCCTTGGACTCGTTCGTGCCGTGCGGGATGGCCAGGAAGCTGCCCATGTACGTCGAGAACGAGCGCTCGCGCTCGAGCATCGCCTCGACGTAGGAGGACGTGACGGCGCCCGCGGCCAGCAGCAGGTTGCCCGCCTCGACGATCGCATCGTCCCGGGTCCTGGCGCGGCCTGCAGCCAGGATGAGGTCCTTGGACAGGATCTCGGTCATGCGGTGCCTCCCTGCTCGTGGCTCGCGACGACACGCTCGACGACCGTGTCGTAGACGGGCGAGTTCATGAAGTTGTCGACCGACAGGTGCTCCGACGTCGGGGCCTGGCGTCGCGCCCGGTCCGTCAGCTCACGCTGGCTGATCACGATGTCCGCGTCGTCATGCAGGTTGGCGACCGCGAGGTTGACGACGGTCACGTCAGTGACGCCCGCCTTCTTGAGCTTCGACCGCAGGACGCTGGCGCCCATCGCGCTCGAGCCCATGCCCGCGTCGCACGCGAAGACGATCGAGTGGATCGGGCGGCTGAGCACGGCGGTCGCGGTCGTCGCCGCGCCGGCCGTGGCCGGCGCGAGGCGGCCGAGGGCGTCGCTCTTCTTGCCCTTGTTGGCCTCGGTCTGGGCGATCGCCTCAGCGAGGCCGCCGTCCGCACCGGCCGCGAGGTCCCGAGAGCGAGATGCGCGCAGGATGACGCCGCAGATGAGGAACGAGACGACTCCCGAGAGCACCACGGAGAGAATGACGCCGAAGTAGCTGCTGCGCTCGGTCTGCGCGAGCACGGCGATGATGCTGCCGGGAGAGGCGGGCGCCACCAGGCCGCTGCCGAACAGCTGGTTGGTCGCGACCCCGGTCGCTCCACCCGCGATGAGGCCGACGATGAGCGCCGGCTTCATGAGCACGAACGGGAAGTACACCTCGTGGATCCCGCCGAAGAACTGGATGATCGCCGCGCCGGGCGCGGACGCCTTGGAAGCGCCGATCCCGAAGAACGTGTACGCGAGCAGCAGGCCGAGCCCGGGGCCGGGGTTCGCTTCGACCAGGAACAGCAGCGACCGGCCGGAGTCGATGGTCTGCTGGATGCCGAGCGGGACGAGGACGCCGTTGCCGATGGCGTTGTTGAGGAACAGCACCTTCGCCGGTTCGACGATGATGCTCATCAAGGGCAGCAGGTTCGCGTCGGCGAGCGACTGCACGCCGTTGCCGAGGATCTCGCTGAACTTGGTGACGACCGGGGCGATGCCGAAGAACGCGCCGATGGCCAGGCCCATGCCGACGATCCCCGCCGAGTACATGTTGACGAGCATCTCGAACCCGGGCCGGATCTTGCCGTCCCAGATGGAGTCGACCTTCTTCATCAGCCACGCAGCGAGCGGGCCGACGATCATCGCGCCGAGGAACATGGGTACGGTGCTGCCCACGACGACGCCCATGCACGCGATCGAGGCGACGACGCCGCCGCGCTCGCCGTAGACCATCCGGCCGCCCTGGTTGGCGATCAGCAGCGGCAGCAGGTAGGTGATCATCGGGCCGACGAGGCCGAGGTACTGCGGGAACGTCGTGCCGTCTTCGGCGGTCGCGAGCGCCGTGGCGGCGCCCTGCCAGCCGATGAGGTCGGCGTTGCCGAACCCGCCGAGGATGCCGTTGGGCGTCCAGCCGGCGGAGATGAAGAGGGAGGTGATCAGGCCCCAGGCGACGAACGCCGGGAGGTTCGGCATGATCATGCCGGTGAGAAATGCCCCGAAACGCTGCACGTGCACTTGAGCAGTCTTCCGTCCCGTCTGGACCGGAGGATCAGCCGCAACTGTGGTCATGGTTCGCACTCTTTCTCTTCGGCCGTCGACGCTGACTTGTCCGATCGGGTTCTCGGTGCCTGGTGTCGGTGCTGACACGTGAGGCGCCGGAACGACTGCGTTGTCCTGCTGACTGACTCCGTTGTCTGACCCGGTCGCGTTGCCCTATCAAAATGTTGCAACGTCTTTGTATAGTTCCGTTTCTGTGAGCCGTCAAGCCCTAGGCGGGCAATCGGGCATGATGCCAGATCGCGATCCCTTCTGCGACACCCCCGTTGCTATGTCTGGGCGGCCCCGTTTACATCCGATCATGTCCGAATATGTTGACTTGGCGACTGCCGCGTGTAAACTCGATGCGCAGGGTGCACAGAAGCAAGCCCGATCCGGACGATGGAGTCAACGTGCGCGCACTGGACCATCCAGGTGACTCGAGCACGTCGAACCCCGAGCGTGCAAGCCCTTGACGCGCTGAACTCCACCGCGCTCCCGCGGCCACCGACGGCCGCGCCCGGACCACCCAACGAAGGAGAGTCATGAGAGTCGCACGGTTCCACGCCCCCGGAGACATTCGCCTCGAGGATGCACCCGAGCCTTCGCCCGGCGCCGGTGACGTCAAGATTCGCGTCCGCGCCTGCTCCGCCTGCGGCACGGACGTCAAGATCTCGAAGTTCGGCCACCAGAACATCACCCCGCCGCGCGTCATGGGCCACGAGATCGCCGGCGAGGTCGTCGAGGTCGGCGCCGACGTCACCGGGTGGGCCGCGGGCGACCGCGTCCAGGTCATCGCGGCGATCCCGTGCGGCAAGTGCGCGGACTGTCTCGCCGGGCACATGACGATCTGCCCCAACCAGGTCTCGATGGGCTACCAGTTCGACGGCGGCTTCGCCGAGTTCATGATCGTCCCCAAGGTCGTGCTCGACGTCGACGGCCTGAACCGGATCCCCGAGGGCGTCAGCTACGCCGAGGCCTCCGTCGCCGAGCCGCTGGCGTGCGCGATCAACGCGCAGGAGCTCGTCCGGGTGGAGCCCGGCAACGACGTCGTCGTCATCGGCTCCGGCCCCATCGGCTGCCTGCACGTGCAGGTCGCCCGGTCGCACGGCGCGGGCCGCGTCTTCCTGGTCGAGCTCAGCCGCGAACGCCTCGACATGGCCGCGGCCATCGTCAAGCCCGACGCCGCGATCTGCGCCGCCGAAGAGGACCCGATCGAGGCCGTCCTGAAGCTCACGAACGGTCGCGGGGCCGACGTCATCATTACCGCGGCCGCCTCCGGCAAGGCCCAGGAGCAGGCGCTGCAGATGGTCGCCCGCGAGGGTCGGATCAGCTTCTTCGGCGGGCTGCCCAAGGACAACTCGGTCATCGCGCTCGACTCGAATCTCGTGCACTACCGCGAGCTCATGATCATCGGCGCGAACGGCTCCAGCCCGGAGCACAACAAGCGCGCGCTCGCCAAGATCGCCGACGGCAGCGTGCCGGTCAAGGACCTCATCACGCACCTCCTGCCGCTCGATCAGGTGCTCGAGGGCATCGGCATCGTCTCGCGCGGCGAGGCCATCAAGGTCACGATCGAGCCGTAGTCCAGCTCGGCCCGCGTCCGTCGCAGCGCCCGCACCCCTGGTCCCAGCGACCGGCGGGTGCGGGCGCTGCGTCGTGTGGGGGTCCACACTGGGGGTCACAGTGACGATGCGTGGAGGAACCCCGTGACCAGCGACGCAACAGCGACGGCGCCCACCCCGGCGCGACCGACGGCAGCGGCGGTGGGCAGCGATGCCCGTTGACCCGGCGAGCCTGCTCACGCGCGACCTGATCCGGCTCGACGAGCACGCGGACGATCGGGTCCAGGCCGTGCGGATGTGCGGGCAGGCGCTCGTCGACGCCGGCGCGGTCGAGCCGTCGTACGTCGCCTCGATGCTCGAGCGCGAGGCGTCGTTCTCGACCTACCTCGGCGACGGCTTCGCCATCCCGCACGGGATGTTCGCCGGCAAGGACGCCGTGCATCGCGACGCGCTGTGCGTGCTGCGATTCCCCGCGGGCGTCGACTGGGGCTCGGGCACGGTGACGGTCTGCATCGGCATCGCCGCCGCGGGCGACGGGCACGTCGAGATCCTCGCCGAGCTCGCCCGGATCCTGCTGGACCCGGTCCGGGCCGAGGCGCTGCGCACCGCGCAGGCGCCCGAGGCGATCCTCAGCCTGCTCGTGGCCGACAGCGCCGGGTGAACCCGCCGGCCTGAGCCACACGCTGCCGGCCCTGAGCCACGCGCTGCCGGCCCGACCGTCGTAGCCTGGCCGACATGACGTCCGACCCGCGCCACCCGCAGCTGATCGACCCGGAGACCGACCCGCGCGCGACCTACGTGCTCGAACCCGACGACGTGCGCGTGCTGCTCGACAAGATCGTCGTCTCGCCCGGGGCCCGGACCGAGATGACGTTTGCGCCGTTCACCGGCGGCCCGCTCGCCGCCGTCCCGCTCTCGACCCCCGACGACGTCGCCCGCGCGGCCCGGCTGGCGCGCGCCGCCCAGCGCACCTGGGCGGCGCGCCCCGTCGCCGAGCGGGCGGCCGTGCTGCTGCGGCTGCACGACCTGGTGCTGACGCAGCAGTCCGACATCCTCGACCTGCTCCAGCTCGAGTCGGGCAAGTCCCGCGTCGACGCGTTCGCCGAGGTCGCCGACATCGCGCTCGTCGCGCGCTACTTCGGCCGCCGCGCGGGCGCGCTGCTCGCCGACCGGGGCGTCGGGGGCCTCGTGCCGGTCCTCACGCAGGTGCGGGTGCGTCGGCACCCCGTCGGCGTCGTCGGCGTCATCTCGCCGTGGAACTACCCGCTCGCGCTGTCGCTGGGCGACGTGCTGCCCGCGCTCGTGGCCGGGAACGCGGTGCTGCTCAAGCCCGACACCCAGACGGCGCTCACGGCGCTGTGGGGCGTCGAGCAGCTCGAGGCCGCGGGCCTGCCCGCGGGGCTCGTCCAGGTCGTGGTGGGCGACGGCGAGTCGATCGGCGGCGCGGTCGTGGACGCCGTCGACCACGTCTGCTTCACCGGCTCGACGGCGACGGGCCGGATCGTGGGGGCGCAGGCCGGGCGGCGCCTGGTCGGCGCGAGCCTCGAGCTCGGCGGCAAGAACCCGCTCTACGTCGCCGACGACGTCGACGTCGAGGTGGCCGCCGAGGGCGCCGTCCGCGCGTGCTTCGCGAGCGCCGGGCAGCTGTGCGTGTCGATCGAGCGCGTGTACGTGCACGAGGCGGTCGCGGACGCGTTCGTCGTCGCGTTCGTGCGCCGGGTGCGCCAGCTCGTGCTGGGCGCGGGGCTCGACTACCAGGCCGACGTCGGCTCCCTCACCACCGCGGCGCACCTGGCGAAGGTCACCGCGCACGTCGAAGACGCCGTCGCCCGCGGCGCGACCGTCCTGACCGGCGGGACCGCGCGGGGCGACCTCGGCCCCCTGTTCTTCGAGCCGACCGTGCTCACGGACGTCCCGGCCGACGCGCTGGCGTTCCGCGAGGAGACGTTCGGGCCGGTCGTCGCGGTGTACCCGGTCGCGTCCGACGACGAGGCGGTCGCCGCCATGAACGACACCGAGTTCGGGCTGACGGCGAGCGTCTGGACCCGCGACGTCCGCCGCGGGCGGGCCATCGCGGCCCGCATCGAGGCGGGGTCCGTCAACGTGAACGAGGGGTTCGCGGCGTCCTGGGGCTCGGTCGCCGCGCCGCAGGGCGGCTGGAAGGCGTCCGGGCTCGGGGCCAGGCACTCCGCGACGGGCCTCGCGCACGTGACGCGTGAGCAGACCGTCGCGGTGCAGCGCGGCGCGCACGGGCTGCGCGGCCCCGGCGGGACGCCGGTGCTGCCCGGCATCGGCCTGGGCCGGATGTACGCGCTGCCCGCCGAGCAGTGGACGCGCGCGTTCACGGGTGCGCTCCGGCTGCTCAAGGCGGTCGGTCGGGCGTGACCGACACGACGACCGACACGCTCGGCTCGCGCGACGCGGCCGCGGCCGTGCGCGGGGCGGTGAGCTACCGGGGCCTGACGTACGCCCAGGTGTCCGGGTTCCGGCCGCTCCTGCTGGACGTGCACGTCCCGGCCGGCGGTCCGGCCGGCAGCTCCGGTCCGGCCGGCAGCTCCGGTCTAACCGGCAGCTCTGGTCTCGCCGGCAGCTCCGGTCCAGCCGGACCGGCCGGCCCGGTGCCCTGCGTCGTGTGGGTGCACGGCGGCGGGTGGGAGAGCGGGGACCGGCGCTTCACGCCCGAGACCTGGCCGGCGGGGCTGCTGTTCGAGTCGCTGATCGCGGCCGGCCTCGCCGTCGCGACCGTGGACTACCGCCTCTCGGGCGAGGCGCTGTTCCCGGCGGCGCTGCACGACGTGAAGTCCGCCGTGCGCTTCCTGCGCGCCCACGCCGGCGAGCTTGGCCTCGACCCGGCGCGGTTCGGGGTGTGCGGCGAGAGCGCCGGCGGGCACCTCGCGGCGATGATCGCCCTCACTGGCGACGACGGCGCGTACGAGGGCTCGGTGGGCCTGCTAGGTCCCAGCACGGTCGTGCAGGCGGCGGCCGTGCTCTACGGCGTCACGGACTTCTCCGCCGAGATCGCGAGCCGCAACCTGCCGCCCGGGCTCGTCCCGGACGAGCCGGAGTCACGGTTCCTCGGCGCGACGCCCGAGCAGGCGCCCGCCCTCGCGGCCGCCGCGTCCCCGGTGAGCCACGCGACGGCGTCGGCGCCCCCGGTCCTGCTCATCAGCGGCGACGCGGACACGCTCGTGCCGCTCGACCAGAGCGAGCGCCTGCGGGACGCGCTGCTCGCGGCCGGGGCGCGCGACGTCGTCCTCGAGGTCGTGCCCGGCGCCGACCACTGCTTCGTGGGCGTCGACCCGGCCGGGCCGCTGGGCACGGTCGTCGAGTTCCTGAGGGGCCGCCTGCACCCCTGACCCGACCCGCTGCCGGGCGCGAGCTGCCGGGCGCCCGAGTGTGGAGGATCTGCTGGTGTGGGGCGGTTGGAGGGGACCGTCTGCCCACACGAGCGGGCGCAACGACCGATTGCCCACTCGCGTGGGGTTCGGGGACCGACCGAGCCTCGGTGCGGCAGGCCCGGACGCAGCGCGACCCCCGGTACGCCGCGAGGGCGCGCCGGGGGTCGGCTGGTCGGGCGGGTGCCCCGCCGTGACAGCTACGCGCCGACGAGCGCGACCGCCTGGCGGGCGATCTCGAGCTCCTCGTTCGTCGGGATCACGAAGACCGTGACCTCCGAGCCGTCGGTCGAGATGACCCGGGGCTCGGGGGAGCGGACCTTGTTGCGGGCCGGGTCGATCTCGATGCCGAGGCGCCCGAGGCCGGCGAGCGAGTTCAGGCGAACCGCGTCGTCGTTCTCGCCGATGCCGGCCGTGAAGGCGATGGCGTCGACGTGCCCGAGCTGGGCGTAGTAGTTGCCCACGTAGCCCTTGATCCGGTGGTAGTAGACCTCGCTGGCCGTGATGGCGTTGACGTCGCCGGCGGCCACCGCGTCCTCGATGTCGCGCATGTCCGAGAACCCGGACATGCCGAGCATGCCGGACTCGCGGTTCAGCATGACGTCGAGGTCGTCGAGGCTCATGCCCGCGACGCGGCCCAGGTGGATGAGCATCGCCGGGTCGAGGTCGCCCGAGCGGGTGCCCATGACGAGGCCCTCGAGCGGCGTGAGCCCCATCGAGGTCTCGACGCAGACGCCGCCGCGCACCGCCGACGCCGAGGCGCCGTTGCCGAGGTGCAGCACGATGACGTTGACCTCGCTCGGGTCCTTGCCGAGCAGCTCCGCCGTCGTGCGGGAGACGAACTGGTGCGACGTGCCGTGGTAGCCGTAGCGGCGGATGGAGTGCTTGCGCGCGAGCTCGCGGTCGATCGCATACGTGTACGCGGCGGGCGGCAGCGTCGAGTGGAACGACGTGTCGAACACCGCGATGTGCGGCACGTCCGGGAACGCGGCGCGGGCGGCGCGGATCCCGGAGAGGTTCGCGGGGTTGTGCAGCGGGGCGAGCGCGGACCACTCCTCGATCGCGGCCTCGACGCTGTCGTCGACCACGGCCGGGCCGGTGAACCGGGTGCCGCCCTGCACCACGCGGTGCCCGACCGCCGTGAGGGTGACCTCACGCAGGTCGGGGCCGTGCGTCGCGAACAGGTCGAGGATCGTGGCGATGCCCGCCTCGTGGTTCGGCACCGGCTGCTCGAGCTTCGTGCGGCCGTCCGGGCCGTCGTGCTTGACGCTGCTGAGCGCCTGGCCGATGCGCTCGATGATGCCGCCGGCGACGGCCTCGCCCGAGACGGCGTCGGTGAGCTGGTACTTGATCGAGGAGGACCCCGCGTTGATGACGAGAACGAGCGAGCTCATACGGTCTGCTCCTGAGGGGTCGTGGCCTGGGCCTGCGCCTGCGCGCGAAGCGCCTGGGCCTGGATCGCGGTGAACGCGACGGTGTTGACAATGTCTCCGACGAGGGCGCCGCGCGAGAGGTCGTTGACCGGCTTGCGCAGCCCCTGCAGGATCGGTCCGATCGCGACGGCGCCCGACGAGCGCTGCACGGCCTTGTAGGTGTTGTTCCCGGTGTTGAGGTCCGGGAAGATGAACACCGTGGCGCGCCCGGCGACGAGCGAGTCGGGCATCTTCGCCTTGGCGACAGCCGCGTCGACCGCGGCGTCGTACTGGATGGGGCCCTCGATGATGAGGTCGGGGCGGCGGGCGCGCACGAGCTCGGTCGCGGCCCGGACCTTGTCGACGTCGGCCCCGCCGGCGGACTCGCCGGTCGAGTAGGACAGCATCGCGATGCGCGGCTCGATGCCGAACTGGGTGGCCGTCGCGGCCGAGGTGATCGCGATGTCCGCGAGCTGCTCGGCGGTCGGGTCGATGTTGACGGCGCAGTCCCCGTAGACCAGCACGCGGTCGGCGAGGCACATGAGGAAGACGCCGGAGACGACGGAGACGCCCGGGATCGTCTTGATGATCTCGAACGACGGCTTGATGGTGTGCGCGGTGGTGTGCATCGCGCCCGAGACCATGCCGTCGGCCAGGCCGAGGCCGACCATCATCGTGCCGAAGTACGAGACCGACGAGACGATCTCGCGGGCCCGCTCGACGGTCATGCCCTTGTGCGCGCGCAGCACGGTGTACTCCTGCGCGAAGCGCTCGAGCAGCTCGCCCGCGCGCGGGTCGACGATCGTGGCGTCGTCGAGGTCGAGGCCGAGCTCGGTGGCGCGAGTCCGGATTGAGGCCTCGTCGCCGAGGAGGGTCAGGTCGGCGACCTGGCGCTCGAGCAGGGTGCTCGCGGCCCGCAGGATGCGGTCGTCCGCCCCCTCGGGGAGCACGATGTGCCGGCGGTCCGAGCGCGCCTGGTCGAGCAGGTTGTACTCGAACATGAGCGGGGTGATGACCTCCGCGCGGGGAACGTCGAGTGCCGCGAGCAGCGCCGCACCGTCGATGTGCTGCTCTGTCAGGGCCAGCGCCATGTCCATCTTGCGCTGCGAGTCGGCCGTCAGGCGCCCGCTGGTCTGCGCGGCCGCGCTGGCCGTGCGGAACGTGCCGAGGTCGGTGCGGATGATCGGCAGCCGCTGGCCGAGGCTCTCGACCAGGCGCGCCACGGGCGCCGGCGGGTAGTAGCCGCCGTTGAGGATGATCGCCGCGAGCGACGGGAAGCCGGCCGCGGCGTGCGCGGTGAGCAGGCCGAGCAGGATGTCGTAGCGGTCACCGGGGGTGATCACGACGGCGCCGTCCGAGAGCCGGTCGAGCAGGTGCTCGAACGACATCGCGCCGACCTGCACGTCGAGCGCCTCGCGGCTGAGCAGGCCCTCGTCGCCGATCGCGAGCTTGCCCTCGACGGCCTCCATGAGGGCGCGAACCGTCGGGGCGCTGAGGAACGGCTCCTCGGGGACGGCCCAGACCGGCGCGGGGCCGGTCAGCGCGGCCAGCACGGAGGACAGGTCGGTCGCCGTACAGCGGTTCGCGACGATCCCGATGACCTGCGCGTGGTTCGCGCGCAGCTCGCCGATCGCGAGGCCGGTCACCTGGCGCACCTCCTCGGGGGTGCGGTCCTTGCCGCTGACGACGAGCAGCACCGGGGCGCCGAGGTTCGCGGCGATCCGGGCGTTGTAGTACAGCTCGGTGGGGCCGGCGACGTCCGTGTAGTCCGTGCCGACGACGACGACGACGTCGCAGCGCCGCGCGACCTCGTGGTACTTCTCGACGATCTCGGACAGCGCGCCCTCGAGGTCGTCGTGGACCTGCTCGTAGGTCACCCCGACGCACAGCTCGTAGGGGACGTCGACGCCGTCGTGCGCGAGCAGCAGCTCGAGCACGTAGTCGCGCTCGCCGCCCGCGGGGGAGATCGGGCGGAAGATGCCGACGCGCTGCGCGCGGCGGGTCAGGAGGTCGACGACGCCGAGGGCCACCGTCGACTTCCCGGTGCCGCCCTCGGGCGAGGTGATGTAGATGCTGCGGGTGACCGCGGCCTCGGTCTGCTGTGCGGACTCAGTCATTCGTTGTCTCCTCCTGTGGAAATCACCGAGGAGCCCTGCGGGCCACCGATCTCGGTCGCCGTGTCCCCGGCGTCGGGCCAGACCCAGTTCGCGATCGACGGCATGTCTTCGCCGTGCGTCCGGGTGTACTGGCGTGCTTCGAGCCGTGCGTCAGCCATCTGCTGGCGCAGGCCTGCTGCCCGGGATCCGAGGCTCGGAACCCGGTCGATCACATCCATCACGAGGTGGAAGCGGTCGAGGTCGTTGAGCATGACCATGTCGAACGGTGTCGTGGTCGTGCCCTCCTCCTTGTACCCGCGCACGTGGATGTTGGAGTGGCCCGCGCGCCGGTAGGTCAGGCGGTGGATGAGCCACGGGTAGCCGTGGTAGGCGAAGACGACGGGCCGGTCCGTGGTGAACAGGGCGTCGAAGTCGCGGTCGGAGAGGCCGTGCGGGTGCTCGCGCTCGTCCTGCAGGCGCATCAGGTCGAGCACGTTGACGACGCGCACCGTCAGGTCGGGCAGGTGCTGGCGCAGCAGGTCCGCGGCGGCGAGGATCTCGAGCGTCGGGACGTCCCCCGCGCAGCCGAGCACGACGTCGGGCTGCTCGCCCGGGCGCTCGTTGCCTGCCCACTCCCAGATGCCGAGCCCGCGCGCGCAGTGCGCGACGGCCTGGTCCATCGTGAGGAAGTTCGGCGCGGGCTGCTTGCCGGCGACGACGACGTTGACGTAGTCGCGGCTGCGCAGGCAGTGGTCGTACGTCGACAGCAGCGTGTTCGCGTCCGGCGGCAGGTACACCCGGACGACCTCGGCCTTCTTGTTCACGACGTGGTCGATGAAGCCGGGGTCCTGGTGGCTGAAGCCGTTGTGGTCCTGGCGCCACACGTGGCTCGAGAGCAGGTAGTTCAGGGACGCGACCGGCCGACGCCACGGGATCTCGTGGCTGACCTTGAGCCACTTGGCGTGCTGGTTGAACATCGAGTCGATGATGTGGATGAACGCCTCGTAGCAGCTGAACATCCCGTGCCGGCCGGTCAGGAGGTAGCCCTCGAGCCACCCCTGGCACTGGTGCTCCGAGAGCATCTCCATCACGCGGCCCGCGCGGGCGAGGTGCTCGCCCTCGTCGGTCGTCAGGTACTCGGCGTTCCACTGCTTGTCGGTGACCTCGTAGACGGCCTGCAGGCGGTTCGACGCGGTCTCGTCCGGCCCGAAGATCCGGAAGTTGTCGGGGTTGAGCTTGATGACCTCGGCGAGCCACTGGCCGAGCACCTTGGTCGCCTCGCTGATCGACCCGCCGGGGACCGGGACGTCGACGGCGAAGTCGCGGAAGTCCGGCAGGCGGAGGTCGCGCAGCAGCAGCCCGCCGTTGGTGTGCAGGTTGTCGCTCATGCGCAGGTGCCCGCGGGGCGCCGTCGCGGCGAGCTCCGGCACGAGGTGGCCGGTCTCGTCGAAGAGCTCCTCGGCCCGGTACGACTTCAGCCAGCCCTCGAGGATCTTGAGGTGCGCGTCGGTGTCGCGCGCGCTCGAGAGCGGGACCTGGTGCGAGCGCCAGGAGTTCTCGACCTGCTTGCCGTCGATGACCGGCGGGCAGGTCCAGCCCTTCGGGGTGCGCATGATGATCATCGGCCACTTCGGCCGGGACAGGTCGCCCGCGGCGGCGCGCGCCTTGATCTCGGCGATCTCGTCGAGCACGACGTCGAGCAGCTCGGCGAAGCGGCGGTGCACGGCCGCCGGGTCCTCGCCGTCGAAGCCGCCGGTGAACGCGTGCGGCGCGTGCCCGTAGCCGCGCATGAGGTCGAGGAGCTCGTCCTCGGGGATCCGGGCGAGCACGGTCGGGTTCGCGATCTTGTACCCGTTCAGGTGCAGGATCGGCAGGACGACGCCGTCCTTCGCGGGGTTGACGAACTTGTTGGAGTGCCAGCTGGTCGCCAGGGGCCCGGTCTCGGCCTCGCCGTCGCCGACGACGGCCGCGACGAGCAGGTCCGGGTTGTCGAACGCCGCGCCGTACGCGTGGGAGAGCGCGTACCCGAGCTCGCCGCCCTCGTGGATCGAGCCGGGGGTCTCCGGGGCCACGTGGCTGGGAATCCCGCCGGGGAAGGAGAACTGCTGGAAGAGCCGGTTCAGGCCCTCGTCGTCCTGGGTGATGTCGGTGTAGACCTCGGAGTACGTGCCGTCGAGGTAGGCGTTGGCGACGAGTCCGGGGCCGCCGTGGCCCGGTCCGGTGATGTACATCGTCGACAGCGAGCGCTCGACGATCGCGCGGTTCAGGTGCGCGTAGATGAAGTTGAGGCCCGGCGTCGTGCCCCAGTGGCCGACGAGGCGGGGCTTGACGTCGTCGCGCTCGAGCGGGCGGCGCAGCAGGGGGTTGTTGAGCAGGTAGATCTGTCCGATCGACAGATAGTTCGCGGCGCGCCACCAGGCGTCCACGAGGTTGAGGGTCTCGTCGGTGAGGGGGCGATCGGGGCGTGCTGCCCAGGCCGCGGGTGCGTCGACCGCCGGGCTGATCGTCTGCGTGTGCATGAGGAAGGTCTCCCATGATGCGGTGCCATCCCGCCGGGCGGACGCGCCAGCGGTCGTCTGGCCTGACGAGACGTCGTCCGGAGGGCGGTGCTTCGGGGGACCAGGGGTCCCGGCGCGGCGTGGTCGAACGGTCATCAGGTGGTGAAATCATGTCACTAGATCGACGGTGTGATCGCGCTCACGCGGATCGGCCCCGCCGCTTCGGGCCGGGTAGTTTGCTGGGGTGCCCGCGCCCGACTCGCCACCGACGACGTTGCTGCGTGCCGCGACGCGCCCCCGCCTGCTCGTGCTGCTCGTCGTGCTGCTCGCGGCGGCGGCCGTCTGCGGGCGCCTGGGGGCCTGGCAGCTCGACCGTGCGCAGAGCCGCGGCGAGCAGCTCGAGCGCCAGCAGGTCGCGGCGCGCGAGTCGGCCGCCCCGGAGCCGCTCGGCGACGTGCTCGCGCCGCAGGAGTCGTTCAACGGCGAGCTCGTCGGCCGCGCCGTCACCGTGAGCGGCACCTACGAGGCCGCCGGCCAGCTGCTCGTCGTCGACCGGGTGCTCGACGGCCGGGCCGGCTACCTCGTGCTCACGCCGTTGCGGGTCACCGGCGGCGGCGCCGCCGGCTGGACCGGCGCCGACCCGGTGCTCCCGGTCGTGCGCGGCTGGGTCGAGGACCCGGCCGACGCGGTCGACCTGCTCGAGCCGCCCGCGGGCGTCGTCACGGTGACCGGCCACCTGCAGGTGTCCGAGGGCGGCGGGCAGGGGGCGAGTGCCCCCGGCCAGACCGACGCCGTCAGCTCGGCCCAGCTCGTCAACTCGTGGGGCGGCCCGATCTACGCCGGGTACGTCGTGCTCACGGAGGCGAGCCCGGCGCAGCCCGCCGGGCTCGCGCTGCTGGGGCCGCCGACGTTGGGCACGAGCGACAGCGGCAACTACAACGTGCAGAACCTCGCGTACGCGGCCCAGTGGTGGATCTTCGGCGGGTTCGCGTTGTTCCTGTGGATCCGCATGGTCCGCGACGAGGCTGCGGGCGACCCGCCCGTCAGCCAGCCGGTGGCCGCCGCCGCCCGGCCTTGACCTGGCGGCGGCGCTGCTCGGACTCGGTCCGGCGGCGCCGCGAGTTCCGGCTCGGCCGGGTGGCCCGGCGTGGCGGGCCCGGCGGCGCGAGCGCGGCGTCGAGCAGCGCGACGAAGCGCGCGAGCGCCGCCTCGCGGTTGCGCAGCTGCGAACGCTGCTCGGATGCGGCGATCGTGAGCACGCCGCGCACGAGGCGGCCGCCGAGCCGCTCAAGCACGCGCTCGCGCAGCGCGGGCGAGAGCGCCGCGCTGCGCTCGGCGTCCCAGCTGAGCTCGACGCGCGAGTCGGTCTTGTTGACGTTCTGCCCGCCCGGGCCGCCCGCGCGCGAGAACCGCCAGGCGAGCTCGTCGTCGGGGACGACGACGCCGCCGCGCAGGTGCACCGGTCCGAACATCGTCAGTCCTGCTGCCACGAGCGCCACAGCGCCGCGTAGTCGCCGTCGGCGGCCACGAGCTCGTCGTGCGTGCCGATCTCGCTGATCCGGCCCGCCTCGACGACGGCCACGCGGTCGGCGTCGTGCGCCGTGTGCAGCCGGTGCGCGATCGCGACGACGGTCCGCCCCGCGAGGACGGCCGACAGCGAGCGCTCGAGGTGCCGGGCCGCGCGCGGGTCGAGCAGCGACGTCGCCTCGTCGAGCACCAGCGTGTGCGGGTCGAGCAGCACGAGCCGGGCGAGCGCGAGCTGCTGCGCCTGGGCGGGGGTCAGGACCGTTCCGCCCGAGCCGACGGCGGTCTCGATCCCGGCGGGCAGGGCGCGCACCCAGCCCCACGCGTCGACGGCGCGCAGCGCCCGCGCGAGGTCGGCGTCGGCCGCGTCCACCTCGGCCAGGCGCAGGTTGTCCGCGATCGTGCCGACGAACACGTGGTGCTCCTGGGTCACGAGCGCGACGTGCCCGCGCAGGTCACCCAGGGGGAGGTCGACCAGTGGCACGCCCCCGACCGTCACGGTCCCGCCGGTCGGCGGGTGGATGCCCGCGAGCATGCGCCCGAGCGTCGACTTGCCGGCGCCCGAGGGGCCCACGACCGCGAGCCGCTCCCCGACGCGCAGGTCGAGGTCGATGCCGTGCAGCACGTCGTGCCCCGGCCGGTAGGCGTACCGGATCCCGCGGCCGACGACGTGCTCGTCCGTGGGCACGGCCGAGCCGGTCGTGCGGTCCGGCGGCACAGCGGCGACGCCGATGATCCGGGCGAGCGACGACGCGCCGACCTGGATCTCGTCGAGCCAGAAGATCAGCTCGCCGATGGGGTCGATGAGCTGGACGGCGTAGAGCGTGATCGTGGTGACCGCGCCGACCGTGGCGTCGCCGGTGGTGATCAGGTAGGCGCCCCACAGGACGGTGGCGAGCACGGGCAGCAGGAAGGCGGTGTCGATCGCGGGGAACAGCCACGTGCGCAGCCGCAGGGTCGCGGACTCCGCGGCGAACGCCTCGCGCAGGTCGCCGTCCACGCGGGCACGCCGACGCGCCCCGAGCCCGAGGGCGTCGACCGTCCGGGCGCCCTCGACGGACTCCGTGATCGTGCCGTTCAGGCGCGCGTACGCCGCCGACTCCCGCAGGTACGCCGGCCCCGCGCGGTGCAGGTACCAGGTGGTCACCCCGACGAGCAGGGGCAGCCCGGTGAGCAGCGCGAGGCTCACCTGCGGCTGCGTGAGCACCGCGGCGACCCCCGTCAGGGCGATCATCGTCGTGGTCACGAGCACGCGGGGCACGCCGAACCGGACCGTGTACTGCACGCGGTCGATGTCGTTGGTCGTGCGCCCGACGAGGTCGCCCGTGCCGGCCCGCTCGACCGTGGACAGCGGCAGGCGGGTCACGGTCGTGAGGAACTCCTCGCGCAGCTCGGCGAAGACCTCCTCGCCCAGCACCATCGCGCCGCGTTGGGCGTACCGGATCGCGACCGTCTGCACGCCGACGGCGACGACGAGCACCAGCACCGTCTGGTCGATGACCGCGACGGTGGTGCCGGTCGTGACGGCGTCGATCAGCCGACCGAGCAGCCACGGGCCCGCCAGCCCGGCGGTCGCGGCGATCGTGTGCAGCGCGACGACGCCCGCGAGCGCGCCGCGGTGGCTGCGCAGCAGCCGTGCGGTGTGCGCGCGCAGGGCCGCGCCGTCAGCGACGGGTAGCTGCATGGCGATCCTCCCTGTCATCGGACGCGTGCTCGGGCGTGGGGTCGGGCGTGGGTTCGGCGCGCGAGACGACCGCGCGGTAGGCGGCCCCGTCGCGCGAGTCGGCGTCGAGGAGGCCGCGGTGGCTGCCGACGGCGCGGACCCGGCCGCCCTCGACGAGCGCGACCTCGTCGACGGCGTCAAGCACGAGTGGGCTGGTCGTCACCACGACCGTGGTGCGGCCGCGGCGGGCGGCGGCCACGCGGCGCGCGATCCTGGCCTCGGTGTGGGCGTCGACGGCGCTGGTCGGCTCGATGAGGATGAGCACGTCCGGCTCGGTGAGCAGCGCGCGGGCCAGGGCGACGCGCTGGCGCTGCCCGCCGGACAGGGACCGGCCCTGCTCCTCGATCGAGCCGGCGAGGCCGCCGGGCACGGACTCCAGCACGTCGGCGGCGTCGGCGACCGACAGCGCCGCGAGCAGCTCACGCTCGCCGGCGCGGCCGCGGACGTCGAGCTCGTCCGCGAGCGCGCCCGTGAACAGGTGCGGGGTGGACTCGGCGACCACGATGCGCGCGCGTACCTGGGCGAGGGAGAGGCCCGCGAGCGGGACGCCGCCCCAGCGGGTGTCACCGGCGGCGGGCTCGCCGAACCGGCCGAGCCGGGCGGCGATGCGCGCCGTCTCGTCCGGGTCAGCGCCCACGAGCGCGACGAGGCTGCCCGCGCGCACGGTCAGGCCGCTTGCCGGGTCGACGAGATCGGCCGGCGCGCCGTCGGCGGGCAGGGCCGGGGGCACGGCCGGACCGACCCCGGCCGGGCTGGACCCGGCCGGACCGGAGACAGCCGCGTCGGGCGCGGTCGGGTCGGCGAACGCGTCCGGGACCCGCAGCACGTTGATGATCTTGCGCGCGCCGATGTGGGCGCGGGTGGCGATCCGCATGGCCTCGGTCGCGGTCCACAGCGGCTGGGTGAGGAAGGCCGCGAAGCCGTAGAACGCGACGAGCTCGCCCGGGGTCAGGTCGCCCGAGATCGTCAGCCGCGCGCCGACCCACACGACGGCGGCGAGGAACAGCCCGGGCACGAGCGTCTGCAGCGCGTCGATGAGCGACTGCGTCTGCGCCACGCGCGCGCCGGCCCGCCGCACGGCCTGCGACTGCTCGCGGTAGCGGCCCGCGAACACGTCCTCGCCGCCGATGCCCCGCAGGATGCGCAGGCCGGAGACGGTGTCGGCGCCCAGCGTCGTGAGGCGACCCGCCGCCTCGCGCTGGGCGGCCTGGCGCCGCTGCAGCGGCCGGACCAGCAGTGCGAGCAGCGCCACGACGAGCGGGAGGCCGATCAGCACGAGCACGCCGAGCGCGCCCGAGGAGCGCATGAGGACGATGGCGATCGCGGCGTAGGCCGCGACGCCGCCGAGGAACCGGGCGGTGATCGCGTACACCTCGCCCATCCGGAGCGCGTCGGAGGCCACCGTCGCGACGACCTCGCCGGTGGGCAGCTCGGCGGTGATCGCGTCCCCGGTGCGGGTGACGTGGTGCCCGATGAGCTGGGAGCCGGCGAAGGCCGCGCGGAGCCAGTTCTGGACGTCGAGCCGGTGCCCGACGACGTTCCCCGCGACCTGTACGAGGCCGAGCGCGGCGAGCGCGGCGCAGCCGCGCAGCAGGGCCGGCGTGATCCCGTCGTCGAGCCCGCTGTCGATGATGCGTCCGATCACGTACGGCAGGAAGGCGCCCGCCACGCTCCCCACGACGCCGACGACGACCGCGGCCAGCAGGATGCCCCACTGGGCGCGCGCCTGCCACCACAGGAAGGCGAGCGGCGAGGTGAGCGGCGGCGAGCCGGGATCACCGAGGGGCAGGGAGCGCATGAGGCCCAACGGTAGGCGCCGGGGCCGACAACCGGCGACGGATTATCGCGGGGGTGGGGGATGATCGAGCCATGTCGAGCACCCCGCGCCAGGCCCCGTCGTCGCCCCCGTCGCCTCGGCCGGTGCATGAACCGGAGAAGACGCGCGCCGCCGTCGGCCGCTACCGCGTGCTGGCGTGGGTGACCGGCGTCATGCTGCTCGTCCTGTGCGTCGAGATCGTGCTGAAGTACGTCGTGCAGGTCGGGCCCGACGTGCTCGCGTGGATCGGCTGGATCCCGCAGGCGCACGGCTTCGTCTACATCGTCTACCTGGTCACGGTGCTGGACCTGTGGTCGAAGATGCGCTGGGGCTTCGGCCGGCTGACCGTCATGGTGCTCGGCGGCGTCGTGCCCGTGATGTCGTTCGTCGTCGAGCGCCGCGTGCACGCCGACGCGCAGGCCCGGCTCGGCGCGGCGCCGGGCCAACTACCCTTGACCTCGTGACGCAGCCCCCCGCAGCCCCGCTCCCCGCCGCGAGCCCCGCGGCCACGCCCCGCCCCGTCCTCGTCGTCGACTTCGGTGCGCAGTATGCGCAGCTGATCGCGCGGCGCGTGCGCGAGGCGAGCGTGTACTCCGAGATCGTGCCGCACACCGCGACCGTCGAGGCGATGCTCGCGAAGAACCCGGTCGCGATCATCCTGTCCGGCGGCCCGTCCAGCGTGTACGCCGACGGCGCACCCTCGGTCGACCCGGCGCTGTTCGACGCCGGAATCCCGGTGCTCGGCATCTGCTACGGCTTCCAGGCGATGGCCCAGGCGCTCGGCGGGACCGTCGCGCGCACCGGCAGCAGCGAGTTCGGGGGCACGGCGGTCACGATCGCCGGCGCCGGCGAGCTGCTGGCCGGCTCCCCGGCCGAGCAGTCCGTCTGGATGAGCCACGGCGACTCCGTGCAGGCCGCGCCGGCCGGCTTCGACGTGCTCGCGACGTCCTCCGGCTCGCCCGTGGCGGCGTTCGAGGACCGCACCCGCAACCTGTACGGCCTGCAGTGGCACCCCGAGGTGCGGCACTCCCCGCTCGGGCAGCGCGCGCTGGAGAACTTCCTGTACACCGGCGCGGGGCTCGCGCCCGACTGGAACCCCGGCAACGTGATCGCCGACCAGGTGGCCGCGATCCGCGCCCAGGTCGGCTCGGCGCGCGTGATCTGCGGCCTGTCCGGCGGCGTCGACTCCTCGGTCGCCGCGGCGCTCGTGCAGAAGGCCGTCGGCGACCAGCTGACCTGCGTCTTCGTCGACCATGGGCTGCTGCGCTCGGGCGAGGCGGAGCAGGTCGAGAAGGACTTCGTCGCCGCCACGGGCGTCACGCTCAAGGTCGTCGACGCGCGCGAGCGGTTCCTCGACGCGCTCGCGGGCGTGAGCGACCCCGAGACCAAGCGCAAGATCATCGGCCGCGAGTTCATCCGGGTGTTCGAGCAGGCGGCGCGCGAGGTCGTGGCCGACGCGGGCGACGCGGGCGCCGAGGTCAAGTTCCTCGTCCAGGGCACGCTGTACCCCGACGTCGTCGAGTCGGGCGGCGGCGAGGGTGCCGCGAACATCAAGAGCCACCACAACGTCGGCGGGCTGCCGGACGACCTGCAGTTCTCGCTCGTCGAGCCGCTGCGCGCGCTGTTCAAGGACGAGGTCCGCGCCGTCGGTCTCGAGCTCGGGGTGCCCGAGGCGATCGTGTGGCGCCAGCCGTTCCCCGGCCCCGGACTCGGCATCCGGATCGTCGGCGAGGTCACGGCCGAGCGCCTGGAGATCCTGCGCGCGGCGGACGCCATCGCGCGCGAGGAGCTCACTCGCGCTGGGCTGGACCGCGAGATCTGGCAGTGCCCGGTCGTGCTGCTCGGCGACGTGCGCTCGGTCGGCGTGCAGGGTGACGGGCGCACCTACGGGCACCCGATCGTGCTGCGGCCGGTCAGCTCGGAGGACGCGATGACCGCGGACTGGACCCGGCTGCCGTACGACGTGCTCGCGATCATCTCCACGCGCATCACGAACGAGGTGCGCGAGGTCAACCGCGTCGTCCTCGACGTCACGAGCAAACCGCCGGGCACCATCGAGTGGGAGTAGGCACCATGCGGCTCGGAGTGCTCGACGTCGGGTCCAACACGGTGCACCTGCTCGTGGTGGACGCCCACCCGGGCGCCCGGCCGGTGCCGAGCTCGACCCACAAGACGGTCGTGCGGATGATGCGCTTCATCGCGCCCGACGGCGCGATCACCGACGAGGGTGTCGAGCGGATCACCGGGGCGATCGCCTCGGCCGTGACCGCGGCCGCCAGCGAGGAGGTCGCGGAGCTGCTGCCGTTCGCGACGTCGGCGCTGCGGGAGGCGACCAACGGTGCGGCGGTCTTCGCCCACATCGAGCGCGAGACCGGCGTCGCGCTGCGCGTGCTCAGCGGCTACGACGAGGCGCGGCTGACGTTCCTCGCGGTGCGGCGCTGGCACGGCTGGTCGGCCGGGCGCATCCTGCTCCTCGACATCGGCGGCGGCTCCCTCGAGATCGCGTCCGGCATCGACGAGTACCCGGACCTCGCCGTCTCCGTGCCGCTCGGGGCGGGGCGCAGCACGATCGGCTTCCTGCCGGACGACCCGCCGACCTCCGACCAGGTCGAGGCCCTGCGGGCCCACGCCCGCGGCGTGCTGCGCGAGGTCGCCCCGCGCTTCGCCGCGCTGGACCGCCCCGACCACGTGGTGGGCACGAGCAAGACCTTCCGCTCGCTCGCGCGGCTCGCGGGGTCGGTGCACGACGGCGTCGGTCCCGACGACCGGGTCCGGCTGCGCCGCTCGCAGCTCGCGGACTGGGTGCCGCGGCTCGCGGCGATCCCGGCCCAGGCGCGGACGGCCCTGCCGGGGATCACGCCCGAGCGGACCGCGCAGATCGTCGGCGGCGGCATCGTCGCCGAGGAGGCGATGCGCGCGTTCTCCGTCCGCGAGCTCGAGATCTGCCCGTGGGCGCTGCGCGAGGGCCTGATCCTGCGCCGCCTGGACGACCTCGCCTGAGCCGGCGCTCCGGCCGGGCCGGAACCCGAACTACCCTGGGGTCGTGCGGATCGCCCATGTCACCGACACCTTCCTGCCCCGGACCGGGGGGATCGAGTCTCAGGTCAGCGACCTCGCCGCCCGCCAGGCCGCGCAGGGCCACGACGTGCACGTGCTCACCGCGACCCTCGGGGCCGGCGGCGAGCGCGGCGGGGTGGTCGACGTCGAGCGGGGCGTCGCGGTGCACCGCCTGGGCGCGCGGATGCCGTTCGAACTCCCGGTCAACCCGGCCGAGTCCCGCCTGATCGCCGCGACCCTGCGGGCCGTGCGGCCCGACGTCGTGCACGTGCACGCCGGGGTGCTCTCGCCGTTCGCGTTCGACGGCGCCCGGGTGGCCAGCGCCGCGCGGCTCCCGGTCGCGATCACGTGGCACTGCATGCTCGACGGCGTCATCGGCGCGCTGCGCCTCGGCGCGCGCCTGACCCGTTGGGACCGGCGCGCCGTCGCCTTCAGCGCGGTGAGCGACGTCGCGGCCGAGCGCGTCGCGAGCGTGTTCGGGGCGCACGTCGCGGTGCTCCCCAACGGCCTCGACCTGGCCGCGTGGGCCCCGGCCACGAGCCCCGCCCCGGCCGACGACGCCGCCGACCGCGCGACCGCGGGCCCGTTGCGCCTGGTCGCGACCATGCGACTGGCCCCGCGCAAGCGGGCCGTCCCGCTCGTCGACGCGGTCGCGGCGGCGGCCGCCCGGCTCGGGCCGGGCGCGCTGAGCCTCGAGATCATCGGCTCCGGCCCCGTGCTGAGCCGGGTCGAGGTGGCCATCGCGCGGCACGGCCTCGGCGACGTGGTCCGGCTCCGCGGCCGGCTCGAGCGCGCGCAGGTGCGCGTGGCCTACGCCACCGCGAACGTGTTCCTCGCGCCGGCCGAGCTCGAGTCGTTCGGGATCGCGGCGCTCGAGGCGCGCGTCGCGGGCCTGGCCGTCGTCGCGCGCAGCGGCACCGGCATCACGAGCTTCGTGCGGGACGGGACCAACGGCCTGATCGTGGACGACGACGCGGGGCTGGCCGACGCCATCGTGCGCTGTGCAACGGAGCCCGAGCTCGTCCGGTCGATGCAGGAGCACAACCGGACGGTGCTGCCCGACCTGGGGTGGGACACCGTGGCGGCCCGCGCGGCCGCCGAGTACGCGCGCGCCCAGCAGCTGCGTCGCTGACGGGCGAAGGGTCCCGGAAAGACCCCGGAGACGCGGGCACAAGGGTGACCTACGTCCCAGAGGTGCCGCCGTCATCGTTGCCACACTTACTAAGTGAACCTTCAACGAGGTTCGCTGGTCCGGTGCCGCCGGGCCCCTGCCTCTGACGGTTCCGCGAAGGGAACGCCCCTCATGTCCTCCACCACCACCAACTCCACGAACCCGATGGTCAAGCTCATCGGCCTCGTGCTGCTCGTCGCCGCGGTCGTCATGGTCGCCGCGGGCGCCACCACCTGGGCCTTCGTCACCTCGGCGCTCAAGGACGAGAACATCACGGTCTCCGCTGTGACCGAAGAGGAGCCGGGCTCGCTCGCCGGCAAGCCCGTCGCCGGTCCGTTCACGGCGTACGCCCAGGCCAACGCCATCGCGCACCACGCGCTCGCCGGCGCCGAGGGCCGCACCTACGCCGAGCTCGGCGAGGCCTCCAACGCGCTCAAGGCCGAGCTCGCCGCCGACGGCAAGTCCGAGGCTGAGATCGCCGAGGACGAGGGCGTTCTCGAGATCGCCGCCCAGCGCACCACCGCGATGAACGGCTCGTTCCTGCGCGCGTCGCTCTTCACCTCGGTCGTCTCCTACGGCGTCGCCGCCCTGGTCATGGGCCTCGGCCTCCTGTTCGGCCTGCTGGGCTTCGCCCTGCGGTCCATCTCGACGACCACGGTCGTCACGACGGCCACCCCCACCGAGCGCCCCGTCGCCTCGGCCGTCTGACCCACCTCAACGCCCGCACCCCCGGTCAGTCGACCGGGGGTGCGGTGTCTTTTTTTGTGCGCACGCTGCCTTGGGCGGTGCGATCAGTGGCCGCGTCGGCGGACGCTCGCGACGACCGAGCCGGCGAGCAGGCCGACCCCAGCGAGCGTGAGCAGCGCGATGAAGGCGAGCTCGAGGTCGAGCTCGTACCCGGCCGCCACGGCGATGACGCCAGCGCCGATCACCGCGAGCACGAGGCCCCACACGACCGTCCCGACGCGCAGGCTCGGCCGCACCCGCGACGTCGGCCCGGGCTCCGCACCGGCCGGGGTGGCGGTCGGAGTGACCGCGACCGGCGTCGCCGCGGCGGGCGTGCCCGCGGACGTCGTGGCGTCCGCCGGTGCGCCGAGCCCGAGATCGAGCTCGAGCGACCGCGTGGCGGCGGCGCCCGGCGCGGCGGCCAGGACCTCGGTCGCCGCCACGTCGTCCCGCGGGGTGACGAGCGGCTGGGTCTCGTCGAGCGGCCGGCTCGTGTCGAGCGGCTGGGTCTCGTCGAGCGGCTGAGTCTCGTCGGGCCGCGGGGTGACCAGCGGCTGGGTCTCGTCGAGTGGCTGCGGGGCGATCACGTCCGTCGGGTCGACGGGATCGGACGGCCCGGTTCGGGGCTGGTTCGTGCTCATCGGGATACCTCCACGACGCGGACAGCGCCCGCGCCAGATTCGACGTGCAGGACGATCTGTGCGTTCTCGCCCGCGGCGACCTCGTCGCTCGCGAACTCGTACTCGCGGGATCCGGAGACGCCCGAGATCTCTTGCGGGTTGTCTTCGACGTCCCACGAGATGTCGCCGGCGGCCAGCTTGACCACGGCCGAGACCGGGGTGTCGCTCGGCACCGTGATGGTGAGCTGACCCGCGCCGAGGCTGATCGGAACCTCGACGACCTGGCCGTCGGTGGCGAGCTGCGTCAGGTCGACGTTCAGGTCGCCGACCGCGGCCGCGACGCCCTCGCTGGCCTGGGCCGGCGTGCTCGGCGACCACTGCCCCTCGGGGGCGATCAGCCGGACGGTCGTGGGGTCATTGTTCCAGCTGGTGTCCCAGTCGCCCTGCGTGATCGCGGCCGCGGGGACCGCGAGCACGATGCCCGTGATCGCGAGGAAGCCGAGCGTTCCGCTCGACCGCCCGCGCAGCCCGGCGACGATGATCCCGATCCCCGCCAGGACGATGCCGATGCCGGCGGCGGTCAGCCCGACCGAGAGGTCGAGGCCCTCCGTGCGATCGGCGATGAGCAGGCCCGCGAGGGTCACGAGCGACAGCCCGACGACGGCGCCGACGGCGGCGGAGCCGGGCCCGTGCACGACCGGGCGCCGCGGCTTGGGCGGGACGGGCGGCGCGGTCGCGTACCCGGCCGGCGGGCCGGCCTGGCTGCGGGCGGGCCGACCGGCGTAGCCGGCCGCCGTCGGTCCGGCGTGCCCGGCGTAGCTGCCTGCGGGCTGGCCGGCATAGCCGCTTGCGGCGGGGCTGGCGTAGCCGCCCGCGGTGGGGCTGGCGTAGCCGCTTGCGGCTGGACCGGCGTAGCCGCGTGCCTGCGGCGGCGGCGGGGGAGTGCCCGGCGCGTGGCCGGCGTAGCCGCCGGCGGCGCGGGCCGCCGCTCCCGGCGCGGGCGGCGCCGGGTAGGTCGAGGCCTGCGGCGAGCCGGCCGGGTACTGCGGAGAGCGGGCCGGGTACGGCGGGCCGCCGGCCGGGTTGCCGCCGCCGCGGCGGGTGGCGGAGGAGATGACGAGGCCGACGACGGTGGCGATCGCGGCGAACCAGAGGAGCCCGCTGAACCAGCCGAAGCCCTGCATGCCCCAGCCGCCGAACCACCAGTCGTCGGTGCTGGTGCCCACGATGAACAGGCCGATCGCGCCGAGCAGCGCGACGTCGAACCGGCCGTGGATCGTCTCCTGCAGGTGGATGCGTCCGTCGACCTGCTCCGGCAGGAGGGCCCAGGCGAACGCGTAGAGGATGAAGCCCGCGCCGCCGCCGAAGATCGCGGTGACGATGATGATCCCGCGCACGAGCAGCGGGTCGATGCCGAAGCGCAGGGCGATGCCGCCGGCGACCCCGCCGATCCAGCGCTGCTCGGACCGGACGATGCCGATCCGGCGGATGCCGTCGAAGAAGCCGTCGCTGCCCGACCGCGTCGGGGCGCCGTAGGGAGGCTGGCCAGCGGGCGGGTAGGGCTGCTGGCCGGCGGGCGGGAACGGCGGTTGGCCGGCGGGCGGGTACGGCGGTTCCCCCGCCGCAGGGGCCGGCGGCTGATCCGCCGGAGCAGGTGTCGATGTGTCCATGACTCGATCCTTGCTGGCCGCCGATGCGGCCACCATCGGGTACCACCCTGAGCGCACCCTGAAAGATCCGGGCCCGGCCCCTGGTTGTCGGGCCGGGACACCCGGATCCGGCCCGGGACGTGTGACGATCGGTGCATGACGTGGACGACGGGCGGCGCGGAGTACCCGGTGCCGCAGCGCCCGGGCCCTACGGGGCCTCCGGCGCGCCTGCCGCTGCGCCGCCCGGTGGACGGGCGCCGGCGGGTCGCCGGCGTGTGCGCCGGGATCGCCGCCCACCTCGGGATGCCGGTCCGGGTCGTGCGCCTGCTCATGGTCGGCGCGACGTTCGCGGGCGGCGCCGGCGCGTTGCTGTACATCTTCCTGTGGGTCACCGTGCCGACGGGGGACCCGGCGGCGGCCGCCGCGCAGGACCGGCCCGCCGCGCTGACGCGGCTGGCGCCCCGGCTGCGCGAGCAGAGCCGCCCGGTGCCCGTCACCGACATCGGCATCGGGCTGATCCTGCTCGTCGGCGCGGGGCTGCTCATCGCGATCCGGCGCGGCGCCGATGTGCAGATGACCTGGGTCGTGCCAGCCCTCATCCTGCTCGCGGGCACGGCGTTGGCCTGGAGCCAGCTCGACCGCGTGCAGCGCGAGCGGTGGCTGTCCCGCGCCGGCGGGCGCACGCCCGTCAGCGTCGTCCGGCTCGTCGGCGGCGCCGTCCTGGTGGGGATCGGCGCGCTGCTCCTGGTCGGGCAGGACGCGCCCGCGGGGGCGCAGGTGCGGGCCGCCGTCGCGGCGCTGGCGGTGCTCGCCGGCGCGGTCATCGTGGCCGCGCCGTGGTGGCTGCGCCTGGCGCATGAGCTCGGCGACGAGCGCGCGGCCCGCGCGCGCGAGGCCGAGCGGGCCGACATCGCCGCGCACCTGCACGACTCGGTGCTGCAGACCCTCGCGCTCATCCGCGCGCGCGCCGACGACCCGGTCGAGGTCTCACGCATGGCCCGCGCCCAGGAGCGCGAGCTGCGCGAGTGGCTCTACGACGACCGGTCCGAGCCCGGCACATCGCTCGCCGCCGCGCTGCGCGCCGTCGTCGGCGAGGTCGAGGACGGCCGCGCGGTCGCGATCGAGACCGTCGTCGTGGGTGACCGGGTGCCGGACGCCGACACCGAGGCGCTGCTGCAGGCGACCCGCGAGGCGCTCGTCAACGCCGTCGTGCACGGCCGGCCGCCGGTCTCGCTGTACCTCGAGGTCGCCCCCGACGCCGTCGACGTCTTCGTCCGGGACCGCGGCGACGGGTTCGACCTCGACGCCGTGCCGCTCGACCGCTTCGGCGTGCGGGAGTCCATCATGGGACGCGTGCGTCGCCGCGGCGGGTCCGCGACCGTGACGTCGCGACCCGAGCGGGGCACCGAGGTGCACCTGCGGGTCCCGGTGCGGCCGACCGACGAGCACGCGCGCGAGACAACCGCAACCAGATGAGGAACGCGAGCACATGAGTAGCCCGACACCGGTCGACGTGGTCCTGGTCGACGATCACCTGATGTTCCGCACGGGCGTGCGCGCCTCGCTCGACGCACGCGTCAACGTCGTCGGCGAGGCCGACGACGTCGAGTCGGCGATCCGCTGCGTGCGCGCCCTGACCCCGCCGGTCGTGCTGCTCGACGTGCACCTGCCCGGGGGCAACGGGGGCGGCGGCGCCGAGGTGATCACGGCGTGCGCCGACCTGCTCACGGGCACGCGCTTCCTCGCGCTGTCGGTCTCCGACGCGGCCGAGGACGTGGTCGCGGTGATCCGGGCGGGCGCTCGCGGCTACGTGACCAAGGCGATCTCCGGGCCGGACCTGTGCGACGCGGTCGTGCGCGTCGCGGGCGGGGACGCGGTCTTCTCGCCGCGCCTGGCCGGGTTCGTGCTCGACGCGTTCGGCACGAGCGCCGCCGACGTCGCGATCACCGACGACGAGCTCGACCGGCTCTCCGCGCGCGAGCAGGAGGTCATGCGGCTCATCGCCCGCGGGTACAGCTACCGCGAGGTCGCCTCCGAGCTGTTCATCTCGATCAAGACGGTCGAGACCCACGTCTCGGCCGTGCTGCGCAAGCTGCAGCTGTCCTCGCGGTACGAGCTCACGCGCTGGGCCGCGGCGCGCCGGCTGCTGTAGCGCGGAGCCCGTACGGCTAGTAGGTGAACGCCGCGACGCGCGTGCGGAGGTCGGCGGACATCCGGGCGAGCTCGTCGACCGACGCGCCCATCTGGCCCATGATCTCGCTCGCCCCGGCCGTGGACGACGCCACACCGGTGATGTTCAGCGCGATCTCGCCCGCGCCGGCGGCAGCCTCGGTGACGGACCGGGACATCTCGTTCGTGGTCGCGGTCTGCTCCTCGACGGCGGACGCGATCGTCAGCTGGTAGTCGTTGACCGCGGCGATGATGTCGGAGATCTCGCGGATCGCGGCGACGGCCCCGGTCGCGTCGACCTGGATCGACTCGACCCGCCGGGTGATCTCCTCGGTGGCCTTGGCGGTCTCGCGAGCGAGTTCCTTGACCTCCCCGGCGACGACGGCGAAGCCCTTGCCCGCCTCTCCGGCCCGCGCGGCCTCGATCGTCGCGTTCAGCGCGAGCAGGTTCGTCTGCGCCGCGATCGACGTGATCGTCTTGACGACGTTCCCGATCTCCTCGCTGCTCGTCCCGAGCGCCGTGACCGTCTCGTTCGTCGCGGCGACGACGCCGGTCGCCTCGGCCGCGACCTTGGCGGCCTGGTTCGCGTTCTGGGCGATCTCGCGGATCGAGGCGCCCATCTGCTCGGCTCCCGCCGCGACCGTCTGGACGTTGCGGCTGACCTCCTCGGCCGCGGCGGCGACGACGCCCGCCTGGGCGCTCGTGTCCTGCGCGCCGACGGACACCTGGGTCGAGGCGGCGGAGAGCTCTTCGGCGGCGGCGGCGACCATCTCGGCGGTCTGCACGACCCCCGAGAGGGTCGCGCGCAACGACTCCTGGGCGGCGCCGAGCGAGTGCGCCATCTGGCCGAGCTCGTCGCCGGTGTCGACGCTCGCCGCGACCGTGAGGTCGCCGCGGGCCATCGCCTCCAGGCTCGTGCTCACGGTCCGCAGTCCCCGCGTGATCCGGCGGGTGACGGCGGTGGACAGCGTGACCGCCGCGAGGATGGACACGCCGAAGCCCACGACGACGGCGATGATGGCGTCGCGGATGGCCGCGCTCGCGTCGAGCATGATCGCCTCGACCTCGTACTGGATCTGGCCGTCGGCGAGCCCGAGCACGCGGCCGGTGTAGCCCGGGTCCGCTGCGACGGACGCGGCGATCGCGGCATCGAGGCCCTCGATGTCGCCCGCCGCGACGAGCGGTGCGAGCGTTGCGTCGCGGTACGAGATCCAGGAGTTCCACCGGGTCAGGAAGTCGGCCCACTGCGTCGTCTGCGACTCGGGGTATGCCGCGATGGTCTCGATCAGGTTGGCCGCGGTGCGGTCGTTCCAGTCCTGCGCCGTGAGCAGCTGCGTGCGGCTGCTCGCGTCCGCGGCGCGCGTCGCGCGGTACACGAGCAGGTGGCTCTCGGTCTGCGCGGTGCGCAGCTGGGCCATCGATCCCTGCAGGTCGTCCGTGAGCTGGTGCACGTCCTCGAGGTTGCGCTCGGCCTGGACGAGCGCGGCCACGCTGAATCCGCCGACGCCGGCGAACACGAGCCCCAGGAGCGCGATCGAGGCGCCGACCTTGGCCCAGACGGGCCGGTCCCAGAACCAGGCCGCGCGCCGGCGCGCCCGTGGGAGGTGGCCCTCGTTCGCGCTGGTCGTTGACTGCGGGCTCATCCGAGGTCCTCCACCGTGTAGTACCCGCTGTCCACGAGGACCTGCTGGTAGTTGCTCTTCGTGACGACCTGCGAGGTCAGCAGGTACGCGGGGACGGTCACGACGCCGTTGTCGTACGACGTGACGTCGTTCGTCTGCGGCTCGTCGTCGTTCAGCACGGCCTCGACCATCGAGACGGTGACCTCGGCGAGCTGGCGCGTGTCCTTGTAGACGGTCGCGAACTGCTCGCCGGCGATGATCGACTTGATGGAGCCGACCTCGGCGTCCTGCCCGGTCACGGCCGGCCACGGCTGCGCGTCGGTGCCGTACCCGATGCCCGCCGTGGCCTCGAGCAGGGCGATCGAGATGCCGTCGTACGGCGAGAGGATCCCGGCCAGGCGCAGTCCGGTGCCGTCGTAGGCGGGCAGCAGGGTCGCCATCCGGGTCGCGGCGGTCTCGCCGCTCCACCCCTGGGTCGCGATCGTCGCGAAGTCCGTCTGCCCGGACGGGACGACGAGCACGCCCGAGTCGAGGTAGGGCTGAAGGACCGACATCGCGCCGTCGTAGAACACGGTCGCGTTGTTGTCGTCGGGCGAGCCGGCGAACAGCTCGACCGCGAACGGCCCGGCGGCGCCGGTCGGCGCGCCGCCCGCGTCCAGGACCCCGAGGCCCTGGAGCAGCGTGGTCGCCTGCTGCACGCCGACGCGCGCGTTGTCGAACGTCGCGTAGTAGTCGACGTCCGGGCTGTCGCGGATCAGCCGGTCGTAGGAGATCACCGGGATGTCGGCGGCGGCCGCCTCGGCGAGCACGTCCGTGAGCTTCGTGCCGTCGATCGCGGCCACGATCAGCACGTCGGCCCCGGCGCTGATCATCGCCTCGATCTGGCTGATCTGGGTCGGGACGTCGTCCTCGGCGTACTCGAGGTCGACCGAGTGGCCGAGCGCCTCGAGCTGCGCGGAGACGTTGTCGCCGTCGGCGATCCACCGGTCGGACGTCGTCGTCGGCATCGCGACGCCGACGAGCTGGGCGCCGGTCTCGCCGGGAGCGCCTGCGCACCCGGCCAGTGCCGTCGTCGTCGCCAGCGCCAGCGCCGCCGCTACGGCGCGGCGCGTGGTCACGTGTCTCATCTGTTCAACCCTCGTCATGGGCGCACGGCCCTGTACAGCTGCGCGGCATCGCGCAACGGCCGTCCTATCGGCCGCCGTCGCGCCGATGTGAGCGCTCTCACCGCGGCCACCCCCTCACCGCCCTCTCGCCGAGTGCGACGGAGTGGCGTTCGCGGGCGCGTGGAGCCGGCGCGGGGTCAGTGGGGGGTGGGGAGCGCTACCGGGAGGCTGGCCGGGGGCTCGGCGAGCAGGGTCTGCTCGCGCCAGGCGGGCGACAGTCGCACGACGCCGCCGACGACCGTGACGGCCGGCGAGCGCACGCCCACGCGGGCCGCCCGCTCGGCGATCGTCGCGAGCGTCCCGACCGTGGTCCGCTGGCCGGGGCCGAACCCGTCCTCGACGACGGCGACCGGGGTGTCGGCCGGCCGGCCGGCCGCGACGAGCGCGCGGGCGTGGTCGGCCAGACCGCGCACGCCCATGAGCAGCACGACCGTGTGGTCCGGCGCCGGCGGGACCGCGCCGATGTCGTCGTGGCCGGTCAGCACCGTGAACCCGCGCGAGATGCCGCGATGCGTGACCGGGATCCCCGCGGCGGCCGGCACCGCGACCGCGCTCGTGACCCCGGGCACGACCTCGACGGGCACCCCCGCGAGCCGGCAGACCTCCGCCTCCTCCGAGCCGCGGCCGAAGACGAACGGGTCGCCGCCCTTGAGCCGCACGACGGTGCGCCCGGCGAGCGCGTGCTCGACGAGCAGGGAGTTGATCCGGTCCTGCGGGACGGCGTGGTGGCCCGGCGACTTGCCGACGTCGATCACGAGCACGTCCGGGGAGAGCTCGGCGAGCACCGCGCGCGGCGCGAGCCGGTCGACGACGACGACGTCGGCCGCGGCGAGCAGGCGCCGCCCGCGCACCGTGAGCAGGTCCGGGTCGCCCGGCCCGCCGCCGACGAGCGCGACCGAGCCGACCTCGACGGGCGCCGGGGCGGGAGTCCCCGCGCCGACAACCTCTCCGCCAGCAACCGCACCGCCAGCAACCGCACCGCCAGCAACCGCACCGCCGCCAGCAACCCCGCCGCCGTCGGCCGGATCCCCGGCGCGCGCGCGGCGTCGGCGGCGGCCCAGCGGCAGCTCGCCGCCCTGCAGCAGCGCCGCGAGCGCGTCCCGCAGCCCCGCGGCCCGGCGCGGGTACCCGCCCGCGGTGACCGCGACGACGACGTCGTCGACCCGCGCGACCGCGGGCACCCACGCGGACGCCGCGCGCGCGTCGCTGGCCTGCACGCACCACACGCGCGCTGCGTCGGCGTCGGCGAGCACGCGCGCGTCCACGTCGGGCCGCCCGGTCGCGGTGTGTGCGAGCCAGGCGCCGTCGAGGTCGCCCGGCGCGTACTCCCGCGGGACCCACGTGAGCGCGCCGTCGGCCGCGAGCCGCGCGATCTCCGGCTCGGCCGCGGGCGCGACGACCCACACGTCGGCCCCGGCCTCGACCAGCCCGCGGGCGCGCCGCGCCCCGACCGGCCCGGCGCCGACGACGACGGCGCGGCGGCCCGCGACGCGCAGCGTCAGGGGATAGGTGGGCGCGGGACCGCTCGGGCCCGCGCTCATCGGGCCGTCTCCGCGATGAGCCCGCGCCGGCGCAGCAGGCCGCGCTCGAGCGGGGCGAAGAAGAGCAGCTCGACCAGGATCCCGACGGTGAGGATGAGGAGGATCGCGACCAGGACGACGGACATGTCCTGGATCTCCCGGCCCTGCTGCAGCATCGAGCCGAGCCCGAACCCGATCGTGCCGCCGACGGCGATGATCTCGGCCGCCATGAGCGAGCGCCAGGAGAACGCCCAGCCCTGCTTGAGGCCGGCGACGTAGCCGGGCAGCGCGGCCGGCAAGATCACGTACCGGATCTGCTCGAGCGGGTTCGCGCCGAGCACCCGGCCCACGCGCCGGTATAGCGGCGGCACCTGGTCCACGCCCGCGACCAGGCCGTTGATGATCGAGGGGATCGCCCCCATGAGGATGACGAAGTACGCCGTGGCGTCGGTGAGGCCGAACCACAGGATCGCCGCAGGCACCCAGGCCACCGACGGCAGCACCTGCAGCCCCGTGATCAGCGGGCCGAACGCCATCCGGACCCAGCGCACGCGCGCGACGAGGATCCCGATGGGCGTCGCGACGAGCACCGAGATGCCGAAGCCGACGACGCCGCGCTCGAGGCTGGTCAGCACGGCCTTCTGCACGTCCCCGCGCTCGAGGGCGGCGCCGAACGCGGTCAGCACGTCCAGCGGGCTCGGCACGATGTACGTCGGCTTGATCCCGGTCAGGACGAAGAGCTGCCAGCCCGCGACGAGCAGCGCGAGCGCGAGCAGCGGCGCGAGCGCCGTCCAGAGCGTGCGCCGCCCGCGCCGGGTCCCGCCGGCCGGCGCGGTCTGCAGTGCGTCGAGGCCTGACTCGAGGGAGCGGACGTCGCTGGCGGTGGACGAGCTGGCGGTCGACGAGCTGGTCGTGGATGCGCTGGTCGTGGACGTGCTGGGCTCAGACGGCATGGCGGCGGATCTCCCCTCGGAGGTGCTCGGTGATCTCGACCGCGAGCGTGGCGACCTCGGGCGCCTCGATGCGGCGCGTCCCCTCGACCTCGACGGTCCACTCGCGCACGATCCGGCCCGGCCGGCTCGACATGAGCAGGACCCGCTGCCCGAGCCGGACCGCCTCGCGCACGTTGTGCGTGATGAACACGATCGTGCGCCCCGTGGACGTCCAGATCCGCTCGAGCTCGTCGTGCAGCAGGTCCCGCGTGATCGCGTCGAGCGCCCCGAACGGCTCGTCCATCAGGAGCACCTCGCGCTCCTGGGCGAGCGAGCGGGCGAGCGCGACCCGCTGCCGCATCCCGCCGGACAGCTCGTGCACCGACTTGTCGCCCGCCCCGCCCAGGTGCACGAGCTCGAGCAGCTCGTCGGCCCGGGTCCGGCGCTCGGCCCGGCCGACGCCGCGCAGCCGCAGCGCGAGCTCGATGTTGCGCCGGGCGGTCAGCCAGGGCAGCAGCGCGGACTCCTGGAACATCAGGGCCGCGCCGTCGCCCGCCACCTCGACCGTGCCCGACGTCGCGGGCTCGAGCCCGGCGACGACGTTCAGCAGCGTCGACTTGCCGCACCCCGAGGCGCCCAGCAGGCAGACGAACTCGCCGGGCGCGATCGTCAGGTCGATCCCGTCGAGGATCGCGGGGCCGTCGGCGGCGAACCGCTTGCCGACCTGCCGCAGCCGGACGGCGGGCTCGACGCCTGCCGGCTCAGCCGTGGAGGGCCCGGCCAGCGCGGGCGCGGTCCGGGGCGCGGTGGTCGTCATGGCTACTCCTGTCCCAGGCCGGCCGACGAGACGGTCGGCTGACCGGCGTCAGCGAGCACCGTGTTGAGCAGCCGCAGGTCGTAGATGCCGTCGAGCGACGCGTCCTCGGTCGTGCCCGCGGTCACGCCGGCCGCCAGCAGCGTCGGCAGCGTCTGCGCGAGCGGGTCCACGCTGAACGTGATGTTCGTGAACGCGCGGGCGATGACCTCGTCCGGCAGCGGCTTGCCCGCGGTCGTGGCGATCTCGGCGTTGACGACGGCGGGCGCCTCGCCCGGGTTCGCGTTCAGCCAGTCCACCGACGCGACGGTCCCGCGCAGCAGCGCCTCGACCGTCTCGGGGTGCTCGGCCAGGAACGACGCACTCACGATGAGGTGCGTGGTCAGGAACTGCCCGTCGTCCCACAGGTCCTTCTCGTCGACCAGCACATGCGCGCCGGCCTCGAGCACGAGCCGCGAGGCCCACGGCTCGGGCAGCCACGCGCCGTCGAGCTTCCCGTCCTGGAAAAGCTGCAGCGTCTGGGCGTTCTCGGTCGGGGTGATCGTGACGTCGCCGCCGCCCGAGATCGAGTTCTCCAGGCCCTGCTCGGTGAGCCAGGACCGCAGCGCGACGTCCTGCGTCCCGCCGAGCTGCGGGGACGCGAGGTTGGTGCCCTTGAGGTCGGCCGCGGAGTCGATCCCGTCGCGCACGACGAACTGCGCGCCGCCCGACGTCGAGCCGGCGATGATGCGCAGCGACTCGCCGTCGCTCTTGATGAAGCCGTTGATGGCCGGGTTCGGGCCGATGAACGTCGCGTCGATGGCGCCGGCGTTGAGGGCCTCGATCGCGGCGGGCCCGGCGTTGAACACCTGGGTGGTGAGCGCGGTGTCGCCGAGCTCGGCGGCGAACAGACCGTTCGCGACCCCGACCAGAGCGGGCGCGTGCGTGACGTTGGCGAAGTAGCCGAGCCGCAGCTCGGTGGCGGCGGAGCCGGTGGCGGCGGTGGAGCCGGCGTCGGCGTCGGTCGCGGCGTCCGCGCCGCCGCTGCACGCGGCCAGCGCGAGCAGCGGCACGGCGGCGAGCGCGGCGACGATCCGCGTGGAGACGCGGAGGGAGAGGCGGCGGCTGGCCCCGGTTGGGGGGCGACCGGCAGGGCGGAGCGGGTGCATGGCGGGCCTTTCGAGAACACGAGGTCGTGCGACGACGAGGGGCGAGGGGCGGGGCGAGCCGACCTGTCAGATCACGTACTGGGCAGGTCGCCGACCCGAACATCGCGCCTCGGCGAGCGGCTCGCCGACCATGCCGGCGGCGAGCGTCGCGCCGTCGTGCGCGTCGACGAGAAGGAACGCGCCCATCCGCCGCGAGGCGACGTACTCCTGCGCCGCGACGGGCGCCGCGAGCCGCAGCCGGACCTGGCCGATGTCGTTCAGCCCGAGCTGGTCGGCCGGCACGATCTCCGCCGAGTCCAGGTCGAGGCGGCCGACGACGTCGCGCACCACGGCCGTGACCGTGCGCGTCGTGTGCTTGAGCAGCACGCGCGTGCCGGGCAGCAGGGCCCGGTCCGACAGCCAGCAGACGGTCGCGTCGAGGTCCTGGGTCGGGGTCGGCGCGTCGGCGGCCGCCGCGATGAGGTCGCCCCGGGCGATGTCGACGTCGTCGGCGAGCCGGAGCGTGACGGACTGCGGCGCGAACGCCTCGACGAGCTCGCCGTCGGCCGTGTCGATGCCGACCACGGTGGACGTCCGGCCCGAGGGCAGCACGACGACGGGGTCGCCGACCGCGACGACGCCGGCCGCGATCTGCCCGGCGTAGCCGCGGTAGTCCCGGAACGTCTCGCCCTGGGGGCGCAGCACGATCTGGACCGGCAGCCGGAACGCCTCGGCCGCGGGGTCGAGCGCCGCGGGGATCTCCTCGAGCAGCTCGAGCAGGCTCGGGCCGTCGTACCAGGGAGTGCGGGCCGAGCGGTCCACGACGTTGTCGCCGGCGAGGGCCGAGACCGGGATGGTGCGCACGTCGGCAAGCCCGAGCCCGGTCGCGACCGCGACGACCTCGGCGGCCAGCCGCGCGTAGACGGCCTCGTCGAAGCCGACCAGGTCGATCTTGTTCACGGCGACGACCACGTGCGGGACCCGCAGCAGCGACGCGACCGCGAGGTGGCGGCGGGTCTGCTCGAGCGTCCCCTTGCGCGCGTCGATGAGCAGCACGACGACGTCGGCCGTGCTCGCGCCGGTCACGGTGTTGCGCGTGTACTGCACGTGCCCGGGGCAGTCCGCGAGGATGAACGAGCGCCGTGCGGTCGCGAAGTACCGGTACGCGACGTCGATCGTGATGCCCTGCTCGCGCTCGGCGCGCAGCCCGTCGGTGAGCAGCGCGAGGTCGGTCTGCTCGAGGCCGCGGTCGCGGCTGACGCGCTCGACGGCGTCGAGCTGGTCGGTGAGCACGGACTTGGAGTCGTAGAGCAGCCGGCCAACCAGGGTCGACTTCCCGTCGTCGACGGAGCCGGCCGTGGCCAGCCGCAGCAGGCTCGCGTGCGCGAACGTCCGCGTGGGCTGTGCGGGCATCAGAAGTACCCCTCCTTCTTGCGGTCTTCCATGGCGGCCTCGCTCACGCGGTCGTCGGCCCGGGTCGCGCCGCGCTCGGTGAGACGGCTCGCGGCGACCTCGAGCACGACGTCGTCGACCCCGGCGGCGCTCGAGTCGACCGCGCCGGTGCAGGACATGTCGCCGACGGTCCGGTAGCGCACCCGCCGGGTCTCGACCGGCTCGCCGCGGCGCGGCTGCGAGTAGGGGCCGACCCCGACCCACATGCCGTCGCGGCCGAAGACCTGCCGCTCGTGCGCGTAGTACAGCCCGGGCAGCTCGATCGCCTCGGCGGCGATGTACCGCCAGATGTCGAGCTCGGTCCAGTTGCTCAGCGGGAAGACCCGCACGTGCTCGCCGACGCCGTGGCGCCCGTTGTAGAGGTTCCAGAGCTCGGGGCGCTGGTTGCGCGGGTCCCACTGCCCGAACTCGTCGCGCAGCGAGTAGATGCGCTCCTTCGCGCGCGCCTTCTCCTCGTCGCGGCGGCCGCCGCCGAAGACGGCGTCGAAGCGGTGCCCCGTGATCGCGTCGAGCAGCGGCAGGGTCTGCAGCTGGTTGCGCGTGCCGTCGGCGCGCTCGCGCAGCGAGCCGGCGTCGAGGTAGTCCTGCACCCGCGCGACCTCGAGGCGCAGGCCGAGTCGCGCGACGGTGGCGTCGCGGAAGGCGAGGACCTCCGGGAAGTTGTGCCCGGTGTCGACGTGGAGCACCGGGAACGGGACGGGCGCGGGCCAGAACGCCTTGACCGCGAGGTGCAGCATGACGACGGAGTCCTTGCCGCCGCTGAACAGGAGCACCGGCCGCTCGAACTCGGCGCTCACCTCCCGGAAGATGTGGATCGCCTCGCTCTCGAGCGCCTGCAGCTGCGTCAGCCGGCGGGCCGGCGGCGCGGCCTCGCCCGGGTCTGGCCGTAGGTCCGTGGTGACGGTGACGCTCATGTGTGGATCCCGCATTCGGTCTTGGCGAGCCCGGCCCAGCGGCCGGATCGGGGGTCGGCGCCTGGGGCGACCCGGGCGGTGCACGGCTGGCAGCCGATCGACGGGTAGCCGTCGGTCAGCAGGGGGTTGAGCGTCACGTCGTGCTCCGCCGCGTACGCGAGCAGGTCGTCGAACGTCCAGGGCGCGAGCGGGTTGATCTTCACGAGGCCGTGCAGCTCGTCCCACGTCACGATCGGCGTGGTCGCGCGCGTGGGCGCCTCGTCGCGGCGGACGCCGGTCACCCACGCCTCGTACCCGGCGAGCTGGGCCGCGAGCGGCTCGACCTTGCGCATCCGGCAGCAGGCCGCGGGGTCGCGCGCGAACAGCTCGGCGCCGTACTGCGCGTCCTGCTCTGCGACGGTCAGCCGCGGCAGCACGTCGACGACGCGGATCGGCAGTCGCGCCGCGACCTCGTCCCGCGTCGCCGAGGTCTGCGCGAAGTGGTACCCGGTCTCGAGGAAGAGCACGTCGACGCCGGGCGCGGCGGCTGACACGAGGTGCGGCAGCACGGCGTCGGCCATCGAGCACGCGACCGCGAGCGAGCCGCCGAACTCCGCCGCGGCCCACGCCGCGACCTCCTGCGCCGACGCGTCCGCGAGCCGGGGCGCGGCCTCGGCGACGACGGCGCGCAGCTCGTCCGCCGTGCGCAGCGGCCGGGCCGGCGCGTTCGACGGCGGCGCGGGCGGCTGCGGTGCGCGGGCCCGCGATCCGGCCGACGCCGGCGCGGAGAGCTGCGGCGCGGCCGGGACCAGCCCCGTCCAGACGCCGAGCCCCGGTAGCGCCGGGGTCCGCTCGGCGGCGCTCACTGCAGCGCCTCCTCGTCGGCGCGGTGGGCCCAGGCGGCGAAGGTCTCGGGCCCGGCCGCGGTGGTCTCGCGGTCGGCGACGTAGCGGCGCACGACGCGCTCGACGTACTCGGCTGTGCCCTCCGCGGTGACCTTGAGGCCGCGCACGGTGCGCCCGAGGCCGGCCTCGTCGCGGTCCGCCGAGGCGAGCCCGCCGCCCAGGTGCACCTGGTAGCCGGGCACCTGCGCGCCGTCGTCGTCCATGACCAGCTGGCCCTTGAGGCCGATGTCCGCGGTCTGGATGCGCGCGCACGAGTTCGGGCACCCGTTGATGTGCAGGCTGATCGGGGTGAGCTGGGACAGGTCCCCGAGCCGCGCCTCGAGCGAGTCGATCGCGCGCATCGCCGGGACCTTGGTCTCGACGATCGCGAGCTTGCAGAACTCGATGCCGGTGCACGCGATCGTCGACTGCCGGAACGGGCTCGGCTCGGCCTCGAGCCCGTGCGCTCGCAGCCCCGTGACGACGGCGGCGACCTGGTCGGCGGGCACGTCCAGGACGAGGAGCTTCTGGTAGGGCGTCAGGCGGACGCGGTGCGAGCCGGCGGCGTCGGCGAGGTCGGCGACCGCGGTGAGGTCCGGGCCGGAGACGCGGCCGACGTAAGGCGCGGCCCCGATGTAGAACCGGCCGTCCTTCTGCGCGTGCACCCCGACGTGGTCGCCCGAGCGCGTCGGCCGCGGCGGCGGGGGACCGTCCGGCAGCTCGTACCCGAGGAACTCGTCCTGCAGGATCTGCCGGAACTTCGCGGTGCCCCAGTCGGCGAGGAGGAACTTCAGCCGGGCCTTGTTGCGCAGCCGCCGGTAGCCGTAGTCGCGGAACAGCGCCGTGACGGCGGCCCAGACGTCGGGCACCTGCTCCTCGCGCACGAACGCGCCCAGGCGTTCGCCCAGTCGGGGTGCGACGCTCAACGCGCCCGCGACCCACAGGTCGAAGCCGGGGCCGAGCTCGGGGTGCACGATCCCGACGAACGCGACGTCGTTGATCTGGTGCACGACGTCCTGGCTCGGGTGGCCCGTCACGGCGGTCTTGAACTTGCGCGGCAGGTTCGACAGCTCGAGGTCGCCGAGATACCGGCGGGCGATCTCGTGGATCGCCCAGGTCGGGTCGAGAATCTCGTCGGCGGCGATCCCCGCGACCGGGCTGCCCAGGATCACGCGGGGAACGTCGCCGCACGCCTCGGTGGTGCTCAGGCCGACGGCCTCGAGGCGGCGCCAGATCTCGGGCACGTCCTCGACCCGGATCCAGTGCAGCTGGATGTTCTGCCGGTCGGTGATGTCGGCGGTGCCGCGGCCGAACTCGGTCGAGATCGCCCCGATCGTGCGCAGCTGCTCGGTGGTCAGCGCGCCGCCGTCGATCCGGACCCGAAGCATGAAATACCGGTCCTCGAGCTCGTGCGGCTCGAGCGTCGCGGTCCGCCCGCCGTCGATCCCCGGCTTGCGCTGCGTGTACAGGCCCCACCAGCGGAACCGGCCGTGCAGGTCCTCGTCCGTGATCGAGTCGAAGCCGCCCGCGGCGTAGACGTTCTCGATCCGGTCCCGGACGTTCAGGCCGTTGTCGGCGGCCTTCATCTCCTCGTTCGCGTTCAGCGGGGCCCGGCCGTCGACCGCCCACTGGCCGTTGGGGCGGGACGCGCGGGCCGCCGTCCGGGCAGCGGGGGTGACGGTCATGGTGCTCCTGAGGTCTGGGGCGGGTGGCCGGCGGCGGCGGGGCGGCCAGGCGGCGGTGCGGGTTCAGGCGGCGCTCAGGGCGAGCGGTGGCTGAGTCGGCTCAGCGGACGGGGAGCTGTCGATCCGATGCTGCGCGGGCAGGCAGGCGCCGCGGCGTCGAGCGCCTGGTCAGGGCGCGTCAGGTGAGGTCAGCGACAACAACACGCCGGGCACCCGAAGGTGCTCGCGGCGGCGGCGCGGGGCGCGCTGAGTCGGCTGGTCACATGGCGAGGCTACGGCCGGATCTCACCTGGTGTCCACGGCTGCCCAGCCCGTGGGATGCGGTGGCCTAGGTTGAGGCCTGTGAACATCCTCTTCGACTGTGTCCTCGTGCTGCACCTGATCGGGTGGGCGATCGTCCTCGGCGGAACGCTGACCAGCCTGCGCGCGCCCCGCATCGCCCCCGGAGTGCTGCACGGCGCGCTGACCGCGCTCGTGACCGGCGTCGTGCTGGTCGCGCTCAAGCAGGGCGGGGCGGGTCACGGGGACGTCAGCCTCGCGAAGATGGGCGTCAAGCTCGCGATCACGCTCGTGATCACGGGCCTCGTCGTCGTCGGCACCCGCAGCCCCGAGCCCGTGAGCCGCCGGCTGGTGGGCGCGATCGCGGGCCTGACCGTGGTGAACGTGGCGATCGCCGTCGCCTGGTGAACGCCGCCGGCGAGGTCATCATCGGGATCGTCCTGCTGGTCGGTCTGTTCGGCGTCGTCGTCCAGATCCTGCCCGGCGGCCTGCTCGTGCTGGGCGCGATCGCCGTCTGGGCCGTCCTGACCGGGACGGGCTGGGCGTGGGCCGTGCTCGGGCTCGCGGTCGCCGCGACCGCGGTCGCGGGCGTCGGCAAGTACCTGCTCGCCGGGCGACACCTGCGCGGCGCGGGCGTGCCGACGTCGACGCTCGTGTGGGGCGGGATCGCCGGCGTCGTCGGCTTCTTCGTCGTGCCGGTGGTCGGGCTGCCGCTGGGCTTCGTGCTCGGCGTCTTCGGTGCGGAGCTCGCGCGCCTGCGCGATCAGCGCGTGGCGTGGACCGCCACCGTCGCGGCCCTGCGCGCGACGGGCATCACGATCCTGGTCGAGCTGGCGGGCGCGCTGATCTCCAGCGCGGCGTGGCTCGCGGTGGTCCTGCTCACCTGACGCGGCCTCACCTGATACGGCGGCCTCGCGCGCCGGTTCGACGGGGGGTTCGCTCTCGCGCTGCGGACTCGGCAACGGGCGGATATTGTCGCGTGTGCAGCGGCGCCGGGTGAATTCTCGGCGGACCGCGCGGGAAATTTCCGACCGGCCATGAAGGGAACACATTGCGCTCTCGCCCGTACCTGACGAACGCGCATATGAATAAGGCCGAACGGGTGAACTTAGCCTCGGATCTCGATCGTCGCGACGGCGCCCGCCGTCAGCCCCCACCGCGCGAAGCTGCCGCGCGGCGCCTCCACGACGGCATCGCCGCCGCGGTGCGGCCTCGTCATGCCGAACGGCCGGAGCACCTTCGTGACCAGCACCGTTCCCCGCGAGTCGAGCACGGCGACGTCGATGGACACCAGCATCCCCACGCCGTGCACCGAGTTCGCCGGCCGCAGGAGCAGGGCGTCCGGCAGCACGCGGCGGCCGATCAGGCCGCGCAGGCGGGCCGCGTAGGTCTGCGCGACCAGAATCGGCGCGACGACGGCGCCGTCCACTAGAAGGTCGTGCGGCGGCGGTGGAAATGCCCCGTTTTGTGGAATCGGCATCTTTTGCCTCGGCTATAGTTTGGTGAAACCCGGCTGAAGGTCAGCGGAAAACTGCGTCGCCAGCATGTGCTGTCGTCCTCTTGATCTCGTCGGAAGGTGCGTGCTCACGTGCAGCATGGTGTCATCGGTGCCCTGGTCACCCCGACCGCCGCCGCGGGTGAGCTCGTCGCCGGCCGCGGCGTCGTCCTCGCCGACCCGCACAGCGTCGACGGGCTGTGGTCCGTCGTCGATGCCGACGTGACCCATTGTGTCCTGCTCGGCGAGCGCCAGCACGAGTCGCTGGTGCGCCGCCATGCCGCCCTGCTGAGCGATCGCGGCGTCGCCGTCGCCTGGCGGGTCGTGCCGCACGGACCGGCGGCCGTCGTCGCCATCGCCCTCGAGGCGGCGACGCAGCAGCTCGACGCGGGCCAGGTGCCCGAGTATCTCGGCGAGCTCGCCGCGCGCACGTGGAGCGGCGCGTGGATGCCGAGCGTCGCGAAGCTCGAGAAGCCGGCCCCGAGCGTCCTGCAGCACCTGCGCTCGCTCGCCCCCGGGGGTAACGGCTTCCTCGTCAGCCTCTCGGGCGACGCCGACGTCGTCGCCGTCGGCACGGCGACCAACCCGCGCACGCGCGGCTACCGCTGCACGTCCGTGATCAGCGTCAGCGCCGCGATGCCCGAGCCGGCCCTGCGCGACGTGCTCACTCTCTGCGGGGCGGGGGAGCGCATCGTCGTCCCCGCGCTGAGCTTTGACCCGCGCGAGCGTTTCGGCTCGGCCAAAGCGATCGAGATGGTCGCGCTGCCCGTCGGCAACGAGATCCCGATGCCGCTCGCCGACTCGCTGCCGCGCTGCGTCGTGTGCGCCGCCGTCGTCCCCGCCGAGTTCTGCAGCTTCTGCCATGTCCGCCTCGTGCGCGACCCCCTCGAGCACTCAGGAGTCCAGTAGTGAATCCCCGTCAGCGCCGTGGGGTGCTCTTCATCCTCCTGTCCGCCGTGCTCGCCGTGGTGGTCTTCTTCGTCGTCGTCAGCTACGTCGCCAATGTCGCGAGCCGGGTGGGATCACTGGTCACGGTGTACCGCGCGGCGGGGCCTGTCGCGGCCTACGCGCCGCTCGACGAGAACTCGATCGTCGCCGACGAGGTGCCCGCGCGGTGGCTCGCCGACGTGGACCGGCTCACCGAGGACGACCTGATCGGCCGCAGCGTGGCCGTGAACCTCGAAGAGGGCACGATGCTCACCGCCGACATGCTGGTCCCGGCCAGCGACCTGAGCCCCACCGAGCGCGAGATCGCGGTCAACGTGGACTCGGTCACCGGCCTCGCCGGCCGCATCGAGACCGGCGACTACGTCGACATCTATGCGGTGTTCGCGGACGTGCCCGGCCTGCCCAAGCAGGTCCGGGTCCTGGTGCGCAACGTGCGGATCGTGTCGGTGCGGGGCGAGCAGACGACGGTGGACGAGGACGCCACGACCGGGCAGCAGACCGTCATCCCGGTGACGCTCGCGCTCGAGCCGAACGACGCGCTCTCGGTCACCTACGCGAGCGCGTTCGCGGCCGAGGTCCGGCTCGTCGGCCTGCCGACGGGCACGGGCGAGGACCGCACGGGCGAGCAGGGCGAGTTCGACGCCGAGGACCTCGGCGGGCAAGCAATCCCCGAGGGAGGGAACTGACATGGCCGGAATCGTCGTCATCGGTTGCGCCGACCAGTCACTGGCCTACGAGCTCCGCTCGCAGCTCGCGGAGGCGGCGGAGGTCGAGGTCGTCGGGGTCGCGGAGACCACGGCCGAGCTCACCGCGCTGGTGATCCAGCACGACCCCAACCTGATCCTGGTCCACGACCAGCTCGGCCCCGAGCCGGTGCACCAGGTCGTGCGCGACCTCAGCCTGCGCCGGCCCGCCGCGGTCTCGATCGTCGTCTCGAGCGACAACGAGGCCGAGGCGATCGGCGCCGCGATGGACGCCGGCGCGCGCGGGGTGCTCGCGTACCCGCTGACGTTCGCGGACGTCCAGGTGCGCGTCGTGAACGCGCTCGAGTGGTCGCGGCACATGATGGCGCTGCTCGCGAACGCGGGACCGGCCGAGACCGGCGCTCGCGGGCGGGCCACCGTCGTGGCGGTGACCGGCTCGAAGGGTGGGGTCGGCACGACGACCGTCGCGACCCACCTCGCCTGGGACATCCGCCGCGAGCTCCCCTCGCACAAGGTGCTCCTGGTCGACCTCGACCTCGAGAAGGGGGACGTGACCAGCCTGATCGAGGCCCGGTACCGCACCTCGATCGCCGACCTCGCGAAGGTCTCGCAGGACCTGTCCGTGCGCACCGTCGCCGACGCCGTGTTCGAGCACGAGTCGGGCCTGCACCTGCTGCTGCCCCCGGCCGACGTGCGCGACGTCGAGTGGGTCACCCCCGCCGCGGTCCGCCAGATCGTCGCGCTCCTGCGCCAGCAGTACGACCTCGTCGTTATCGACGTCGGCGCGCACGTCACCCCCGTGCAGGCCGCCGTCGTCGAGATCGCCGACGAGGTGATCTCGGTGGTCACCCCCGACCTGATCAGCCTGCGCGCGCTGCGCCGGAACCTCGGGTGGTGGGACTCGCTCGCCGTGCGCAAGCCCGAAGGCGTCCACGTGCTGCTCAACAAGCACTCCCGCCTCGACGAGGTGCAACCCGAGACGATGCGCCGCCTGTCGCCGAGCGGGCTCATGCAGACGGTGCTGCCGGACATGGTGCGCCGGCTCGAGACCGCCGCCAACTCCCGTTCGCCCGAGCTCGTCTCCGAGGCCGCGTGGTGGAAGGGCCTGCGGGCGCTCGGTCGCGAGCTCGGCGTCGTGCGTAGCCCCGCGGCGGCGAAGTCGGCCGAGCCGGTCCTGGCGCCCGCGACGGTGCCGCCGGCCCAGCCCAGCCAGCACGCGCAGCACCCGTTGGCCGAGGCCCAGGCCGAGGTTCCGGTGGCGCCGAGCCGGCGGGACAACAGGTCCACGCGGCGCGAGGCACGCGAGCGCGGCTCGGCCTCCGTCGAGCTGCTCGGCGTGTTCCCGTGGGTCATCGTGCTCGTCCTGATCATGTGGCAGCTCGGCGTGGCCGGCATGACGTTCGTCTGGACCGGCTACGCGGCCTCGGCGGCGGCGCGCTCGGTCGCGCTGAACGAGACCTCCGCGGAGGTGACTGCGGCGGCGCGCGAGCGCATGCCCTCCGGCATGCGCTCGGACTTCACGGTCTGGGTCGACCCCGCCGACGAGTCGCGGGTCACGGTCACCTCGCACGTGCCGCTGGTCGCGCCGGGGATCCTGAGCACGCCCTGGACCGTCGAGATCGACCGCTTCGTGGTGGTCGAGCCGTGAGGCGTCTGCGCCGCGAGGACCGCGGCTCCGCAGCGCTCGAGGTCGTCGGTGTCCTGCCGGTCGTCGCCATCGTCCTGCTCGCGCTCCTGCAGGGCATCGCCGCGGCGTACGCCACGCACGCGACGAACCAGGCCGTGCGCGACGGCGCCCGCGCGCTCAGCCTCGGCAGCTCGGCCGCGGATGCCGAGCTCGCGGTTACGCGCTCCCTGCCGAGCGGCCTGGCCGTCGAGCACTTCACCGTCGTCGCCGGGGGTGACGGGGTCCGGCTCGAGGTCCGCGTCCCCCGGATCGGCGTGTTCCCCCAGCTGACGGTGGACCGCACCGCGATCATGCCGGACCTCGCGCCGTGAGGGGCTTCAGCGACTGGACCGAGGCCGGCAAGGACCGCGTCGAGGCCACGGTCCCCGCGGTCGCCACCGTGACCGAGCTGGACGAGGTCCTCGTGACCTCGTTCAAGCGGAAGCTGCTCGACGAGGTCGACCTGCACGAGCTCGGGCGGCTCGACCCGGGCCAGCGCCGCATCCGGCTGGAGCGCGTCGTCGCGCACCTGGTCTCGACCGAGGGCATCATCCTCACGACGCGCGAGCGCAACGCGCTGATCAGGCGCGTCGTGGACGAGTCCATCGGCCTGGGCGTGCTGGAGCCGCTGCTCGCCGACGAGTCGGTCAGCGAGATCATGATCAACGGCCACGAGACGATCTACGTCGAGCGCTTCGGCATGATCGAGAAAGTCGCCGCCAGCTTCGCGTCCGAGGAGCAGCTGCGCCAGACGATCGACCGCATCGTCTCGACCGTGAACCGGCGGGTCGACGAGTCGAGCCCCATGGTCGACGCGCGGCTGCCCGCCGACGACCGCATGCCGCGCGGTGCGCGCGTCCACGTCGTGCTGCCGCCGCTCGTGCTCAACGGCCCGACGGTCACGATCCGGCTGTTCCCGAAGGCCTACGGGCTCGACGAGCTGCTGACCCGGGGGAGCCTCGACCAGGCGACCGCGACGCTGATCGCCGCGTGCGTGCGGGCCCGGCTCAACATCATCGTCTCGGGCGGGACGGCGTCGGGGAAGACGACGATGCTCAACGCGCTGTCGGCCTTCATCCAGGGCCGCCAGCGCATCATCACGATCGAGGACGCCGCCGAGCTGTCCCTGTCGCAGGAGCACGTCGTGCGGCTCGAGACGCGACCCGCGAACGTCGAGGGCAGCGGCGCGGTCACGATCCGGGACCTGGTGCGCAACGCGCTGCGCATGCGCCCCGACCGCATCATCGTCGGCGAGGTCCGCGGCGGCGAGGCGCTCGACATGCTGCAGGCCATGAACACCGGGCATGAGGGCTCGCTGGCCACGGTGCACGCGAACTCCACGATCGACGCCCTGACCCGGCTCGAGGTGCTGGCCTCGATGAGTGACGTGGCGATCCCGTTCACCGCTCTGCGGGATCAGGTCAACGGCGCGATCGACATCGTCGTGCAGCTGCTGCGCGGCTCCGACGGGACGCGTCGGGTCGTGGAGGTCGCCTTCGTGTCGTCCAGGCACGACGACGACTTCCAGCTCGACCCGCTCATGCGCTGGGACCCCGAGGCCGTGAACGAGACCGGCCCGCCCGGACGCTTCATCCAGTTCCCGATCCCGGCGGCGCTGAGCACGAAGCTGCGCCTGGCGGGCGAGCTCGCCGCCCTGCCCGAGCCCGGGCCGACGCTGTGACCCTCCTGCTGGTCCTCGCTGGGGTCTTCGCGGCGTCGACCTTCTTCGTCGCGGGGGTGCGCGACCTCGCGCTCGTCACGTCGCGCCGGCGGTCGCTCGTGCTCGGCATGGCCGCCGACCTCGAGGGCGGCGACGGCACGGCGATCGAGCGGTGGGACCGCTCGTTCCGCGCCACGAGGCCGGGCCGCTGGGTGCAGCGCCAGCTCGTGCTGGCGGGGGAGGAGGAGCGCTCCGCCGTCCTCGTCGTCGCGGTCGCGCTCGGCGGCGGGGTCGTCGTCGGGTACATCCTCGCGATCGGCCTCGCGCCGGTCTTCGGCCTCCTCGGCATCGCCGCCGTCGTCGTCGGCGCGCGCGCCTACCTCGGGCGCGCGAAGGACCGCCGCAACGAGCAGTTCATCGCCCAGATGCCCGAGCTCGCCCGCGTCCTGTCCAACGCCACCAGTGCCGGCCTGTCCATCGCGGCGGCCGTCGGCATCGCCGCCACCGAGATGTCCGCGCCGGCGGGGCCCGAGCTCGGCCGGGTCGAGAGCCGCATGCGGTTCGGGGACAGCCTCGACACGGCGATGTCGGGACTGGAGGACCGCCTGCCCTCGCGCGAGGTCTCCGTGCTGGTCTCGACCCTGCTCGTCAGCGCGCGCTCGGGCGGCTCGCTCGTCACCTCGTTGCGCGACATCGCGGACACCCTGGACGAGCGCAAGGAGGTCCGGCGCGAGGTGCGCACGACCCTCGCCCAGTCGACCGCGACCGGGTACATCGTCATCGTGATGGGCTTCGCGCTGCTGTTCCTGCTCAACTTCATCCAGCCGGGCACGGTGGAGGCGATGCTGGCGGAGTGGGTCGGGCGCGGGGCGCTCATCGTTGGCGCGTCCCTGTTCGCGGGCGGCTTCCTCCTCATCCGCAGGCTGACGAGGTTCGACGGATGAGCGGGCTCGTCGCGCTCGCCACCGCGGTGGTCGCCGCGCTCGCCACCGCGCTGTTCCTCTACGGTTACCGCCAGATGCGCTCCGACGCCATGGGCCGGCTCGCGGTCGAGGACCTCGCGCTGCTGCGCGGTCAGCAGCGCCGCAAGGCCGAGGGCGAGTCGCCGCTCCAGCGCCTCGCGCGCCGCTTCGTCCCCGGCATGCGCCGCCGGCTCGGCCCGCGCCGGATCGCCGGCCTGCAGCGCCGGATCGACGAGGCCGGGCGCCCGGACGGGCTGACGGTGGACGGCTACCTGGAGCGCACGGCGTGGTGGGCCCTGCTCGTGGTCCTCGCCGCCGTGCTCTTCCTCCTGCAGGGCAACGTCATCGCCGTGCTGCTGTGCGTCGCGGTCCCAGTGATCCTGCCGCTCAGCCGCCTCGCCGCCGCGCAGCGCACGCGCCGCGAGCGCATCGACCGCGACCTGCCGGACTTCCTCGACGTGCTCGCGGTCACGGTGATGGCTGGCGTCAGCTTCCGCGCCGCCCTGGCCCGGGTCGCGGAGCGGTTCGAGGGTCCGCTCGCGGACGAGATCACGCTCACGCTCGAGCAGATCGCCAACGGCGCGTCGGTGCGGGAGTCCTTCACCAACCTGCGCGGGCGCAGCTCATCCGAGCCGGTCGCGCAGTTCGTCTCGGCCCTGCTCCAGTCCCAGGAGCTCGGCGCGCCGCTCGCGGAGTCGCTCAAGCAGATCGCCGAAGACATGCGCCGCGACAGCGCCCAGCGGCAGCGGCGCGCAGCGGCGACGACGGCCCCGAAGGTCACGCTGGTGACCTCCCTGGTGCTCGTGCCCGGCGCCCTGATCTTCGTCATCGTCGGCCTGTACCTCGGCGCGGACGTCGATCTCGGCGCCCTGCTCGGCGCCGCGGGATGAGCCCATCTCCGCGGCACTTCGCCCACCGCGTCGTCGGCGTGGCGCTCATCGTCCGGCTGGTGGCGATCACCGTCGCGACGTTCACCCTGGTCGGCGAGACGATGACCGCGCCGATCCTCTTTTCGACCGTCGCCCTCGGCGCGTCGGGACTGCTCGGGCTCGCCTACCCGGCCGTGCTGGACTTCGTCGTACGTCATCCGCTCGCGCTGATCGTCGACATCCTCGTGACGCTCGCCGTGGTCGCGACGCTCGGGGTCGAGAGCCCGTTCGTGCTCGCCACCTTCTCGACCGCGCTCATCGTCGGAGTCCTCTTCGAGCGGCGGACGGCGGTCGCGGCGGCCGTGGTGCTCGTGGCCGGGTACCTGCTGGCCGCGCGCGTCGAGGTGCTGCCCGACCGAGGATTCATGGTCGCGGTCGGCGTCCCGGTCCTGTACGTGTGCCTGGTCGCGATCGGGTCGGTCGTGCAGACCGCGCACGAGCAGCAGGCGTCGGCCGCGCGCGAGATCGCGCTCGCGCGCGAGAGCGCCGCGTCCGCGGACGAGCGCGCCCGGCTGGCGCGCGAGATGCACGACTCGCTCGGCAAAACCCTGCTCGGCATCGCGCTCGCGGCCGACGCGCTGCCGATGTGGGTCGAGCGCGACCCGGCCGTCGCGCTCGTGGAGGCGCGCGGGCTCGCCGGCGGAGCGCGGCAGGCGGCCGATGAGGCGCGGCGGCTGCTGGTCCGCATGCGGGTGGACCAGCCCGACCGACCGCTCGTCGAGGTGCTCGCCAGCGTGTGCCAGCAGTGGCAGGCTCACCACGGCATCCCGTGCCGGTTCACCTGCGCCGGCGCCGTCGACCTGTCGACCGACGCCCGCTACGAGATCCTCGCGATCATCGGCGAGGCGCTTGAGAACGTCGCCCGGCATGCCCGGGCGAGCGTCGTTGACGTCGCGGTCCACGGCGGTGCCGACGGCGCCGTGCTCCTGTCGGTGCAGGACGACGGCCAGGGCTTCGTGCCGCAGTCCGACGGGACGAGCCCGCGCGGCCACTTCGGCCTCACCGGCATGCAAGAGCGCGCGCAGGTCGCCGGCGCGTCCGTGACGATCCGCACCGGGGTCGGCGGCGGCACCCGCGTGCTCGTGCAGCACCCCGCGCGGCTCGTGCGCCAGATCGCGGACGAGGTCGCGTGACGATCGCCGCCGACGACGCGGCCCAGGCGCCGCCCGCCGCCGACCCGGCCCAGGTGACGGTCGTCGTCGTCGACGACAACGCCGTCATCCGGATGGGCCTGCGCAGCCTGATCGGCGCGTCCGAGCGCATGCGGGTCGTCGGCGAGGCGAGCGACGGTGACGAGGCGATCCGCGTCGTCCGCGAGACCCAGCCCGACGTCACGCTGCTGGACGTGCGCATGCCGCGCCGGGACGGCGTGCAGGTCACGGCGGAGATCCGGGCGTGGACCAAGGTGCTGATGCTGACCTACAGCGAGGCGCCCGAGGTCGTCCGAGCCGCGGTCGAGGCCGGCGCGAGTGGTTACCTCGTGCACGGCCAGTTCGCCGCGCACGAGCTGGAGCGGGCGGTGCTCTCGGTCGCCGAGGGCTCGCTCGTGCTGTCCGAGCCCGCGGCGGCGGCGCTGCGGGCGGCGTGGGCGATACCGGCAGCCCCGCCCGTCGCGCGCCACGCGATCCTCGGCCTCAGCGAGCGGGAGACCGAGATCATGGAGCACATCGCCGCCGGCAGCGGGAACCAGGCCATCGCGGCCGCGTGCTTCCTGTCGGAGAAGACAGTGAAGAACCACATCAACCACATCTTCGCGAAGCTCGGGGTGCGGACGCGGGCGGAGGCGGTCTCGCTGTGGCTCGGGGGGAGCTAGCCGGCGGCCACCGGGCCCAGGCGAGGTTGGGCCCAGGTTTGGGCCCACGGGCCCGCCGCGGGCGGCGACCGCAAACGTAGCGTCAGCGGTATCAGGGAGCCGGACCGGCCGCCCGATCGTCAATCGATACAAGGGGTAGTCATGACTCGCATGTTCGTCGTCACCAAGATCCGTCTCCAGCAGGCGCTCGAGTCCCGCGAGTCGGGCCAGGGCACGCTCGAGTACCTCGGCATCATCGTCGTCGCCGCGCTCCTGATCACCGCGCTCATCGCCGGTATCAAGGAGTTCGAGATCGCGACGAAGGTCTCGGACGCGCTCTCGAAGATCACCGACGCCATCGCCTCCTGACGGTTCACGATCTCGTTGCCGCGGTGCGGTGCGGTGCGGTGGCCACGGGCCGCCGCACCGCTTCCGTGATCGCGGCCCGGGCCTTGGCCGCAGAGTGAAGCCGCACACCTGGTGCGCACGGACACCCGAAGGGGCACTGACGATGGTTCGAGGCGCGGGACGGCGGGTGCGGCGCGCGGCGCACGAGGCAGGGGCCGCCGCGATGAGCATGCTCGCCGTCGTCGCCGTCGCGATCGTGGGGCTGCTGTTCTTGGCGATCGTGCCGCTGCTGTCGGGCTCCGAGCAGAGCGGACGCACGCAGACATCGGCCGACGCCGCTGCGCTCGCCGGCGCACAGGACGTGCGCGAGTACGTGCTCGACCAGCTGCACTCGGTCTTCACCGTCGGTGGCTGGAACAGCTTCGGAACTCTGATCGGCCCGGCTCGCGGCTACGGTGCGGCGCAGTCGTATGCCAGCGCCAACGACGCCGAGCTCATCACCTATTCGTACGACCCGTCCCGCGACCGGTTCTCCGTCCGCACGCGGCTGCTCGCGGAGGCGCCGAACGGCGATCGCGCCGAGTCGCTTGCCACCGCCTCGCTCGGCGTGAAGCTGGGGACCTGCGGCATCGGGCGCCACACCACAGTGGTTGGCTACGAGGAGGAGCCCACGCCGGAGCCCCCGCCGGATCCCCCGGCCGACCCCGACCCGGACGAGAGCGCCCCGCCCACGTCGAGCCCGACCCCCACGCAGACGCCCACCCCCGTGCCGATCCTCGGCTTTGAGTACCGGTTCACGTGCGACGGGTTCGACTCCGGCTGGTCGCTCGAGATCTCCGACCTGCTCGACGACACCGCGGACTGGCTCGACGACCAGCTCGTCCCGAGCCTGGTGGAATGATGACACCTTCTCGTTCGCGAGTCCTTACGCCCCGACCGTCCCACCGGAAGGCCCCCCGATGACGTTCAGCACGCTGGTCACGACCGGACGGCGCGGGCTCGCGCTCGCGGTCGCCGCGGCGCTGCTCCTGGGCGGCGGCGCCGCCTACGCCGCGTCGGGAGACGACGACGGCGTGCCGACCGGGACCGTCGACGTCGACGGCCAGGAGACGCCGATCCTCGCGAGCTTCGCGTACCACCAGTTCAACACCGACACGAACCCGGAGCTCCGAGGCTTCGTGCACGGGGTGCGCCGGATCGAGGGCGGGACCGTCCTCTACTACTCGGTCGGGACGCCCGCCGACGGCAAGGCGGATGAGCTCCTGGGCTCGATGATTTTCCCGGTGTCCATGAGTCCCTACAAGGTTCTGCACGGCACCGACCTCAAGCTGATCGACGCGCCGAACCTCACGGGCTACCTCCCGCTGAGCGCCTCGGAGGGCCTGACGACGCTCACGACGGACCTGGCGGGCGCTCCCGGGGAGCTGCGGGTGGGTTTCGCCGTCTTCGCCGAGCTCCCCGCCGGCACCACGTCCGTGCAGGTGGTCATGCCCTGGGGTACGTCCGCCGGCGAGGTCCCGGTCGAGGACGGCGCGCTCGAGCCGGTCGGCACCGACCCGGCACCGCTGCTGGGCGAGGGCTGGCCCGCCCTGCCGCCGGCGGCCGAGCTCGCTGGAATCGACCCGACCTCCGACACGTACACCCTGATGCGGCGGTCCGGCGACATGGCGGGCACCGCTGAGACCGAGGAATCGCCCGAGCAGGTCTCCACGACGCTCGACGCCAACGTGCTGTTCGCGACCGGGTCGGCCGAGCTGTCCGGCGAGGCGCAGTCCGCGTTGGCCGCCGTCGCCGCCGACATCGCGAGCCGGGCTACCGGCGAGGTCGTGATCACCGGTCACACGGACTCTGACGGGGCCGACGCCTCGAACCAGACGCTCTCGGAGCAGCGTGCGGCCGCGGTGCTCGCCGTCCTGCAGCCGGCGAGCGGTTCAGTGGTGACTTTCACCTCGGTCGGCAAGGGCGAGAGCGAGCCGATCGCGGAGAACGGGTCTGCCGAGGGCAAGCAACAGAACCGGCGCGTCACCGTCGTGTACGCGATCAAGGGAGCCTCATGAAGACGCCGGTCCGGTTCGTCGTGGGGACGGCCGCGTTCGCCGTCGTCGTCCTCGCGGGCCTCGCCGCCTGCTCTTCGGACGACCCGGCGCCGGATCCCGCCACGAGCGCGGCGTCGTCGGATCCCGACCCGACGGCGACGGACGCGGACCCGGCCTGGACGGGCGCGAGCCTCGCGACGGCGCTCTTCGACGCCCCGATCGCCGCCGCCCCGCTCGCGACGGTGACCGGCGCGCTCGCGAGCGACACGACGCCGATCCCCGCCACGATCGAGGTCACGCAGGTGCGGGCGAGCGCCGACAGCACGCTCGTGACGTTCACCCTGAAGAACGTGGACGACTCGGACCCGACCGTGAACCCGAAGGCCTTCAACGCCGACCAGCCGGGGACCTTCGATATCCGGGGCATCACCCTCATCGACGCGGTGGCGAAGCAGCGGTTGCAGCCCTACGTCGGCCGCCCCGTCGATGACCTCGAGGTCGGCCTCCCGCTCTGCGCATGCTCCGACGCGCCGCTGCAGATGTCCACCGAGGGGCAGCTGCTGTCCGCGATCTTCCCGCCGCTCGACGAGGGCACGAAGACCGTCACGCTCGAGCTCGTCGGCTTCCCGCTGCTCGAAGACCTGCCGGTCAGCCGCGCCGGCAAGTGAGGCGTCGGCGCGCCTCACGCGAGACCGGGGCGAGCGCCGTCGAGATGCTCGGTGGGATCGCGCTGGCCGCGATCCTGATCGGCGGGCTCACGGTCGCGCTCGCCGCTGCGTACCCCGGTCAGCTCACCGTCGGTCTGTGCAGGCTCAGCGCGGCGGCCGGGTTCGGCTCCGGCGACTGCTCGGCCGAGCCGGTCGCGGCCGCCGCTGCGAAGACCGACGCGGACTACCAGCCCGGGGTCTGCATGCTGAACGAGACCTCCGAGACCTACAACGCCGAGGTCAAGATCTGGTTCGTCAAGATCAGCGAGGGCTCGGGCTTCATCGTGCAGGAGTTCTCCGACGGTTCCGTCCGGGCGACGCTCACCGACGGCGCGACCGTCGGGGCCACCGCCTCGATCGGGTCCAAGACCTTCGACTCCGACAAGCTGGGGACCGGCGACGCGGGCGGCGTCGACGTGTCCCTCGGCGCCGACCTGGAGTTCGAGTACGGCGACACCTGGGAGTTCGACGACGCCGCGCAGTGGGACGACATGAAAGACGACCTGGACTCCTACCTGCTGCAGCAGGTGCAGCTCAAGAACGACTCCTCGGGCGGGGTGAGCTTCTGGCTGGCGATCAGCAACGGCTTCGTCGACCCGCCGAAGGATCCCAAGGTCTCCTACGGGAAGATCGGCATCGAGGCTGCCTTGGAGGCGTCGGTCGGTGTGCAGCTCAATGCCGGTATAGACACCGACGGCAAGAAGACCTACCTCGACCCGGAGCTCGGGGCCAACCTGACGGCGGCGGCCGGGAGCTCCGTCGTCGTGGAGACGAACCACGAGACCGGTGAGCACAGCTACACGTATGCGCTGACCGGTAAGGGGTCGGTCGGCGCCGACGGCGTCTTCGTGCACGGTTCCGCCGACGGCGAGATCAACGGCGCCTTCACCACGGTGTATGGCAAGGACGGCAAGATCGCGGAGCTTTCGTTCAAGAGCTCGTACGAGGTCGGCACGACGCTGGAGGTCGGCAACGGCGCGCTGGAGGTCACGGGCAGCACGGACACGAAAGACTCGCAGACGGTCGCGACGACGACGACGATCACGGTCGACGACGACAACCGTGCGCTCGTCAACGACTGGCTCTCGTTCCAGTCCGGCGCCGCGGCGACGATGTCGCTGCCGTTCGCTGCGATGGTACCGAGCGCGCCGTCCTCCGACCCGTTCCTCCAGCTGCTCTACGAGGACGCGAAGACGAGCGAGATCACCTACCACAACGTCAAGGACGGGTGGGAGTTCGGCGTGGCGGTCAAGAAGGGGTGGGAGTTCGGGTTCAACGTCAGCGCCGAGGAGGCCACCGCCACGAAGACTGACGCGAACTTCCTCGGGGCGCCCGGCGTCGACGGCGTGCGCCCGCAGGTGAACGACACTGAGTGTGACTGAACGCGAGGAGAGACCGAGATCATGACGATGAGACAGGGTGAGGCGATGCCGACCGGGCTGAGCCAGTACCGGCGCGCGTGGATCGCGGGCGCGATCGGATACGTCTGCTCGCTCGTCGTGGCGGTCTTGCTCCTGACGATCCTCGCTGGTGTGGCCACGCCGGCGACGGTCGCGAACCTTTCCTGGCTCGTCATGTACGGACCGGTGGTGGCCGGGACCGTCGTCGCCGTGCGCGCCGCGCCGTGGCAGCGCAGGCCCACCTGGGCCCAGCCGCTGATCGCGGCGGCCGGCGTCGCGACGGTCGCCGTCGTCGCCGCGGTCTGGTCGTCCTGGCAGGCAGACCGGCACCTGGCCGGCGGGCTGCGCCTCAGCGTCGTGATCGTCTCGATCGCCGGGCCGGTGGTGGCGACCGCCGTCGTCGCGTTCGCGGTCGGCCGGCTGCACGCCGGCACCACCCCTCAGAGCTCGGAGCACAGGTCGGTATGAGCACACCAGTCAAGCGTTCGAACGTGCCGTGGGCGATCGGCACGAGGCACGTGCGCGCCGGGGTCGTCGGCGCGATCGCCGTCGCGCTGCTCGCGGCGTGCGGGTCGGGCGACGAGGCGGTCGCGCCGGAAGGGTTCGTCCTGAAGACGGTCGGTGCGCTGTCGGTCGCCGTCCCGCAGGACTGGCAGGACATCGAGGGTACGACCGAGAAGTGGCAGAACGGCTGGGCCGATGCAGAGCTCGACTCCGCGCAGTACCTGCTGATCGCGAGCCCCGAGTTCGGCTCGGACGGCGCAGACCTGGGCCGCTCGACGTTCGTGGCGGGAGCGCAGATCGGCGGGGTACCGGGCTACGCCTCGGAGAGCTTCACGGAGCCGGTCGCGACCGACTCGCTCGAGATCGCGCGCAACGACTACACCTACACCAGCGCCGACGGGGCGGCCTACGAGGGGATCTTCTGGGCCGCCGCCGACCCCGAATCCGGCGTGACGGTCGCCCTGCAGCTCACCGGTAAGGACCTGCCTGCCGACCTCGTCGCCGGCATCGAGTCGAGCATCCGCGTCGACGCGTCCGCCACGTAGGGCCCGGCCTGGGCCCGACGTCGGGCCCCTGGGCCCATCGCGAGGCGGGCTCGGTTGAGCAGACTCGGGGCAGAGCGGGACAGCAACCCGCACCCGACGAGCCACAGGGAGCACGGCATGCCGGTCCTACTGACGATCCAGGTCGCGTTCGCGACCGCGTTCGGGGGGCTGGTCGCGGGCTTCGCCGCGGGATTCTTCGCGATCTCGACGCTCGACGTCTCCGCCGCGGTCACGTTGCGAGCCGTGCTGGTCGCGGCGCTCATCCTCGTCGCCCCCTACCTGCTGGTCCGCCGGCGCGTGCTGGCGGCTCGACGCACGCCGCTCCTGATCGCCGGGCTGGTCGGGCTCGCCGTGGGGTACGTCGTCAACCCGTTCGCGTGGAGCGGGCGCGCCTTCTTCGCCCAAGGCGTCGTCGAGCCCGGGGTGCTCAGCGCGATCCTCGACCTCGCGGGTTGGCTCGTCATCGGCGCCGCCGCCGTGCTCGCCGCGAGCCGCGCCGCCGCGAGCCAGGACCAGGCGCTCAGCTATGAGCGCTGACCGGATGAGCCCGGCGCGCGCGCTCGCCCGCGTCCGGCGGGACGACCGCGGCGTCGGCACCATCGAGTACCTCGGGGTGATCGTGCTCGCCGCCCTCCTCGTGACCGCGCTGGTGCTGGGCATCACCAACGCCCGCTACGCCGAGCGGCTCGAGGCGGCGCTGTGCGAGATCACGTCGCTCGGCCAGGGCGGCTGCGCGATGCCGTCGGACATCGTGCGGGCCGCGGAGGACTACGTGCCGCCGGACCAGTGCATCGTGAGCTCCACCGGCAACGACTCGAGCGGCAAGCTCACCGTCGTGGTGACGCTCGAGAGCGGCGAGCAGTGGGCGATCAACCAGCTCGGCGACGGCACCTACCAGCTCACCCGCGCGGCGGACGGCAGCGTCGGGATCGGCGTCGGCGTCGGCTTCGACGTCTCGGCGACCGTCGACAACGAGAAGTTCGGCGTCGGGGCGTATGCGAACGTCGCCGCGGCGCTCGCGATCGGCGGGGGCGAGTCGTTCACGGCATCCTCGGCCGAGGACGCCATGCAGATCCTGCACGCGCAGCAGCAGGACGACACGAAGGACGCGATCTTCGGGGACGACAACGCCGTCCGCGACGGCGCCGACTGGTTGAACGAGACCTTCGGCGGCAGCAACGACAACGAGGACGCCGAGCCGGACGAGTGGTTCACCGAGGGCGGCTTCGTCGCGACCGGCACCGCGGGCTCGACCGCCATCACGGGCTCGGTCGAGGCGTCCGCCTCGGTCGAGGCCTACGTGGGGCGGACCGACCGCAAGGACGGCACGTCGACCGACTACCTGCGCGCCGAGATGGCGATCGACGGCGGGGTGACTGGCTGGGGCCCCGACGCGTCGGGCAACGACAGCTACATCAACTACACCGCGGAGGGGTCGGCCGGCGCCGTCGTCGAGATCGACCGCGACAAGGACGGCAACCCCACGACGTTCCGGATGACCAGCGTGCTCATGGGCAACGCGACGGGCGAGCAGTCCTACTCCGGGGACGGGGGCATCGACAGCGATCCGACGTACACCGAGCGCACCGTCTCGTTCCCCCTCGAGACCGCCTCGGACCGCGCGCTCGCCTCGCGCGTGCTGCAGGCCGCGGGGATCCCGTACTACCCCGGCGTCACCGACGGGATCGACGTGCCGCAGGCGGCGACGGACAAGCTCGACCCGACGGCGCTCGGCGGCGCGCTGTTCGAGGCGGCCTCGACTCGCGGCCACATCTACGAGCAGGAGTACACGACCAGCACCGACGAGTCCGGGTTCAACGCCGAGGGCAAGCTGGGGCTCGAGCTGGGGCTCGGCGGCAGCTCGATCGACAGCACCCGGACGACGACCGGCTACACCTACTGGGACGGCTCGTCGATGGTTGATCGGGCCGGCTGCTTCTGACCGTTCGGTACGCTGGACCATCCCCGTCGCTCGTTCTCGTCGATCCGTCCCGCTGCTGATCCACCCTCCGTTGCACGCCCCGCGAACGCTCTCCGAAGGACCGACCTCATGCGCCGTCGTCAGACCCCCCGCACGCTGGCAGCCACCGCTGCGACGACGGCGGTCCTCGCTGCGGTGGTCCTGACGCTGACGGGGTGCGGCGGGTCGGAGCCCGAGGCGTCCGGCAGCGCGAACCTGGCGCCCGCCGACGCGCCCGACGGCTGGACCGCGCGCGAGCAGGGCGCGATCCAGGTGTCCGCGCCGGAAGACTGGGCCGAGTTCGAGCCCGAGGCGGCCGAGGATGCCGAGAGCACCGGGGCGACCTCGTACGGGCTCAAGGCACCCGTCGCGGCCGACGGCTCGGGCACCGGGGTGTTCACGATCATCGCGACCGAGCCGGCGAACGACGCCGCGAAGGCGACCAGCGTGGCCCGCGGCGTCGGCGAGTCCACGCTCGGCGCGACTGACGTCGTCGAGGAGGAGCTCGAGTGGCCCGGCGCCGAGGCGGCCGCCTACCTCTCGTACGAGGCCGAGCTGCCCATGCCGTCGGGCGACGACGTCGTCTTCCGGTACGAGTTCCTCATCCTCGACCTCGCCGACGGGTCGCAGGCGATCGTCAACGTCGTCGGCCCGGCCGCCGGGTACGACGAGGCCGGCGTGCACGACGTGCTCGCCAGCACGACGGCGTCCTAGCGTGCCGACCGGCCCGGCGGAATCGATCAGGCAGCCGTTCACGCGCGGCAACCTGGTCCGGGTCACCCGCCTGTGGAGCCTCGTCGCCTTCGCCGCCGTCCCGCTGTTCCTGGCGGTCGGCGTCGCGCTGCTCGTCGGCGTCTTCCCGGCCCAATCCTCGCGGGCCTCGGTCATCGAGATGACGGCCGCGCCGGGCGCCGAGATCGCGGCCCTCGGCGGCTCCCGGGGCATGGCGCTGTGGGGTCAGCCCGCCGACGTCGATCTCGCGCAGGTGACCTGCACGTGGACCGGCGGCGCGGACGCCGGCGGCGAGCTCGAGGTCGGACCGGCGCCGGACCGGCCGACGGAGGTCACCGACAGCCGAGGCAAAGGCGACTTCGTGTGGCTGACGACGACGGCGGGTGAGTTCGTGCCGCGCTCGGCGACCTGCAGCGGCGGTGGGCTCACGACGCTCGGTGCGAGCGTCGACCCCGGCACCGGAGCGGGCAGCTCGACCGGCCTGTTCTTCGTCCTGCTCGCCCCGGTCATGCTGGTCCTCGGGCTCGTCGCCCGGCGCCTGTCCCGCCGGTCGTAACAAGCCTCATGACCGGTACAGCAGTGACGTCCGTGCCGACAACGGCGTCCGGACCGACCACGATCGACGACCTCGGGCCGGTCGGCATCGGCCTCGTCATCGCCGTGCTGGTCCTGTTCGCGCTCGCGAGCCTCGCCGTCTTCGCCTACAAGTGGCGCGGCCGGCGGGTCTACACGCACGGGCTGCGCGGGCAGGCCGCGATCGCGGAGGTCCGGCAGATGTCGACGTGGCAGCGCTACTCGGTCACGTCGCCCCCGACCGAGTCGGTCGTGGTGGCGACCGCCGCGATGCCGCGCGGCGTCTCGACCGACCAGGCGTTCCCGCGGGGCACCTTCGCGCCCGGGCAGATCGTGCCCGTCGTGCAGCGCCCCGGCGACTCGTCCCGGCTCTACGTCGACGTGCCGGGCCAGGCGCCGTCGGTCAGCGAGGTGTACCGGTACCTCGCGGTCGCCGTCGGCGCGGTCGCGGGCATCGCCTACGCCGCGAGCACGCTGTGACCCAGAAAGCCGTCGGGCGCCCGACCGCGCACGTGCACGCCGATCCGAGGATGTGACCGTGAGCCGACGCGCTGCGGTGGTGTGCCTGGCAGCTATCGCGACGCTGGTGCTCGGAGGCTGCGAGTCGGCCGGACCCGATGACGGCGCCGGCGACGGTGCGGTGCGCGCGGAGGTCGAGTACCTCGGGACGTTGGTGGACCTGGTCGTCCACCCGGTCGAGGTCCAGGACGGCGTCGCGCTGCTGACGGTGGACTTCGCGCTCGCGGAGGGCGCGCCGGCGAGCGCCTCGTTGTCGATCGGCCTCATCCTGGCGCCCGCGACCGGGCCGAAGGGCACCGGGCTGGTGCGGCTCGTCGATCTCGAGGCCGGCACGGTCAACCTGCCCGGCGAGGACGCGGCCGGTCAGCCCGCCACGACGCGGGACTACCTGACGCTCGCCCCGGACGCGACGGTGACCAGCCAGGGCTTCTACGGGGCCCCGACCGGCGACTCGGTGGCGGTGCTGTTCCCATTCTTCGGGATGGTGCTGGACGTGCCGGTCGTGCAGCTGGCGGGCACGGACGGGTTCGCCACGACGCCGGCCGAGCTCGGGCGCGAGGGCGAGATCACGTACCCGTCGCCGGTGCTGGACACGTTCACCGAGGGCTACGACGACTCGTCGTCGGCCCGCGTCGAGGGGACGGCCGCGACGGTCGCGCTGGCGTCGGACGTCCTGTTCGCCGTCGACGACGCGGTGCTCAGCCCGGCCGCCGAGCAGGTCGTCGTCGCGGCGGCGGCGGAGATCTCGGCGGTCGCCGCCGGTGGCGAGGTGTCCGTCGTCGGGCACACCGACGACGTCGCGTCCGACGCGTACAACCAGGACCTGTCGGTCCGGCGCGCGCAGGCGGTGACGACGGTGCTGGCCGCGGCCCTCGGAAGCGGCTTCCCCGTGACGCCGACGGGCGCGGGGGAGACGCAGCCCGCGGTCGACGGCGCGTCGCCGGAGGCGCGGGCCGCGAACCGGCGGGTCGAGATCGCGTTCACCGCGAGCGACGTCGGTGCGGCTGTAGAGATCGCCGGCGCACCGGCGCCCGAACCGTCCGGGCCGACGGCGACCGGGGAGGCGGCCGTGGAGGTGCCGTTCGCCGACGGGTCCTTCGGGGTCAGTGCCTCGGTCGTCCGCGCGGGCCCGTTCCTCATCGGCTCGATCGAGGTCGAACGGACGTCCCCGAGCGCGGGCGACTTCCTCGAGTTCTTCGGCACCGTGACCCAGGGGCTCGCGGCCGACCGGCACCTGCCCATGTCGGCGATGGTCGCCGGCCCGCACCGCGTGACCCTGCTCGGCACGAGCAGCCGCTACTACCCGATCGACTACGTGCTCGAGGAGGCGGAGTCCGGCGGCGGCTCGGAGGTGCGGCAGATCCTCGCCGACGGGTTCCTCAACGTGCAGCCCGAGCAGGGACAGACCGTCCTCGTCACGGTCGTCTGGCCCGACCCGGGTGGCGACACGGTGACGATCGACGTGCCGGACCGCTTCCGGCTTCTCGACGTCCCGGTCACCTCGGCCTAGCGGGCCGAGCGGCGGGCAACGAGCTGCCGCCTCCCCGCCGATCCCGACCGTCCGCGCGGAGCATGTGACGCGAGTGGCGGGAGTCGCGGGAGTGTCGCCGGTTCACTTCACTCCCGCCCCATCCGCACCATGCTCCACGCCGACGGCGACTCGCCCCGCCCGGGGGGCGCCCCGGTCAGTTCTGCAAACCCCGCGGGGACCGAGCCGGGGACGGTTCGGGCCGAGACCTGTCGCGCCGAGACCGTTCGCGCCGCAGATCGCGACACGGCGCGGGTCTAGTGGCCGGGCGGTCCCGGCCCGTCGGTGGGTCGGCCTACGCTTGCGGCGTCATGAACTCACTTTTTGCCGACCTCCCCCTTCCCGGGCTCAGCCGCGCCGACCTCGGCGAGCCCGTCACCGCCGTCGGCCCGCGACGCGGTGCGCTCGCCGCTGCTCGCACCGCTCATCCCGTGGTGACGGCCGCCGTGACCGACGTGTCCGAACCCGCGTCCCAGGCGCCCCAGGCGCTGGGCTCGCGACGCTCCCCGCGGGACCGGCCGGAGCGGCCGGAGCAGCCGGATCAGGCCGTCCGGGACCTCGACCCGGCCGAGGGCGATCGCGGCTTCGCGCCGGCGCCGGGAGCCCCCTCCGTCCGCGACCCGGAGAGCCTTCTCGTCGGGCTCAACCCGCAGCAGCGCGAGGCGGTGCTGCACTCCGGCGGGCCGCTGCTCATCGTGGCCGGTGCCGGCTCGGGCAAGACGCGGGTGCTGACCCACCGGATCGCGCACCTGCTCGCGACCCGCCGCGCGCGCGCTGGCGAGATCCTCGCCATCACCTTCACCAACAAGGCCGCCGCGGAGATGCGCGAGCGCGTCGAGGCGCTCGTCGGCCCGCCCGCGAAGGCGATGTGGGTCTCGACGTTCCACTCGGCCTGCGTGCGGATCCTGCGCAAGGAGGCCAAGACCCTCGGGCTGCGCTCGAGCTTCTCCATCTACGACTCCGCCGACTCGCTCAAGCTCATGACGATGGTCGCGCGCGAGCTCGAGCTCGACCCCAAGCGGTACCCGCCCAAGGCCCTGATCTCGAAGATCTCGGCGCTCAAGGACGAGCTGGTGGACCCGGCCGACTTCGCGCGCACGTCGGGCACCGCGGCGGGCGCCGGCGACGAGTTCGACACCGTCCTCGCGCAGGCCTACGACCGGTACCAGGCCCGGCTGCGTCAGGCCCACGCGCTCGACTTCGACGACCTGATCATGACGACGGTGCACCTGCTGCAGGCGTTCCCGGCCGTGGCCGAGCACTACCGGCGTCGGTTCCGGCACGTGCTGGTCGACGAGTACCAGGACACCAACCACGCGCAGTACATGCTCGTGCGCGAGCTCGCGGGCATCTCGGCCCCGGCGGCGCCGCGACCCGACGGCGCCGGGCCCAGCGGCGCGCGACCCGACGCGACCGGTACCGACGCCGCCCCACCCGACGCGACCGGGACCGACGCGGTCGCACCCGGCGAGCTGACCGTCGTCGGCGACGCGGACCAGTCGATCTACGCGTTCCGCGGCGCCACGATCCGCAACATCGTCGAGTTCGAGGCCGACTACCCGAACGCGCGCACCATCCTGCTCGAGCAGAACTACCGCTCGACCCAGAACATCCTCTCCGCCGCGAATGCCGTGATCTCGCGCAACACCGGCCGCAAGCGCAAGCGGCTGTGGACCGACTCCGGCGCGGGGCCCGCGATCGTCGGGTACGTCGCCGACAACGAGCACGAGGAGGCGCGGTTCATCGCGGAGGAGATCGACCGCCTCGGCGACTCCGACGGCGTGCGCCCCGGCGACGTCGCGATCTTCTACCGCGCGAACGCGCAGTCCCGCGCGCTCGAGGAGGTGCTGATCCGGGTCGGCCTGCCGTACAAGGTGGTCGGCGGCACCCGGTTCTACGAGCGGCGCGAGATCAAGGACGCCGTCGCGTACCTGCGCGCGATCGCGAACCCCGACGACGACGTCAACCTGCGCCGCATCCTCAACGTGCCCAAGCGCGGCCTCGGCGACCGGTCCGAGGCGATGGTCAACGCGTTCGCCGAGCGCGAGCGCCTCTCGTTCGGCGCCGCGCTCGCCCGCGTCGACGAGGTGCCCGGCCTGGGCACACGCGCGCTCACCGGCCTGCGCGCCTTCGACGCGATGATGAACGAGCTGCGCGCGCTCGCCGCGACCGGCGCTGGCCCCGCCGAGGTGCTCGGCGCCGTGCTCGACCGCACCGGCTACCTCGCCGAGCTGCGCGCGAGCGACGACCCGCAGGACGCCGCGCGCGTGGAGAACCTCTCGGAGCTGCACGCGGTCGCGTCCGAGTTCGAGCAGTCCGAGCCCGACGGCGACCTCGCGGACTTCCTCGAGCGCGTCTCGCTGGTCGCGGACTCCGACCAGATCCCGAGCGACGACGACGGCGACGGCGCCCCCAAGGTCGACCAGGGCGTCGTCACCCTGATGACCCTGCACACCGCCAAGGGCCTCGAGTTCCCCGTCGTGTTCCTCACCGGGCTCGAGGACGGCACCTTCCCGCACATGCGGTCGATGGCGGACGAGACCCAGCTCGCCGAGGAGCGCCGGCTCGCGTACGTCGGGCTCACCCGAGCGCGCGAGCGCCTGTACCTCTCGCGCGCCGCGGTGCGCACGTCGTGGGGCATGCCGAACGAGTTCCCGGCGAGCCGGTTCCTGGACGACCTGCCCGAGGAGCTCATGGACTGGCGCCGCCGCGAGTCGAGCATGTCGGTGCTGCGGTCGGGCGCCGGCTACGGCTCCGGCTACGGCGGGTCGAGCTACGCCGGCTCGGGCGGCTCGGGGCAGGGGCAGAAGAAGCGCCCCGTGCCGCCGTCGCCCGACGCGCCGAAGTTGGGCTCGGCGACGCCGCGGCCCGCCGGCGACGTGCCGAGCCTCGCGATCGGCGACAAGGTCACGCACGACGCGTACGGGCTCGGAACCGTCGTCGGGGTCGAGGGCGCCGGCGCGAACTCGGTCGCCAAGATCGACTTCGGCTCCGACGGGACCAAGCGGCTGCTGCTGCGGTACTCGCCGGTCACCAAGCTCTGAGCGCGCGCCGCGGCGGCTGAGCGCGCGCCGCGGCCCGCCGGCGGCGAATCTGTCGATGTGAAGATATCTGGGCCGCCGCCCGCTACGATCTGTCCGGGCGATGCGGCCACTGCGGCCCACGTCCGCCGTCGACGGAAGGACGCAGCAGGGTGGATCTCTTCGAGTACCAGGCACGGGACATCTTCGACAAGCACGGTGTGCCCGTGCTCGGGGGCGTCGTCGCCACCACCGCTGACCAGGCCCGCGCCGGCGCGGAGCACCTCGGCGGGGGGACCGTCGTCGTCAAGGCGCAGGTCAAGACCGGCGGGCGCGGCAAGGCGGGCGGCGTCAAGCTCGCGCACTCCCCGGCCGAGGCGGCCGAGAAGGCCGGCGAGATCCTCGGCATGGACATCAAGGGCCACACCGTCCACCAGGTGATGGTCGCGGCCGGCGCGCAGATCGCCGAGGAGTACTACTTCTCGATCCTGCTCGACCGGTCCGAGCGCCGCTACCTCGCGATGGCCTCCGTCGAGGGCGGCATGGACATCGAGCAGCTCGCGGTCGAGCGCCCCGACGCGCTCGCGAAGGTCGCCGTCGACCCCCTCGTCGGGATCGACGCCGCCAAGGCGGCCCAGATAGCCGACGCCGCGGGCTTCGCGCCCGACGTCGCCGGCCCGGTCGCCGAGGTGTTCATGAAGCTCTGGGACGTCTACCAGGGCGAGGACGCGACGCTGGTCGAGGTCAACCCCCTCGTGCGGACGGCCGACGGCGCGATCGTGGCGCTCGACGGCAAGATCACGATCGACGAGAACGCCGGCTTCCGGCACCCGGACCACGCGGCGCTCGAGGACGCGGCCGCGGCCGACCCGCTCGAGGCGCGCGCGAAGGAGAAGGGCCTCAACTACGTCAAGCTCGACGGCTCCGTCGGGATCATCGGCAACGGCGCAGGCCTCGTCATGAGCACGCTCGACGTCGTGGCGTACGCAGGCGAGGCGTTCGGCGGCGTGCTGCCGGCCAACTTCCTCGACATCGGCGGCGGCGCGTCGGCCGAGGTGATGGCGAACGGGCTCGACATCATCCTGTCGGACCCGCAGGTCAAGGCCGTGTTTGTCAACGTCTTCGGCGGGATCACCGCGTGCGACGAGGTGGCGCGCGGCATCGTGGCCGCGCTCGAGATGCTCGGCGACCACGCGACCAAGCCGCTGGTCGTCCGGCTCGACGGCAACAACGTGCTCGAGGGGCGCGCGATCCTGGCCGCAGCGGCGCACCCGCTGGTCACCCTGGCCGACACGATGGACGGCGGCGCGGCGAAGGCCGCCGAGCTGGCCAACGCGTGAGCTGCCCGACCCCGCCCGCATCCTGCACAGAACTTCTGAGAAACGAGAGCTACCACGATGGCAATCTTCCTGACTGAGGCCTCCCGGGTCATCGTCCAGGGCATGACCGGCGCCGAGGGCAGCAAGCACACCGCCCGGATGCTCGCGTCCGGGACCGCGGTGGTCGGCGGCGTGAACCCGCGCAAGGCCGGCACCTCGGTCGAGTTCCCCGCGGCCGACGGCGCGGCCGCCGTCTCGGTGCCCGTGTACGGCTCGGTCGTCGAGGCGATCGCCGCGACGTCGGCGGACGTGTCCGTCGTCTTCGTGCCGCCGGCCTTCACCAAGGCCGCCGTCATCGAGGCCGTCGACGCCGGCATCCCGCTGATCGTGATCATCACCGAGGGCGTCCCGGTCGCCGACACCGCCGAGTTCTTCACCTACGCGCAGGCCAAGGGCGTGCGCATCATCGGCCCGAACTGCCCCGGGCTGATCAGCCCCGGCAAGTCGAACGTCGGGATCATCCCGGCGGACATCGCGGGCGCGGGCAAGATCGGGCTCGTCTCCAAGTCGGGCACCCTGACCTACCAGATGATGTACGAGCTGCGGGACATCGGCTTCTCGACGGCGATCGGCATCGGCGGGGACCCGATCATCGGGACCACGCACATCGACGCCCTCGCGGCGTTCGAGGCCGACCCCGACACCGCCGCGATCGTCCTCATCGGCGAGATCGGCGGCGACGCCGAGGAGCGCGCGGCCGCGTACATCGCCGAGTCGGTGACGAAGCCCGTTGTCGGCTACGTCGCGGGCTTCACCGCGCCCGAGGGCAAGACGATGGGCCACGCGGGCGCGATCGTGTCCGGCTCGTCGGGCACCGCGCAGGCCAAGAAGGAGGCCCTCGAGGCCGCCGGCGTCAAGGTCGGCAAGACGCCGTCCGAGGCCGCGAACCTCATCCGGGCGCTCCTGACCTAGCCGGTCGGCGCGGCGGGGGCCGGGCCGGCGCCTCGACCGGGGACGATGGGGTCGTGAGCAGCAAGACGGACACCAGCCGGGCGGACACGAGCAGCACGGGCAGCCGCTGGACGGGCAGTCAGAGCACGGGCAGCAGCGCGACGGACGCCGGCAGGACGCCGGCGTCCGAGCGGCTGGCCCAGCTCGGGCGACGCCTCGTGACCACCGACGACGGCGCGCCGCGCTCGCTCGGGGGATCGGTCGACGGCGCGCCGCGCTGGGCGGCCGGTCTCGCCGCCGGCCTGCAGGCGGCGCTCCTGTCGTTCGCCGTCGTGGTCGCGCCGACCCTCGCGGCCTACGTCGCGACCTCCGCCGACCCGTCGAACGCCGAGGTCGGGTGGCTCCGGTCCATCGGTGTCGGCGCCGGGATCTGGCTCCTCGGCCACGGCGTGCCCCTGGCCGCGGGCGGCGTGCAGGTCACGCTCATCCCGCTCGGGATCACGCTGCTCGCCGGGTACGCCTGCCACGCCTGCGCGCGGCGCTCCGGCTACGCGGCCTGGTCGGGCTATGCGGCCGCCCTCGGCGGGTACCTCTCCGTGGTGCTCGCCGTCGCCCTCATGGTGGCCCCGGGCGCGGCCGGGGTCGTCCGCGCGATCGCGGGCGCCGCCGTCATCGCGGCGCTCGGGCTCGGCGCCGGGCTGCTCGCGCGCCCCGAGGCGCCCCTGCTGCGCGACCTCAGCCGGCCGCTGTGGATCCGCGTGCCGGGGGCCGCGCGCGCCGGGATCGCCGCCGGGGTGCTCGCCGCCGCGCTGCTCGTGATCGGCGCCGTCGTCGTCGTGCTCTGCTGGATCGTCGTGGGCCACGGGAGCGTCACGGAGGTGGGCGAGAGCCTGGACCTCGACGTCATCGGCGGGACCGTCCTGGCGGTCGGGCAGGTCGCCTTCGTGCCCGACCTGGTCGGGTGGGCGCTCGCCTACCTCGCCGGGCCCGGGTTCGTGATCGGGGCCGGCTCGCACTTCGCGGCCGGCGCGATCGTCGCCGGGCCGCTGCCCGCGCTCCCGCTGCTCGGCGTCCTGCCGCAGCCGGGCGGGTCGACCGCGGCGCTCGAGTGGCTCCCGGCCGTGCTCGTGCTGGTTGGCGCCGTCGCCGGGTGGTGGCTGCACGCGCGGCTGCCGCGAGGCGCCTGGTGGCACGCGCTGCTGGCCGTCGCCGTCGCGGCGGTCGTGGCCGCAGTGCTCGCGGGCACGATCGTCGCGCTCTCGAGCGGGTCGGCCGGCCCCGGGCGGATGACCGAGGTCGGCGGGTCCGGCCTGCTCGTCGGACTCGCGGTCGCGGGCGGGACCGCGATCGGGCTCGCGGCCGTCGTGCTGCCGCTGAGCCCCGAGGTGCGGGCCGCCGTGCGCGGCTGCTGGCGCCGGGTCCGGGCCGGCCGGCACGGTGTGCGCGGGCGCTGACAGAGCGCCCGACCGGGCCACGGCGGTCCGGTCTCGCCGGTGAGCCGCCGGTCAGTCGCGCGTCGTCGTGCCGGTCAGCTCCAGCAGCCGGTCCTCGAGCGCCTGCTGGTAGTCGGCCTCGCAGCTCTGCGTCGCGGCGATCGTCAGCGCGTCCTGCAGGCACTCCTGCCGCTCGACCTGGACGGGCCACAGCAGCAGCATGCTGCTCATCGACACCGCGAGCAGCGCGGTGAACGAGAGCCCGATCGACAGCGTCGGGATGAGGACGCCGCGGATCCCGGCCCGCCACACGAAGATCAGCGCCCGGACGCCGACGACCAGCGCCGCGAGCACGAACCCGAGCGACGCCGCCTGCCACGGCAGCGGCAGCGCGTTCGCGATCACCGCGCCGAGCAGCAGCAGGCTGAAGATCGCGATCTGCTGGCCCGCGGCGCGCGTGACCTCGGGGTCGACCGGCTTCGGCGGGCCGGCCCGCCGCATCGGGTCGGGGAGCACCGGCGGCTGACCGCCGGGCCCGGGCGGGGTGGGGACCGGGTGGGGCGGCGGCGCCGGCGGGCGCGGCGCCGGGGCGGGCGGCCGCGGCGCGTTGCCCGACGGCGGAGCGTACGGATTGCCCATCGGTCGCCTCCGATCGTCCGCGGCACGGTCGCCGCTGGGCTGGCTGCGCGGGCGGGTGGCCGCGCGCGCCCATTCTTCCCCACCGAGGCCCCAGCGCTAGCCCGCGGGCTAAGGTCGTCGCCGTGAGCACAGCGCCCGGTCCCCGCGCCGCAGGGTCGACGACGCCGAACGGTGCCCGGGTCCGCACGAGCGCGGCGCACCGGGTCGTCGTGCTCGTCTCGGGCGCCGGGAGCAACTTGGCAGCGCTGCTCGCCGCCCACGACGACGCCGCGTACGGCGCCCGCGTCGTCGCGGTGGTCAGCGACCGGCCCGGCGCCGGCGCCCTCGCGCTCGCGCGGGCCGCGCGCGTGCCGACCGCCGTCGTCGCGCCCGCGGACTTCGCGGACCGGCCCGGCTGGGACCGCGGCCTGGCGGAGGCCGTCGCGGTGTTCCGGCCCGAGCTCGTGGTCTCGGCCGGCTTCATGCGGATCCTCGGCCCGACCTTTCTCGACCGGTTCCCCGCGCGCGTGCTCAACACCCACCCCGCGCTGCTGCCCTCCTTCCCGGGCGCGCACGGGGTCCGGGACGCCCTCGCGCACGGGGTCGCGGTGACCGGCGCGACGCTGCACCTCGTCGACGCCGGCGTCGACACCGGGCCGATCATCGCCCAGGTGGCCGTCGCGATCGAGGCCGACGACGACGAGGCCAGCCTGCACGAGCGGATCAAGGTCGCCGAGCGCGCGATGCTCGTCGACTGGGTGGGGCGCATCGCCCGGGGGACGCTGACGATCGAGGGGCGCCGCGCCGTCGTCGGCTGACGTCGGATATCCTGGCCTCGGCCGTGACTGGCGTACCTGAGGTGGATGCAACCACCGGGGAGCGGCCGCAGCAGTCCGCCGGAGCGCCGTTCGCCTGGGTGCCTGGGTCCATCACTGTGCCGCGCGCACAGGCCATGCCGACCCGGGAGACACATGTCCACCGCACCCCGCACCACGCCTGCTGAATCCACCACCGGCGTCGACGCCACCGCCGACTCGACGCGTCGCCCGCTGCGCCGCGCGCTCGTGAGCGTGTACGACAAGACGGGCCTCGTCGGGCTCGCCACGGCGCTGCACGCCGCGGGCGTCGAGCTCGTCTCGACCGGGTCGACCGCCAAGACGATCGCCGCCGCCGGCATCCCGGTGACCGCGGTCGAGGAGCTGACGGGCTTCCCCGAGTGCCTCGACGGGCGGGTCAAGACGCTGCACCCGCGCGTGCACGCCGGCATCCTGGCCGACACCCGCCGGCCCGAGCACCTCGCGCAGCTCGCCGACCTCGGCATCGCGGCGTTCGAGCTCGTGGTCGTCAACCTCTACCCGTTCACCGCGACCGTCGCCTCGGGAGCGACGCCGGACGAGTGCGTCGAGCAGATCGACATCGGCGGGCCGTCGATGGTCCGGGCCGCCGCGAAGAACCACCCGAGCGTCGCCGTCGTCGTCGAGCCGGCGCAGTACCCGGCGGTCGTCGCGGCGGCCGCCGGCGGGGCCGACGGCGGCTTCACGCTCGCCGAGCGACGCGCGCTCGCCGCGGCCGCGTTCGTGCACACGGCCACCTACGACGTCGCGGTCGCGAGCTGGTTCACGAACGTGCTCGCGCCCGTCGCGGCTGGTACTGATCCCGACGCCGACGCCGACGCCGGCGCCCCGGTCGCCTCGCCGCTGCCGTCCTGGGCCGGCGCGACCTGGGAACGCGCCGCGGTGCTGCGCTACGGCGAGAACCCGCACCAGGCCGCGGCGCTCTACGCCCAGGGCGACGGCACGATCGGGCTCGCGCAGGCGACCCAGCTGCACGGCAAGGAGATGAGCTACAACAACTACGTCGACGCCGACGCCGCGTGGCGCGCCGCGCACGACCACACCGGCCCGGCCGTGGCCATCATCAAGCACGCGAACCCGTGCGGCATCGCCGTCGGGGCCGACATCGCGCAGGCGCACGCCCGCGCCCACGCGTGCGACCCGCTGTCCGCGTTCGGCGGCGTGATCGCGGCCAACGAGATCGTGACCGCGGCGATGGCCGCGCAGGTCGCGCCCGTGTTCACGGAGGTCGTGGTCGCGCCGGGCTTCGAGCCCGCCGCCATCGAGATCCTGACGGCCAAGAAGAACATCCGCCTGCTCGTCGTGGCCGCCGCGCCGCGCGCCGCGGCCGAGATCCGGGCGATCAGCGGCGGGCTGCTCATGCAGCAGGCCGACCGGATCGACGCCCCCGGCGACGACCCGGCCGCGTGGCAGCTCGTCGCGGGCGCGCCCGCCGACGCGGCGACCCTCGCCGACCTCGCGTTCGCCTGGCGCGCCGTGCGGGCCGTGAAGTCGAACGCGATCCTCCTGGCCTCCGGCGGCGCGTCCGTCGGCGTCGGCATGGGGCAGGTCAACCGGGTCGACTCGTGCAAGCTCGCGGTCGAGCGCGCCGGGACCGGCGACGACGGGCGCGCGCGCGGCTCGGTCGCGGCGTCGGACGCGTTCTTCCCGTTCGCCGACGGGCTGCAGGTGCTGCTCGACGCGGGGGTCCGCGCCGTCGTGCAGCCCGGCGGGTCAGTGCGCGACGCCGAGGTGATCGCCGCGGCCGAGGCCGCCGGCGCGACGCTGTACCTGACGGGCACCCGGCACTTCGCCCACTGAGGAACGCCGCCGGCCGAGGCGCGCGTCAGCCCTCCCGGCGGCGCGCGCCAGCCCAGGCTGCGGCGTCAGTCGGCGACGGCGGAGCGCAGCGGGCGAGACGGGTCGGCGGCAAGCCGCGGGTCGAGGCGGGGGAGCGCGGCGCCGGCGTACAGGCGCCGCGCGGCCCCCGCGTCGCGCGGCCGGTCGACCGTGAGGACCGCCGTGAGCTCGCGCGGGCCGCTCGCCGGGTCGCGTGCCGGCGTCCCGCCGGCGAACCACAGGGCCGTCCAGCCGTCCGGGCCGGCCGGGTCGCCGCGCAGCACGAGCTCGTCGGCGTCGCCGCGGGATCCGTACAGGGTCAGGTCGTGCCCGAGCTGCGTCGAGAAGACGTAGGGCGCCGGGTCGGCGGCCAGTTCGGCGACCGTGGCGGTGACGGCCGACGTGGCATCGGCGGTCGGCGCGCGCGCGAGCAGCGCAGCCGCCGCGACGGCCGGGCCGCGCAGCGCGCCGTCCCAGTGGCCGCCGGGCACCCAGCCGTGCCGCGCCGACCGGCGCCGGGCGAGGTCGCCGACCGCGCGCACATGTGCCGGCCCGCCGACGACGGCGTACCGCGCGTCGACCCGGATCGCGCCGTCGGGGTCGATCGGCACCGCGCCCGCGAGCCAGCCGGTCGCCGGGCGCGCGCCGATCGCCGCGAGCACGACGTCGGCCGGGCACCAGCGGCCGTCCGCGAGGCGCACGCCGTCGGCCCGGACCTGCGCGGCCGGGCTGCCCGTGAGCAGCCGCACGCCGGCGGCCGCGTACCAGCCGGCGGTGAGCGCGCCCGCGGCGCCGAGCGCGGCGGCGAGCGGGGCGTCCGCCGCCTCGACGACGGTCACGTCGACCCCCGCGGCGGCGGCGACCCCCGCGACCTCGGCGCCGATCCAGCCCGCGCCGACGACGACGAGCCGCGCGCCCGGGTGCAGCCGGGCCCGCAGCGCGTCAGCGTCGGCCGCGGTGTGCAGCGTGACCGCGCCCGTCCAGCCGGGCGGCGCGATCGCGTGCGACCCGGTGGCGAGGATGACGGCGTCGGCCGGGAACTCGGCGTCGGCGGTGGTGATCCGGACGCCGGCGGCGCCGACGGCGAGGCCGGTCGCGGGGGAGGCGAGGCGGACGTCGTCGGCGAGCGCGAGCACGTCGACGCCGAGCTCGCCGGTCAGCCAGGCGGGCTCGGCGCGCTCGAGCAGCTGCTTCGACAGCGGCGGGCGGTCGTACGGCGCGAGGCCCTCGCTGCCGAGGAGCGTGAGGTGGCCGTCGAACCCGAGCGCGCGCAGCGCCGCGACGGACTGCGCCCCGGCGAGCCCGGCGCCGACCACGACGATCGAGCGGGGTGGGAGCCGCGGCACGCCCGCGTCGGGGCGGTCGGGTTCCGGTGGGACGGGCACGGCGCAACGGTAGCCTGGCATGCAGGAGGCCGATCCATGCAGCAGGACCTGACGACGGGGCTCGCCGCGGCGAGCACCGCGGCGCACCGCGAGCCCGCGCGCGAGTCAGCGCGCGAGCCCGCGCGCGAGCCGGTGCGCGAGGCGGTGGCGGAGCCCGCTCGCGAGCCCGTGCGCGAACCCGAGCCGGAGCTCGACGTGCGCGCGACCGCGCGCGCCTCGCTCGCGGCCGGCCGCACCCCGTCGCTGTGGTGGACGTGTACCGGGCTGGGGATCTCGCTGGCGCTCGTGCTGACCGTCGGCGTGGCGACCGGGGGCCTCGTGCTCGCAATCGGGCTCGCGTGCGCCGGGCTGGCGCGCGCCGTGCTGCCGTCGCCCGGGCCGGTCGCGTTCACCGTGCGCTCGCGCGTGCTCGACGTCGCGGTCCTGCTGCTGCTCGCGGTCGGCGTCGGCTTCCTGTCCCAGGTCATCCCGGTTCGCTAGAGCCACGCACGAACCGCCCGTCGCCGGGTGGCGACGGGCGGTTCGGGTGGTGCGTGGTGCGGTCGTGCGGGCCGAACGGCTCAGGCGGTGACCTGGTCCAGCTCGACCTCGTCCTCGTCGGCGAAGTCGTCGGCGAGATCGTCGGTCGGCTCCGACGCGAACGCGCGGTAGGCGAGCCCGGCGATGAGCGCCCCGACCAGGGGCGCGACCCAGAAGACCCACAGCTGGCCGAGCGCGCCGCTGCCGGAGAACAGCGCCGCGGCGCTCGCCCGTGCGGGGTTGAGCGCGCCGTTGCTGATGGGGGCGGCGACGAGCAGCAGGACCGCGTAGCTGAACCCGACCGCGAACGGCGCGAGGGACCGCTGGGCGCGGTGGCTGGTGACCGCCAGGAAGATGCCGACGAGCACCGCGACGGCGATGACCTCGATGAGCAGCGCGGGGAGCAGGCCGAACGTGACCTGGCCGGTCGACAGCAGCGAGAGCGGCGAGTGGGCGTCGAACCCGCTGGCGGTCGAGGCGAAGAACTGCTGCGTCGTCGTCTCCGTACCCGAGGCGACCAGGGTCGGCAGCGCCGTCGGGATCGTCAGGTACAGCGCGGCCGCGGCGAGCGCCGCGCCGACGAGCTGCGCGAGCCAGTACGGCACGAGGTCGCGCCACGTGAGCCGGCCCACGATCGCGGAGCCGAGGCTGATGGCCGGGTTGAAGTGGCCGCCCGAGACGTGCCCGAACGCGAGCATGCCCGCGGTCAGCGCGAGGCCGAACGCCAACGCGACGCCGAGCGTGCCGGCTCCCGAGAGCGTCGTGTAGAGCGCGACGCCGAGGCCGACGAGCACGAGCACGAACGAGCCGATCGCCTCGGCGCCGAGGCGCGCGAGCAGGGCGGGCGGCGCGGCGACGAGCACGACGTCGCCGGTCACCACCAGGACGTCGGCGGCCGGGACGGGCGTGGCATCGCTCACCGGTGGCGTGGGCACGTCCGGCGAGGCGGCAGTTACCCGTCCCGTGGTCGAGCTGAGGTCAGAGGTGTCCTTCGACATGATCGTCCTGTCCTTGGTGAGTCGGACGCCGGCGGCGCCCCGGTGAGCATGCCGGTTCCACCTGGACGTCCGCTGTACGTCAGCCCAGCATGTCACTGTGCTCCGGGCTTGGCGCGGACGGGCTCCAGCGAGATCCGTGGCCCGATGACGGGCCAGAATCTCTCGATGTCGAGTAATCTCCTCTTCGGTGCCCAGAACCACACTTCAGACCACAGGAGATCGCCGGATGGCCAAGATCAAGGTAGTCGGACCGGTCGTCGAGCTCGACGGCGACGAGATGACGCGGATCATCTGGCACTTCATCAAGGATCGGCTGATCCACCCGTACCTCGAGATCGACCTGCGCTACTTCGACCTGTCGATCGAGAACCGCGACGCGACCGACGACCAGGTCACGGTCGACGCCGCGCACGCGATCAAGGAGCACGGCGTCGGGGTCAAGTGCGCCACGATCACGCCGGACGAGGCGCGCGTCGAGGAGTTCGGGCTGAAGAAGATGTGGGTCTCGCCCAACGGCACGATCCGTAACATCCTCGGCGGTGTCGTCTTCCGCGAGCCGATCATCATCTCCAACATCCCGCGGCTCGTGCCGGGCTGGAACAAGCCGATCATCATCGGCCGGCACGCGTTCGGCGACCAGTACCGGGCCACGAACTTCAAGGTGCCCGGCGCCGGGACCCTGACCCTGACGTTCACCCCGACGGACGGCTCCGCGCCGATCCAGCAGGAGGTCGTGACGTACCCGGCCGGCGGCGGCGTCGCCATGGGGATGTACAACTTCAACGACTCGATCCGCGACTTCGCGCGCGCGTCGTTCGCGTACGGCCTGCAGCGCGGCTACCCCGTGTACCTGTCGACCAAGAACACGATCCTCAAGGCGTACGACGGCGCGTTCAAGGACATCTTCGCCGAGGTCTTCGCGGCCGACTTCAAGGCTGACTTCGATGCGGCCGGCCTGACCTACGAGCACCGCCTGATCGACGACATGGTCGCCTCCGCGATGAAGTGGGAGGGCGGCTACGTCTGGGCCTGCAAGAACTACGACGGCGACGTCCAGTCCGACACCGTCGCGCAGGGCTTCGGCTCCCTCGGCCTGATGACCTCGGTCCTGATGACGCCGGACGGCCGATGCGTCGAGGCGGAGGCGGCGCACGGCACGGTGACGCGGCACTACCGCCAGCACCAGGCCGGCAAGCCGACGTCGACCAACCCGATCGCCTCGATCTTCGCGTGGACCGGCGGGCTCAAGCACCGCGGCCTGCTCGACGGCACGCCCGAGGTGACGGCCTTCGCCGAGACCCTCGAGGACGTCGTCATCAAGACCGTCGAGTCCGGGAAGATGACGAAGGACCTGGCCCTGCTCGTCGGGCCCGACCAGGCGTGGCAGACCACCGAGGCGTTCCTCGCCTGCCTCGACGAGAACCTAGCCGCGCGTCTGTCCTGACCCGGTTCCTGATGCGCGTCCAGATCAAAGGAGTTCTGTGATGGCTAGCACCACCCCCGTCAACGTCACCGTCACCGGCGCGGCCGGCCAGATCGGCTACGCCCTGCTGTTCCGGATCGCGTCGGGCCAGCTGCTCGGCCCGGACACGCCGGTCAAGCTGCGCCTGCTCGAGATCCCGCAGGGGGTCAAGGCCGCGGTCGGCATCGCGATGGAGCTCGATGACTGCGCCTTCGGGCTGCTCGCCGGGATCGACATCTTCGACAACCCGACCGACGGGTTCGACGGCGCGAACGTGGCCCTGCTCGTCGGCGCGCGCCCCCGGACCGCCGGCATGGAGCGCAGCGACCTGCTCACCGCGAACGGCGGCATCTTCGCGCCGCAGGGGGCGGCGATCAACGCCGGCGCGGCTGACGACATCCGCGTGCTGGTGGTCGGCAACCCGGCCAACACCAACGCGCTCGTCGCCGCCGCGCACGCCCCCGACGTGCCGGCCGAGCGGTTCAGCGCGATGACGCGGCTCGACCACAACCGCGCGCTGCACCAGCTCGCCAAGAAGGCCGGCGCGGACCTGAGCGACGTCCGCCGGCTGACGATCTGGGGCAACCACTCCGCGACCCAGTACCCGGACATCTTCCACGCGGAGATCGCCGGGCGGCCCGCGGTCGAGGTCGTCGCCGACCAGGACTGGCTGGAGTCCGACTTCATCCCGACCGTGGCCAAGCGCGGCGCGGCGATCATCGATGCCCGAGGTGCGTCGTCGGCGGCCTCGGCGGCGAACGCCGCGATCGATCACGTCCACTCCTGGGTCAACGGCACGCCCGAGGGGGACTGGACGTCGGCTGCGATCGTCTCCGACGGCTCCTACGGCGTGCCCGCGGGGCTGATCTCGTCGTTCCCGGTCACGTCGACGGGCGGCCACTGGCAGATCGTCCCGGACCTGGAGATCGACGCTTTCTCGCGGGACCGCATTGACGCCTCCGTCGCCGAGCTGATCGACGAGCGCGACGCGGTCTCGAAGCTCGGCCTGCTCTAGGCCCCACTAGCAGCGCGCACAACGTCGCACTCGGCGAACTGCGCTCCGCCGAGTGCGACGTTGTGCGCCCGCCCAGGCGCTGGCGTCCGCGACACCGTCGCACTCGGCGAACGGTGCCCCGCCGAGTGCGACGTTGTGCGCCCCGCCGCGCTGCCCCAGGCGCTGGCACCCGCCGCAACGTCGCACTCGGCGAAGGGGGTGAGCGGGTAGCGTCCAGCCCGACGGGAACGGGGTGGGCGCATGCGGATCGCGATCAGGGTCAAGCCGGGGTCGTCGCGCGCGAAGGTCGGCGGGCTGCACGGCGAGCGGCTCGTGGTCGCGGTGAACGCGCGCCCCGTCGACGGCGAGGCGACCGAGGCCGCGCTGGCCGCGGTCGCGGACGCGTTCGGTGCGCGCCGCCGCGACGTGCGCCTGGTCTCCGGGGTCAAGGGCCGGGACAAGCTCGTCGAGCTCGACCCGGAACCCACGGACTGCGCCGACCGCCTCCGCGAGCTCCGCGGCTAACCCCTGCCCGACCCACCCACCACCCGGTTTTCAGAGGTATCGGTTCGGATTCTGCACCGATACCTCTGAAAACCGGGCGAGGGCGGGGGCGGGGGTGGGGGCGAGGGCGGGGGTGGGCGGGGCACAGGGCGCGCGCAGCGGGGGCACAGCCGGTAGGGTGAAAACGCGGGTGAGAAACGCTTGCTGTAACTTGCGGCAACGCGTTACTGTCGGCTCACCCCGCCCACCGCCCGCACATTGATGTGCGGGAACAAGGAGTCGACGATGACCGCAGCTGCCGCCCCGCGAACCCTCTCCTGGCGTGCCTCGATCGCGATGGCCAGCGCCCTCGCCGTCGGCCTCGCCGGCGCCGCGCTCGCCGCGCCCCCGAGCGCGAGCGCCGCCGACGGCGACCGGACCTTCGCCCTCGTCGGCTCGCTCCAGTCCGAGCTCGGCTGCTCGGCCGACTGGCAACCCGAGTGCGCGGCGACCGAGCTCGCCGCCACGGGCGTCGAGGGCCGGTACGCCGCGGAGTTCGAGGTCCCGGCCGGCACCTACGAGTACAAGGTCGCGGTCAACGACACCTGGGACGAGGCCTACGGCGCCGGCGGCGGCGCCGACAACGCCCCGCTCGTGCTCGCCAGCGCGACGACCCTGCGGTTCACCTTCGACGACGGCACGCACCGCATCGCGGTCGCCCCGGTCGAGCTCACGGGCGGCTACACGCCCGCCGACGACGCGCTCGTCGCCGAGCCGGTGCGCCAGCCCGGCTCGGACGAGCAGTTCTACTTCGTCATGACCGACCGGTTCGCGAACGGCGACCCGACGAACGACTCGGGCGGGCTGACCGGCGACGCGCTGACCACGGGCTACGACCCCACGAACAAGGGCTTCTACAACGGCGGCGACCTCGCCGGGCTCGCGGCCAACCTCGACTACATCGAGGGCCTGGGCACGACGGCGATCTGGCTCACGCCGTCGTTCACGAACCGGCCCGTCCAGGGCACCGGCGCGAACGCGTCCGCCGGCTACCACGGGTACTGGATCACCGACTTCACCCGGATCGACCCGCACCTGGGCACGAACGCCGAGCTCGAGGCCCTCATCGCGGACGCGCACGCGCGCGGCATCAAGGTCTACTTCGACATCATCACCAACCACACCGCGGACGTCATCGACTACACCGAGGGCACCTACGACTACGTCGACCAGGCGACCTCGCCGTACCGCGACGCCGCCGGCACCGCCTTCGACCCGGCCACCTACGCGGGCACCGACACCTTCCCGGAGCTCGACGCGGCGTCGTCGTTCCCGTACACCCCGACCATCCCCGCCGCCGACACGACGATCAAGGTGCCCGCCTGGCTCAACGACCCGACGCTTTACCACAACCGCGGCAACTCGACCTGGGCGGGGGAGTCGGTCACCTACGGCGACTTCGACGGCCTGGACGACCTCATGACCGAGCACCCGACCGTCGTCAACGGCTTCGTCGACGTCTACGACCAGTGGATCGACCTGGGCATCGACGGCTTCCGGATCGACACCGTCAAGCACGTCAACCTCGAGTTCTGGCAGCAGTGGACCACCCAGGTCCTCGACTACGCGCACGCCGCGGGCAAGCCCGACTTCTTCATGTTCGGCGAGGTCTACGACGCCGACGCGACCAAGACCAGCCCGTACGTCCGAAAGACCGACATGAGCGCGACGCTCGACTTCGCGTTCCAGGCCGGCGCGACCGGCTTCGCCCAGGGCTTCTCGGGCGAGGGCCTGTCGAAGCTGTTCGCGAGCGACGACCTCTACACGACCCCCGACTCGAGCGCGACCGCGATGCCGACCTTCCTCGGCAACCACGACATGGGCCGGATCGGGTACCTGGTCAAGAGCGCGAGCAGTCCGCTCGCGCGGTCCGAGCTTGCGCACTCCCTGATGTACCTCACGCGCGGCCAGCCCGTCGTGTACTACGGCGACGAGCAGGGCTTCGTCGGGGACGGCGACCTCGGCGGCAAGGACAAGGACGCCCGCCAGTCGCTGTTCGCGAGCCAGGTGCCCGAGTTCGTGAACCAGGCGCTGCTGACCGGCGAGACCGCCGGCTCGGTCGACCGGTTCGACCCCGCCGCCCCGCTGTACGCGCACATCGCCGAGCTCGCCGCACTGCGCGAGTCCACCCCCGCGCTGTCCGAAGGCGCGCAGATCGAGCGGTTCGCGGATGCCTCGGCGTACGCGTTCTCCCGCGTCGACCCGACCGAGCGCGTCGAGCACCTCGTCGCGCTCAACAACTCCGACGCCGCGCGCGAGCTCACGCTCACGACCCTCACCCCGGGCGCGACGTACGCCGTGCTCTACGGCGACGCCGCCCCGGTGACTGCCGACGCCGCGGGCCAGGTCACGCTCACCGTGCCGGCGCTCGACGCGGTCGTGCTCGTCGCGGACGCCCCGGTCGCGGCGCCCGCCGCCGCCGGGCCACTGACGATCGCCGCCCCGACGGCCGGCGCCGCCGTCGACGGCGTCGCGCCGATCTCGGCCGACGTGGACGAGAACGTCTGGCAGCAGACCAGCTTCTCCTACCGCGCCGTGGGCGGCACCGACTGGACGCCGCTCGGCACGGCAGAGACCGGCGACCCGCGGGTCTTCCACGACGTCACCGACCTCGCCCCGGGCACGCTCCTCGAGTACCGGGCGGTCGCGGTCGACGCGGCCGGCAACAAGGCGGCGGCCTCGACCTACGCGAGCGTCGGGATCGCCGTCGACGGCGTCGTCCCGGTCCCACCCGTGGACGAGGGCCCGACGACCGTGACCGTCGCGGGCGACTTCAACTCCGAGCTGGGCTGCGCGAGCGACTGGATGCCGCTGTGCGAGAGCGCCCAGCTCGCCAAGCGGGCCGACGGCGCGTGGTCCGGCGCGTTCGACCTGCCCGCCGGCACCTACCAGTAC